>NZ_CP157522.1:600000-1200000 GCF_049075655.1 Methanothermococcus jasoni | reverse complement strand
ATTCTCTTCCCCAAAAATTTCATCCATTAAAATTCTTAATTGTGCAACCTCATTATCATCAATACTTACAAAAATAACTCCATCATCTCTTAAAAGTTGCCTTGCAATGTATAATCTTGGATACATAAAGGTAAGCCATGCACTATGGGAATTACTTTTGCTATCTACAAAATCCAAAATTCTTTTTGCCTTTTCCTCATCAACTCCTGCCAACTTTGAAAATTCTTCAACTGTAAATTTTCTATCATCCTGATAAACAAAACCATCATTTCCAGTATTATATGGCGGGTCAATATAAATCATCTTTATCTTTTCATAATAAGCATTTGATAAGTGCTTTAAAACTTCTAAATTATCCCCTTTAATAAGAAGATTTTCAGAATTTTTATGTTCCTCTTTTTTATTCCATTCTTCATTTTCTTTTAAAAGAGTCCTTGCTTCATCACTTGCTAAAAGTCGAGCATAAGATTTTCCCAACCAATCCATACCATAAGATTCTTTGGAAAAGTCCATTTCATTTTTAGAAAGTTCTTTTTTGAATTTTTCAAAATCAAAATTTCCATTTTTATCAAAACAATGAGAAAAATATTTTTTAAGGATTTCCATATTTTTATTTGGAACTGTAATATTTTTTGTTATTTGCTCTTTTTTCATATTATCACCACCAACCTATTTTTAAAAATAGAATTTTTATTTAAATTGCATCTTTGCTTATAACTTAACACCTACAATCTTACTTAATCCATCTTCCATATAAACTCCATAAAGTGTATCCGCCTTACTTATCATCTGTTCTCTATGAGATATTACTACAAATTGAGATTCCTTTGACGCATTTTTAATCATATCACCTATTAGCGTCGCATTTTTTGTATCAAGTGCCGCATCAACCTCATCAAGCACATAGAACGGTGCAGGAGTTAATCTCTGAATAGCAAAGAGGAATGCCAGTGCAGTTAAGGATTTTTCCCCACCACTCATCACATCTAAACTTTGAAGGCTTTTGTTTCTCGGTGAGGCATCGATTAAAAGTCCTCCTTCAAATGGATTTTCAGGATTTTCTAAACTCAATTTTCCAGTTCCTCCAATGTCCTTATATATCTCCTCGTAATTTTTGGCAATCTTTTCATATACTTCCATAAATACCTCTTTCTTCCTCTTCTCAACTTCTTCGATTAATTGAAGATATTTTTTCTCATCTTCTTCATATTCTTTCCTTTTATCAAATAACTCTTTATATCTTTCTTCTATATACTCGTAATCCTCAATAGCCCTCATGTTTATTGGTTCAAGTCTTTTTATACTATTTTCAAGTTTTATGACATACTTTTCCAGCTCATTTATTTCCATAGCACTTATTTTATTAAATAATTCATCAGACACATCTTCGATTTTTTCACATAAATAAAGTTTTTTCTCTTCATCTTCCAATCGAGTTTCGTATTTTGCCTTATCAATCAATAGTGTGTTTATTTCTTTATTAATACCGCCAATCTTTTCAATAAGTTCTTTTTTGTTATTGTTTAGTTCCTCTATTTGCTTTTCATACATTGCCTTTTTCTCAGTGAGCTCTTCCAAATCTTTGGTGAGCTCTACATATCTCTCCTTCTTATCCCTCAAAACTTGCACATTTTTTTCAATATTGTTCTTATAAAACTCTATATTTTTTTGAAGCATGGCTATTTTTTCATTTAATTCTTTTATTTTCTCAGTAGTTTCTGCCATCTTAGGAATGAGAACTTCTTTTATAAGAACTGCATTTCGTTTTGTATCATTTTCCAGTTCATCCTTCTTTTTACTAAGTGTTTCTATTTCACCCTCCACATCCCTAATTCTTTTTATAAGTGTGGAGTCTTCGTATGATTTCAGTTCCTTCAATACCCTTTCCCTCGTGGATATTGTCTCATCGATTTTATTTTCAAGATTTTTTATTTTATGCTCTAATTCTTCTTTTAAATCTTCCAGTTCTTCCAGTTCATCCCCAAGTTTTTTATTTATCAGCTCAATTTCTTTTATTTTTGTATTATTATTTTTAATAATATCCATTTTTCTATTTTCATTTTCTTTTATAAGTCTCAATTTATTTTCTAATTCCATCTTCCTAGCGGAATATATGTTTATCTTTCTGCTAATCTCGTCAATCTTGTTATTTATTCCATCAGCACCGTTTAGTTTATTTTCTATTTCCTTTAACTCATTTGCAAGTTTTTCAAGCTTTGAAGTGTCTATTTCAACCTTTATATTTGAAGACCGCCTGATACTTCCCCCAACCATAGCACCAGAAGCCTCCACAACATCCCCTTCAAGAGATACGAACCTAACTTTATACTTTTTTGAAAGATTCTTCGCAGTTTCCAAATCCTTTACAATAATGGTGTTTCCAAACACATAATTGAATATGTTTCTATATTCCTCCTTAAATTCCACCAAATCAACGGCTCTTCCAATTACTCCATCCTCATTTATGTGGCGTGGTTCATTTCCCCTTATTCTGTCCATAGGTAAAAATGTAGCCCTTCCAAGTTTGTTTCTTTTTAAATACTCTATCGCCCGAGCTCCGTCATCCATCCTCTTAACTACGATATGGTTTAACCTTCCTCCCCCTGCAATTTCAATTGCTGTTTTATACTCATTTTTTGTTTTTCCGAGATTTCCAACAATATCCACAACGCCGGGAAGTTTAGCGTCCAATATGCTTTTTATTGTGCTATTTACATTGAAATTTTCCATCTCCTTTAATGCCTTAATTTTTGCATTTTCCTTGGCGTATTCTGAGTATAAGTTATCTCTTTTACTTTGGAGCTCCTTCTTCTCATCCTCATATTTTTGCAACATCTTCTTTGAAAATTCCAATTCCACAACAATATCTTCAAGTTCCTTATAAAGAGTTTTTGTATCATCGGTATTTTTATTTATTAAATTAAGCTCTTCTTTCAGTTTTTCAATAGTTTCATTGTTTCGTTTTAAATCAAAGGATTTTTTATTTATTTTCCCATCTACATCGTTTAATTCAGTTCTTAACTTGTGCAGTTCCTTTTGGTATTCATTTAATCTCTCGGAAAGCTTTCTTTCTTGCTGTTTGAGTATGTTTATGTGAGTTTCACTTTTCTCCACAGATGATTTTAAGGAGCTCCTTTCATCCTCTAAATTTTTTATGGTTTCTTTGATGGTTTTTATTTCCTTTTCCTTTTCCATCGTTTCTTTTCTTATATTGTCTATCTTTTCCCGAGTTTCATTTAATTCCTTTTCTTTAATTTCTAACTGAGTTTTTGAATTCTTTAAATCATCCAAACTATTGTTAAGCTGTTTCTTATCATTTTCAATATTTAATTCAAGTTCCTTTATGGACTTGTGGAGCTCCATTACTTCCTCGTTTCCCTTTTCCTTTAATTCATTTATAATATTTTCAAGCTTATTTTTTAAATTAAGTATTTCACCATCTATATTATGCATATCGCCCTGAAATTTTTCCTTTAATTCTTTTAGGGCATTTATATTTTTTTCAGTATCTTCCAGCACAACTTTTAGGAGCTCTACCTTTTTTGAAGTAAGTATGTATTTTGTAGTTTTCAACTCCTCGCTTAGTTTTAGATACTTCTCCGCATCATCCTTTTCTTTTTTAAGTTTTTCAAGGTTTGCCCTTACTTCGTTTATTCTTATGTCTATTTTTTCAATATATTCCCTCGCTTTTTCCAATTCTTTTTGTGATTTTTCCTTTTTTTCATCATATTCCGAAATCCCGCTTATTTCATCAATTACCTTTCTTCTTTCCCTTGGGGACATTTCAATTAATCTTATAAGGTCTCCTTGAAGAATAATATTTAATCCATCCCCACTTAGTGAAATTCTGTTGAATATGTCTATTATTTGGGATTTTTTCATTTTTTTTCGTTTTTCTATTGGTTTGTTGTCTTTTCCTTCTTTCTCTTCTTTACCTTCCTTCCCTTCTTTCTTCTCATACCATATTAAATAGTAATTGTTATCTCCCTTTAATTTTACCTTTCTCGATATTCCAACCTTGTCAGAATCTATTGGAATCTTTCTATCCTTATTATCAAAAAATAAAATCACTTCTGCATAATCTGCTCTTTTGTTTTTGTGATAGGTAATTAACTCATTGAATTTTCCTGCCCTCAGTGATTTTGCAGATGTTTTTCCAAGAACAAAACATATTCCGTCGATTATATTTGACTTCCCTGAGCCGTTGGGACCCAATATTGCCGTAAATCCAGAAGGTATTTTTAATTTGGCGTTTTTAAATGATTTGAAATTTTTTAAATGAATCTCGGATAAATGCACCATGTTTTTCACCAATTTATGTATGAAATTAAATAATACCTATTATTATTTAAATTTTTATATAATAACCATTAATATGCTATTTTTTAGAAATATATAAAAAATACCTGTTATATAATACCGCTCTATTTTAATTAAATAATCGAAAGTATTATATACTATAAACTCATTTTTCCTTAAATACATTTAATTTTTTAAGGAAAGGTAATTAAATAGGACTCTATTTAACATAAATGAAAATAATAATAAAATCAATAATAATATAACAATGTGATAGGATGAGAACAAATATTATACACGAAGGAGCAACCGAGCTCACCTATGAAATAAGAGAAATTGTTGAAGTTGCAAAAAAAGTGGAGAGCTACGGACTAAACATTACATGGGAAAACATAGGAGACCCGATTATAAAGGGAGAGAAAGTTCCAGACTGGATAAAAGAGATAATTGCAGAAACAGTTATGGAAGATGATTCATACATATACTGCCCAACAAAGGGACTTTTAGAGACTAGGGAATTTCTTGCAGAAGAGAACAATAAAAAGAACGGAGCTCAGATTACAGCAGATGATATAATATTTTTCAATGGGCTTGGTGATGCAATTACAAAAATATATGGATTATTAAAAAAGGAATCAAGAGTAATTGGACCTTCGCCCGCATATCCAACCCATTCATCAGCAGAAGGACTACATGCAAGATGCCCGCCCCTTATGTATAAGATGGATGAAAACAACAACTGGTATCCTGATATGGACGATTTAAGAAATAAGGTTAAATACAACCCCTCAGTATCTGGAATATTGGTAATAAACCCCGGAAACCCAACTGGTGCAGTTTATTCAAAAAATGTATTGGATGAAGTTGTAGATATTGCAAATGAATACGATTTGTTTATACTATGCGATGAGATATACCATCATTTAGTTTATGATGGCAAAAAGCACACATACTTATCAGAAGTAATAGATGATGTGTGCGGAATATCTTTAAAGGGAATATCAAAGGAGCTCCCGTGGCCTGGTGCAAGATGTGGATGGATGGAAACCTATAACGCAGATAAAGACCCAATATTTAAAAAATATGTTGAAGGTATCTGTAAATTTAAGATGATTGAAGTGTGCTCTACAACCTTACCTCAAAAGGTCATACCTAAGATTATGAGCAATCCGAAATTCCATAAATACTTGGATGAAAGAAGAAATTACTATGAAAAAGCTTCAAACTTTGCATACAATAAATTAAAACCTATTGATGGGCTCATCGTAAATAAAACAAACGGTGCCTTTTACATGGGGGTCGTGTTTGACGAAGAATATTTAAATGATAATCAAAAGCTAAAAATAGAAAACCCTGAGCTCAGAAAATATGTTGATGAAATATCAAAGGGAAAACCTCATGATATGAGATTTGTTTATAATTTGCTGGCATCATCAGGTTTATGTATTGTTCCGATGTCGTCCTTTAACTCTGAACTAAATGGATTTAGAACAACACTTCTTGAAAGGGATGAAAATAAATTAAAATGGACTTATGAAATCCTTGCGGAGAAGATAGAAGAGTATTTGAATAGCAATTAATATATTTACACCAATAGCAATAGAAAAGAAATCCACCGATAATATCAAAAAATTTTATTTTTCAAATATTATTTTAAGTACCGTTGATAAATATTATATTTAGTATATTACAAGTTATTTTTTATTTTTTAAGAATTAATAATCCATTAAAAATGAAGGAGAAAATATGAACTGGAATGAGCTCGGATTGAAAATAGCAAAAGAAATTGAAAAAGATGTAATGCCATATTTTGGTAAAAAAGAAGGAGCCAAAATTGTCGGATATTCCCCAAGCGGAGACACTACCGAGTTAGTGGATAGAATAAGTGAAGATAATGTTTTAAAACACTTAAAACCATTAAATGTTAATATCGTGAGCGAAGAAACTGGGACAATAGATAACAATAGTGAATGGACTGTGGTAATCGACCCAATAGACGGTTCCTTTAATTTTACAACGGGATTTCCATGTTTTGGATTTTGTTTTGCAGTATTCAAAGATAACAATCCCTATTATGGTTTAACCTATGAATTCTTAACAAAAAACACCTATGAAGCATTTGCTGGGAAGGGAGCATTTTTAAATGGGGAAAAAATCAAGGTAAAGGAATACAATGAAAAAGAAGCGGTAATAAGTTATTATTCAAGGAAAAATTTAAATTTAATCGGAAAGGTTAGGCGGGTAAGGATTATGGGGGCATTTGGTATCGAGATGGCGTATGTTGCAAGGGGAGCTCTCGATGGTATATTTGACATAAGACCCTATGTGAGAACAACGGACATTGCATCTTCCTATATTATTTGTAAGGAAGCTGGGGCAATAATTACCGATGAAAACGGAGATGAATTTAAATTCAAATTCGATTTAAACGCAACAGATAGATATAATATAATTGTTGCAAATGATGAAAAATTGCTGAATATGATTTTAGAAGAAATTAAATAAAAATAAATTAAGGTATGATTATGGATATTGAAGACTTACAAAGATGTTTATTTAAAAATATTAAAAACCTTCCAGTTGGATGTCAATACTGTATAAAAGGAGAAAAGCTCGTTTTATTCATTACAGGGCTATGTGGCGAGAACTGCTTTTACTGCCCAGTTTCAGAGAACAGAAAAGAAAAAGATGTTATCTATGCAAACGAACGGAAAATAAACTCAGTTGAAGAAGCTATTGACGAAGCTCACCTATGCGGAAGTAAAGGAGTAGGCATTACTGGCGGTAATCCACTGTTAAAAATAGAACGAACCTGCGAATATATCGGAGCTCTGAAAAATGAATTTAAAGGCTCAAACTTTCACGCTCATTTATACACAACACCAACTCATTTGGATGAGGATAAATTAAAAATGCTTAAAGAGGCAGGACTCGATGAAATAAGGCTTCATCCTACAAAATTCTTCAACAGATACAGCAAAAAAGACTTTGATAGTGATGAGTTTAAAAACTACATGGATGATTTCCTAAATAAGTTAAAATTATGTATTGAATATATAAAAGATGTGGGCGTAGAAATCCCTGCAATACCAAACTATAAAGAAGAGATTATTTATTTAGCGGAAGAATTGAACAAAATCGGCGTAAAATTCCTAAATATTAACGAATTGGAATACTCTGAAACCAACTACAACATTTTAAAAGAGAAAGGATTTACAGAAAAAAACGATTTTGCATCAGAGATTTTAGGGAGTGAAGAAACAGCCCAAAAGGTAATTAATTATTTCAAAGAAAAAGGGGAAAAGAAAAAAGAAGAAGAAAGCGAAGATAACAATTATGGATTTAACCTTATTATCCATTACTGCCCATCTGCTTTAAAAGACGGCATACAGATGAAAAATCGACTTATAAATAGAGCAAAAAACATAGCAAAGGATTATGACATAATCACTGATGAAGGGCTAATATTAAGGGGCATAATATCCTTTAAAAATTTGGATGATATTAATGAAATAATTGATATATTAGAATATAACGAAATTCCGTATGAAATAAACGGCAATAATTTATATTTAAATTCTTATGTTTTGGAGGATTTGATTGACGAATTAAAAAATATAGATTATGATATAAATTTCAGTGCCTATATTTCCGAGAGATACCCAACAAGCGACGGGCTGGAAGTGGAAAGAACGCCGTTAATCGTTAAAAAACGAAGTTTAAAAAGCATAAGAAAAAGGAAAAAATAAAAAAAGAATAGTGTTAGTAATCCACACTTATTCCTAAAATATCTCTTTCCCCTTTCAATATATCCTCAGCTATCAGAGCTCCCCCAAGAGCTCCGCTTTCCCCCTCCAAAACAAATACATTTCCACCTAAATATTCTTTTAATTTCTCTGGAACTTCATATTCTTCCGTAGTAGCAATAGAACCTGCTAAAATTATATTTTTACCTTTATTTAAGAACATTAGGGAACTTATTTCCATAGCAACGCTTAAAATAAGGGAATCTATTGCAAGGCGGCATCTTTCATCTGTTTTGTAGTTTTTTAAAATTTCTGCCTTAGTATCCTCTACACCTTTGTATCTATCCCTAACTATTTTTATCGCCCCAGCAGTTGAAAATGCTTCATTTGCTGTGATTTTGTGGCTGTCGATGTCCCTTATCATCTCCAAATCGATTGGACCATGTAATAGCCCTATGGCACCAATACAGGCATCGAATCCCCCAAAAATCTTTTTATCCTTTATTAATAGGCTCACAGTATTTGAAGAAATATCCGATAATATAAAATCATTAAATCCAAATGTTTTATATGCTGTGTATGCTATGGATATTTTTTCTGGTGATGCCACATGAGAGAATAGAGCTCTGAATCTTTCATCCATACATTCCGTATTTTTATGCAGTCCGGGAATTACTACCGCAGGAATCCCTGAGTTTTTTATTTCATCATAAACCTTTGTTCCTCCGCCTATTTTTTCTCCAACTCCTTCTATGTTTATTACTCCTCTGTTTTTTACCTTCTCTATCGGAAGTATTTTATTTATCCCATCTCCCATAGAGTAGCATACTGAAATAAGGTCTATATCCTTTAAATTGATATAATTTTTTAATTCCTCTAAAAAAGATTTATTTTTTAATTCAGTCCTTCCCATTTTAAAAAATGTGTTTTTATTATTTTCCCTTATACATGCCTTTATACCCGATGTTCCATGGTCTATTCCAACTGTAATCATTTTATCACCGAATAAATAGTTAAATAATGGTTAATAAATACTAATAATATTAATGACAATGAATAATACCAATAATATCAATAATAATTAATAAATAATTTTATTTTATTCATTTACTAAGATTTAAAATCATTCAAAAACTTAGGGATATATTCAACTGCTTTGTCTATATTCATAGATACATAATTATCCTTTAAATATCCTCTTTTTTTCATCTCCTCGGCAACCCAATCATTGAATCTCTTATCCTGAACAACCACAACGCCGTAATCATCCTCAGTTCTAATCAATCTACCAATCATCTGAACGATTGTTCTTGACATAATATGGAATGAAGTCATTAAAAACGCCGTCCAATGGGCATTTTTACTACTTACATTTTTCTTTTTCAATCCCTCTTCAAGTAGTTTCTGCTCACGATTCAATAAGGGTGTTGGAACTGGAAAAGGAAGGCTGTCAATTATCACCATTGTTAAGGCGTCTCCCGGTATATCCACACCTTCGGCAAATCTTCCTGTTGCAAGAAGTATTCCTCCGTCTCTTTCAAAGCGTTCCTTTAATTCCTTAGCCTCCTTTCCATCCATGCCTGACTCATAACAATATATTTGTTGATTCAATTTGTTGCTGTTATTTATTAAATATTTGTATGTACTGTTTAAATCCTCAAAGCTTTTAAACAATACCAAACTGTTGCATTTTGCAGATTTTAACAGTTTAAATATATTTTCATTTGCCTTTTTTCGTTTTAATTCTTTTCTACCGTCATACTTCATATCCTCTCCATCACTTAGAGCGATGATTTTTTTCCTGAGCTCCGAAAAAGGACTATCTAAAACAAGTGTATTGGACGCCCCCATTCCAGTTTTAAGGGCATGAACCTTTAAATTTCCAATAGTGGCTGAACAATGTATTACTGTTGCATCTCCATAAAGTTTTTTAAGGTAGGATGAAACAAGGACTGGCTCACATAGTAGTGAGCTCCCATTCCTGTATATTACAAAGTTGCTGTTTGTAGTTTTTAAGTTCTTTATATTGTCTATAAACTCCATAAGTGGCATATCAGATATTTTTTTATTGAATATAAATTGAAATTCCAAAGGAACCAGTGCCTTATTATCTATCTTAAATTTAAGGTCTTTTTTATCCAGTTCTTTATTTTCTTCAAGAGATTCTATTTTTTTCTTTATATCCAATATTTGATAGTATCCATCTAAAAGAGTTCCCAATATTGCCACATCCTCCTTTAACTTCCAAGAAGTAATGTGTTCTCCATCAAATATCAATGTATTTTTACAATCCTCAATATTTGCATAATTTGAGACATAATTGTGAATAATCTTCCAAAAACCTTCGTTATATTCATCATTATATATATTTAAATTATTTGAATTGTTATTGCTGTTGTATTTATCGCTAAGTCGTTTAAAATACTTCCTCAAAGTATTTGGCGCAAAATGGTATGCCATAAACCTCAGTCTGTTAAGTGCTATCTCTGGATTTATAGATATGGTTGCGGAATTTCTTATGCTCCCTTCAAGCTTATGAGCCTCATCGCAGATTATTATATCAGTGTTTCTTTTTGCATCAATTTCTTCCTTTATGTAGTAGTAGATGCTGTTGTTCATTACAACTATATCGGCATTTAGGCATTCAATTTTTGATTTTTGATAATCGCATATACAAAATGGACAGAAATATTTTGTAATCCCGTCTATTGTAAGGGGTTCCTTTTTTGTTCCACATACACAGTATGGTTTTTTATTTGGTCTGTGGGGACATTTTTTATTTAATTGACAGTATAGTCTATTCGCTTTATCTCCTTTTGATTTGCAGAAGAAATTGCCTTTTCCCATCATAAAGGATACTTTTAAATTGTGTTTCAGTGAATTCAAATCTTCAAAAATTCTTTCCTGTTGGTCAATTGTTTCAGTAAGTACCATAACTCTTTTTCCCTTCTCTGCAAAATATAGCGATGGAATGAGATATGAAAGGGTTTTTCCAACTCCTGTTGGTGCTTCAACCACCAAATTCTTTTTATTATTCACGCTGTTAAATATGGTTTCCATCATCTTTATTTGCTGAGCTCTTATATTGTAGTATGGAAATTTATTTTTATAATATTCTCTAAATTCATAAATGCCTCTATCCATTAAATCACCAAAAAAATAAAATAAATTTAAAGTTATAAAAATGAATCGATGGAATAGATAACAATGCTAAATAATAATTATAAAAAAAGTAAATGATATATTTTATTTATACATTTTTTCAGCATATTCCTTAATCATTCGCTCTGCATCGAAATATTCAACCACATGATTCACACAGTCGCATGCCTTTTTCCACCATTCATCTGTATCATACATATTTGATGCTTTTTCAAGCTGTTCATACATGCACTTTGCCTCATAGTCATCATCTGTATGCACTCCATCTCCTATTGTGAAACTATCATCTGGATACATTTCAGTCCATTCAACATGCCAACCATCAAGTGAGCTCATGTGTATAGAGGCATTCATTGAGGCTGTTATTCCGGATGTTCCTGAGGCTTCATTAGGTCGTTTTGGAGTATTTAACCATATATCAGAGCCCATCTTTAATAATTTGCTTAATTTTAATTCATATCCCGTTAATATCGCTGCACCTTTTAAATCCCTTGTTTTTGACACTATCCAATTAAACGTAATCTGAGCATTTGTATCGCTTGGGTGTGGCTTCCCAGCCCAAATTATTTGAATTTTCTTATCCTCTAAAAGTTTTCTTAGTCGATTTTCATCATACAATGGCAAGTAGGGTCTTTTGTATCCTGCAAATCTCCTCGCCCATACCACCGTCATTACATTCGGGTCAAATAACTTTCCAGTTTGGTCAGCAACCTCTTCAAACAGCAATTTTTTCATTTGCATCTTTCTTTTTCTTAATTTATTATAATCATAATCTTTTGCAGCATCTCTTATAATGGGGTCCTGCCAATAATATTTATCCTGAGCATTTGTTATATATGTTATAGGACATTTATCTTTTACCCAACTCCACATGTCTTCAGTTGTTTTCTTGTGTAATTTTGAAACTGCATTTGCCCTTTTAGACATTCTTAATGCTGCAACAGTTAAATTAAATGGATTTCCTCCAAGTTTTTCAGCAAGTTTTATATCAACATTTCCAAAGAATCCCATATTTTTAAGTAGATTAATATCCTGTGTTTCATTTCCTGCGGGGACTGGGGTATGGGTTGTGAAAACTAAATGCTCTTTTACATAATCAAGACCGTATTCTTCAATCATTTTAAATCCTAATGGCAGAGGATGGGCCTCATTTATATGATACAGTTTAACATCTTCACATTCTCTTATGACTTTGTAGCCACCTATTCCTAAAACAATTTCTTGGGCGATATGTGTTAAATTATTTCCATCGTATAAATTATAGGATATTGTTCTTGATAGATGGTCATTTTCAGGAATGTCCGTTGTCAAAAAGTATATTGGGCATGTTCCAAACACATCTTCTTCAAGTTTATATACCTTTACCCAAACTGTGGTGTTATTTATAGTTACTGGAATTTTTAATTTGATATCATCCAAAAATTCATAATATTTTCTGATATAATCAACCTTCATTCTGCCTTCTTTATCTCGCACCTGGTCGTAATATCCGTAGCTCCATAACATTGATACTCCAACAATTGGATACTTTAATCTTTTGGCAGCTTTGAAATGGGAACCTGCTAAGAACCCTAATCCTCCCGCATAAGTTTTTAAAGGCTGGTCTATTGCAAACTCCATACAAAAATAAGCCGTAGGTTTCATAAAATCTTCCCCCTTATATTGTAAAAATATATTAAAATAAAAATTGAGATTGGATTTTTATACCATATTTTTTAATTTGTTTTAATTGTTATTTCATACCTATTAGTTATTTTTAATTATTTTTATTTTTTCATTTTACACGTTATTATAGTTATAGGATTTCTTGATATCATCATATGTCCCGCATTTATTTTTTTCCCATAACTAATAGAAACATTTACAACATCTACATCATATATATCATCATCACTATTAAAATTATTTATTATATTCACAGCATTTTCAAGCACTATTGTATTTGCCACAATGTGTTTCACATTTTTTTCTTTTAATATATTTAAAATATTAACTATATTTTTTGTTCCACCAATAAATGCCTTGTTAAATTCTAAATCAAATAAAACATCCTCTGCATTCCCTTTTATTACTTCACAATTTTTAATATTAAATCTTTCCAAATTCTTTTTTGTAGTGGTTATGGCGTCATCTACGCTATCGATTGCATAGACAAATTTGCACCTTCTGGCTATTTCAACAGTCATTCCTCCACTACCGCATCCAATATCAACAACAACATCATCAGGTTTTAATTGTAATTTACCAGTGCTTATCGCCCTTATTTCTTCTTTTGTAAGTGGAACGCCGTCCATTCTAAAAAAATCGTCATCTTTAATCATTTTTGCACCTATTTATATAGTGAAAAATTATAAATAGTTCGTCATATATTCTATATTTAGTGAGATGTGTTAAATATTTATCACTCAAAATATAAATATATTGATATAATATTCGTTAATAATTATGATTAATAAATATAGGTGAATATATGACTGATAATTTAACAGATTTACCTGGTGTAGGACCTTCAACTGCTGAGAAACTTATTGAAGCTGGATATATAGATTTTATGAAAATCGCTACTGCAACTATTGGCGAGCTCACAGACATTGAAGGAATTAGCGAGAAAGCAGCTGCCAAAATGATAATGGGAGCGAGAGAATTATGTGATTTAGGTTTTAAAAGTGGTGCAGACCTTTTAAACCAGAGAAAGAGTGTATGGAGATTATCCACAGGTAGTGATGAATTAAATAGGATATTAAACGGTGGATTGGAAAGTCAATCCATTACTGAATTTGCAGGCATATTTGGAAGTGGGAAAACACAAATCATGCATCAGGCATGTGTAAATCTTCAATGTGAGGATACAATTTTTGCAGATGATGAATGGATAAATGATGGTGAATTATCAAATCCAAAAGCAGTTTATATAGATACAGAGGGAACATTTAGGCCTGAAAGAATTACTCAGATGGCCGAAGCTCTTGGTATAGATGGCCAAAAGGTGCTTGATAATACATTTGTAGCTAGGGCATACAATTCAGATATGCAGATGCTTTTTGCAGAAAAAATTGAAGAGCTCATAAAATCAGGAAACAACATAAAGTTGGTAATTGTAGATTCACTGACAAGCACATTTAGAAATGAATATACTGGAAGAGGAAAACTTGCAGAGAGACAGCAAAAACTTGGAAGGCATATGGCAGTTTTAAATAAGCTCGCTGACCTCCACAACTGTATTGTTCTTATTACAAACCAAGTTTCAGCAAGACCTGACGCATTCTTTGGAGCTGCTGAGCAGGCAATTGGAGGACATATCGTTGGACACGCTGCAACATTTAGATTCTTTTTAAGGAAAGGAAAAGGAGATAAAAGGGTTGCAAAATTATACGATTCCCCTCATCTCCCAGATGCTGAGGCAATATTCAGAATAACGGAAAAAGGAATTCATGATTAAAATATATTTTTTTAATTTTATAAAAAAATTAATAAGTGTATTTTTATTTTTTATAATATTTTTATTATTTTTATTATCTTTTATTTTATCATTCCTCTCTGTTTCTGCCATTTTCTTCTTTCACCTAATATACATCTATCTCCTCTATTTCCTCCAATTGGATTTTTTGGCGTTCCAAGGCAATTCATACATCTTGCCATAATGCTGGAACCTAATGCAAGACCATCTTCAACAAACACAATATTTTCCTCTGGTTTTTCCCAAATATTTAATTCCCCTAACTTTTCGATTATCAATTTAGGCTTATCTCCTGTGATACCTGCCCTTCCAGTTATTCCAATTGCAGTTTTTTCATTTACAAGACCTTTTTGGTTTGCAAGCTGCACGAGTTTCTTGGTTATTTCAGCCGATACTATATCAAGAGTATATAGCAGTGTTGGAATATTGCTTTCCTCCATAACTTTTCTTCCAATCTCTTCCAGTTTAGGAATATCGCTTCCATTCTCCCCAACATCACAACCTATTAATGCAGTTCCCGCTTTCTCTGCACTTTCAGGATTTACCGGAACAGTTCCAAATCTTTCCATATTTTTTGGAACTTCACATATTTTTATATAATTATGTGCCTCTTCTGCATATTTTTCAGCAAGTTTTATATCTACCTTGCCCTTTTCCTTTTTAATATCTAATGCGGCTCCTTTGTTTTTATTTACTAATCCACTACCTCTAACAATGGCATCGGCAATAGCCCCAGCTAAACCGCACAGGTTTCCAACAACATTTGCATAAGGTTTATTATCATTTGTAATCCTACCTGCAAGCGTAGTTCCAAAATCAATACTCATACATGGATTTCTGAAATCAACATCTGTCCATTTTGCACCTACTTTTATTCCTGCTGTAACGAGCTCACCTTCCATTTCATTTGCCACGACTTCCTTGCCAGTTGGTGGAACAACCCCAGTAACTGCACCATCAAATATTATCTTATCCATTAATGTATAGTTATCAAAAGGTTTCGGAAGTTGATTTTTGGTCATTGCGGGAGCCATTTTTGATGGTGGAATTCCTGCCTTTAAACAGCCATCTGCAAGTGCTATAATCATGTTGCTTATTTCCTCAGGAGATGCAAATCCTGCTGTAACCCCAGTACTTCTAACAACAAAATGCAAATCATCAATTGTTAGATTTCCCTTGTTTAGAGCTCCGATTAAAACATCTTTAACCATGTCAGAAACTGCCTCTTTTGTCAATTCTACTCCCCAAAGTGTTTTTCCAAATACTTTTTCTCCCTTTTTAGGAGCTCGCACATCTCTTGTCATCTTTACATCTTTGCTTATTAAGTAAGTAATTCCTGTTTCCATGTTTGTTCCGGTAATGATGGATTTTGTTGTGGTGTTCCCCAATTCAACGGATGCCACTATATAATATGGATTTTTCTTTAATTCTATTAAATCCACTGTTTGCGACTTTGCGTAGTGTATTTTAGGAGCTTTCTTAAAAATAGACGTGATTGTATCAAAAAACCCCATATTATCATCCTCTTTTTATATATTTTTGTATGTGTCATTATTATGAACATTAGTATTAATAACATATTTACTTTTATAATTTGTTTTTTATTGTATAAAAATATTGATAATAGAAAATAAAAAACTAATAAGTTTTTCACAATTTATACTTAGATTAAATATGATTGTAGGAGCTCTACTACTGATTAGATTTTAGTTATAAAATATGGTTTTGAAGATGGGAGATGGGGGATTTCACGGTTCTTTGGAATAGTTAGAATTTCTTAAATTAGTATTTATCCTTGGCAAATAATCTTATTTTTGATTTTATTGATTTTATGTTTATTATTTGTTATTTTAAGGATTAATATGTAATCTCGGATTGATGCTTTTTTAATATTATTTTATTTATTTAAATTTAATAATTTATAGGGATTTTTATTAGGTATGCCGTATCTTTGGCTGTTTTAAGTTTTTCCTTGTGAATTTTTTAAATTTTTAAAAAATATGGATATAATACCATTTATTTCTTTAAACATTTGTAAATTACCTGTCGTAAATCATCTTAAAACTATATATACTCTAAAAATCATTGTGATTCGAGACTCGAAAGTTTTAAATAGAAGAAATGCAAAGGTATTTAGTGTAAAATAAGGAATATTTTAAACTGTTAAAATCAGACCATAGTGGGATGGAAATAAAGATGACTTTGATTGGTTTGTAAAAGCATTGAAAAGTTAAAATCAGACCATAGTGGGATGGAAATAAAAATTTATTTAAAATATCAACTAAAAAAATAATAACTTACAAAAAATAGCAAATTATTTTATTCTTCTTTTTTATTTTTTATTCTCCTCTTTTTCTTTCTTCCCTTTCTTCTCTTTATTATCATCGTTCTTTTTGATTTTTTCAGTATGCCTGCACTTTGGGTAATTGGAACATCCTATAAATTCCCCAAATCTTCCCTTCCTTATTATTAAATCTCCGCCGCAGTCAGGACATTTACCTACTATTACTTTTTCATGTTTTTCAGCTTCATTTTTACCGTTCAGCTTTTCCGTATATCTACACTTTGGATAATTTTCACAACCTAAAAATACGCCATAAATTCCTTTTTTAATTATTAGCTTTCCACCACATTTTGGACAGGTTTTTTCAGCTTTTTCAGCTTTTTCTATTTCTTTTTTCTCTTCACTGGATATTTTTGAAGGACATTCTGGATTTATACAAACTTTCTGTTTATCTATGCTTATCACCGGAGCTCCGCAAACTTCACAGGTTTCATTTAAAACCTTTATTCTTCCCTTCTGAGGTAATGGATAAGTTTTTGTGCATTCTGGATAGTTTGTGCATCCTATAAATCTTTTTTTGCCTTTTGTCCTGATTATTATCAAATCCCCGCCACATTCGCACTTACCAACAGTTTTTAAAGATTTGTTTGTTGCATCTATCTTTTCCACCAGTTCCTTTCCAATCTCTTTTTCCTTCTTTTTAACCTCTTCAAGTATCGCCCTTAACTTATTTTCAGCATCTTTTAAAACGGTCTCTTTTTTTATAGTTCCTTTCTGCAATCTATCCAGTTTCTTTTCCAGCTCTCTTGTCATCTGCTCATCGATTATTTCAGGGCAGTATTTTTTAAGGGTTTCAATTACTGCTATTCCTAAATCAGTCACTTTTAATGAGCCGTCATCGATTAAATATCCTCTTTTTACAAGTTTTTCTACAATGTCGGCTCTGGTTGAGTTATGAACCACAATGCCATTTGCTATAAAATTTGAATACTTTGAATTTACTATGTCATAAACATATCCATTATAGTCAATAATTTCAATGTTTGATATTGTTTTTGTAATAAAGTCCTTATTTATGACTTTTTCACCAATGTATTTATAAAATAAATCATTAGGATTTAATTTACATTTGTAGATAATTTTTTTTCTGGGATATTCGCTAATACCAACGGTAATTTTCTCCACAATTCCATTGTTAATTAATTCTCTCAAATAATCTCCAATAATTGAATCAGATATATTAGCAATATCTCTTATTTCTTTTGAAGTTAGTCCCATTTCATTGTGTCCCAATGCCGCTATTATGGATTTTTCTTTCCATACAATCGAATTCTTTTCATCGCTTCCAGCGTATTTATTAGATAGTGCATTAATTAACTTCTGTTTTTTATCAACTGAAATGAATGGTATTTTATTTAAAAACTTCTGAGTATTTTTTCTTCCTTTAATATATAGTTTAAATTGATTTTTATCAAGTCTTGATTCGATGCCTAATTCTAACAGCATCTTTTTAATATCTTCTAACAAATCAAAATTTGTATTTGATATAAACAATTTGCATTCATTCTCAACTACGCATCCTTCATCATCAAACAACGCTCCAATGTATTCTGGATAGAATTCTTTTGGGAACTTAGGGGCATTCTTATTGACAATTTCAGGAAATAGTATTGCAAGCACTCTTCCAACTACTGCTGGGATTTGCACATAATATTTTTCTTTGCAGTATCTTGTTTTATTTTTTACCAATTTAGGTTTTGCTTTTTTAACGGTTAATCTAATACCAAATACATTTTCCACATCATCAACGAACTGAGTAATTAAATCCATATCTGTGTTGTGGTATCTAAAATCATAAACATTCTCCTTTGTTATTCCTTTTTTATAGATAGAGCCATCCCCTACTAAATGAGATATAATTCTAATCAATGAACTTGAATATCCTAATGGAAATGGGTTTTTAATTGATAGTTTTGGGTTTGTAGAAGTTATATATTTTGGCTTTTTCAGCCCTAATCGATTAAACAAATACAACGGAACTCTTTTATTTTCTTCATATTTCCAAGTTTGAGTATAACTAATTCCAAATCTCTCTGAAAACTTATGTTTTGATAGGTTTAATTTTTCTCTTAAATCCTTAACTTCATCAGTTAAACCGTATAACTTTGATTTTTCATTGCATTTTTCAACAAATTCATCCCAATTACAAAATATTTTTCCTTCTTTATCAGAGTATTTTATTGAATATATGCACTTCATCCCCTTATCTAAATCTTTGGTTCTAACATATTTAATATGCTCTTTATTATCGTATATTAAAATTGGATGTTCGTCAGTAGCTTCAATATAACTGCCATCATTAAATTCAATTTTATAAACTCTTTCATTATCACATAATTTTCTTCTACTAATGAATTCAAATTCACTTTCTACAATGTTTCCATTTTCATTATATGAGATACATTTAATTTTATTATTGTTGGTGGCAAATTCAACATTATTTTTGCAAAATTTCTCGTTTAGCATTTCAAATAATTCTCCAATTTTTAAATTTTCAATTTTATCGTTAATCTTGACCTTAATTAGTGTATCAGAAGTTAAACATTTTGTCCCCAACTGTCTATTTTCCAACTCCTTTATAATTGATGCCATTGTATATCTTTTAGGTGGTTTTGTTTCCTTTCTTTCAATGGTTATCTTTTCAACAGGTATTTTATTGTTTTTTCTTAAACTTGGGAGCTCCTTTTCATCAAACTTTGTGAAGTAATATATCTCATGCCATCCTTCTTTTACAGTTCTTGAACCGCTGAGTTTAAAGTTTTCACCGCCAATGTTCAATACTACATTGATATATTCCCTTTCTGCATCATCCCAAAAGGTTGCTAATGTTCTTCTTACAATTAAATCGTATAATTTTTTCTCGTCATCAGCCAGCGGCTCTTTTGGAATATCTACAAAGTGTATTGCAGGGTGTGCAGGGTCGCTTTTTTTACCTTCTATTGGCTTCCTATTTTCATTTAAAATGAGCTCGGCATATTTTTTATAATCCCCATGTTTTAAAATTTTAGTTAAAATATCCTTTATGTAATTTTCATCCTTTGGAAGTTTTTGAGAGCTTGTTCTTGGATATGAACAGTTATGGACAATTACCCCATTTGCTATGAAATTATGATATGTTTCAACTGTTAAGTCATAGACTTCACCCTCATATTCAATTTCTTTAATTTCTTTAATTTTTGATATATACACATCGCCTTTCGATATCCTTTTTAAATCGTTATCTGTTAAATATTCAGAAAGTTCCCTTAATTTGTTTAAACTTAACCCTTTATTTTTTGAAACTTGGTTTGATAAATTGAATTTTTGTATTATTCCTGATTTAAATTTATTTTCCCAATTTGCATAAATAATGCTGTAATGATGAGAGTATTTTTTATAATCCCTAATGGATAATTCTTTAACTTTTTGTAATTCATCTCTTTTAACTCTGATATGATTTATCATTAAATCATAAAACTTACCTGCATCTTTTGAATATATATTTAAGTCGTGTCCTTCAATTTCTCCAGTATTATTTCTCTTTGTCCATATATATCCGCCGATTCCTAAAAACTGCAATATGTTTTTTATTTTCCTCAAAACATTTATATTTTTTGATGTTAGTTTTATTTGTGGTGAGTTGTTATTACATCCTGTTTTTTTAATGCTAAAATGTCCATCAGCATCATAGTATCCCGCCAATAGTGATGCAATATAATTAACATCTTCAAACACAATATTTGGAATATCGAATATCTCCGTTTTGTTTCCATATGGACAGCCCAATACTTCAAAAATCCTTGTTAGTGATTTTGAAGATATGTGTATTACCTTGTATTTATCATATCTCCAATTTAAGTTAAGACTTTCGCATGATTGTATTATAGCGTTTATTATTTCTTTTTCCCTACTCCTGTCCTTTGCAGGTATTGTTATCTTCCCCTTATTCGCCAAATGCCCATCTCCAATGACATACCCATAAAGATACCAAAAATCATTGGTGAATTCAATATTTACGGGAATTGTGGAAGTTCCATAGCAAAATCCTAAATAATTACTTTCTATGTCTTTTTTTGAAATAACATCTTTATCAATTAAGTATTTTATAATCTTTATTGGTATTTTTCCTGTCCTTAAATATTTATAGTATGTCGGTTCTTTAATTCCAAATATCTCCATAATTTGTTTTCTTGATTTATCACTTGCTATTAATTTTTGAATCTTTTTTGTGAGCGATGGTTCTATAAGAATGTAATCCTTATCGCCATTTAAATTTTCCAATATAAAATCAATAAATTTAGTTTTCCTACTGGATTCGAAAATCTTTGATTTTTGTAGTTTAGAATTAAATCTTTTTTCGGAAATATTTATAAACATTATTGTCTGTTCGTTTTCTTTTAGTTCCTCGGAAGGGACAAATATTAATCCATCCCTATATACCAAAACTGGATGTTCTTTTGTTGTGATGAGCTCAGTTCCATCATTTAATGTAATTTTTATTAATTTTTCTTTTACAGTCCTTTTTAAAAGTTTATATCTGGATTTTGTTAATTTTAAATCATCATCTAAACATAAAACTTCCCCTTTTTCATCCAAATCCTTGATTTTTTTAATTCCATTTGGTAGTGCTACTAATGTATCAGGATGAAGGCATAATCCTTGCTCATAAAGTTTCTGTGCAATCTCCTGCGTCTTTTTTGGTGAGAATCTAAATGCCCTATGTGCTTCCCTTTGCAATGTCCCCAAATCAAATGGTGGATTTGGTTTTATCTTTTTCTTAGTTTTTTTAACACTTGAAACTACTGCCTCTTTTTCACCCTTTATTTTATTGTAAATTTCATTAGCTTCCTTTTCATCCCAAAATTTATCCTTTTCATGAATTGCCGTTATTTCGTCCTTTAAGAGAGCTCCGATTACCCAGTATGGTGTTGGGACAAACTTTCTTATTTCCAGCTCCCTATCAACTAAAAATGATAGTGCAGGACCTTGAACCCTACCTGTGCTCATTGTCTGCCATCTATTGACTGCCCTTATGGACTGCATCAGAGCTCTTGAAACATTTATACCATAATACCAATCTACCTTATGCCTGCTATCCCCCGCATCAACAAGCCCGAAATCTATTTTATCGGGATTCTCGTATGCTTTAACAATTTCATTTTTAGTTAAACTTGAAAATCTCATTCTTTTTGCATCTTTTTTTCCGCAACAGTAATATAGTGCATGATAACCAATTAATTCTCCTTCAATATCCCAGTCTGATGCTATGTAAAACTCATCAGCTTCTTTTGCAAGTTTTTTCAGCGTGTTTATATATTTTTGAACATATTCTTTCCCCTTTATAGTTGAAGCAGGAGCCCATCGTATGTCAAAAACAGGATATTCTCCAAATTTTTTCTTTTTATCGGTTTTTACTTCTTCCAATGTAAATAAATGTCCAACAGCAGATGCAACGATTATTTTTTTTCCATTCCTTTCCAATTCGTAGTATGGAACTCCGTTGTCTGATTTCTTTTTAGGATTCCCCAGTGCATTTGCTATTTTTTTTGCCACATTTGGTTTCTCACAGATTATCAAATCAGTCATGATTTCACTTTCTCGTTTAAAATTTTCATAAATACCATTTTTGATATTAAATGGTATATAAATATAACACAATATAGTTTTAAACCGCTATGTAATTATATGATAACCACACAATATATAATAATAGATATAGATAGATATATACTGATAGGTTAAAAAGTAAAAGAGGGGATTATATGGATATTTTATTTAGGGGAGGAGCAATGGAAGTAGGAAGAAGTTGTATAGAAATTAGAAGTGATAACAGCAATATACTCCTTGACTGCGGGGTAAAATTGTCTGAGGATAATTCGGAATATCCAATATTAAATAAATTGTATCCTGATGCTGTTTTTGTATCACATGCTCATCTTGACCATACAGGTTCTTTACCTATACTATCTCATTTGCAGATGCACTGTCCAATATATTCAACTTCAATGACAAAGGCTCTGACAAAGGAGCTCCTAAAAGATTCATTAAAAATAGGCATAGAGGAAAATAGAGAGCTCCCATTTAATAAGGGAGATATTAACAAAACACTCCACCATAATAAAAATGTGGAATATGGAATCACATATGCCATGAGGGATTTTGAATATACATTTTTTGATGCTGGACATATTCCAGGAAGTGCTTCAATTTATTTAAATTATGCCAATAACAAGAAGGTTCTATACACTGGCGATATTAAGCTTTCAAAAACAAGGCTCACAAATGGGGCAGATTTAAGTTTTTGCGATAATGATATAGATATTTTAATTATTGAATCAACATACGGAAACAGATGTCATCCTGATAGAAAACAGCTTGAAAAAGAATTTTTAGATAAAGTAAAAGAAACTGTGGAAAGGGGAGGGGCTGCAATAATTCCTGCCTTTGCAGTTGATAGAAGTCAGGAGGCAATTTTAATGCTCAGCAATTTGAATTTGGATAATCCAATATACCTTGATGGAATGGGGGCAAAGATAACAAGGATTATGTTAAGGCAGCACCCTAAATACATTCGGAACCATAAAAAGCTTAAAAGAGTATTTTCAAATACCTATGTAGTGGAAAGTGATGAGAGGCACCATGTGATGAAAGATTTAAAGGAAAATGGTGGTGTAGTAGTCAGCACTGCTGGGATGCTTAATGGAGGACCTGTGATAAAATATATAAGCAACTTCTGGAATGACCATAGGAGCTCCTTGATATTCACAGGTTATCAAGTAAAAAATACTGCTGGAAGGATACTTCTTGAAACTGGAAAATTTCCAATTGGAGAGATGTTAATAGAGCCAAAATTTGAAATATCCTTTTATGAATTCTCCGCACATGCAGGTATGGACGAATTAAGAACAATCGTAAAAAAGACAAATCCTGAGAATCTAATAATACAGCATGGAGAAGAAGATTCTATAAATGCATTTAAAGAATGGGCAATTGGAGAAGGATTTAATACATTTACTCCAAGGTTATGTGATAAAATAAAAATATAATTTTTTTATTTATCTTCATCTTCGAATTCTACAACTGCATTTTTTATGTTAAACTCTTTTCCACCTTTTATCCTCAAAGATAAACTCCCACATCTTGGACATGAAACATCAAATTCATCTTTTGCTTCTAAATCTCCTTCATATCCACAATTATTACATACAATATGCGCTTTTACAAATTCTGCCACCATCTCTGCACCTTCACATATTGTGGATTCTGCAATTACTTCAAATGCGAATTTTAACTGCTCAAAGTTTATAAATGTCAATTCTCCAATCTCTAAATTTATTTTAGAAACCCTTTTAACTTTTTTACCTTCTAAATCTTGATTATTTATTGAATCTAAAATTGTATTCAATATTGATGTTGCATAGGACAATTCGTGCATTATTACACCTTAATAGATAATAACTAAAAATAATTTAAAAATAATATAAATAATTAATTATAATTCTTCAACAGGTCTGAATTTATATCCGTAATTAATCACTCCATCCTTACCATCTTCTTTTATCCTTCTGAATGCCACTTCCACAGGCATGCCAATTTGAACTTTATCAATATCGCAATCAACCTGTGCAGTTAGTTTTGGACCCTCATCTAATTCTATTATTGCTATTACATAAGGTGCCAATTTTTCAAAATCCTTTGGTGGTGTGTGTATTATGGAATATGTATATATTTTTCCTTTTCCGCTGAGTTTGTATTGTTCAATATCTCCTTTCCTCCTACATTTTGGACATACATTTCTTGAAGGAAAATAAACTGTCCCACAAGTTTTACA
The DNA here is from genome assembly GCF_049075655.1 of Methanothermococcus jasoni. GTDB lineage: Archaea > AGJL01 > Methanococci > Methanococcales > Methanococcaceae > Methanofervidicoccus. The sequence goes on along the minus strand of NZ_CP157522.1, from coordinate 1,175,182 downwards.
TCTTGTTCCTATAAGATTGTATCTTTCATTAATATGTCTCCAACTTCTTACCACCATATATTATCACCATTAATTTTTTATTACTATTTTATTTTCATTTAAATCAATCTTTATTATTTCCCCGTCGAGCTCCTTCACATCACCAAATAAATCAACTGCTATTATTTTACCATCCTTTTTTTCAACAACCATGACATCCTCCATGGTGAGCTCGTCATTTACATACAGGTTGAGATTACACATTATTTCACCTTATTAATTAAGGAGGAGTTTTTTAATTTATCACTAAATTCTTCTAATTTTTCCCTATATTGAATATATAATCCAATCCCTATGACCATTAAAATAATTATTATAAATTCACACACTAAAATATATATTGCCAAATCTCCAAGTAATATATAGGATGATATAACCATGAACATGCCCAATAATAGAATATTAAGCATAATTTTTCTAAATCTTTTCATTTCTATTGATTTATCAAATAGTGTGAATTTTATGAATTTTACCAACTTTTTAGTGAAGAAATTAGATTTTACACCCATTCCCATAACCATAGTCTCACTTTTTTAGTTTTGTTTTTTAGATTATTTTGGTTATTTATTTTAAGTTTTTTACTTTTTATTTTACTTTTTATTCATTTCATTTAAGTTTTTTATTTTATTTAATTTTAACATAATTTTAATTTATATTTATGCTATTTATATTTATTTTAATTTAGTGTGGGTCATATTACACCCTAACCTCTAAGACTTTCATATAAGGATAACCTCTGGTAATTAGATTATATAATGCTAAAACCTGTGCAGAAGCCACTGCACAGAAGCAGAATATTTTTTTACGAACATAACCCTTAACATTTGTCCAATACTTATTCATAAATCTATTCTTTAATATCGAATTGGTATGTTCTATTTTAACTCTTATCTTAGAGACTTCTTTCGGAAGTTTCTTTTTGTTTTTCTTACCTAATCTCCGTGGATTATGGGCAGTTATTAGTTCGTTTTGGTATAACTCCTTAGCTTTTTTTTAAATCTTTTGAATCATAGCCCGCATCTGCGCAGGATTTTTTGGTAGATACTAACAATTTATCAGCCACTTTAACGTCATGAGTATTTGCCGCGGTAAATTCTGCTCTCAATGGTATTCCTCGCTTATCCACTGCTAAGTGTAATTTAAAGCCTTTGAATATCCCTTCACTATTGTATCCTATTTTTCCATCTTTGTCCATTTCATCCCTTATTGGAGTACTATCATATATTGACCATTCAGGATTATTCAGTTCAATATATTTATCACCTAATAAAGTAATTATTGCATGCAATTCTTCATCAAGGGATTTTTTCCATCTATCGATGGTTCTCCTACCAGGACAAGATTTAAATCCCAATGTTTTTAAAATCTGAGGATTATTTTGTAAGTGTAATACTAACGCTCTATTTGAGTGTATGCCTTTTAAAAAGGCATACACTAATAGTTTAAGCCTCAACTCTAAATTATATCCTTTCCTCCCTACCTTTCTTCGTTTAGGGATTCTATTAATTAAATCTGATGTAATTATCTTATTTACCACTTCCTCAGCCTTCATAATATCGTCTTTTTTATAATATTATATTTAGTATAGGTTATATATTTTGACCCATACTATTATTTTAATTTAATTATATTTTATTTCCTCTTATCTGAAAGAACATGAACACATACTGTTCCACCACTTCCCCCAACATTTGCAGTTATACCGTATCCGTTCTTAACTGACACTTGCCTATCTTTACAGTTTTTATCCTGTTTTAATTGCCAGTATATTTCCCCAACCTGTCTTATACCTGTTGCTCCAAGGGCATGACCTGCCGCTTTTAATCCACCGCTTGGATTTACGCTGACGAATTCATCATAATCTATTTTTATGTTCCCATCTGCAACGATTTTTCCTGCCTCTCCTTTTTTACAGAATCCTAAGTCCTCCATTAAAATAAGCCCATTAATTGCAAAACAGTCATGAACCTCTGCAACATCCATTTTATCTGATGATACACCTGCCAATTTATACGCTTTCTCTGATGCAACCTTTGCGGCATTAAGTGTTGTCATGTCCTTTCTTCCATGAAGTGCTATTGTGTCTGATGCCTGTGTTGATGCCCTAATGTAAATTATCTCATCCTTTGGTGCAAATTCTTCCGCTTTATCTGCATCACAAATAATAAGTGCCGCAGCTCCGTCGGAAACTGGGGAACAGTGCATAAGTGTTAATGGGTCTGCAACTGGTGAAGCATTCATAACTTGTTCCAATGTGGTTTTAAATCTGAACTGGGCATAAGGGTTTTTTGACGCATTTTCATGAGCTATTACGCTCCACATTGAGAGCTGTTCAAGTGTAAGACCGTATTCATACATATACCTCCTTGCCATCATAGCATATAATGACGGAAATGTTGCTCCAAAGAATGCCTCCCACTCTTGGTCTGCTGCGGTGGCTATTGCCGATGTTGCATCTGCTACATCGGTCATTTTTTCTACACCGCCTGCTAAAACAACATCATGGTATCCACTTGCAACAGACAAGTATGCACTTCTAAGAGCTAAACTTCCAGATGCACATGCCGCCTCAACTCTTGTGCATGGAATAGGGTTTAATCCTGCATAGTCGGCTATTAATGAAGATATATGCTCCTGCCCTACAAAGAGACCTCCGCTCATGTTTCCAACATACATGGCGTCTATATCATCACCATCAACATTTGCATCCTTTATTGCTTTAACTCCTGCCTCAACAATTATATCTCTAAATGATGATTCCCAGAGCTCACCGAATTTTGTTTGTCCGTATCCTATTATTGCAACATCCCTCATTTTCTCACCATATTTTATCCTAATTTTTAATTTGTTTTAATTTTTTTATTTTATTTTTTCATATGGATTTTTTATTTTATTTTTATTTATTTTAAATTAAATCTTTATCCCGCCTCTGTATTTCAAATAAACTGCATAATCTACATATTTCTTCCTATTGAGTAAATCCATTGTTTTTGGAGCCTTGTTTTTAACTTCCTCGATTCTATCCGTTACGGTAATGTCAAAGGCATCACTACCTGCACCACTTCCATAAGATACTGCCAAAATCCTATCTCCTTCTTTTGCATGGTCTAAAACATTTGAAAGCCCCAGTGGAACAGCACCTGAATAGGTATTTCCCAAGTAAGGAGTTAAAAGTCCGTATTTATACTGTTCATTTGTAAATCCTAATGATTTTGCCGCCTTTATGTAGAATTTTCCATTTGGTTGGTGGAATACACAGTAATCGTAATCTTCTGGCATAGTTCCCATTTTTTCCATTATTTTATTAGCCGCACATAATACATGTCTAAAAAATGCAGGTTCTCCTGTAAATCTCCCACCATGTCTTGGATAGGACTCCCCCTCTCTTCTCCAAAAGTCGGGAGTATCTGTTGTAAAAGAACAGGTGTCGTTTATTTCTGCAATTAATTCATCCTTATTGTTTCCAATAATATATGCTGCACCGCCTGCTGCTGCGGTATATTCAAGTGCATCTCCCGGAGCTCCCTGGGCTGTATCTGCACCAATTGCCATACCGTATTTTACAATCCCGCTACTAACAAGACCCATGCACATCTGGATTCCCGCAGTTCCTGCCTTACATGCAAATTCCAAATCTGCCGCTGTTAAATCTGGCGTAGCTCCCAATGCCTCTGCCACTATTGAAGATGTTGGTTTTACTGCATAGGGGTGGCTTTCACTACCCACATAAACTGCCCCAATATCTTGCGGATTTATGCCAGCTCTTTTTAAGGCGTTTCTACCTGCTTCAACAGCTATTGTTGCAGTATCTTCATCTGGTGAAGGGACACTTTTTTCATTGACCACCAATCCATTTTTTATGGATTCTGGATTTTTTCCCCAAACTTTTGCAATTTCCTCTACTTTTATTCTATATTTGGGAATATAACTTCCATAACCTACAATACCAACTTTCATGTAATCACCTTTTTTAATAATAATCAAATAAATTAAAAAAATAATAATAAAACAAAAATAACAATAATAGATAATATTAATTGGATATTCCCTTTAATCTCTTTAACAGTTCATCAATGTTAAGTTTTGTTATAATCAGTGGTATTCCCTCAATTTCTGCTATTTTTAGTGCCAATTTATCCAAGTGAGATACTCCCTGAAAAACCACCAACCTTGGTTTTATAGAGCTCACCCTTATGGCAACCATTGGACTTCTCCCAGACGAAACATTTGTAAATATCAGTGCTCTCTCAGTAGTCCAACCGTATAAATTTAAAAAATCCTGCCCATCCATTTCCAATATTGCCCTTACACTATCTACAACAGTGTGACCAAATATTTGGCTGTTCAACTTACTTTCTATCTCCTGAGTATCCTCAGAAGATTTTGAAATTTTTCGATTTCCATAACATACAATCTCCCCTTCGATAACATCTAACAGGTCTTTGATGGACTTTGGGTTTTTATATTCCCTTATTTGAAGAATGGGTTTCATTGATGGCGGATTTAAAACCTTTTGAAGAGCTCTGATTGTGTGCCCTCCGTTTTCTTTGTCAAGTTCAACTAATGCATTAACATATCTTTTTACGATATTTACTCCTGGATTTTTTCTCCTACCAGTTTCATAATCACTTATAACTGATGGAGATAAATCTAAATATCTTGCGATATCTATCTGCGGGATATTGAACATCTCCCTCCATTTCTTCATGCTCTTTCCTATATCTTCGGACAATACAATGTCCCCGATAATATGCACTTTTATTTTTTCCATGAATTTCAATTATATTGTATATTATATAAAAGTTTCGATTTAAAACAAACTTTTGTTCGTTATATGTCGATGAATATAAAAATTAAAGTTAAAGTATCAAATTTCTATCGCTTTTATTGTATATTCCCAATAATTTAGCACAGAGCTCCATATCTTTATCTCCTATCTTTACAGTTTCATGGGATTTTTTTAATATATATGGATATCCTGCAATGGATATTTCCCTTAAATTTGAAAAGATTTCATTATTCAGTTTTGAAAATGAAGTAATATTTAACATACCTGAGTTATTATCCAACCTTACAAATTGGTAGTATAATTCATCAACGCTGTATCCAAATTTTTTTAAGTGATTTGTATTGTAATATACATTCCTATTTATCTCCTTTATTTTTTCATCCGCTAAATTTAATGGCTTTGAATATCCTGCTCCTTTTAGTTTTGAAAACACTGCAATATCAGGAATATTCGATTCTTTAAAATACAAATTCATTTTTGAAGTTTTTGAGATACCAATTATTTTTTTGTCATACTTTTGTAGGAGCTCCGTTAAAAGAACTATATATTCAAGTTGTTCAAGTATTATCCTTTCCTTATCATTTTTACATTCTATGGTAATAGTTGGAGCAAGCTGATTCTCATGGATATTTTCAAGAATTCTACTTTTAATTTCCTTGCTGTATTCATTATAGTAATCTACAATTGATTTTTCATCTTCTTTATTTTCATTTTCAATAATGGTTCCATAGGTGTGAGTTTGGATTAAAAGAGAATATAACGAGCCATCAAATAGATAATAATCGATATTTTTATTTTTAAAATTCCACAGTGCAGTTTTTAACTCCATATTTATCATATAAAGCCTAAGTCTATTTGATATATACTTATAAGGTAGTATTATATCGGTATCCCAATAGGAAATGGATTCTTCTATTTTTTCTCCAACTTTGTTTATATATGAAACAGCACCTATTGAATAAAGACAGTAGTCGATATAATCTATTTTATTAAAACTACCATCTCCGCCAGCAAATACACAATCTGATAGATTTTCAAAATCCTGCGAAATCCAATATCCGCCAATATCAAATTCCCTATCAATGGATTTTATTTTTTTGCAAATTTTATGTTTTTTACTAAGTAAATATGAAAAATCCAAACTAAACACCCTTATTTCTCTTTTTCTTTCTTTTTCTTTCTTTTTTTATTACATCCTTATTTTTCTCATTACTGTTTTTTTCTTTTTATCTATTATTCTTTTTTTCTCTTATTTCAGTTTTTATTTTATATTTTATTTTTATTCATTTACCTCTTTATTTCTTTATAATACTGGCATCTATAAGGCTTATAATCCCATTTTCCCCTATTATTTCAGTTAATTCAGGCAGTAGTTTTACCAATTTCTCCTCGTATTCAATACATTCAATTATTACAGGTAAATCCATAGAAAGTCTTACAACATCAATTTCAGATATGCCCCTTACTCCATAGCCACAAAATCCTCTCAAAACAGTAGCTCCTGCAATTTCATTTTCTTTAAATTTTTTTAATATGTATCTATATAGGGGCATTCCTTCATGTTTATCAGTTTCTTTCAAATATATTCTTAACATTTTAGCATTCATGATTTTCATAACACCACCAGATTTTACTATTATTTATATTTATATATCATTAAATCATATAAGTAATATATATTTATGTGGTGATTTAATGGACTTAAAAGAAGCATTTTTGGAGTTCGTTTATAAATATTATATTAATCCTATTGAGACAAAATCTGGATATAATCTTATTCAAGAGATTACATATGGTATATTACTGTTTGTTATGGTTTATGGATTTTATAGAGTCTGTAAATTATTAAATATTGATATAGACAGAAAGTTTGCATTGATTACAATTTTTTATGTTATATTAATATCGTTAATAAGAGCTCTGGTTGATGCAGGATATGTTCCACATACATATTATACAGTAACCCCGGGTATTGTGGTTTCGGTGGGATTATATTATATAATTTCAATAATCCTTTCGGGAATATTATTTAAAAAAGAGAAATACCATATTTCAGCAATGTTAATGGCAATAATTCCAACAATCTATCTATTAAGTATATTTTTAAAAAATATGGTGCATATAGAAGCACTGTTTTATGTATTTGGTATAATAGGTATTACTTATGGTATTATGATATATCTTATTGAAAGAATAGAAGTTTTAAAAAATAAATTAAAATTTGACAGCATAGACAAATATGCTATATTCTCACAATTAACAGATGCCTCAGCAACAGCCATTGGTATAGGAGTATATGGATATTGGGAACAGCACCCTATACCAAGATTTTTTATGGACATCTTTGGACCTTATGTAATGATACCTTTAAAACTGATTGTGGTTATATCTGTATTATATATCATAAACGAGGAAGTAGATAATAAAGATTTGAGAAATATTCTAAAAATAACTATAATGGCTTTGGGACTTGCCCCAGGACTTAGAGATTTGTTTAGAACAGTTATGGGCGTTTAATACAATATATATTGAATATATGCATAAGAATACCAACACTAATATCTGGACGTGCCCATATTATATAAAAATATAAAATACCAAAAGGGATGATTATGAAAGTTATTGAAATGATTATTAACGAGGAAGATGAATTATATAAATATATTGACACTATTGACGAAGGAGATTATGTAGAGGCATATTTTGGAAGATGTCATTTGGAAGGCACTGTTATTAGTAAAGACGGCACATTTTTTAGATTGGATTCTGACAATGATTTGATGGGACTTGTAGAGCTCGAACTATCCAGTGTAGTTGATGATTTAATAGAGCTCGTCCATACTAAATCGGATGAAGTAAAGGTAGTTTTAAAAATGGTAGAATAAATTATAATAAATAAAATGTAAAATTATATTTAAATTTTGAATCATATTCAATGGAAAAGGATGAAAAAGATGATATTATGTTTATGGGAGCTACAACAAAAGAGGGACTAAATATTGCTGAAAAATCTAGGGAAATTGTAAGAAATAAAATAAAAAGTGTTTTAGGGGATAAATTAAAGAATTACTCCAATGAAGAATTGGTAATAATGGAAAGAGTTGTGCATGCCACTGCTGATGAAGAATATGCAAAACTCTTAACATTTAAAAACGACCCAATAAATAACGGTATCGAAGCAATTAAAAATAATAAACCAATAGTTGTTGATGTGGGCATGGTTAAAGCAGGCATTAGGTATAATAATTTATATAATTTCATTAACGATGAAGAAACTTATAAAATGGCTGAGGAGGAGCAAATCACAAGGGCAGTGGCATCCATGAGGGTTGCAAAAGAACTTATTGATGGAGGTATTGTTGTAATAGGCAATGCACCCACTGCACTATTTGAAGTAATTAGGTTGATAAATGAAGAGAACATAAAACCAAAACTTGTTATCGGAGCTCCGGTTGGTTTTGTAAAGGCGAGTGAGTCAAAAGAGGCTTTAAGAAATACCGATGTTCCATCCATAACCACAGTGGGGGCAAAAGGCGGAACTCCTGTTGCAGTATCAATTGCCAATGGAATTATAGCATTAAGTAAAAATGAAAGGGCATGATTTTATTGGTGGTCGGAGCTCTGAATATATTAATTCTTTAAGATAATTTCGTGAAAAAATTCCATGAGTAAAATGTGTAGGTTTTAAATCCTTACTATTAACTATTATTTTTTTATAATATTGGTTATTCTTTTTCTATTTTTGAAAATATCTCCCCTACTTTCGTCGTAAATGTCTATTATTTTTGATATAATTAATAAATTTAAATAAATGAAATTATGGGGATTTTTAAAATATCTATACTATATTTAGTTATTTTATGGTTTTCCTTGCTAATTTTTTAAATTTTTAAAAAATACTTATAAAATATCGTTTATTTCTTTAAATATTTGTAAATTATCTGTCGTAGACGAACCCTAATACTATATATACTCTAAAAATCAACGTGATTCGAGACTCGAAAGTTTTAAATAGAAGAAATGCAAAGGTATTTAGTGTAAAATAAGGAATATTTTAAACTGTTAAAATCAGACCATAGTGGGATGGAAATATATTGATTTTATCAAGGATAAAGAAAAAGATGTTTATGGTTAAAATCAGACCATAGTGGGATGGAAATATATTATTATGTATTAGTATAATATGCAAAGGTGATATTTGTTAAAATCAGACCATAGTGGGATGGAAATCCGATTAAAAAGTCTCCTTTATTACATTCATGATGTTAAAATCAGACCATAGTGGGATGGAAATCAGGAGTTGGTATCGTGTTGTATTCGTGCATTTCTGGGGTTAAAATCAGACCATAGTGGGATGGAAATATGAAAATCTATCTATTACCCATATAATTTTATTTTTTGTTAAAATCAGACCATAGTGGGATGGAAATTTTATACCCTCATCTTCTTTAAGAACCGTGCGTATGAAGTTAAAATCAGACCATAGTGGGATGGAAATCTTCCTGGACCTACCGCCTACTTCCATACTGGGTCAGATGTTAAAATCAGACCATAGTGGGATGGAAATTCTAATATCTTTTTACAACTTCTTGATGTAAATGCTGTTAAAATCAGACCATAGTGGGATGGAAATTCTAATATCTTTTTACAACTTCTTGATGTAAATGCTGTTAAAATCAGACCATAGTGGGATGGAAATCTAAGATTTTTTTAATTCTTTGAATCTCTTCTTCGTTAAAATCAGACCATAGTGGGATGGAAATCTAACAACCGCCTACAAGTGAATGCTGGAAATGGTCTCGTTAAAATCAGACCATAGTGGGATGGAAATTGTTATTCCTTTCGGTTCTATAATGCATTTTTCAACGTTAAAATCAGACCATAGTGGGATGGAAATGTTGATTTAACACCATTAAAAACATTTTATTTAGGTTAAAATCAGACCATAGTGGGATGGAAATTTATTGCGTTTTCTATGTATTCTCGCTGTATCATATTAGTTAAAATCAGACCATAGTGGGATGGAAATTAATTTATGAATTTAAAGACTTGGAGTATAATGAGGTTAAAATCAGACCATAGTGGGATGGAAATTCTATTGCCATATAATCGGCTGGAAAGCTTAACGGTTCGTTAAAATCAGACCATAGTGGGATGGAAATCTAATTCGAAAAAGGATTGTGCGGGAGCTCCTAAAAGGTTAAAATCAGACCATAGTGGGATGGAAATCATATAACTCATACCATATTTATTTGCAACTTCTTTAGTTAAAATCAGACCATAGTGGGATGGAAATTAAAAAGAACATACAGAACAACATATCAGGAAATATGTTAAAATCAGACCATAGTGGGATGGAAATTGTTAATAGGTGGCGGTATATTCTATGCTATCTCAAAGTTAAAATCAGACCATAGTGGGATGGAAATGTTTGCTATAACGAGTCATACGAAACATTAAAAACGAAGTTAAAATCAGACCATGGTGGGATGGAAATGCTTTCTTTGATATTGTTGCGACATATGATAAATACATGTTAAAATCAGACCATAGTGGGATGGAAATCATCTCCCACAGCGTATGAATCTACTGTGTCGGAATCAGTTAAAATCAGACCATAGTGGGATGGAAATTTATTGCGTTTTCTATGTATTCTCGCTGTATCATATTAGTTAAAATCAGACCATAGTGGGATGGAAATTAATTTATGAATTTAAAGACTTGGAGTATAATGAGGTTAAAATCAGACCATAGTGGGATGGAAATAGTATTCAATAAAGTCATTAATTTCGCTATTGAGCTGTTAAAATCAGACCATAGTGGGATGGAAATTTCAAATTCTATATACTCTATAATATAGTTTCTGGTTAAAATCAGACCATAGTGGGATGGAAATCTGACAGAAAAACAGCAGAAGAAGAATTTGAAAAATTGTTAAAATCAGACCATAGTGGGATGGAAATTGTATAATATTTTGTGCAATACTGACATATATACGTTAAAATCAGACCATGGTGGGATGGAAATTTAAAGTTATTTCCTGAGACGTCATATATTACAGTGTTAAAATCAGACCATAGTGGGATGGAAATGCAGTTTTAAACATCTCGACAGCCATTGTGTCGAAGTTAAAATCAGACCATAGTGGGATGGAAATCATAATCCATAACCCTTTCAGCGTATTTTTCTGCGTTAAAATCAGACCATAGTGGGATGGAAATAGCTCAAAAGGTAGCACTTATACATTATCAGTTGAAGTTAAAATCAGACCATAGTGGGATGGAAATTTGGATAGGGCACTTTATCCCTTGGCTTGCCAGTTCCGTTAAAATCAGACCATAGTGGGATGGAAATTTTCCACATGTCATAAAAACCGCCTAAAAAGGTTTATAAAAAAAGTTAAAATCAGACCATAGTGGGATGGAAATTGGGAAGAATATAAATTAATACTAAAAAGAAATGATGAAGAATTGTTAAAATCAGACCATAGTGGGATGGAAATTATTTTTTTCTTATTCAATGATTTTACGACATCTTGGGTTAAAATCAGACCATAGTGGGATGGAAATGACATTAGAGGATAAAAAAGGATTCGTAAGAAAAGCGTTAAAATCAGACCATAGTGGGATGGAAATATATATGTAAATATTATAGTGACAATCAAGGCAGGGATGTTAAAATCAGACCATAGTGGGATGGAAATAGTCGATTATCTCTTTAAAACTAAATGCCATAATATCGTTAAAATCAGACCATAGTGGGATGGAAATAGCTACTTACTGTTGAGACTGCGGAACTCACTGTATTTGAAGTTACTGACAGTGTGATTATGATATTCCTTTCTTTATTAGTTCTTTACCACACTTTTTAACGATTTCATAAAACGATAATCCATAGTTGTAGCTTAAGTATTCGATGCAGTTTGATACTACCGCCATAAATCTAATGAATCCAATATTACTCTTTTCAGAAGTTATGTAATTCCCTTCAACTTCTAAAATCGATTTATCCCTTTTATGTTTTTCTTCTATCTTTGGTCTCTTCATATACTCGATTATAATGTTCTCTGCCTTCTTTTTATAGTTTGTAGAGACTAAATACTTAGGTTTTTTCTGATTTTCCATTTGCACAGCAACGATTTTAACCTTGCCAACATTTGGAATATTCACAATCCTATCGGATAATTTGAACTCTATTCCATTAATCGTCCTTAATTTGAACTTTCTTTTTTGAAAATCCTTTTCGAACAATTCTTCCACTTTAACCTTCTTACTGAAAAACTCGATTATAATGTTTTTCCTAAGTTTGCCAATGTATTCGATTCCCAATCCCTTACATCCCTTTAGAATTTTCTTTGTTGTGATAAAACTGTCCCCTATAACCGTCCTGATGTTAGTTTGAGATAAAAATTCAATGATTTCAATAAATATGTTTGTGGATTTTTTGTCGAGTGGTTTTATCGTAGTGTGAATAGTATAAAGCCCTTTTTTTTGTGATAGATACAGCAGTTTATTTGCTCTTGATATAGTTTGCTATGATTTTCGATGTAATTGTATCTAATACTACAACCATAAATATTTTCACTCCATCTTCTTAATAATGTTGAATCGATTATTGCAGCGTATTTAAATCTATTGTCATTCAAAATGTCGGGAAGGTTTAATAATTGAGCGTATAAGTAAAACTCTTCTTCGAAGAGTTTTTGCAAGTTTTTAACGATAGTTGTTCTGTGGATTTTTGAAATACTTTCTGAAAATGCTTTAATAGTTTTTATCGGCGTTAACGTTCTAACCAATGCAAACTTAGATAATTCTTCCGAACAGTTAAATCCTAAACTATTTATAGAATTAGTGAGCATATTACTTAATGTCTTTAGCATGCTGAATTCACCGTTTTTTAATGAGATATTTAACTACTACCTATTTCTATTTTTTGATTTTAAAGATGGTATTGTTAATTCACACTGTCAGGAAGTTAAAATCAGACCATAGTGGGGGGAAACACTACAAAAGCATAATATTTAATTAAAACCGTTATTATACTTGATTCAACGAATACAAAATAGAAAAAGAATAAACTAAAAAAATATAAACACAAAATAAAGAATTAATTGTATGGCTAACCTTAAATTAAACTATTTTATAGATAAGAATCTTTATAATATATTCCTTCATGACCTGTAATAATATTCTTTTTTAGACTTTTTATCTTTTTAAGAGTATTCAGAGCGAGCTCTTCATCAATGTTTAATTTAGGTTCAATGTCTTTTAATATATTATCCTTTAAAGGAGAAGCATCTCCAACAACGATATAGTCTTTATATATTACTGAAATACTATCCTCTGTATGTCCGGGGGTTTCCATAATTTCTATTTCCTCATCGTCGAGCTCCCTATAATTATAATAGGTTATGAGTTTTGCATTTTTAAATAAATCATTATTCTCCACATGGTCCCAATGGTCGTGGGTATTTATGACTATATCAATATCTTCTGGTTTTAATCCTAATTTATCCAATTCCCTTATAATTAAATCTTTTTTATCCTTTGTAGCTGTATCGACTATTATGTTATGTTTTTTTGTTTTTATGAATGTTATAGAAGAAGATGCTTCCGTTATCCTATTGCCATCTCTTATTAAAATACCATCATAAAGAACTTTTATCATAATATCACCATTTTAAATTTGGGTAAAACCTTATTTTTTAATTGTGAAGGAATTGATGCACTTGCAAGATTGATTAAAACCAAATCAAAACATATAAAAAATATTATCAAATATATATGTATGATACATATTATATAAATAAAAATCAGGTGAAAGAATGGTAAGTGTAAATTTAAAGGCTCTTCCAATAGTTGAAGATATGATTAAAAGAAAAGATGACATGAACATTGAAGTAATAACACTTGAAAATGGAGCAACTGTTCTTGACTGTGGAGTTAATGTAGCAGGTAGTTTTGAAGCAGGAAAGGCATATACAAAGGTATGTTTGGGTGGATTGGCACATGTTGGTGTCAGCATAACAGGAACATTAAATGATGAGTTAGTATTACCATCCGTTAAAATAAAAACATCTCATCCAGCAATAGCAACACTCGGAGCTCAGAAAGCTGGCTGGAGTGTTAAAGTTGGTAAATACTTCGCCATGGGTTCAGGTCCTGCAAGAGCTCTTGCAAAAATGCCTAAGGCAACCTACGAAGAAATTGGATACGAAGATGATGCAGATGTTGCTATATTATGTTTAGAAGCATCAGAACTTCCAAATGAAGAAGTTGCAGATTACGTTGCTGAAAAATGTGGCGTTGAGCCTAAAAATGTATATCTCTTAGTAGCTCCAACAGCATCATTGGTAGGTTCAATACAAATCAGTGGTAGAGTTGTAGAAAACGGAACCTACAAAATGCTCGAAGCTCTTCACTTCGATGTAAATAAAGTTAAATTTGCAGCAGGAATTGCACCAGTTGCACCAATTGTCGGTGATGATTTAGTTATGATGGGGGCTACAAACGATATGGTGCTTTATGGTGGAAGAACATACTACTACATAGAAAGTGATGAAAACGATGATATTGAAGCTTTATGTAAAGCATTGCCTTCCTGCTCATCATCAGACTACGGAAAACCATTCTTAGAAACATTCAAAGCTGCAAACTACGACTTCTATAAAATAGACAAAGGTATGTTTGCACCAGCTGTTGTTACAATAAACGACATGAGAACAGGAAAGCTTGTGAGCTACGGAAAACCAAATATCGATGTAATTAAGCAATCATTAAAATACAAAGAATTGGAATAAAATAAAAATAATATATAGAATTTTTTAAACTTCTTTTTTAGATTTTCTTTTTTATTATTTATTATCTCCCAATGGAACAATGTTCTTTTCTTCAAAGTTTATAAATTCTTCCCAGTATTTTTTACATTCGCATCCCATATCGAGAGCTCCTTCAATCAATGACAAATCCTGAGTAATTGTGAAGTCGTTAAGTATCTCTTTTATTTCATAGTTGCATTTACAGTCCATCTTATTATGAGCTCCCCTATTGGATGGAATTCCTGATGTATCACACATGATAAGTTTATCAGGGTTTTGAGATTTTACCTCCTTCAATATTTCCAAAACACTCCATAAAAACGGCGGTCTGTATTGGTTCTTTTTCCAGAGTAATTCTATTAAAGTTCCCTTATGAACTGTTGCTGGACAATATGATATTCTACTGCATCCCATCCTTATGCACTCATTTGCAGAATGAATTGAATCAACAACCGCCTGCTTTTCAGTAATAAACGGCGGTTTTATTAATAGATATGCCTTTATTCCAATATTGTATTTTTTCGCAGTTTCTATGGCACTTTTAATGTCCTCAGTAGATACTCCTTTATGGATTGATACATTTCTTATTTTTTCATTTAATGTCTCGATTCCCACTCCTATTTCCACATTTATCTCATTATCGATATATTTTCGTATTATTTTTAAATTATCATCTGTAATGAACTCAGGTCTTGATTCAACTGCTACCTCTTTTATGGGGAGCTCCCCTATTTTTTTGAAAATATGTTCCTTCGCCTCTTTTGGAACCTCGAATTCATCTAAAAAACTACCTGATGTAAATAACTTTATTGAATAATTTTTTGGATTTTTTATTATTTCCTCTTTGTATTTATTTAGGGCATGCTCAAACTGGTTTATAATGTTCTCAGCACTTATTTTTATAGGGGAGCTATCCATTAAATAACTGCACATTGTGCATCCGCCGCTTTCGTATGCCCATCTACAACCAACAGTTCTCAATATGATTGTTAAGCTCTTTCCAATAGTTTTATCCAAAAATATATCATCCTGAACCCATGTGGCTATGGGCATGTTTGGATTTTTCTTTTTTCTCTTTTTTAAATGCTTATTTCTGAGTTCTTTTAAATAACTTTCCATTTTATCACAGTTAAGTTTAATTGCTAAGTAATTGATATTTATTCAATAAAATAAAAAAATTTAGTAAATTAATTGATAATAATTATAATAATTATAACTATAATAATTAGATTAAAAAATAAAAATTATTATGTTTTATTATTTATTTTTATTTATTTTCAAGCTCATTCAAAGAATAAACTCCTAAATCTCCTTTTTTAATGGATTCTATCGCCTTAATTGTGGATAGTGCCCCTTGAATTGTTGTAATATATGGCAAGTTAAACTCCACTGCTGCCCTTCTAATGTAGTATCCGTCTGATTTTGCCTTGCTTCCTGAGGAGGTGTTTATAATTAAATCGATTTCTCCCTTCTGAATTAATTCAAGAATATTTCCAGTCATGCCCTCGGATATCTTTTTAACAACTTTTGCATCTATTCCTCCATTTCTAATCTCTTCCGCTGTTCCCCTTGTAGCCACAATATTGAATCCCAATTCATTAAATTTCTCGGCTATTTTAAGGACATGTTTTCTGTCTTTCTTTTTAACACTTATGAACACTGTTCCAGAAGTTGGGAGCTCCATGTTTGCAGATAGCTGTGCTTTATAATATGCCTTACCAAAGTCGGTATCAATACCTATTGCCTCCCCTGTTGATTTCATCTCTGGACTAAGGACAGGGTCCACGCCAGGTAGTTTTTGGAATGGGAATACTGCCTCTTTAACACTTACATACTTTGCCTCTGCCAATCCAACATATCCCATGTCTTTAAGTTTGTGTCCCATTATAACCTTTGTGGCAATCTTTGCAAGAGGAACTCCAACGGATTTACTTACATAAGGTATTGTTCTACTTGCCCTTGGGTTTGCCTCAATAATATAAACAATTCCATCCTTTATGGCATACTGTATATTTATCAATCCAACTACACCCAACTCTTTTGCAAGTTTTGTTGTGTAATCTACGATTGTATCTACGATATCCTTTGAAAGTGTCTGAGGTGGTATTACGCAGGCACTATCTCCACTATGAACTCCGGCTTCTTCGATGTGTTCCATAATTCCTCCAATAAACACATCTTCGCCGTCGCAAATAGCATCCACATCAACTTCAACTGCATCATCTAAAAACTTGTCAATTAATATAGGATGCTCGGAGGATACCTTTACAGCCTCTTTCATATAGTCCTTTAATTCATCCTCATTATATACGATTTCCATTGCCCTTCCACCGAGAACATAGGACGGTCTAACAAGCACAGGATAACCGATTTTTTCAGCAACTTTTAAGGCATCTTCTTCATTATATACCGTAGCTCCCTCAGCCTGAGGTATATTCAATTTTTTCAATATCTCGGAGAACTGCTCTCTATCCTCTGCTAAATCAATGGATTGAGGTGATGTTCCAAGTATATTTACACCAGCATTGTATAACTTCATAGCAAGGTTTATTGCGGTCTGCCCTCCAAACTGAACAACTACTCCCAACAACTCGCCGTTTTTATTTTCGTTTTCAATAATATTCATAATTTCCTCAAAGGTAAGCGGCTCAAAATAGAGTTTATCTGAGGTATCGTAATCTGTGGATACTGTTTCAGGGTTGTTATTTACAATTATTGCCTCAATTCCCATATCTTTTAAAGCAAATATTGCATGAACTGTTGAATAATCGAATTCTACACCCTGACCAATTCTTATAGGTCCTGAACCTAAAATTATTACCTTCTTCCTGTCCGATGGAACGCTTTCGTTCTGTTCGTCATAAAATAGATTTTCATAGCAGGAGTAATAGTATGGTGTTTTTGCTTCGAATTCAGCAGCACAGGTATCTACCATTTTATAAACTGGCACTACATTGAGCTCTTTTCTTAATTCTCTAATTTCCTTCTCGTCCTTGTTTAATAAATTCGCCAATTGAACATCGGAAAAACCAAGCATTTTTGCTTTAAGTATTACTTCTTTTAGTTTTTCGTTTTCTACCATGTGTTTCACCATAAATAATATAATGATAATTATTAAATTAATTCTTTAAATTAACTTAGATAAAACTTCGAGCTCCTTCTTCATATCAACAATATTTTTTATTTTCTTAATGAAAAATTCATTTATGTTTGTTAATTCGCATATTTCTGAAACTGTCCAGCCCCTATCAAGTGCCTCAGCTATTACAAATATTCTTTCATCAGTTGGATTTTTTAATATATCGTTGATTTCCTCGTTGGTATAGCTTATACCCTTGCCATCTCCAATTAAACCATGTCTTCCAATATCTAAACTTCTAATTGCCTTTTGAAGTGCTTCTTCAAGGGTCCTACCTATTGCCATTACTTCTCCTGTGGATTTCATACTTGTTCCTAAGTGCTTATCAACAGTTCTAAACTTGTCAAATGGCCATCTTGGTATCTTTACAACAACATAATCAAGAGTTGGCTCGAAGCTCGCAGGAGTTTCCTTTGTAACATCATTTTTAATCTCATCAAGGGTCATTCCAATGGCTATCTTAGCAGCTATCTTAGCAATTGGATATCCTGTTGCCTTACTTGCAAGTGCGGAGCTCCTACTTACTCTTGGATTTACCTCGATTACTCTATACTCAGTCATGTCTTTATTTACGGCAAACTGGACATTACAGCCCCCTTCTATCTTTAAGTGTCTTATGATTTTCAATGCCGCATTTCTAAGTCTTTGATGCACTTCATCACTTAGGGTCTGGGATGGAGCTACAACAATACTTTCTCCTGTGTGTATTCCCATAGGGTCTATGTTTTCCATATTACATACAACAATACAGTTATCCTTTGCATCCCTCATTACTTCGTATTCATATTCTTTCCATCCAAGAACGCTTTCATCTATTAAAACCTGATTGATGATAGAATATTTAAGACCTTTTTCAGTAATTTCTATTAGTTCCTCTTCGTTGTGGGCAATACCTCCACCAGTTCCTCCAAGTGTGAATGCAGGTCTAACTATCACAGGATAACCGAGCTCAGCTACTGCATCCAATGCCTCTTCAATTGAATTTACAGCATAAGATTTTGTTACTGGCTCACCTATTTCTTCCATAGCTCTGTTGAAGAGCTCCCTATCTTCACTTGTTTCTATTACTTCCACTTTTGAACCAAGCAATTCTACGCCGTATTTTTCTAAAACTCCCATTCTGTGGAGGTCCATGGCTAGATTTAATCCAGTCTGACCGCCCATCGTTGGAAGTATGGCATCAGGCCTTTCCTTCTCTATAATTTTTTCCACAATCTTTGGATGAAGTGGTTCAAGATAAACTTTATCTGCAATATTGGTATCAGTTTGGATTGTTGCAGGGTTTGAATTTACCAAAATAGTATATATTCCTTCTTCTCTCAACGACTTACACGCCTGAGAACCTGAAAAATCGAATTCTGCCGCCTGACCTATTACGATAGGTCCGGAACCTAATATCATTACCTTCTGTATATCATTCCTTTTCAAAATTCCACCTGTGATGATATATTTGTAATTGCTATAAAAATTATAATAATTATAATAAATTATAAATTAAATATATTTCTCATTATGGTTATAACAAA
Source organism: Methanothermococcus jasoni (assembly GCF_049075655.1). Classification (GTDB taxonomy): domain Archaea; phylum AGJL01; class Methanococci; order Methanococcales; family Methanococcaceae; genus Methanofervidicoccus. The sequence continues at coordinate 1,155,872 of NZ_CP157522.1, read as the reverse complement.
TAGTATTTATTTTTAACTTTAATTTTTAATTTTAAAATAGTGTGATATTATAATATATTAATAAATAGATTTTTATGAAATATTATTGTAAGTTATGAATTAATCATTTCCATCAATTTTTTAGCGGCACCTTCCATTGAGCGTTCAAATGGGATGCCGTTTTCAGTTAATATTTTTCTTCCTTCTTCTTCGTTTGTCCCCATCATCCTTACGGCAAACTTTACATCTGGATGTTTTTTCAATACTTCAACAATGCCCTTTGCAACTTCATCGCACCTTGTAATACCTGCAAGCACATTTATAAATATACCTTTTACATCCCTTTCTAATACCTTTTCAAGTGCTTTTTTAACGGTCTCTTCATTTGCTCCGCCTCCAATATCTAAGAAACATGCTGGATTTCCACCATATTCTTTTACCATATCCATACTTGCAAGTGTGAGGCCAGCACCATTTCCTATGACTCCAATATCTCCATCGAGCTCTACATAGGCAAATTCAAGTTTATCTTTTTTACTATATTCTTCAAATTGGGTGTAGTCATGCCTATAATATGCATCATCATCCACATTCAAAACTGCATCAGCTGCGAGAGCTCTTCCATCTTCTGTAATTACAACAGGGTTTATCTCCACAAGCATTCCATCCATATCTTTAAATACATTGTATAATTTGTAAATTATATCTGCAACCTTCGGAATTTCATTTGAAGGAATTTCTGCATCTTTTAAAATATTTCTCGCAATATATGGTAAAAATTCATCCTGTGGATTAACATGGTATTTTATTATTTTTTCAGGATTGGTTTTTGCAACTTCCTCTATTTCTACCCCACCTTCTGTTGAAAACATGATTACTGGCTTTCTCTCTGCCCTATCTATTGTTATTCCTAAATAATATTCCTTTTTAATAGGAATTTTCTCTTCAATGAGGACTTTTTCAACTTTTTCTCCTTTTATATCTTTGTTTAATAATTCCTTGATTTTCTCATTAGCTTCATCCACGGTATCCGCAAATAAAATTCCACCGGCTTTTCCCCTTCCACCTACAAGAACTTGTGCCTTTATTACAGCAGGTTTGTCTAATTTTTCGATTTCTGTTGATGTTATGAATCCTTCTGGAACAGGTATTTTATATTTTTTAAATATTTCCTTTGCTTCATATTCATGTAATTTCACAATATCACCTTAATATTCCATATCCTTTCATATATCTTTCTTATCTTTCATCTATATCTTTTTCGTTATATTTCATTTTTTATTTTTTATCTATTATTATTTTTATTTCAATTAATTTATCCAATATCGGCGGGAAGACCCCGTCCGTAATGGCGGGGATGAGAGCCGACCAAAAATATAAATAATAGATATCATAAGATATAATATGTTAATGGGTGAAAACCAAGCCCATTCTACACTATCTCCATACACCTGCGGGAGGCGGGGGTGAGCCTGTGGAGAAGTGAGCCTCTACCTAGGTGTTAATAACTACCGATGATGGCAAGCTCGTTCAGTGAAGCAGGAAGCCCCTTCCTTACGGAAGGGGTACTTCACCTTATCGACATATTTCAATAGAATTTAAAAATTTTTCACAGTATGCACATCTTATTTTTAAAGGTTCTTTCTCTTCAACTTTAAATTTACCGGCAATATTTTCAATCTGAGTAATGCAGTTTGGATTTGTGCATTTTAATATACCTTCTATGGTGTCGGGTATTTCAACTTTAAATTTTCTTACAACAACTCCATCCTTTATTATGTTTATTGTGGCATTTGGAGATATAAGACTTATTTTATTTACATCTTCTTTTGAGAGCTCTATACCTTCTATCTTTAAAACATCTTTTTTTTCATTTTTTTCAGATGACACATTCATGGCAATAGTTACAGTTTGATTTTTATCTATGTTTAAAACCTTATAAACTTTTAATGCTTTTCCTTTGTTTATGTGGTCGATTACTGTTCCGTTTTCAATTGGCTTGACCTTTAAACTTTTTTTCATTTAATTCACCATATTATTGCATTATTTTATAGAACCCCATACTGACTCAAAATAATCTTTCTCTTTATTAACTATTTTTTTATCGATTATAGCAACACTAGATTCTCTATTTTCAAAAAGTGCTTTATCAGTCCAATTATGGCTTCCAAGCACTACTATTTCATCATCTACAATTATAAGTTTATTATGGGTTCTTTGGCGTTCAGTTAGTTTTACAGGTATTCGCTCACTACTTAGTAAATGTTTTATTAATTTATTGGATTCTACCTCTCCATCAAGTATAACTCTAACCATTACGCCTCTTTTTCTAGCATTTATAAGTTCATGTAGTATATCTTCTGTTTTTTTACATTTATATATTGAAAACATGATGATATTTATTTCTTTTTTAGCAGAAGATATGAGATTAAGAACATAGTAATAATATTTCTCATCGTTTAATAGTTCTATTTTGGTTTTTTTGGTTTGAGGGTTTATATTAGTTATGGATGAATTATTAGTTTTATCGGTTAATGCCAATATATCAATTTTCTTTGACAAATTAAAAACGAAATATAATAATACAACCAAAATTATCAAATTTGTTATAACTATATAACCTAATAATTCCATGATTTCCCTTTTTATTTTTTACATCATACATATATATTTTTATTATTGATATATGTTATTATAACTATTTATAATCATATAATATAACTGTGACAATATGGATGCGTTAATAATGGCTGGTGGAAAAGGCACGAGGTTAAATTTAGCTATTGAAAAACCTTTATTGCCCATTCTAAAAAAACCTATGATAGATTATGTTATTGAAGCGCTTTTAAAATCTAATATTAACAATATATATATTGCAGTATCAAAAAATACCTCAAAAACCGAGGAGTATTTGGCTAAAAAATACGACGATAATAAAAATATACATTTGATTAAAACATTAGGAATAGATTATGTTCATGATTTAAACGAATGTATAGTATATTTTTCAGAACCTTTCATGGTGCTATCCTGCGATATTCCCACAATCAAATCAAAAACCATAAATAAAATTATAAATCAATACCATAGTATAAAATCTAAAATAACTAATTTAGAATCCCTCTGTGTAGCTATTGAAAAAGATGCCTATCCAGGTAATCCCAGTATCGTGCTGAATGGCTATGTTCCATTAGGCATTAATATACTAAGTCCAAAGTATGGCGAACAAAGAGAAGAATTATATATAATTGATGAACCAATATTAAATATAAATACCTTGGAAGATAGAAACCTTGTTGAAAATCAACTGCTGGAATAAAATAATAATGATAATAATATATACGGTGAGTTTATGAGAATGAATGATACTAAAATTCCATTTAAAAGGTTATATGGAAAATCAATTGTAGGAAATATGGGGAGCATTATAGGAAAAGTAATTGATGTGGTAATTGATGAGAATACTGGAAAAATAATTTCATTAGATGTGGAACCATCAGACCAGAGCCCTATACCTCCATCTGATGACTGTTATAGATTAATACCATATAAAATAGTTTTAGCCATAAGGGATGTTGTTGTTATTGATGAATCAAAAATAAACAAGGTTAAAATCATAAGCAAAAGACCAAGTGCAGAATAATTTTTTATTATTATTTTATTTTTTAAATTTTTTGAAAATATTGAATATTTAAATAAGTAATTAAATAAATATGGTGATATGATGGACATAAAAGATTTAGAATTTACAAAAATGCACGGTCTTGGGAATGACTATATTGTAATAAATGAATTTGATGAGATAAAAATAAAAGAAGAAGACAAAGAAGAATTTTCAAGGAAAATATGTAGGAGAGGATTTTCAATTGGTGCCGATGGTGTCATATATGTCCAAAAACCAACCGATGATAAATACGATGTGAGGTTTAGGATATTCAACAGTGATGGGTCAGAAGCTGAAATGTGTGGAAATGGAATAAGGTGCTTCTCCAAGTATGTTTATGAGAGGATATTAAAAAAGAATCCCTTGAATGTAGAAACAAAGGGCGGTTTAAGAGTTTCTGAGATGGAGATAGAAAACGATATTGTAAAAACAGTTAAAGTATATATGGGAGCTCCGAAATTTAAACTAAAAGACATACCTATGAAGATAGAAGGGAAGTCCAAAGAGGATGAATTTTTAAATGAAAGTGTTAAATTAAATAATGATTTGATGGATGAAATTAAATTAAGCGTTGTAAATGTTGGGAATCCCCACGCTGTGATATTTGTTGAAGATAACGATATTACTATGGATTTTGCAAGAGATAACTTAAATATTTTAGGTAAAGAGATAGAAAACCACGAAGTATTCCCAGAAAGAATAAATGTCCATTTTATAGAGGTTATAAGTCCAGAAGAAATAAAAATACTTACATGGGAAAGAGGGGCAGGTTATACAACAGCATGTGGAACTGGAACAACGAGCTCAGTAATTATTGCCCATAAACTTGGAAAAACAGGAAGTAAGGTTTTAGCACATTTAGATGGTGGAGATTTGGAAATTGAAATTAAAGAAGATGGAGTTTATATGAAAGGGGATGCAGTTATTGTTTATGATGGGAAATTAATAGATATTGGATGGTAATATGAATGAATATATTATAAAATAAATTAAAAATTAAATTAATGCATATTCCTTATCTTTTCCATTAAAACATTTTCAAAGAATTCATTTATTTTCTTTTTTGAATATCCGTATTTTCTTGCAACGGCATATATCATTTTTTCGCTTCCGCTTCCATATTGTGCCGCTTTTTTAGGTCGATAAGCTATATAATCTGGAATATAATTTGAAGCAACATCCCTTAAAATTATTTTTCTTTCGGTATCATTTAGTTTATATTCGATAGGTAAGGACAGCCCCACTTCAACCACATCTTTATCTAAAAATGGAACCCTGAGCTCTACACCATTTGCCATTGTGCAGTGGTCATCCCTTTCAAGGTTTACTTTATAGATATTCATTACATCATTATGTAGTGATTTTTTAAGTTCTTCCTCTCCTTTTTCAGCCAATATTCTTCCATATCTATTATATCCACCGAATAACTCATCTGCACCCTGCCCTGATAATACCACTTTTATTCCATCTTCCTTAGCCATTTCAGAAGCAACATATATTGGGATACCCACTGCAAGTTTCATCAAATCTATTTCGTCAATGGCATAAGCCACATTTAAAAGGTATTTCTCATATTCCTCTGGCGGTATGATTTTTTTTCTGAATTTTAGACCCATATCCTTTGAAGCTTTTTCAGCATATTCTATATCTTCACTTTCTTCCGTGCCTACTGTGTATAGTATTACATCACAATACTCTGACGCCATTTTTGCTATAAGTGTGCTATCAACACCGCCAGAATAGATAATTCCAACCCTGTCAATTCCCCTAGTTCTCTTTGATACTGAGTCCCATAGTGCTTCTTCAAGTTCCTTTTTACAGGTTTCATAATCCGTGTTTGTATTGTAGTTATTTTCAAAATAATCCACTCTAATTTTTTGGATATTCTCCTCCACTTCATATTCATTTTCATTTAAGTCATATATCAACTGACTGTTTGGATTTAAACGAGATACTGGGTAATTGTATGCCTCTTCAAATGACATTCCGTCTATTTCCATCAGCAAATGCCATAATGCCTTTTTCTCAGAAGCAAAGGCAAAGTATTTATCCCTATTTATATAAAAAAGCGGCTTTACTCCAAAAATGTCCCTTCTTAACATTATCGTGTTTTTATTTTTATCATACAGGCAGTATGCATAATCTCCGTCGAGCTCATTTAATAAATCATCTTCGTAGGTATGGAGTATAACCTCTGTATCAGTATCAGTATTAATCCCATGGTCATTTTGCAAATCTTCCATTAATTCATAGTAATTATAAATTTCTCCGTTGCAGATTGTCCATATACTTTCGTCCTCGTTTGGGATTGGCTGACTTGCATGACCTACAATAGCCAGTCTGTTATGCCCTATACCCAATCTGTTGGATTTATTAACTGGTATCCTTACATCACTAAACTCTTTAAAATAAATAACTTCATCATCAAACATTAATCCAGAGCCATCTGGACCTCTATGTTTTAAAATCTTCATTCCATTAATTAAATATTCTAAAATCTTCTTTTTACAACTACTCGGGTCATCGTCGTCATCTTTTACGATTATTCCATTTATTGAACACATAATACATCACTAAATTTATGTTCTTTTTGAAATTTATTTATTTGGATAATGTCATTATAAAATTATATCTATATTATTTAATCTTTACTATTATTAATTAATATATATAAATTTTGCATGATTTATTATTTCCCATAGTCTATTGTCTAAAAACATCCTCTTCTTTTTTTCTAATTAAATCCTTCCCATTTCCATCAATAAAAGGAACTGGTGCGTTTCTTATAATTACAATAGGTATCCCTTCATTTGACTGCCCCATTACAACAGATGCAGTAGCCGCGAGCTCATCTGCTATTCCAACTTCTGTTGTATGAAGGGGTCTTCCAAATAAATCTTCTTCTCCTTTTCTGTCCCACAATGCACATACTCCGCTGACTCCTATTGCTACACCACAGGAACCTTTTCTAAATGGTCTTCCCATGCTGTCGTTTATTATTACTCCAACCTTTTTTCCAGTTTTTTCTTCAATCATTTTTCTGAGCTCAGCTGCACTTTTGTCGGGATTTTTTGGAAGAGGTTTTATAGCATCAAGAGAATTGCTTTCATCAACTCCGCTGTTTGCACATACAAAACCGTGCTTTGTTTCTGTAATTATGAATTTTTCACCAACTTTAACTATTTCATTTGATTCATCCAGTATTACTTGCACAACTTCAGGGGATTTGTCCAACTGCTTTGCAAGCTCATAAGCTTCTTTGGATGGTTTTATATCATCTTTTTTTAATATGTTTCCTTCAAGTTTTGATATGATGGTTTCTGCTATAATTATTATGTCCTTATCTTCTATTGGGTAGCTTGAAATTAAATCGGCGAGATAATTAAGCCCTAACTCTTCATCTCCTGAGATTATCGGTATTTCTAATCCTATAACTTCCATTCTTCTTTTTTCTTTTATTACCATAGTTTCCCTTATAAAATTAATCATCATTTAAATACTATTTAAATACCATATATTGCATAAATCATCCTACCTAATAGTATAAATAATAAAAAGATATTTGTTAAAATAAAATTAATAAAATTAATAAAATATAAACATTTACATGGGTGAGAATATGAAATTTCTTGGAAATGAAATGATAACTGTTGAAGATGGTGTTTTAAAAATAGATGGATATGATGCAACTGAACTGGCAAAAGAATACGGCACACCACTTTATGTAATGAGTGAAAGCCAAATTGTTAAAAACTTTACAAGATACATTGAGGCATTTAAGGAATACACTGAAAAAACAGGAAAAGAGTTTATTGTAGGATACGCATACAAGGCAAACTCAAACTTGGCAATTACAAGATTGCTATCAAAATTAGGATGCGGTGCCGATGTTGTAAGTGGAGGGGAGCTCTACACTGCAAAGCTTTCAAATGTTCCATCAGAAAAAATAGTATTCAACGGAAACTGTAAAACAAAAGACGAAATAAAAATGGGGATTGAGGCAAATATAAGGTCATTTAATGTGGATAGCATAAGCGAATTAATATTGATAAATGAAACTGCAAAGGAAATGGGAAAAGTTGCAAATATTGCATTTAGAATAAATCCAAATGTAAATCCAAAGACACATCCAAAAATTTCAACAGGATTGAAAAAGAACAAATTTGGACTTGATGTTGAATCAGGAATTGCAATGAAAGCAATTAAAATGGCAACAGAAATGGAAAATGTAAATATTGTAGGAATACACTGCCACATAGGTTCCCAATTAACGGACATTACGCCCTTCATTGAAGAAACAAGAAAAGTTATGGATTTCGTCGTTGAATTGAAAAAAGAAGGAATTGAAATAAAAGATGTTAATTTAGGCGGTGGATTAGGTATTCCATACGACAAAAACACAGAAATTCCAGTTCAAAAGGATTTGGCTGATGCTATAATAAACACAATGATGGAATATAAGGATAAAATCGAGCTCCCAAATTTAATACTTGAACCTGGAAGAAGTTTAGTTGCAACAGCTGGGGTATTGCTTGGAAAAGTGCATCATATTAAAGAAACTCCTGTTGCAAAATGGGTAATGATTGATGCTGGTATGAACGACATGATGAGACCAGCAATATATGAATCATACCACGAAATAACTCCATGCGTCATAAGGGGAAATGAAAAGGAAGTTGTAAATATTGCAGGTGGTTTATGTGAGAGCTCAGATGTATTTGGAAAAGATAGGGAGCTCACAAAAATAGAAGTGGATGATATAATTGCCATATTGGATGTTGGGGCCTATGGTATAAGCATGGCAAATAACTACAATGCAAGAGGAAGACCAAGAATGATATTAACAAGTGAAAAGGGAGTGTTTATCATCAGAGAAAAAGAAACCTATGCAGATTTGCTTTCAAAGGATATTGTGCCTGATTATTTATTATAATTAATTATAATCGATTTGATTTATATTATCATTTAATTATTTTTTATTTTAATTTCTTATAATTTTAATATATAAATCTGACCTACTCCAACGAGTGAACTCGTTGGGTTCTCGCTTACGGTAGTAAGCGAGCAACGAAATCACGAAGTGATTTCGTCTAATTTTAGTAGGGTTTAACCCTACACGGGTGGCCAAGCCCACTACCCCTATCTCCGTTTAGGAGATTCAGGGCTACCTTTTGAATTTCCAAACACTACCAGCGGTAGAGTTTTCGATAACCCTACCCATAGATACTTGGACTGGTAGCGTTACTTACTACTAATCTTCACATATTTATATTTTACTACTTACTAGCCGATATAATGTCCCGCCTCTCATCCAATCTCGTAAGAGATTTTACAAAACTATGTTTTGTATAACGATTAAAATCGTTGGCTTTCTCGGCGGTTTATCGTAAAATCTAGTTTTTAATTGTTGATAAGTTTATTTTCAAAGTAATGGATGTATAAATATATTTAAACAAACATATAATAAAGAAAGGTAAAACAATGAAATGTGCAGTATGCGATAAAAAATTATGTGCAGATGGAAAAAACTGCTGTAAAAAAGAAATTAGCGAAAAGGTCATGAAAGAATATAAAAAAGATGAAAATTTAAAAATAGCAACAGTTTCATCATACATTGAAGGAACTTACTATATGAAAAAGAACAGATTGGAAGAGATTATAGAATTTTGTAAATTGATGGAATGTAAAAAAATTGGAATAGTTTTCTGTATTGGATTGGAAAATGAAGCAAAAACTTTGGATAAGATTTTATCAAACTATTTTAAAACATACTCCGTATGTTGCAAAGTTTGCGGAATTGATAAGGATAAGCTCAACCTAACAAAAATAAATCCCAACAATAGAGAATCCATGTGCAATCCCATAGCTCAGGCTGAAATTTTAAATGAAAAAGAGACAGATTTAAACATTATTGTAGGTCTGTGTATTGGACATGACATATTATTTCAAAAATATTCAAGAGCCCCTGCAACAACATTTTTAGTTAAGGATAGAATTTTAGCACATAATCCGGGGGGAACTCTATATAGTAAATACTATATGAAGAATATATTCAAAGATTCAAAATAAATTAGATATTACATACTACTTATTTACTACTGCTTATATTGCGTTTTATTTATCGTTCTACTGTTTTATTCTATTTTCTTGAAATTCTTTGAACAACTTAAACTCATCGTTATCAAGAGGGTATATTTTAATTTCGATATCGTTAAAAATGCAGAAATTTTTAATATATCTGTATGCTTTATCTCCATCATAGTCTTCAAAAAATGCATAAACAGGTTTTTTTTCGTTGGATACAATATACATATTTTTATCGATTTCTATTAATGAGGGTTTTTCTGTTAAAACATTTACCAATGAATCATTTTTAATTATTTTAGTTCCTTTTTCTTTTATTTTTTTAATTAATTCCTCAAATGATACTTGAGTTTTTAAAAGAGCATTGGAGTATTTTTCCACATAACTATTAAATGTGTTAAGGGGTATTTTCTTAATAAATGCGGTAATTTCACTAACTGCAAACACAGTTTTTATTTTTCCAAGTGCTTTTTTTCCTTCAAGTGTTTTATTTTTCGACTCATATATGGCAAATAGTTCATCACAGTTTTTGAATATCAATGTTCCTTTATCGGATTTGTATCTTTTCGGTATTAAAATTACTTCGTATAATCCTATTCCCACATAATTATATATATTTGTATATAGGTTTATTGAAATGCCATTTTCAGCATTTACGTCTGGTTTTACATTAGATGATATTGACCCATATATTTCATTTAGGAGCTCAGGTTTTGAGGCAGTTGGTGTGGAATTACTATTTAATTCACTATCTATAACTTTTTTAATGTCTTCATTTGAACATTTATATATTTCAATTGAAAATATATCAGGTAGGTTTTTCAATATTGTTTTTAAGTCAGATTTCTTTCCACCCCAGATTGAGAACGTTAGTTTTGAATCAATATAAAATAACATTCCATTATCTATTTTTATAAATCCAGTAAAGTCTTGCAAAAAAGAAATGGCATTTTTAAAATCTGATAAATCACCAGTTTTGGAATATATTTTTTTCATAATTCCCCTCAAACACTGGAAAATAAAATAGACATATATAAAAAACGGCGCTGGGGGGGAATCGAACCCCGAGTTCAAACGAACTTGACGGATCTGAAGTCCGCCCTGTGCCACCAGGCACAGCACCCCGCGCCACATTATAGTATTACTATTTATATTATTCAACCATAATTATTTTACGGCTCCTTTTAACCATTATAATTTCTAATATATATCTTTTTCTATTCTATAATACTTAAAAAAATGTTTATAATTGAGAAATATATCTTTAATTAATCTTTAATAGCTTATTTTAAGCTTTATGATATCGCCTCATTCAAAAGATTTATATATAACTTTTTTTAGAATATCTATTAATTTGTAATGATTTATAATGATAGATTTTTCGGTGATTATATGGACTTTGATGCACTAATAAAACTAGTGGAAAAAGTAGGTAGGGTAGAAATAGACAATATTGAGATTACCGCAGATGAACTGGTAATAAATATACCATCGGCTCCACCTGTGGTAATACCTCAAACACCAGCACTAAAAGAAACACTTGTAGAAGCCGGATTAAGTAAAGAATTGAAAATAGAAATTCCAGAAGTAGATTGGGAAACTCCAATAAATGAATACAAAGGATATATACGAGAAGTTCAGTTTGGAAAACCAAAATCAGAAGGAGGAAGAGGAAAAGTTGTAAAAATTGGAGGTCAAAAGGCATTGTATAGATTTGAAGAACCTCAGCCACATGCACCTGTGGTAACATTTGATATATTTGACATGCCTATGCCAGGACTTCCAAAAAATGTTAGGCAGTATTTTGAGGATGTCATGCACGACCCTGCTGAATGGGCTAAAAAGTGTGTGAAAGAATTTGGGGCAGATATGATTACAATACACCACATATCAACAGACCCAAAAATAAAAGATACTCCTGCAAGAGATGCTGCTAAATTAATGGAAGAGTTATTGCAGGCAGTGGATGTTCCATTTGTAATTGGAGGTAGTGGTGACCCTAAAAAAGACCCAATAGTATTGGAAGCATGTGCAGAAGTTGCAGAGGGAGAAAAGTGCTTACTTGCATCGGCAAACCTTGATTTAGATTATAAAAAGGTTGCAGATGCTGCTATGAAATACGACCACAATGTGCTATCATGGACAATTATGGACCCAAACATGGCTAAGGACTTAAACAGGAAATTAATATCCCATGGACTTGATGGAGATAGGATTGTAATGGACCCAACAACCTGTTCATTGGGATATGGTGCTGAATTCTCAATAAATGCCATGACAAGATTAAGGTTGGCAGGATTGAAAGGGGATGAGCTCGTAAATATGCCAATGTCATCAGGAACAACAAACGCCATTGGGGCAAGGGAAGCATGGATGGCAAACCCTGAATGGGGCGATAGGACATACAGGCTTCCATTATGGGAAATTACAACAGGTTTAACTATGCTTTTAAGTGGTGTAGATATATTCATGATGCTTCACCCACTTTCAATATCAGTATTAAAAGAATTTGGTAAAACACTAATTACAAAACCGGGAGAGGTAAAAATAAACACGGACAATTACGAATGGATAAGGGCATAATATTATTATTTATTACCCCCATATTTCCAGCTTATTCATTTATTATTAATTGTTCATTTAATTTATCTATCATCTATTACTCATTATATTACTCCATATCTATTTATTGGTGATAATAATGGCAAAAGTAAGTGCTATGGATATTTATAAACTCCTACCAAAAACGAATTGTAAAAAATGTGGCGAATCTTCCTGTATGGCTTTTGCAACAAAATTGCAGAATAAAAAGGCAATGGTTGAACACTGCCCTATAATGAACACGCCAAAATTTGAAAAAAATAAAAAGAAACTTATAGAGATGCTATCCCCACCTGTAAAGGAAGTTTGGTTTGGTCATTCAGATAAAAAATGTGTCATGGGTGGAGACGAGGTAATGTATAGGTATGAGCTCTCATTTTTCAACCAGACTCCCCTTGGTGTAGATATATCAGATAATTTATCAGAAGAGGAAATAAAAAGCAGGGCAAAATATGTTGAGGATTTTGTATTTGAAAGAACTGGGGAAAAATTAAAATTGGATTTCGTTGCCATAAGGAACGCATCTAATGACCCTGAAAAGTTTAAAAAGGCAGTTGAGATTGTTCAGGAAGCTACAAAGTTGCCTATTGCATTATGCTCACTTAATCCCGATAATATAGAAAAAGCTTTGGATGTTGTTAAATCAAAACCTATGATTTATGCAGCTACAAAGGATAACTTTGCAGAGCTCCTTAAAATGCTGATAGCAAAGAAAGAAGCTGGAAAGGAGTTTGCACTAGTTTTATCCTCAGATGATATAAAAACATTAAAGGGCATGGCTAAGGAATGCGTTAAGTATAGTATTGAAGATTTGGTTTTAGACCCTCACACAACACCTGAAAACATTGCAGAAACACTTGATAAGTTTGTAATGATAAGAAGAAGTGCAATAGAACGAGGGGATAAATTATTGGGATACCCAATATTGGGACTCCCAATAAACACCTATATGTATGTTTTAAATGGAAATAATCCAATAAATCAATTTATAGAAGAACCTGACAAAGCCGCAGGAGTTATGGAAGCCAGAACGGCAAATGCAATGTTGAATAGGTATGCCGATGTAATGATTCTCCATGGAACTGAGGTATGGGAATTAATGCCAATACTTACACTTAGACAGGCAATATATACCGACCCAAGAAAACCTCAGGCAGTTGAACCTGGATTATATCCAATAGGAAACCCAGATGAAAACAGCCCTGTAATTATGACTACGAACTTCTCATTAACATTCTACACGGTAACAGGAGACTTTGAGAAAGATGGTGTTAAATGCTGGCTCTTATCGATGGATACAGAAGGTAAAGCGGTGGATGTTGCAGTTGCTGGTGGTCAATACTGCGGTGAAAATGCTAAGAACCTTATAGAAGAAACCGGTGTAGCGGAAAAGGTAAATCATAAGATAATAATACTCCCAGGATTGGCAGCTCCTGCAAGAGGAGATATTGAAGAAAAAACTGGGTGGACATGCGTAGTTGGAACAAGGGATTCCTCACAGGTGGGTGATTTCTTGAAGAACAACTGGGAAAAAATATTGAATGAATGGAAATCCAAAAATGCATAAATTTATATTATTTTATTTTTTGAAAAGGTTTAAATAAATACTGGATACCCAAGTATTATAAAAAACTAAGTGGTGTTTCCAGTTGAACTGTATACATTGTAATTCAAACAACACTGTTATATTAGACGAAATCACTTCGTGATTTCGTTGCTCGCTTACTACCGTAAGCGAGAACCCAACGAGTTCACCCGTTGGAGTAGGTCAGAAAGTAAGTGATGTGGGAAATACACAACCTCAAATGGAGTAGTAATACAAAAATACCATGTAAAAACTGCAATAAAAAGTTTGTAATAAATCCAACATTAGACGAAAAACCTTAGGTTTTTCGCTGCTCGCTTCCTTAAAGAATTAACATATGTTTTTATTTCACCATTTTTTTAAAATCCACCATTAAAATAAAACTTTCAGACTTATAATCCGACAGCCACACCAAAGATTAGATAAATTCCCAGTATTATAAGTATTATCCCCGATATTACATTTGCTATTTTAGAATCTGCAATATTTTCAAGGATTTTTTTACCTTCTGCACCAGCCACACTTAACAATACTATGGGAAGTCCATAACCCAGCGAATAAATTAGTAGTGCAAAAAATCCAAATATTACATCCGCTTTTGAAGCTGTATATGTTAATATACCTGCTAAAACAGGGTCTGCACATACATTTGCACCAAATCCATAAGATACTCCCAATACAATTGAAGTTAATACTTTGTATTTAAATGATACCTGTTTATTAAATTTTTTTATAATTTTTGTAAATGGATTCTGTTTCGACCTAAACGAAAAACCTTTTTTAAACAATATCATTATACCGAATAATATAGCCAGAGCTCCTGCTAAATATTTTATATTCGAGAACCCTACAATAATTCCAAATGCTGATGAAAGTGCCCCCAACAAACTAAAAACTATGGAAAATCCCAGAACAAAGCTTAAAGATATTATAAATGCTTCGGTTTTTGATTCAGAAATTCCAAATGTGTATGCAAATACAACAGGTAGCACAGTCATGACACAGGGCCCCAATGCCGTAAAAATCCCTGCAATGAAAATTAAAATTAAATCCATACTTCCACCTTTAATAATGCAAAAAAGGTTTTATAAAAATAAAAAGAGAGCAACGATTAAAAACAGTCATTGATTATACAAATTCTTAGCCTTTTCTTTTATTTCTTCTGGATTATATCCTATGGTTTTATCAACAACTTTTCCATCTTTAACATATATAATTGTAGGTAATGCCCTTACACCATACTGGTTAGCCAAATCTGGATTTGCATCGGTATCTATTTTTATAACCTCAATACCTTCTTTTTCAAGACTGTTTATTGTAGGTTCAAGAGCCTTACAGTATCCGCACCAGTCGGCATAAAATTCAAGAACGACCGTTTTATTTTCATTATTTAAACCTGCATTTGATGAGATACCATCATTAGTGGAGATAGCAGGTTTAGCACTTATGCATCCCATAATCAATACTATAAAAAATAGAGGGATTAATATTAATAATTTAGAATAATTATCCATGCTATCGCCGTTTCC
Organism: Methanothermococcus jasoni; assembly: GCF_049075655.1. Classification (GTDB taxonomy): domain Archaea; phylum AGJL01; class Methanococci; order Methanococcales; family Methanococcaceae; genus Methanofervidicoccus. The sequence continues at coordinate 1,140,430 of NZ_CP157522.1, read as the reverse complement.
ATATTATTATTTTAAACTGTTTAGATACTTTGAAGCACTGGCAAGTGCAACTGCACCTTCACCAACTGCTTTGGATACCTGTAAAACCCCTCCTGCAATATCTCCGCAGGCAAATATACCATCAATATTTGTCTTGCATGATTTATCCACTACCACAAACCCACTTTTATTTAATTCTATGCCGCTACCTTCTAAGAATTCAGAGTTTGGTATATGCCCCATGCTTATAAAAATACCGTCTGCTTTTATTTCCTTTTCTTCTCCGTCGATTGATACCAAAACACCCTCTGCTTTATCACTACCCAGTATTTTTAAAGGTTTTGCATTGGTAATTACTTCTATGTTTTCAGCACTGTTTAATCTTTCCATCATAATACTTTCAGCAGCCCTGAGCTCCTCCTTATCTGTAATCACAGTTACCTTTTTCACAATGTCCTTTAAATTCAATGCAGACATAACCGCAGGAGTTCCCCTTCCAACAACTATTACCTCCTTGTTCAAGTAGAAGAATGCATCACAGGTTGTGCAGTAGCTCACCCCCCTTCCAACGAAATCATCTTCATTTAATCCCAATTTTTTATCCTTTGTTCCCGTTGCTATTATTATGGCTTTTGCAGTATATGTGTTATTTTCCCCAATTACCTTGAAGGGTCTATCTGATGTGTCGATTTTTTTAATTGTATCATGAGTAATATTTAAATTAAATTTCTTTGCATGTTCTACGAATTTTTGAGCTAACTCAAAACCTCTTATATTGTCAAATCCAGGATAGTTTTCCACAATTCCTGCTTCTGCTATTTTTCCCCCTTCATTCTCTTTCTCTATACAAAGAGTGTTTAATTTTGCCCTCATTGCATATATTCCCGCTGTTAATCCCGCAGGACCTCCACCAATTATTATTAAATCATATACTTCATCCATAATATCACCTGTTTTTATTTCAGTATATATTTATTGATGTTATCCTTTAAATATTCCATGCATTTTTTACAATCCCCTTTTATATGATTTTCAAATTCCTCAATATTTATTTCATCATCATTACATAGGAAGGCATGTAAATTATATGATGTGCATCCGTATGGGGATTTACCATCGTTTAATCTGAACTTTTTAATCTCTTCATCAATAGGGTTGTTTAAATAGAATACCTCATAATCATAGCCTTCATTCATTACTGGCTTATTCGTGAGAGTCGGTGGGCTTCTTGTAATTACTGCGGAGCTCCCTGAAATCATATTCGCATACTTCATTCCTTCAATACTTGAAGCCGGTTCAATTATTGTTGTTTTGTCCTTATTGATGGCTTCTGGAAGGAATGAGACTTTTATTCTTAACCATGTGCTTTCCTCAGGATTGGTTTCTATAATCTCCCTACCTTTTTTAGACATGTTTGAGTTGTTTAAGTAAAATTGATAATGTTCATTGCAGAGCTCCCTCAACCTACTGTCAAATGATGACTTATGTGTTGGGAAGTATTTCAATTTCCCAGCTTTATTTTTATTTTTTAATTTTTTATCGTAGTATTTTTTAAAGTTCTCCCCAGCTTTTTTTGTTAGTTTAAGAGCTTCTTCAAATGAGATTTCTGTTTTATACTCTATAAGTTTTGCATATTCGTATGTTTCTATAATTATGTTTGTGGAATATTCCTCTTTTGTCTCCACAGCAATGGAAACGTAATCCTCAAATGTAGGGTGCCTCATAAGCATTTTTTGAACTTCCTCAATAGTAGTATCCTTATTTAAGCTCCTTATCTCCTTCGGAGTTAATAGACATGGTCCCGTTGTAATGTCGTTGTATATCTCATCCCCCATCATACCGATAAACCTATAACTTTGCAAATTTGTGAATTCATGCTGATTTACCGGCTTCAAATGATTTTTCTCTATAATCCTATTCCAATATTGTGGATAATTATGTCTCCAATAAAGATTTGTAAATTCTTTTTGACAGATTACCAATCTACCACCCATGTAATTTTATGAATAATATTGATTAACTTAATATATAATGTTTATGATTATGGCATAATATTGCACTATTATGTTTTATAATATGGTGCAGGTAGTATATATAGTTTTTGTCTAAAATAAATATATATGAATGCAATAATGTAATTAAAGTAGGTGATAAATATAAAAGATAATAAGATAATAAAAATAAAAATTAAACTAAAAATAAAAAAATAAAAAAGCTTAAAAACTTATTTTTTAATAAGCTTCTTTGCAACATCCATTATATTTTCAGAGATTATATATTTCGTGTTTTCCTTCAACACCGTGCTAGTTACATCAAGTGCCTTATAAAGCTGTGCTTCATCCTTAAAGTATTGCTGTGCGGCTTCTGCAACAATTTTTATTGCCTTTGCCTGTCCCTCAGCTTCAATTCTCAAACTCTCAGCTATACCCTCTGCCTTCAATATCTTACTTTGTTTCTCCCCTTCTGCCTCCAATATTGCGGCTCTCTTTAATCTCTCTGCCTTCATCTGCTGAGTCATGGCATCCTTTATATCTTGTGGTGGCTCTATCTCCCTGAGCTCTACCTTTTCAACCTTCACACCCCATGCGTCGGTATCTTTATCAAGAGTTTCCAAGAGTTTTGAGTTTATAAATTCCCTTTTGTTTAGAACTTCGTCGAGCTCCATGCTACCTATCATAGCCCTTAATGTCGTTTGAGCAAGATTTACTATGGCATACTCATAGTTTTGCACCTCCAACAGAGCTCTTTTTACATCTACAACTCTATAATAAATAACCGCATCTATTGAAACTGCGGCGTTATCTCGTGTAATCATCTCCTGAGGCGGAATATCTATAACTTTTGTCCTTACATCCACCCTTACAGGTTCTTCTATAAGTGGTATTAGTATATTTACTCCGGGTTTTAATACCCTAGATACTTTACCCAATCGAAATATTATACCTAATTCATACTGATTTACAATTACCACGGATTTTATTATTATATAGAGCACCATTAAACCTACTATTAACCAAAACCAATTCATTATACCCCTCCGTATATTTTTAATATTTTTTGTTTTTTTATTCAGTATTTATTTCAGTATTATTTATTTTCTCGACAACTAAACTTACCCCTTCAATACCTACTATTTTTATTTTATCCCCTTTTTTCAGAGGTTCTTTTGCCTTGATGTGCCATTTTTCATTGTCTATGGTTATCAGCCCATATCTCTGTTCATCCAAATCATTAGGTAAAATCAGCTCCCTTCCTACGAATCGCTCTGCCCCTATTTTTATATCACTGCCCACATTATACACCAGACGATACATAATATAAACGGTAATTAATCCAGACAATATGGCAACAGGCAATGCCAATGAGGGCAGAAATATCAAGAATATGCCATATATCAACAATGCTATACCTATTGCTGGAAAATAAAGCCCGGGCGTAATTACTTCAAAAAGTATTAACGCCAAACCCACCAATATTAGCAGATACCCCAAACTCATGTCCATAAAATCACATTTTATTTTTTATTATATATATTGCTTATAATTATATTATTTTTTTATTATATATTCTTATTTTATCACTTATGTTATATATTTATTTATATAATCAAAACTATTCGATATTTATACATTTATTAAATTGTGAGACTATGAAAGATAGGGCATATACTAAACACATAAAAGCAATACCTATAAAAACCAAATATATTCGAAGAAACGAAGATTTTGTTCCAGAAGTGATAAATTCACTAAAAAGAGAAATGAAAAAGGGATTAAAAATAGAAAACGGCGATTTTATCATATTAAGTGAAAAATTCGTTGCAACAAGTGAAAATAATTTTGTAGATGAAAAAAATGCCAAACCTAAATTTTGGGCATATTTTTGCTATTACTGGTCAAAATACCTGTGGGGCTATGTATTAGGGCCAATACTAAAAACACGAAAGGATAGGGTAAAAAATCTTAGAAAAATGCCAAAAAAAGAAACTTTGAAGCACAAACAGGTTGTAATTGATAATGTTGGTCTTATTTACGCGTTAAAACCTGCTTCGGAAGGGGGCGTAGATTTAACAAATGTTCCGGGAACCTATGCTGCACTTCTTCCAAAAAATCCAAAAAAATCTGCGGAGAGACTATACAATGCCATTAAAGATGAATTAAATTTGGATGTTGCGGTTATGATTATAGACACCGATGCAACATATAAATTTTTTAAGTGGTATATAACAGCATTACCTTATGCAATGGATGGTATAATATCAAAAGTCGGAGCTCTGGGATACATAATTGGTAAATTGGGGGGGTTGTTAAATGTGGGTGGATTATGTGGGGCCACCCCATTGACTGTTGTAGGCAATGAAATCTATAAAAAATATACCATGGATGAGCTCCTATACATTGCAAATCTTGCAGATACATCACAGGTGCCTTTTACAAAATCAATCCATGATATTATGAAAAAATACAATACATTTGAAATTACAGAGGATGTATTAAGTGAGTTGGAACATACTCCGATAGTGTTAATTAAAGATTCTGAAAGGAGCAAAAATAATCAATAACTAATTCACCCAAAACCTACTTCTTAAATCGATGGCATCAAATCCGCACATTTCATGACAGCAATAGCAATTTATACATTTTTTTGAATCTATTTTCAAATTATCTATTGATATAGCATTGACTGGGCACACATACTCACAGATTTTACATTTCCTACATTTTCTCTTATTTATTTTCGGTTTCTGAACCATGATTGAAAATATCAGCTTTACAATCTTTGGAGGAAATATGGAGATTAAATAAAATGTATCTGGCTTTTTAAATTTCATCCTATTGATATTGTTTAAATCCATTTCCGAGCGAAGCGAAGGAAATCGTAATTTTGAGATTTTTTCGGTTTTATTGTTATTTACGATAAACCGCCGAGAAAGCCAACGATTTTAATCGTTATACAAAACATAGTTTTGTAAAATCTCTTATGAGATTGGATGAGAGGCGGGACATTATATCGGCTAGTAAGTAGTAAAATATAAATATGTGAAGATTAGTAGTAAGTAACGCTACCAGTCCAAGTATCTATGGGTAGGGTTATCGAAAACTCTACCGCTGGTAGTGTTTGGAAATTCAAAAGGTAGCCCTGAATCTCCTAAACGGAGATAGGGGTAGTGGGCTTGGCCACCCGTGTAGGGTTAAACCCTACTAAAATTAGACGAAATCACTTCGTGATTTCGTTGCTCGCTTACTACCGTAAGCGAGAACCCAACGAGTTCACTCGTTGGAGTAGGTCAGATGTATGAGTTCATACTCAACACCATCATCTAAAAACCTATATGTTAAAATATCGTTGGGATTGTATCCTATGTAATAGGATGCAAATAAATCAACAGCAACAGAACTTTTTGAGGCAATTACTATTTTTGAATTTATAGGTTTTCCATTGCTTGGTCCATTTCCTTCCATCCCATAGATTCCATCCATTATGGTAATTGTTTCTTTATCTTTTATTATGGTGTTGTGGAGCTCTACCAATAACTTTGCAAAATCATTTTCCTTTGGATAGACACCATGAAGTTTTGGCTTCAATCCACCGGGAATACATCCATATAGGTTTTTAACTGCCCCAGTGTATTTCATAAGTATGTGGGTTTTTAATTTTGGGAGATTTATTATCAAATCACTATCTACAACGGTTTTTGGAAGTGTTATTTCACTATTTAGTATTTTTGTTTTTATAACTTCATCGTTTTCAAATGAAAGATGCTTTACATTGTATTTTTCACATGCTTTTCTGAGCTCAGATACTTCAAAGGATTTTTTTGTAGAACTTGACGAAAACTCGAAGAGTTTTCGTAAGTCAGCGAATTCAATAGAATTCGCTTCGATATCCCGATGAGTCCCCTACAATGATTTTATTGGCGTCTATGTTCTTAGTATCAATCAAATATTTCAAAATCCACTCTAAAAATTTTGGATGAGTTGTTGCACATCTATTTGGTGGATAAGGTCCTAAAACATTTGGCTTTATAAGTATTTTATCAAATTCATTTAAATTAATGGATTCGAAGGTTTTATTTAGTATCTCTACATTATTATCTAATGAATCATAATTATCTATTATCGAATAATACACTTCCATAATACCACCATTTTAAAATAAAATATTATATTATTATCCTAAATAATATAAAATGTGATAGTATGAATGCTGTTGAGTCAATGAAAGAAATTCTTAAAAAAATAACATCTGCAAGAGAAGGAAAATCAGATTTAAATTTTATAGCTTCCCGTATTCAAAATATGGATGATGAAAAATATAACTATATAATATATCGACTTACAAAACAAATAGAAATTGTTAAAAAATACAATCCAAAGGTTAGACCTGCAATAGACCCTATGGTTTCATCTGAGCTCGGAGTATATTCAGGTTTAGATTTTCCAGAGGAATATGGGATATTAATGGGATATCCAAAATGCTGTGTGGAATCATTTAAATCTGCGAGATTTGGAATAGATGCCGAACACTTAAAGGAAGCAGAAGAAATAAAGGATGGAATAAAAAAAGACATATTAGAAAATAATAAAGATGTAAAGGAGAAGGTTGCCATAATAATGCCGTCTGGATTTATTCCATGTAGTTTAAAATGTGAAGAGGCGTGGAAGAGAAATCTTATTAACATTATATCCTATGAGGAACATTTAATTATTCAAGAGCTCGAAGCAGAATTGCTTAACGCACTTCCCCATTTTCATGGAGCATATAATGAATATTATGAAAAAATACTGTTATTGTAGGAGATAAAATGTATATAATAATAGCTGGAATGGGTAGAGTGGGATTTGCACTGGCAAAATCCCTTTCAGGAAAAAATCACGATTTAGTGCTTATTGATATGGATAAAAAAGTTTGTGAAGATGTTGCAAGTGAAATTGATGCCTTGGTGATAAATGGAGATTGCACCAGCATCAAAACCCTTGAAAATGCAGGTATTGATGATGCCGATATGTTTATCGCAGTAACTGGTCATCAGGAGATAAATTTAATAAGCTCTTTGCTTGCTAAGAATTACCAAATACCAAAAACAATTGCAAGGGTTAGCGAACCAGAATATAAGGAAGTATTTGAAAAATTAAATGTAGATGTTGTTATCAGCCCCGAGCTCGTGGCTGCAAATTATATTGAAAAACTCATAAACAGACCTGGGATTGTAGATTTAGCAATCGTAGGTGGCGGTGATGCGGAAATTCTCGAATTAATCATAGACTCAAACTCGCAGGTAGCCAATAAACACATAAAGGAGCTCGGCAAAAATAAGGAATATTTAATAATTGCAGTATATGAGGAGAATGAATTAAAAATACCTGATGGCGAAACAGAATTAAAACCAGACGATAGAATACTTATTCTGGCAAAAAAGGATGCTGTGGATGAGGTTAGAAAACTATTTACTGAAACATGATAAAAATATAACAAGAAAAAGATATACAAAGGTTAATAAATAAAAAATAAAATAAGTAAAATAATGAATATTAAGATTTACGATAAACCGCCGGGAAAGCCAACGACTTCAGTCGTTATACAAAACATAGTTTTGTAAAATCTCTTACGAGATTGGATGAGAGGCGGACATTATATCGGCTAGTAAGTAGTAAAATATAAATATATGAAGATTAGTAGTAAGTAACGCTACCAGTCCAAGTATCTATGGGTGGGGTTAGTGAAAACTCTACCGCTGGTAGTGGTTGGAAGTGCATAGCGTAGCCCTGAACCCATTAATGGGTAGGGGTAGTGGGCTTGGCCACCCGTGTAGGGTTAAACCCTACTAAAATTAGACGAAATCACTTCGTGATTTCGTTGCTCGCTTACTACCGTAAGCGAGAACCCAACGAGTTCACTCGTTGGAGTAGGTCAGTTAAAGGTAAAATCAACTCCTTTTTTCCTACATGAACTTATACATTCAAAGCATCTTATACATTCATGCTGTTCTATTTTTTCAGTAAGCTCTATCTGCATTGGACATTTTCTTTCGCACATTCTACATTTTACACATTTATCATTTAATTTCAATTTAAATATGGGTTTTATAGAAAGTAGCCCAAGTAATGCCCCTATTGGACAGAAATATCTGCAAAATGCCATGGGATATATGAACCCCAATACTATAAATCCGACGAGAATGGCAAATGAAATTAGAGTTCCAGATAAGTTTGTGAGAGCTCCGATAGGACATACTGAACAATAGGCGTATGTTGTAAAATGGTATGTTAATATAATGAATAACACCAACATAACATATTTTAAGTATTTTAATTTATTGTGGATGTTTTTTGGAACTTCTGGAAGTTTTTTTAACCCTGATAACTTAACTCTTAACTTATATGTTAAATCAAAAATAAAACCCAATGGACACATCCAACCGCAAAATACTCTTCCAAAAATTATTGTGAGCAAGGATATTACAACCACAACGGGAACGAAATAAATACTCCCCATCAATATGAATTGCTCAATATATCCAAAAATGCACAGGCAGAAGAAGCTTGAAAGAACGGCTGATAAGATTACAAATTTTATAAAAAATGCCGACTGGACTATTTTTCTTACAGTTTGTAGTTTATCCATAATATCACTCAAAAAATTCATCTATTTTATCATTGTCTATGCAAAATTTAAATTCCTTTGATTTGTATATTCTCTTAGCCCTTGCATCATCCAATATTAAATCACTTTCCACTAAATCAGCTTCTTCCAATTTTTTTAAATGGGTGTATATAACCGGTCTTGATAGATTTAGTGTTTTTGCCAATTCATAAATGTTCATGGGTTTTTTATTCAAAAGATGAATTATTTTAATTCTTACAGGGTTAGACAGTGCATCTCCTATCTTAATAGTTTTTTCCAAATTCATAAAATCACTCAATCTCTTCCCATTTTTTCTTCAACTCCTTAACAGTTTCTTTTATTTCCGCAGTATCCTTTTCTATTTTTGCCAATTCTATATCGCTATTTGGTTTTTTAAATATCAAATATGCTAACATTATTATAATAATTACCAAAAGCACAATTACTATATCCCATTCATATCCAAAAAAATGTCCTGTTGTTGTAGTTGGCATAGTATTTCCTCCAATATGGTTAATTCCAGCACCATAAGGCATTATCTCCACCTCAGTAAAAAGCTAAAATAATCAATTACTTTTAAATAAATTTCTTAAATCCAGTTCTGTGAATAAGAACTTTATTATTTTATCAATTATGGATTCGGAAGTATTTAAATTATCACCATTGGTGGAGACATTTGTGCTGTCTATACTTACAATTCCTTCGTCAATCATACAGTTAAGTATTGCCTCTTTAAGGTCAGTTGGAGATAACCCATAAACTTCTTTAATTTCATTTAAAGTGGTGTTTTCGTTTAATTCATTAATTAATGTTTCTTTTAATTGATTACTTTTATCAATAGAATCTTGAACCGTTTTAGTGTCTAAAACTACTTTTCCATCATCTATTAAACATTTAAGTATTGCCTCTTTGGATTTTGATGGTGGTATTCCATAAGTTTTTTTAATGGTATCGAATGTAGTGTCATCATCCACCGATACCCCTAAATTTCTCTTTAAATCCTCAGGATTTATACCATACATTTCGCAAATTTGTTTTATGGTATAGCTCTTTAACTCACTTCCTGATATGTCTATATATTCATCAACTATCTCTTCTGTAAGCTGTATCTCATCAGATGGAGAGCTCTTGCTCATTTCGTTGATTTCATTTATTTTTGATTTTAAAGCATTAATTAAACAATCCTGACTTAGGTTATATTCTTCGCACACCTGTTTTATAGTGTAGTTTTTCAACTCACTACTTGGCGTTGGAACATATTTATCAATAAGTTCCTCCGACATCGTTCCTTCACTTGTTGGTGGTATGTTTGACGGAGCTCCGCTCATAGTAGGTGCTGGCTCACTGTGGTCACATATCCCGTTGTTGTTTGTATCAATGTATTTTCCACACTCTCCTGGAAATGTGCATGATGAATCAGTTTTACCATAAGGACAGTCATCCCATGCGTAAATTGTGCTTAAAGAGGATATTAAAAATATATTAAAAAAAATAAAAAATAGTTTTTTCATAATCTCACCTGTTAGGTCCTCCTCCTCTCTCCATTGAGCTGCTTAGTATTTGCTCATATTCTTCATTGCTTATGTATTGTGGAGTGTAATTTGCCCCGTAGTTATTTAACATCCCAACAAAAGCTCTCATATGGTTTCTTGAACCTTTCATTAGATTTTCATAAACCAATTTTATGTCTTCGTTATCGGTTTTGTTTATCCAATTTTCTAAATCGGCAATATCTAAATCCTCAATAGTAGCCCCAACTATCAACGCATCAACAGCTGACTGACTACCTTTTTCAACTAAACTATTATATAATTCCTCAAATTTTGGATTTGAGAATTTTCCAACTTCTTCACTTTCAACTGGGTCTGAGATATTGTATTTTTCTAAGAGATATTTTACTGAATCAGTGTGGGTTTGTTCGCTATTGGCAATATTTTTGAATATCTGTAATTTCCACTTATCATATAATATTAAATAAACATCTCTTGCTAATTTCTCTTCTTCCCTCATTTCAATTAATCCTTCCTTTTCTTCTTCACTTATTGACTGTTGCGGGAGTGCATCAATATTCTCACACATTAAGCTAACATTTACATCTCCATTATTATTTACAATTCCTCCTTTTCCCATACCCATTTGATTTTGATGATAATCAACTTGATTATTTTGTATTTGGTTATTTGGCACCTGAGTATCTGTATTTTGAGATACACATCCTGCCAAAAGAACCATAGAAGCAACCAATGATATAACCGTTAATTTTAAGATATATTTCATAATATCACCTTAAATTTAAAAAATAAAAAAGATTTAATGTTGTGTATTTATTATTCCATCACTTTCATGTTTTGATGATTAATGTGTGGAGCTCCTGCATTTCCTACTGTGGTGTTTTCATATTGATGGTTCATAGGTGCGTTGGTGTTTGCAGGAGTTCCTGCATTTCCAACATTTTGATGGTCTATAGGAACTCCCATGTTGCCCATGTTTGTATTGTTCCCCATCATTTTACCATGGCCGCCAGGTTGCAAGTGCAATCTAACTGTTGCCATTTGCTCCCCTTCTAACTGCATCATTATTCTGTATGCGTCTTGATACTTGTTCTGGTTCATTAATGCATTGACTTCGTTTAATTGCTCTTCCAATTCAGTGGTGTTTATTCCCTGTCCTTTTAACATTTCAATTTTCATTTCCATGTATCTTATTCTATTTTGTATCATTGATTTTACTCTGTCTTCTGGAATGTTCTGAACAGCCACATTAAGCCCCTTATTTCTCAATCCATTTACCACTGCTGAGTGGTTGTATGGGCAAGCTGGATTTTCAATTACTTCTACTTTGTTAATTCTCAAATGTAATCTTTCAGGTTCTACTGATAAGTTAGTGCCGTTTGATAATACTACCAAACAATGACCGTCTCTTACTCTTGCCATTGTTTCATTTAGTGATATATCATCCATTCCATGAGCAACGCAGATTGTTGCATTTCCATATGCATGAGCAAACTCATTTTGGAATCTCAATGTGATATTTGCGTTTGTGTCGTATCTTGTCTGTCCGCCTATTCTTTCAACTGTGAGACCTTCATTTTCTAATGCAATGATGTAATCATCAACAACTGCTAAATTTCCACCAATTACTATTACTTTATCGGGATTAAGTGATTTTATTTCATCAATTACACTTTCGTTGTATATTCCCCATGTTGTAGTAATTACTGTTGCATTTAATACATTTGCAACTTCCAAAGCAGCCGTCTGGTCTGCATAATTATCACTTACCAATACGACATCTGTTGCAGATACTGCTGATGCCGACAGTGCTATCAGTGATAGAAGCACCATTAATTTTTTCAGCATATAATCACCTCTTGATTATAAAAATATTCATGTAATTATATTTATTTATATTTATTTAAACTTATTGATTATCATAATTATGGTATGCACAGCTCTGAGCTCCGTGTCTGTATCCATGACCGTGCCTGTATGCCATTCCACAGCATCCATCTTCTTCTGAATGATGGTATTCATTACCACAAATACATGATTCTTGTCCTGTGAAGTTGCATTCGGAACCGCAAAGGCAATTTACCGCATTTGATATTGTCCCATTTACCGTAGTGTCCGTATTGTAGGCATATATCCCACCAATTATTAAAAGAGATGCCAATGCCCCAAATAGTATGGTTGATGGTTTCATATTATCACCATGTTTTATTATTTGACAATATGTAGTATTTTTACTACACATTACTATGTTATGAAACAGCTATATATACATTATTGAGTAGTGTCAATAACATACACAACTGTGAAAATAAAAAAATGAAAAATGTAATATGCGAGAGTAAATAAGGGAATAAAGGTAAATAAAATGATACAGATAGATAATAAAAATAATAATGATAAATGATAAAAAATGAATTAAATGTTTTTATTCAATAACTCCTTTACAAATTCCTTCTTTTTAATTGCCTCATCACATGCCTTTTTAACCTTTTTCTTCATAATTTCAAATTCTTCTTTATCGGGCTTCATTTTATCCACGACTTTTTTAACTGGGGTGTATGCTGCCTCTCTGAACTCTGGAATCAATGGGATTTTTTTACCATTATCTATTAAATAACTGGTATTTCCTTCCTTTACTTCTCCAACTATCTTTGCACCAGTTTTTTCCATGATTTCATCCGCATGTTCCTTTGGAGCTATTATCAATAAACTATCCACTGAAACGCCCAATGGGTCAATATTCAACTTATTCAGCATATCCAAAACCTTTGGATTTATCAAACTATATATTTCATCCTTATAAAACTCCAATGAAACATTTGCAGTTTTTGAAATTTCGTAGGCGTCCCCCCTGAGTCCTCCGTTCGTCACATCAGTCATTACATGGATATATTTCAATAGGTCGTGTTTTATGAGATTTTTACATGCCTTTAAAAAATCCACATTAAGTGTTTCATAAATTACATCAAACATCCCATAATATAATGCCGTTGTGGATATTGTTCCTCCACCGCTTCCCTCAGTCATTAAAATTACATCTCCAACTTCTGCTCTTTTCCTTGCCGTTGGTTTGTTATCTTCAATTACTCCTATTGCCCCTACGGAGCTCACCATTCTATCTCCCAATACCATGTCTCCCCCAACTCTTAATGTGCTTCCTGCAACCAATGGAACGCCTATTGCCTCAGATACTGCACAAATACCGCTTGTAAAATCAAATATCTTGGATACATCCCCATCATCTGCTAAATGGATATCACTTATAAGTGCAACAGGGTCTGCACCCATTACAAAAACATCTCTAAGGCATGCCCTAGTGACATGAAAACCAGCTAAAAAAGGAAAATCACTTAATCTTGAATGAGTTCCATCAACTGCAACAACTATGTAGTTTGCGTTCGATTTTACAACTCCTGCATCATCCTGTTCCCTGCTATCAACTTCTGTTTTTTGATTTGTGCTTTCGATTATCCTTGCTATCTGCCTATGTATGAAAAAATCTCCTTCTCCTCTACTACCTCCTCCAATCTCTCCCATAGATACTCCTGATTCCTCACAGTCCAAAATATATTTTAATTTTTCATCGTCTATTTTTTTATAGGATTGAGTGGTTTTTACCTCTTGAATTACTGCCTCAACAAATTCCTTTGCAATTTCCTCATCTATTTTTTTGACTTCCATTACTCTCTTAAATCCATCTTCGATTATTTTATTTTCAGGTGTTTTTCTCTCCAAACATCTTTTTACATATCCTTCAATATCCATTTTTTTCACCGATAATTCAGCATGTTATAAATTATCTAAATTTTTATTTAAATTTTTAATAACCTGACATACTCCCACGATTAAAATCGTGGGGTTCTTTAGCAGGGTCTAACCCTACATGGGTTGCCAAGCCCACTACCCCTACCCATTAACGGGTTCAGGGCTACGCTACATGAAAATACTTTTTTTAAAATATTCAAAGCCCCGTTAATATCAGCATTCAAAACCATACCACACTCACTACACACATACAAACCCCTATACTTCCTATTACTCTTTTTAACCACACCACAATTACTACAAGTTTGAGAAGTATAAGATTCATTAACCTGTTCTACTGTTAATCCCCTTTCCTCTGCTTTATACTGTATCATACTTACTAACCTACCAAAAGGTATCTTGTGTATTTTCTCGTTGTTCTTTCTACCAATATTAATATTTGAAATACCTTTGTTTAACTCGCCGATTACAATCCTTGAAACTTTATTATCTACTGCAAAATCAACAATCATCTTACTGACCTTATGAAGATAATCCTTAGTGTAGTTTTTCTCCTTTACTGTTAAGTGTGATAATCTTTTGTTATTCTTTAACTCCTGTTTTGTTAGTGCAGACTGTATTTTCCCCTTTGTTTTAGCAAACCATCGGAATTTAGAAATTAACCTTCTTCCATCGTAGATTACTGCTTTCACCAACTGATGTTGGTGAGTAGCGAAAACCGAAGGTTTTCGCCTGATACCTGTGTTTGTTATTGCTGTTGCTAAATTCTTAATTCCTAAATCAATACTTAATATATTACCTTCTTTGATAGGTTCTTGAATTACTGGTTTCTTATGGATTAAGTGAAGTATGTAGTAGGTTATCCCATAGATGGTCTGCGGAACTATCTCAACTTCTTTAACCTGCATGGTATCAAGCGGTAGAGTTTTCGATAACCCTACCCATAGATACCTGCACTTGATACCATGCTTCTCTTTGAGATAGTTTTTAGTTTGTTTAGATAAGGATAATCTTAACTTATTGCCTATGATTTTGAAACCTTGCTTCTTCCATTTTACGGGAAAGTGTCCATCTTTTGGTTGGTATCGTGGTCTTTTAGTGTGTTGTTTGAAGTAGTTTTGCCATGCAATCGCTTGCGTAGCAAGCGAGCAACGAAAACCGAAGGTTTTCGTCTAATTTGAAGTTTTTGACATACTGCCTGTGCTGACTGTGAGTGCAGGTTTTTAAACCAGAAGTTGTTCTTCATTTGAACATCTATTTTATTTGGTTTAATGTTTCGCTGTATTACTTCGTAGTTGGATGTATTCCAGAGTTTTGATGCTGAATAGGTTAAATGGTTTATGATTATTAATTGTTCATTATTTAAACTTCTGGTTAGGTTTATTGTCAGCACTCTGGTTACTTGCATGGAATTCACCAAATTTATATATATGCTATTATTCTAATTACACTCATATATTATGTAGTGGAGTATATAAAAAAAATGATGTGCGCCTCTCATCCAATCTCGTAAGAGATTTTACAAAACTATGTTTTGTATAACGATTAAAATCGTTGGCTTTCTCGGCGGTTTATCGTAAAAAAATAAGTTTAATAATTTATAATTTAAAATTCAATAAATTTATTCACTTAGTTTTAAAATCGCCTCAGCTATATCTCCGTTGCATTCTTCCAATGCCTTTTTAGCCTCTTCTTTTGAAACATTGCACTGATTCATTACCATTTCAATATCTTCATCAGTGATATCTAATTTAACTTCTTCATCCTTTATTTTCTCTTCTGGTTTTTCCTCTGTTTCTTTCTTAATCTTTTTAGCCTTTCCTGTTATGGAGTATGTTTTGGTCCCCATCATATCCATTAATTGAACCTTTGGCTTTTCAAACACAAGTATTTTGTCCTCTAACTCGATTGTTACCTTCACCGCTTTTAAATCCTCAGCATCCATTCCAAAATCTTTCATCATCTTCTGCATTTGTTTTAACATCCTTGGATTCATCCTTCCTGGGAACATAATTTTCACCTTCACATTTTTATAAATTTTATAAATAACAATTTATATAGGATTAACCATTTTATTTTTAATAAGATATTAATATTATATAAACAGTAGGGATATTATGGCAATAAACATCAACGACAAAACTTTGATAAAAAAATCAATAGATACTATTAAAAAACTGTCAGGTAAAATAGATGACAATGTAAAGATAATGCATGTCTGCGGTTCTCATGAACATACCATCTGTAAATATGGAATAAGGGACGTTCTTCCTGAAAATATAACGGTTATACCAGGTCCTGGATGTCCAGTATGTGTCACCACTCAGAAAGAGATAGATACTGCAATTTATTTGGCTGAAAATGGATACACAATAACCACATTGGGAGACATGTATAGAGTTCCCGGAAGTAAAAAATCATTGATGCAACTTCAATCAGAAGGGGCTGATGTAAGGATAGTATATGGAATAGGGGATGCAGTAAAACTTGCAAAAGAGCAGAAGGAAAACAATAAGGGAAAAGTTGTATTTGTAGCCATAGGCTTTGAAACCACAGCACCAACAACAGCCGCGGAGCTCCTACATCTTAACAATAAATTAAGTGGTAATAAAAATGAATCAAACTTCTATATATTGAACTGTCATAGGCAAACACCACCAGTTATGGACTTTTTGCTTAGTCAAGGAACAACAAATATAGATGGATTTATATGTCCAGGGCATGTTTCAACAATTACAGGTTTAAAACCATACTATGAACCTTGTGAAAAATACGGAGCTCCGATGGTTGTAGCAGGATTTGAACCCCTTGATGTTTTGGTATCAATTGCCATGATTTTGAAGCAGATAATAAACAATACGGCAAAGGTTGAAAACGAGTATAAAAGGGCAGTTAGGGAAGAAGGAAACATGGTTGCCCAGAAGATGATAAACGAAGTGTTTGAACCTGCTGATGTTGCTTGGAGAGGTTTTCCAATTATAAAAGAAGGTGGCTTAAAACTTAGGGAAAAATATGCAAAATTTGACATATTTGAGCATGAGGATATCCCAGAAATAGAGGAAAAAATAAACAAAGGTTGCATATGTAGTGAAATACTAAGGGGGGAAAAATTACCCAGCGATTGTAAATTATTTGGAAATCCATGCAATCCATTAAATCCTATTGGAAGCTGTATGGTTTCTGATGAAGGAACTTGTAGGATATTTTACAAATACAGTAGATTGTAAATTAGTTCAAAAAACATAAATAATGTATAAATTTTAAAAATATGTCCATATACTCCATATTTTTATATTTTATTATTTTTTATCATCATACTACCGTTTTTATTTATTATTATATATTTTGTGATACAATGACATTGGGTTTAACGGAATGGGAAGCTAAGGAGAGATTGGAAAAATACGGATACAATGAGTTGAAAGCTAAAAAAAGAATAACATGGCTTAATATTTTAATCCGGCAGTTTGTGAGTAATTTCTTAGTGTGGGTGCTTATTGTAGCAATGGCTATATCCATTTTTATTGGTGAAGTGCTTAATTTTTGGATGATATTGTTTGTAATTATTTTTGTTATAATCATGGGATTTATTCAGGAGTATAAGGCAGAAAAAGCCATGGAATCTTTAAAAAAATTTGTTCAATATAAAACTCGGGTAATAAGGGATGGGGAATTAAGAGAAATATACAGTAGGGAAGTTGTTCCCGGAGATGTTCTTGTTTTAGAAATGGGAGATATAATTCCCGCTGATGCAAAAATTATAGATACAATTGGGGAATTTAAGGTTGATGAATCAATACTAACGGGAGAAAGTAAAGCTGTAAAAAAATCCAAGGGGGACTTAATTTTTGCTGGAACTCAGATTGTGCGGGGAAAATGTGAAGCTATTGTAATTAATACTGGTATGAGAACAGAGCTCGGAAAAATCGCAGATATGATTGAAAAAGATGAAAAAGAAAAAACACCACTTCAAATAAAAATACACAATTTGGGAAGAACATTGGCATTAATTGCATTATTATCCAGTTCTGCGGTGTTTGGATTTGGTATTCTTATGGGAGCTCCTATTGCTGAGATGTTAATGGTTGCACTTGCCCTTGCAGTGGCGGCTGTTCCCGAGGGGCTTCCACTCACTTTAACCCTTACCTTATCGGTGGGCATGCACAATATGGCAAAGCATAATGCAGTTGTAAGAAAGATGCTTGCAGTAGAAACCCTTGGTTCAACTACTGTGATTTGCACCGATAAAACAGGCACTTTAACAAAAAATGAAATGACTGTGGAAAAAATTTTTGTTGATGGCAAAATCTATGAAATAACTGGAAAGGGCTATGAACCAGAAGGGAAATTTTTTATAGAGGATAAGAATATTAAAGTAGATACTCAGGAAAATTTGGTTTTACTGTTAAAGGCTGTTTCCTTGTGCAACAATGCAGTAATTAGGAAAACCGATGGAATATGGGACTCCATTGGAGACCCAACAGAGGTGGCATTAATCGTTGCTGGTGCAAAGGCTGATTTATGGAAAGATAATTTGGAGAAAAGATACCCGAGAATAAAAGAAATAGCGTTTAGTTCCGAAAGAAAATTGATGACAACAGTTCATAAAGTAGATGAGGTAAATAATGTAAATAATGAGTTAATCGTATTTTCAAAAGGAGCTCCGGAAGTTATTTTAAAAAAATGCAAATTTATCAAACTTGACGAAAACTCTTCGAGTTTTCGTAAGTCAGCGAATCCGAAGGATTCGCTTCGAAAGGACAATGGAATATGGGAAATTAATGCCGATGAAATAGAAAAAATAATTGGGATGAATAACAAACTGGCGAGCTCATCCTATCGTGTTCTTGGCGTGGCATATAAAAAAATTTGTAATGAAGATTATTATGAGTATAATACGTTAAAAGATGATGAAATTGAAAATGATTTAATTTTTTTAGGTTTAGTTGGTATGACTGACCCGCCAAGAGAAGGAGTAAAAGAGGCAATAGAAACCTGTAAAAAAGCAGGCATAAAGGTAATAATGATAACAGGAGATAATGAAGAAACTGCAAAGGCAATAGGTAAGAAAATTGGGTTGTTGGATGATAATGATGATAATAAAACAGTCAAAAGAGTTATGACTGGAAACGAACTGGAAATATTAGATGAAAAAGAATTTGAATCTCTTGTGGATGTTGTGGAGATATACGCAAGAGTCATGCCTGAACAGAAATTAAAGATTGTTAAAACCCTAAAAAGAAAAGGTCATATTGTGGCTATGACTGGTGATGGTGTTAATGATGCCCCAGCTTTAAAAATGGCAGATATAGGCATAGCCATGGGCATAAAAGGAACTGATGTCGCAAAAGAATCCAGCGATATGATTCTCCAAGATGATAATTTTGCCACGATAGTGGAGGCAGTTAAAAGCGGTAGAAATATATACGAAAATATAGAAAAATTCACCTGCTATCTAATTTCCCGGAATTTTACAGAGGTAATCCTTATATCAATAGGCATACTAATATACGGTTTTAACTATCTTCCATTGTTGCCTTTACAAATTTTATTTATAAATGCATTTGACGAGGAGCTCCCTGCTATATCATTGGGTATGGACCCCGTAAGAAAGGATGTCATGAACAAACCGCCGAGAAAGATTGGGCAAGAGATATTGGCTAAAAAAAACTTTTTTTTAGTAATAAAATTAGCCAGTTTTATGGCTTTTGTGGCATTTATGGTATTTATTATTTCCAATCCAATAGCAAATATAGAATACGCAAGAACTATGGTTTTTACAACAATAGTAGGAATGGTAATATTTAATACCTTTAATTTTAGGTCATTGGATGAATCAGTATTTAAAATCGGAGCTCCGATGAATAAGATATTGATTTTAGCGGTAGTTTTTATATCCATAATAACATTGATTATTTTATACACTCCATATTTAAGGGGCATTTTTGAATTTACTACACTTGGATTAAGAGATTGGATAATATGTTTAGTTGCATCCTTTTCCACATTTATCTATATGGAAGTTGTAAAACTACTAAATAATAAAAAACCGCCAAATAAATAACAAAAATAAATATTAAATATTAAAATAAAAAAATATTTAAAAAAATATTAAAATTATCAATATCAATGCAAATGTGCTATCTTACTTCCAAGCCTATATATTTCACATGAATCATTTTTATCTTCATCTATTATCTTGACATCAGCCAGTGTTTTTAAACCCTGTTTTTCAGCAGTTTTCTCTATACCTAGTGGCTTATCTGTGTCTATTTCAATTATATACGCATCTAATTCTGGTATGTTTGATAAATAACATGCCACTGCCCTGTGATGTCCGTCAATTAATATATAATAATCTCCTTTTTTTGTTTTAATAACTATTATAGGTTCTGCAAGACCCCGTTTTAATTCATAAATTCTTCCAAACAACTCATCTTCATATACCTTTGATTGGGTAGGCCTAATTTTTTCAACTGGAACAATACCTTTTTCCAACTTAATATTATAACCTAAATTTTCATAGGTTTTTATTATCTTGTTCAATTTTGTAGGGGTGGTTTTTTCTATTTGGGACCTTATTACATCAGTATTTGTTATTATGCCCACTAAATTATTATCTTCATCCACAACAGGAAGTTTTGAAAATCCTGTTCTAAACATAATTCTTCCAACATCCCTAACATTTGCATCGGGTCGAGTAACAATCATATCTTCTCTTTTAATCATGAGATTTTTTATTTTTTCATTCTCATCCCTATCGATTAAATCATGGACTGAAACGATACCGACTAACTTACCATTTAATACCACAGGAAATGTATCATGAGTGGTTTCTTTAATAAGTTTCACCACATCCTTTACCCTATCCTCTGGACCGACATAATCCACATTTTTTGTCATATATTCCTCTACTTTCACCATATGAATAACCTTCTTTGTTTATATATTTTAGATAACAATTATCTTTTTACTTTTTTATACAAAATCTCCCCAGTTTTTTTGTTTCTAATTTCTAAAATTCTATGAAATGGAATGTGTCTTATTTGGTTATTCACATTATAAACTATAAATGAATCTTCTATCGATATTTTATCCATTGTGATAATCTTATTAAGAATTGACTGCCCCTTATAATCTTCCCTTTCACTATCGCTAACCCTATGCAAATAAACTATTTCATAGTCTTTTGAGTCGTAATCTGGATGCCAAATTATCTTGTTTATCAGTTCTTTGAGCATAATATCATACATTAGTATATTTTTATTTTTTATTATTTTTATTTATTTTTTATTTCTTATATTTTTTACTGCTCACTAATTTTGGATTTTTCCCCTCCTTCTTCAATACCCATGACTTCAAGTATTTTAGTTTGAATTGCCTCTTCAACCAATTTTCTAAGGGAATCTTTGTCTGAAACCGATTCAAAAATTCCGAGGTCTATGCTTGCCGCAGCAGATTTTTGGTGTCCTCCTCCTCCAAATGCTCTTTTCATTATGTCTCCAACATCAATCCTTAAATCTTTTGTTCTTGCACTTATGTGTATTTTGTTTTCAGAGATTCCAAAAGCGTATGTTGTTGTAATACCCTCCATTTTAAGTAAAAAATCCGCAGCTTTTGGTAGGGCATCTCTGTTTTTTATCATTCCAACATATGAAAGAGCTATACTGCTTCTGATTATCTTTCTGTTAATAATTGCCCTCGCCAATATTTCCATGGTTTCAGTATCCATTTCAGGATTTTCTATCATTTCTAGTGTCTTTGGGTCCATCAAATCCTGCAAATACCCCGCAGCTTCAAAGTCCTTTTTAGATGTCTTTCTTTTAAAATAGTTTGTATCCGTGCATATAGCATAATAAAGGGCAGTAGCCAAATCCTGTTTTGGTGTCATGTTTAAATGCATTAAATAATCTGTTAAAATAGTTGCCGCAGCTCCAACATCTGACCTAATATCCATATAATCAGCAATTAAATCTCCATTGTCATGATGGTCGATAATAATATCAATTTTATGATTTTTAGCATCTATTGGTAATACCTTTGAAGATGAGGCATCCACTAATGCAATGCCCACATAATCATCTAAATCTATCTCATCTATATGGATTAATTTTACGCCCAATAAATTAATCATTGCCTTATTTTCATCAAATCCTATTTTTCCACCATAGGTTATATCAGAATCTACCCCCCATTTTCCCATTATTCTTTTTAAAGCCATTGCACTTGCTATTGAATCAGGGTCTGGATTATTGTGCATAACTATTAAAAAAGGAACTTTATTATCTCCATTATTGTTATTTTCATGATTTTCAGTTAGTTTGGAATTTTCAGAAACATTATTGTGTCTTATTTTAACACTCATAACTATTTCTTCCAAATCCATTAATTTTCTTCTTAATTTAGATTTTTCTATTTCATGTATGACTTCCTTAGCCGCACATTCTATTGGATAAATTATTTTATTTACATTAATACCAGAATATAAATCAGGATATTTTACAATCCCTCTAACTATTAAATATCCTTTTGGATTTAGTTCAGACACCAATTCTGCTATTTTTTTGTTTATTTCATATTTATTAGTTAGTACCAATATAGTGTCCGCATCTTTAATATCGGCTCTATTGAGCGTTTCTTTCTCAGACGCATCCCCTACAACATAGTTAAAATCAACTTTTTCAAGAGATTCAAATACCGAAGCATTTTTATCAATTACAACGACTTTATCCATGGTTTTGGCATAATTTACAACCTTACGACCAAAAGAGCCATAACCTATAATTAATATCATGATATGCCTCCAAGAATAGAGAGATTTAAAGGATTAAATATTATAATATGTATTTTGAATTTAATTAATTTATCCTAGCTGATTTATGTATCTTGTAATTATATCATATATATTACTTACGATTTTAATTTATTTTAATTTATATACATTTAAAGTGAAAATAGGGAACTTAAAAATATATAAAATTTATATGAATATAATAAATCAATTATATGCCCCAAAACATATTATTTTCCAATTTTCTTTTTAATTCCACATATCTTTCCAAAGCCTCTTTTTCATCCCCTCTTAATTCATTCATATATTCGTGATGCAGTTTTCTAACTTCATTTTCGGGAATATCTACATAAAGTATATCATTTTCCTTTGCATGCTTTCCAAGCATAATATTTCCTTCAATTGAAATAGGAACCTGCATGCCGACTTTTGCCTCTCTTATGTTTTCCTGCTGACTATTTTTTATTTCTTTAACATATCCCAATCTTTTTCCGTCTTCTCCCATTAGCTGACTTCCTATCCTTAATGTCCCATACAAAACCTCCACTCCACATATTGCAGGTTTGCTTTTTCTAAATATACAGTTTGGAAGTATCTTTAAAATTGCAGGTTTTGTAAGTTTGTTAAAGTCATCTGATTTTAGGAGCTCCTCCATTTCTTTGAACCATTCTTCATAATCTTCAACTAATTTATATATAATATTTCCTTCAAATACCTTTATTTCTGATTTTTCCATTTCTGTTTTAGCATCTGGAAGTATCTTTGTATTAAAAGCTATTACAACGCCATTTAATGGGTTAGATTGAGCATAGGATGATGCTTCTATGATATCCTTCTTGGAAACATCCCCTACTTCTGCTTTTTTAATATTGACATTTTTCTTTCTTAATTCATTTGCAAGAGCTTCCAATGAGCCCATTGTATCGGCTTTAATAATAATTCCTTCATCATCAGTTGGTATTGCCGTTTCTTCTATTTCTTCCATAATTTCTTTTTTAGCTTCCTCTACTTTATTTTTTGGAACAATTCTCAATGGACTACCTGCTATAACACTATCTAAATCTGGTGCAGATATTTTAAGCCCTGACGCCGCAGCTACCTCTTTCACAGGTTTAAACTTATCTCTTGGGTCTCTCATCTCATCCAAAGGTTTTGGTTTTAAAAGTGCCTTAATCCTTGAAACTACAACCCCTGTTGGATTACCCACTACAAGATAATACCCCTGCTTAGCAACACCATCATATATTATGGCATCAATTGTTTTTCCAAGACCCCTCTCTTCTTTAATTTCAAGGACTGTTCCCTTTGCAGGACCTTCAACATTTAAATTTAAGTTCTGCTCCAAAAACTTCTGTGCTAAACCTGCAAGCATAACAAGTAAATCAGGAATACCTTCCCCAGTAAAAGCAGATACTGGTATGATGCTTACAGTTTTTGTAATATCCTTTACCCTTGTAAAAAGGTCTGCCTCAAAACCGAGCTCATTTAGTGGTTTTATTATATTTTCATATAATCTAATTTCAAATTCCGTTAATGCATTAGGGTGCTGTTTTGTTTCATTAGAATTTAAAACAAAAGGTCCATCAACGGAATTCCATCCTGGAACTAAATCTAATTTATTCGCTGCAACTATAAACGGTGTTTTATTCTGTTTTAATATATTAACTGCCTCAATTGTTTGGGGTTTAAATCCTTCATTTATATCAACTACAAGTATGGCAATATCTGCCAGAGCTCCTCCTCTTTTTCTCAAAGAAGTGAATGCCTCATGCCCTGGCGTATCAATTACCAAAATTCCAGGAATTGTTAAATCAGCCTTTAACATTCCAAGTAAATCTTTCGATATTCTTTTTATTGTATCCGTTGGTATTTCACTGGCACCGATATGCTGAGTAATTCCGCCAGCTTCTCTTTTTGTAATTCTTGTTTTTCTTATCTTATCAAGCAAGCTTGTTTTCCCATGATCAACATGACCTAGAACACTTACTATTGGACATCTTAAAGCCATAGAGTATCACCATCCTACATTAAAATAAAATTAAATAAATAATTGAATCAAATTAATGATTAATAAGATTGTAAATAAATAACATACATTAATTATTTTTATATTATTTAAAAATAGGGGAATGTCTAGCCAGAATATCAATCGTAAAAGAGAGATTATATTAATAAATAATAAATATTTTTAATATTTTATTATAATTATAAATTCATTAAAAATAACGGAATCACTGAGCAAATCATGGCTATTCCAATGAATATTGCCATCAATTTTCTACCGTCTATTTTTTTGTTAGATTTGGAATCTTTCTTACTCATTTTTATCCCTCAGCTCCAAATATGATGTTTTTACTAATCTGTCATTACTAATATTTAAACTTTTCATTAAATTAATAAGTTCTTTTATGGCATCCTCTTTTTCAGATTCTAATTTCACCATCTTTTCAAATTCAACATAGGTTCCAACATTTTCTACTTCATCGATAGATACCCTGATGTCATCCTTTTTGTATATTTCCCTTATTTTTACAATAGGTTCTACTGGCTTAAAACCAAGTTTTTCCAAGATTATTTTTGTAGATTCTCCATCACTCACTTGAACCTCAAATTCTTCCCTAGTTTTTGAAATATTGTCCATTTTTGGACCTTTGTATGTCATATAGCATTTTACATACTTTTCGTCAATATTCAAAGACTTTCTGATTCTAAGTGCTTCATCAGTTTCCCTAAAATCCCTATCTATACCGTTGAAGTATATATCCACTTCTTCCTTTTTAACAAGTCTTTCAAAACCTAAATCCTCTAATTTACGAATAAAATTTGGTATATCTTCTTTTTCAAGTTTTGCCTTTAATTCAACCTCTATCATAATATCACCAGTTTTTTTACATCGTCCTTTAAAACTTCTTTTAGCTTTTCAAATTCAATATTTTCTATTACAAGCCAAATAATTACATCATCATGCTCCCTTTCAAGGGTTGTAGATAAGATATTCCCTCCTATTTTTGATATCTCCGACGAAATATCTGCTAAAAGTCCTATTCTATCCTCTGTCACTATCTGAACCTTTATGGTTATTAAACTTATATATTTCTTTTCAATTAAATACTTTCCCTCCTCTGTTAAAAACACCCCGCCGTTTTTTCCTTTTTTTGTCATCACAAGCCCCAAATCTCTTAAAACCCTGATGTATCTATCTATATTTTTTGGATGTAGATTTAAATGTTCTGCAATATCTTTTGTAGTGGAATATTCAGTTAATAATTCCATTATCTTTTTTGTAGTTCCTTCAAGCTTCATTATTTCACGCGATTTTATAATTTATATACCATTAATAATATACTGCTAAGTATATAAAGAATATATAAATATTGCAAATGTGGAGGAAAATTATGCTAACTCATGTTGATGAAAAAGGCGTAAAAATGGTTGATGTGTCAGATAAAGAAGATGTTGAAAGAATATGTATTGCAAAGGGATTTATAAGGTTAAAACCATCTACGATAGAGGCAATAACTAAAAAGGAACTAATAAAAGGGGATGTATTAACAACAGCTCAGGTTGCAGGAATAATGGCAGTGAAAAATACTTCAAATATAATCCCAATGTGCCATCCATTGCCTATCACCTCCATAAATGTGGATTTTACCATACACGATGACAATATCGAAGTTGAAGTAAAGGTAAAAACCACATATAAAACTGGCATAGAGATGGAAGCACTTACTGGGGTTTCTGTTGCACTTCTGACCATCTGGGATATGGTAAAAGCCATTGAAAAAGATGAAAATGGTCAGTATCCTAGCACCGAAATATATGGAATAAAAGTTGTAGAGAAGATTAAAAACAAGTGATACAATGTGGGACTTAGAAACAGAAAGAGTAATAAGTGAAATAAAACGAAATAATGCAAAAAGAATTTTATTTCAAGCACCAGAGGGTTTAAAATTATCCGTTGAACAAGAGATAGATAAAATAAAAAAATATCTTGAAGAAGATGATGAATATAAAAATGCAGATGCAGATTTAGAGCTCATCCTATGGGGTGAAAGCTGCTTTGGAGCATGTGATTTATGCGATATTGATGTAAAATCTCTCGATGTTGATTTGATAATACACTATGGTCACGAGGAGCTCCCCTATGCTAAACCAGAAATACCAACAGTTTTTATTCATGCATACTATAAACCCGATGGTGAAAATTTAGAACTTATTATGAAGGATATTAAAAAAATTTTAAATGAATATGGAGACAATATCCTTATTGCCACGACTATACAGTTTAAAAAAATGTTAAAGGAATACAATCCTGCGGTAATACTTGGTTGTAGGGCAAACGTTGGCGAAGAAACCGCAAAAAATATGGGCAATATATTGTTTGTTGGAACAGGGAGATTCCACCCTTTAATGCTGGCATATAAATTTAAAAAACCTGTGAATATATACAACCCTGTAACTGGGGAGCTCTCCAAAATTACCGATGATGAGATAAAGAAATTTATCAAAAAAAGAATAGGGGCTATTTCAAAGTTGCTTTTAAATCCTCCAAAAAAGATTGGTGTTGTGCTTTCAACGAAAAAAGGTCAATGTCGAATAAATATTTTTAACAATATGTTGAGTCTTTTAAAAGAAAACAATATCGAATATATTCCAATTGTCCTAAACAATATCTCGCCAAATTATTTAATATACAATGTTGATGCCTATATAATATGTGCCTGTCCAAGAATAGTTTTAGATGATTATTTAAATTATAAAAAACCGCTAATAACTCCCAAGGAATTTGAAATGTATGTTAAAAAAGACTTTGAATATGAATTTGATGAAATATTGTTTGATGATTTTATATAAAATCTAAAAAATAAAATGATTTATTGAATTTATTAATTTAATGATTATGATTATTTATTTCTCTTTTCTCTTTTCATTCTTCTAATTCTCTTTTTGTAGTGCTTCCATCTCATCTGACCTTTCTTTTTCCATCTTCTTGAACTTCTTTTTATAGTACCACGCTCCTTTTTGTTTTTATATATATATTATTAATTGCTCCACTTACTTTTTTCAACGACGATATAGTCATCTTTTGTTTTTGGAGCTATGCTAAGTGCATCTTTTTTAAATGAAGTATTTGAAACGGGTTCGTCATCATCCCTTAAAACATTTTTGGTTTCAAGGATATAGTATTCTTCTTCATTTCCCAATTCAAAACTTTCAAGGACTGTTGAAAACTTTTCAACAATTTCTTCTGCCTGCTTTTGAATTTTTTCTATATCGACCATAAATATCACAAAGATTATTATATATATAGATTATGCTATTTTTTATAGTTTATTTTTATTAGTATATTATTTTTTCAATAATCCAACATCATTTAGTGCATTTTCTAATTTTAATTTATTTTCTTCGGACATGTCGCATAATGGAAGTCTTAACTCACCAGCAGGCATCTTTAACATATTCATGGCAGTTTTTATAGGTATTGGGTTTGTTTCGACGAACATTAATTTCATAAGATTAAATAGTTTATAGTGGATTTCTCTCGCCTTATCAAATTTACCTTCTAATGCGTAATCCACCATTTCAACAAATTCCTTTGGAACGATGTTTGCTAAAACGCTAATTACACCTTTTCCCCCAAGAGATATTATTGGGAGAGTCAATTCATCGTTTCCAGAAAGAATATTTATATCACAGGAATTTACAATTTCTGAGACATGTGATAAATTAGGATTAGCCTCTTTTATCGTTGTGATATTGCTGTATTCTTCATATAAATATTTTATTGTCCCTGGTTCAAGATTAACCGCTGTTCTTGACGGGACATTGTATAATACTATTGGAATATTGATGGATTCAGTCACTTTACCAAAGTGTTTCTTTAAACCTTCTTGGGTGGGTTTGTTGTAGTATGGAGTTATTAAAAGCACGGCATCGGCACTCACATCTTCGGCAAATTGGGAGAGCTCGACAGCTTCTTTTGTGGAGTTTGAGCCTGTGCCTGCTATTACCTTTACCCTTCCATCAACTGTATCAACAGTCTTTTCTATTACTTTTTGATGTTCTTCATATGTTAAGGTTGGAGATTCTCCGGTTGTCCCTACTGAGACAATACCGCTGATACCATTATCAATTAAAAAATTTATATTTTCTTCCAACCCTTCATAATATACTCCACCATCTTTAAATGGAGTTATAATTGCAGGAAATACTCCTTGCATAAAAAATCATCTCCAATTATGCACTCATTTTTTTAACTCTTGATGTAATATATCCTGCTATCCTGTTTCTGAGTCTTTTTGTAGAGATTAATGCAACTTCTTCAACAGCTTTTTTGTTTGTTTCAAAATCTGTTGTGAATTTGTCTTCGAATTTTTCCAAGAGCTCTTCTCCTGCTCTTTTTATGAATGTTTGTCTAATTCTTCCCAAAGTATCACCTTTTATTTTATTTTAATTCTTTAATTTTTTATATTGTTTTATGTTTTTAATATCGTGATTATTATAATGTCTATTAGTATAATATAATTATTATTTAAATAATTTATTATTTTTTTAATTCTTTCATCTGTATTTCTTTATTGTAATCTATAAGTAGGTTTAGTATTTTTAACGCTAAATCAGGGTTAAAATTATATTTTTCACATAATTTTCGTGTTTTTTCCTGAATTTCTCGTTCTCTTTTTTCATCATTTATGGGCATATCTAATGCCATTTTTAGACGAGCAATTTCACCTGCAAACTGAGTTCTTTCAGCCATCAATGCTATTAGTTGCTCGTCTATTTCGTTAATTCTATTTCTAATAGCGTTAAGACTATCTTTTGGGTTAGACATTTTATCTCCAATAAGATATTATTATTTAAAAATTAATTATAAGTCATGTAAAACTTGGAATATATCAAAAACATATTAAGATAAATATCTTATTTAAATTTAACTATGAGCTCCGCTATTTTGTTAAAGTATATATATGATTAGATACTAAGTGATATAAAATATAAAAAATGGATAATGATGAAAAGAGGGTTATCTGATTTATGATGATACTTACCCGACCTGAATCCATTATTAATTTTAGTTAATATTTTTAATTATTTTTTTATATTATATTATTATTAAATTATTTAATACTTGCATTATATTATGTTATATCCATAATTAAAATTAATTTTATTTATTATAAAGTATTCTAAAAAAGTATATATATGCTATTTTATTACCTTTTAACATATTTTTAAAAAGGTGGTAATATGGCAATTGATTCATATAAGAAATTAATCGAAGATAGAAAATTAAAAAATCTACATATTGTTTTAACCTCATTATTGGCAGAATTTGCACAATTGGGAATCTTAAATCAAGGAACCACAAATCTTGTAGGAAATGGAGTGGGAAAAAAAGTTGCAAGATGTGTGGAAGAAATACATTCTGACACCCCGGAAGACGAAAAAGAATTAATAAAATTTTTAATAAATTTTTGTGATATGTGTGATGATTACATAATTGAAGATGAAAAGATTGGGATAAAAATAGATAAATGTAGATACTGCCCAAAGCAAATTGGGGAGGCTGAAATACCTGGAAGTGCATGCCCCATCCCATCCATGCTTGTTGCCATGCTAAATGAATTAAATGGAAAAAAATATAAAATAAATCTATGGGATGAGAATAGATTAATAATAAAAGAAAATGGATACTGCTGGTTTAAAATTAAGTAGTTTTGCTTTTTTATTATTGCCTATCTTTTATTATCTGTTTTTTATTACTTTTTATATAAAATTTTTTCAAGCACCTTATCACTTAACCATGTTTTATTAATATATTTTTCATAAACTGGCAATCTCTCTTTTAATACATATCCAAATTCCTCAGTATATCGCCTTAACTCCTCAATCTCCGGCCATGGAGCTTCCGGATTTACATAATCTTTTGTTAATGGAGATACTCCGCCCCAGTCATCAACACCCGCAAATAAGAATAACTGACCAGTTTCAGAATTTAGATTTGGAGGAACTTGTATGGATATATCGTTTAATATTAATTTTGCCACGATTAAAACCTTCAACATTTTTAAAGGAGAAGGCTCTTTAAAGTCCTCCATAGGTATGCCTTTTTTCGACCTGAAATTCTGAATTATAACCTCCTGAATATGCCCATATTCTTCATTAAGTTTTTTAATGTCATATAATGATTTAACAATTTCCTCGTTTGTTTCACCTATCCCAATTAAAATACCTGTTGTAAATGGGATTTTTAATTTTCCAGCATTTTCAATCATTTTTAATCGTTTTTTCGGCTCTTTTCCAGGGCTGTCCTTATGTGCGATGGTTTTAAAAAGCCTTTCACTTGAATTTTCAAGCATAAGACCCATGGAAGCATTAACTTCTTTTAATAGTTTTAGTTCTTCATAATTCAGTATCCCGCAGTTTGTATGGGGCAATAATTCAGTATTATTAAGGCACCAGTCCTCCAAATCATAAAGATATTCTAAAATGCTACTGTATCCCATTTTTTTTAAATCTTCCCTTATTTTTTCGTTTTCATCAACATTTTCTCCAAATGTAAATAATGCCTCTTTACAGCCGTATTTGTCTCCTTTTAAAAGGATTTCTTTAACCTCATTTTTATTCATCAATTTATAATTTTCATTTCTAAATGTGCAGTATCCACAAACATTCCTGCACCAATTGCACAATGGAATAAATACATTTTTTGAGTATGTGATGTATTTTTTATTACTTTCAGTGTTAGTATTAGTTTTATCTTTATTATTACTTTTATTACTTTTATTATCCCATTTATTACTTTTCTCCATTTCATTTATTAAATTTAACTTATCGATTACCTCAGATGGATTATTTGAGTTTAAAAATTGCACAAATTCTTCGAATTTGCTCATTTCCTCGCTTACGCTCGGAAACTCCACAAATTCATTAAAATTTTTCTCACTCATGAGCTCCCCCTATTATATCTTTGAGTTTGAGATTCTTCTCCTTTAAAAATGCCTCCATCTCATCGCAGATTTTATTAAATATGTCGTATCCTCTGTAATAAACACCAGTTCCAACCTGAACAGCATGAGCTCCTGCCAACATAAATTCAATAGCATCATATCCAGTAGTTATTCCTCCAACTCCAATTATTGGGACATCAACTACTGAGTAAATATCATATACATTTTTTACGGCTATTGGCTTTATAGCTTTTCCCGACATTCCACCGACTTTATTTCCCAGTATTGGTTTTTGGGTTTCTATATCTATTACCATTCCAGGACCTAAGGTATTTATTGCCGTAATCCCATCAGCTCCTGCTTCAACAACAGTTTTTGCTATCTCCTTTATATCTACCACATTTGGGGTAAGTTTTGCCACAACGGGAATATTTACAGCATCTTTTACAGCAGAAACAACCTTATATGATAAATCTGGATTTTGTCCTATCTGAGCTCCGTAGCAACCACCGGCATGTGGGCAGGATATGTTTAACTCTATTAATTGCACATGGGGCTCAATAATTTCTGCAACCTCCGAAAATTCATTGGGGTCTTTTCCATATATAGAACCTATTAATTTTGCATCCATTCGTTTTAAATCATCCTTCACTCTTTCAAGTTCCTCGACATATTCCCTTACTCCTGGATTTGGAAGTCCCATGGCATTTAAGAAACCTCCCTCAACTTCAACCATTGTTGGATTGTTATGTCCTTCCCTTTTTTCCATTCCAACTGACTTTGTGCATAGAGCTCCTGCACCATTTTTTGCCATTCTTTTTAATGCACTTCCTGTTTCACCCATCACTCCAGCGGCTAAAAATACAGGATTTTTAAAATCGATTCCAAATATGCTGGTTTTTAACATGATAGCACCTTTATTTTTTATTTAGGTTAATGTTTTTAAGTTATTTTTTTAATTATTTTTATGGTTTATTGAATTATTTGGATTGCATCTCCTTTTTTCTTCTCTGAATAACTTTATAATATTCTTCATGAGGGACTTTTAAAAACTTTTTTCTTGACTTTTTGATAGTTCCCGAAACTCCTAATATTATTATATTTATTGGATGTTTTTTATATTCATTAAATAAAATAAGTGCGGACTTCACAAAATCCACTTCATCACGGCATACTCTTAAAAGACCCTTTGGATGATTATAATCAATTAACCACGGATTACTCTTTGAACAGCCCCAAACTCCATAGTAATCAATAATTGCAGTTCTGATTATATTTACTACCTCGCCTCCAGATAATTCCTTATGATAAAGAATTTTAAATGAAATATATCTTTTTTTCTCTCTTAGTGTGGGGGGAAGTGTTTTAAGCATAAGATACCACCTTATAATAATATACATAAAAGAATAATTTGATAATATTTTAAATACATACTATATATGGCTAATTATATGGCTAATCATAGAGGGCATAATGATATATTAAATGTATTTATATTCATAAATTAAAAAAATTCCAGAATTCCTTAATAAATAATTCATCACTGTTAAAATTTAATAAATAATATAAAATGGTATAGATATGTTGATTGGTGATTTTATGATAAATGAATGTGTAAAAAAACTCTTAAAAGAATCTCTTATTTATGATGTTGGTTTTGGAGATTTAACCACAGAATTGATTATTCCAAAAAACCACGAATCCAAGGCAGTAATAAGAGTTAAGGAGAATGCAGTAGTTTGTGGAATAAATTTTGTCGCGGATTTCTTGGATGATTATAATCTAAAATACAAAATCTTTGTAAATGAGGGGAGTGTCGTCCAGAAAAATGCTCATATAATGGAGATTTATGGAAATACAAAAACAATTTTAACACTTGAAAGAACAATTTTAAATTTTCTAATGCATCTGTCTGGAATAGCTACGAAAACATATCACATAGTAAAAATGGTAAGGGAAATAAATAAAAATGTAAAAATCGCCTGCACAAGAAAAACCCTCCCAATGCTATCAATGGTTGAAAAATATGCAGTTTATGTTGGGGGAGGCGATACCCATAGATTAAGATTGGATGATATGGTGATGATTAAAGATAATCACATTGAAGCCGTTGGAATCGAGAAATGCTTTAATGAGATAAAAAAGCTCAGTTTCTCAAAAAAGGTGGAGATTGAAGTAGATAATTTAGAGCAGTTAAAAGAAGTATTAAAATACAGACCAGATATTATATTGTTAGACAATTTTAAGCCTGATAATATTGAAGAAGCCCTTAATATAATAAATGAATTTGAAAATAAAAATAAATATAGACCATTTATTGAAGTTAGTGGTGGAATAAACGAAGATAATGTATTAGACTATGCAAAATACGATGTTGATGTAATATCCATGGGATGCTTAATACATTCCGCCCGTGCCGTTGATATAGGGCTGGATTTATTCAGAATTTAAAATCGCTCATCTGTATATTCCAGTTGGTAATATTTATATATTCTCAAATATATAATATTTACCATGATAGAGAATAAAGACATTATCAGGAATTTATTTCTACCAGATATAGAGAAATGTTATGAGGTAATTAGGAAAGCTAAATGGAAAGATGGAATAACTTGTCCATACTGTAATAGTAAAGAGATTTTAAAATACGGCTCTAACTCAAAGAAATCTCAAAGATATAAATGTAAAAGCTGTGGAAAATTATTCAATGACCTAACTAATACCATATTTGAACATCATAAATTTCCAGTTAATGAAATGATGTATATTTTGGCAAATATGCCTCATAAATCTACAAAAGAGATTTCTGAGGAATTGGATAGGGACTACAAAGCAGTTTTAAACTTCGTCCATGAGGTTCAAAAAATATCTGGTAAATTATCCCCTACATTGGAAGATATTATAGAGATGGATGAAATTTACATCCATGCAGGAGATAAAGGTTTAAAAAAAGAATCCTAAAAAAAGAAGTTCTCACAAAAGAGGGAGAGGAACAGCAAAATCAGGAAAACCTCCAATAATTACAATAGTAGTTCGAAAATCTAAGGAAGTTAAATTCACAGTTTTTGAAAATCTTAAAAAGTTTCCTAAAAAATTCAAGAACAGATTTAAGGATTGTATTAATGGAAAAATAAAGATATATACTGATGAATATTCTATCTATGAAAACCTACCTATATATTTAGATAATACTGTGAAAGGGCATGATTTTGTAAATCATTCCAAGCGAGAATTTGCCCGTGGAGATGTTCATGTCAATAGCTGTGAGAATAGACACAGTTTTTTAAGAAGTTATATGAGTAAATACCGAGGAGTTAGTTTCCGATGGTTACAGGGGTATTTAGACTTGTTGGCATTGAAACTAAATAATAAACAGACATGGTTATCGATATTACTTTCAACCGATATAAGAACATGAGCGTTTAAAATTAACTTAAATTTCTATGATTAATCCAATATTTCAAAATCCACGCCATGACCAAATAAAAACAATAACATGCTTGCAGGGATTTCCTTACTCCGAGTAGTGTAGGTTTTATCCTTTATTCTCAATGAATCAATCTTTTGATTTATTTTTACATTATAATATTCTTTATTGAATTTAGAAAATACTGCATGGTTTAAAGGGTTAAAATATTCCAATGAATTGTATTTTATTTCTTTAACAATAAATCCTGTATATCCATGTAAAGAACCAATTACTCTTAACAATCTAATGTCATCTTCCATAACCTTTTCATCAAGTTCCAATCTGTTTTTGGTATTTTCTATTATTGATAGTATTTTATTTTTATCATTTTCATTTTTTTTATCAATTATTTGCTTCCAATTTTTGGTTTTACTCAACTGGGTTTTTATCTGCTTATTTTTTATATTATTTAATATTCTCCTACTCCATCCGCTTCCAACATAATTTAAATTTAAATTCTTTCCCAATATATACTCTATAAAATATCGCCTTTGATACCTATCCCAATGTTCTATGGTATTTTTTATCTCCTCATCCTGCGGTTTTATGTAAATATGATATCCTCTATTTCCACTGAAAACTATTTTTAAATCATTTTTTGATAGACCAAAATCAGATATTAAAAATTCATCAATTAATATAAATGCTTGATTTTTTGCCTCCTCCAAACAGTATTTACAAATCCAGCCATCGTCCTCATGAGTGCATTTTTTTACCCTATGGACATCAATATCAAATGCCATCTCTCTTTTTAATATCTTTTTTTGAGAAGCACCGCCAATGAAATCAGGATGTTCCATATATGAGAGAGATTTATATAAATGAAATGGAGCGTTTTCCAAAACCCATTTTAAATATTCTTTTTCAGAATCGAAGGATATATTCCTATTATCTACCTTTTTTAAATATCCAAAACCTATTTCTTTATGGTGTATCTCATCAGGAATTTCCAACCATTTTCTTTTAATGGCGTAAATAAAGTATTCTTTATAATGTTTTTTTACCTCATCCAATATTTTAATTTTATTTTCGTTTAATTGCTTTTCATGTATTTTATTCATCATATTATCAATAGTTTAATTTTTTATTTTTTGGATAATTGGTATATTTAATATTGACATATCTATTTATATGCTTAATTTAAGATTACTTTAAAACATTTAAATATCAATTAAATATAATATCGTAATAATATACTAAATTATTAAACTATATTAAAAATATAATATTTATTTCTGGTGGTAAAGTGATTGAAAACATTTATAAATTGGATAACTGGAGAGCTCTAAAAATACCCCATACAGTAGAAATTGGAGATGAATCAGAACCTACAAAAACATTGATGATTGAATTTAATAAAAATAGAAAAGTATTATCTACAAGAGAGGGATTTAAAACTGTTAAATATGTTGGAAATAACTCAATACCTGTTCTATTCTGGGATAAGGTCCATAGTTATAAAGATTATGAAAAGCAGGTTTTGGAAAAGATAGGCATAAATGAAAAGGATATTGCATTGTTATCCACTGGGGCAAATATGGACAATCTTGCCGTTGCAAAAGAAGAATTTGATGAATTCTACACAATAGCATTTACAACTGCGGGAGCAAAATTTAATGCCATACGGTTGGGGGATGAAGAAGCGGATTATATCGAAAAAGACTTTAAAACCTATAAAATCGTTAATGGAAAGTTGGTTGAAAAAGAAAAAGTCGGAACTGTTAATATAATACTTATAACAAATGCAGATTTAACAGATGGGGCAATGGCAAGGGCAATTATTACAATTACCGAAGCAAAAACAAACGCATTTCAGGAATTGAACATAAAAAGCACAAAATACCCAGAATTGCAGGCTACTGGAACAGGAACGGATAATATAATTGTTGTTAAAGGATTCGGGAAAAAGGCAGACTATACGGGAGGGCATACAAAACTGGGAGAAATGATTGCAAAATGTGTTAAAAGAAGTGTAAGGGAAGCGCTGATAAAGCAGGATGAATTAACCAAAATATAAAATATACAAGTTTTATAAAAATAAATAAAATAGATTATATGGTTATAAATTTTCATTTACAATCTTTTTTAACTGCACAACAACAGGCATTGGGTTATGGAATGCCCTGGCGGTAAATGTTTTAATACCTTCTTCTTCCAAACTTTTTACAAATTCTTCGTTTATACACCTACCAAATACCAATGCAGTAGTTTTTGAACCATAAACTGTTTTATAGGTAATAATATAATTAACAGCAGCATCATTATGTGCAAAACCAATAATCATATCAACATCAAATTTATGCTTCAATCCTTCGTCTATATTTTGAAATCCAACACCTTTTAAATAATATTTTTCAGGGTCAGCTGTTTCAATCAATTTTAATGCAGCAGGATTTGCCGAAACAACCACTTCATGACCATTATTTTTTAGCATATTTAAAAGATATATAAAAGAAGGAATTAAAACAGGAGGTTCTGGACACCCCAATATAATCATTATCTTCAAAATACCACCTTACCAAAATTTTAATTTAGATAATATATTTTTACCTTCTTTATCTTTTTTATCTTCATTTTTCTTCTTTTCGCTTTTTATATATTCCTCTAAGGGGATTTTTAAAACAAAACTTCCATAACATGGTTTTGTATATGGAAATACAATATAATCTTCTTCATAAGCTATTGGAATTGGCGGCTTACCAATTAACATGACCCCTTCCACAACTTCCTCCCCAGCGTCTAAATCCCTTATGTTTTTATAATTGTTTCTGATGTATTCCGCACATTCCCTAAATGAACCTTTGTGCAATATTTCATAATTATAATTGTCGATACATGCCATACTATCCCTTCTAGTCATTTGAATATATTACGTTTATATTATATTTAGAGCTATTTATATTTTGACTATTATATATTGTGTAGTTAATAAACTTTTTTGTGTAATCATCTACGGAGCTCCGGTTTTTTACATATATACTAATATTTGTTTTAGTGTCATCATATTTCATACCTAAATATATTATCGGATAATCCGTATGAGTTCCATTGCATCCAGAATTCACAAGTGAAACAGCAGTTTTAGCCCCAACTTCTATTTTATCTAGCATCCTGTCTTTTTCGTTAAAATTATCATTTAGGAAATAATAAATTGATAAAATGGACATTACAAGTATTGCTAAAAGCAATATTGAAAATTCTAATGATAGCTGAGCTCTTTTAGATAATAATTTCATACTAACCCCAATTTAGGTTATGTAGTATAATCGTATAAAATCTACAATATTGTTTAGTTGTTAATGATATATTATATTATACTATTTATAGGTTATAACCTGTGATATCCAGATGAAAACTCACAAGTTCGGATTTTCGACAAATCCTTTGGGTTTTGTTGGTCAGAAAAAACAAAATTGAACATCTAAAAGGGGGCAATCT
The DNA here is from genome assembly GCF_049075655.1 of Methanothermococcus jasoni. Lineage (GTDB taxonomy): Archaea > AGJL01 > Methanococci > Methanococcales > Methanococcaceae > Methanofervidicoccus. The sequence goes on along the minus strand of NZ_CP157522.1, from coordinate 1,101,901 downwards.
CTGAGCTAGTATTCCTTATGAGTTGGGAAACTTCGTCCGAAGGATAAGGGGCATGAAGAAAGGTTTTCATTCAACTCAGCCATAAGGTGGAGTAATTCATTAGATAGTATTATCTTATTTTAATTTTATATTGGGGCAGTTTGGAAATTTATATATAATATACTATATTTGTAATTAGTGCATATTACTAAACTGGATAAATATTAAGTATAAAGACTTACTATTATTTAAAAAAATAATTAAAATATTAAGATTTTCAAAAAAGGTAGTGATATAATGATTAGCGTATGTGATGCAAAAAATATATTGAATAAATATTCATTTAATAAGGTAAATTATGTAGATATATACGATTCATACGGTAAAGTTTTAGCAGAAGATATTACTTCAAATATGGACATTCCATTTTTTAGTAAATCGGATAAGGATGGTTATGCTGTTGTAGATTTAAATTTAAAACATTACACACTAGTAGATGAAGTCCTTGCAGGAGATATGCGAGATTTAAAAATTGAAAAGGGCGAATGTATCCATGTTGCCACAGGTGCAAAAGTTCCCGAAGGGGCTAATTATGTAATCCCTATTGAATATGTTGAAAAATCAAATAATGAGATTCGTTTAATTGGTGACATTGAAGAAACCAATATAATAAAAATAGGGGACGATATAAAAAAGAATGATAAAGTTTTAAAAAAAGGGACAGTAATAACCGAGAGAAATATAGGAATCATTGCATCGTTGGGTATTGAAAAAATAAAGGTTTATGAAACTCCAAAGGTTGGTATAATATCCACGGGAAATGAATTAAATTCAATAAAGGATGTAAATTCAAAAACAATTTTTTCCATTGTAAAAAAATCAAACTGCCAACCAATATTTATTGGAAATGCAAAGGATGATATTGATGATTTAAAAAGTAAGATAAATAAGGCATTGGAACACTGCGATGTAATTATTACCTCCGGTGGAGTATCTGCTGGAAAAAAGGACTATCTTCCAAGAGTGGTATCAAGCATAGGGGAAATAATATTTCATAAAGTCAAAATGAGACCTGGAATGCCTATGCTCTTTGGTGAGATAAATAAAAAACCGATTTTCTGCATGCCCGGAAATGTGGTGTCTTGTTTAACTTGTAGTTATGTGTTTTTACTACCGTTCTTAAAAAAACTGGCACATGTTCCATTTTCAAAGAAGGTTGTTAGAGCTCACCTATCAGAAGATATACCTTCCGAGTATGGGATGACATATTTCCGTCCAGTTAAATTAAAAGATGGTATGGCATACCCAACATTTAAAGGCTCTAATTTAATTACATCAATCGCCTATGCCGATGGATTAATTGAGATAAAAGAAGATGAAACTTTAAAAAATAAAAATGATGTTGTTGATGTGTGGGTTTTTGAGTAAAAAAATAATATTAAAATAAATATAAATATAAAAATAAAAAAATAAAAAATATTTAATATTAAACTTCTATTCTCACATCATCCGCTGTTCTTTCAGGATTGTTATTTACTTTTTCTTTTATTTTTTCAAACAACTGTTTTAATGTGTCTTCGTTGCTTTTTGTGAATGGGAATGGAGATTTTGTAAATGGCTTGTAGTTGATAGGGATATTGTCAAATCTGTAAAATGTTCCATCGCACTCCATAGCATCAATTACGCCCGGCAACACCACATCAGCCAATGATGTTGTAGGACATGGTGCTATATCTACACAAATCACAGGAATGTCATTTTTCAAATACTCAACACACTCTTTTGGCAGGTGAGCTCCTAAATCAGCACACATTACAAATACGGCATCCACTTCTTTGTTGAGTAATAAATCAACTGTTGTAGTTTCCCCTGGGTTGAATCTTGGGTATCCTCTCAGGAAATCCACACCAAATGGGAATCCATACATCCAGGATGCAATTTGGTTGAACCCTGCCACATTACAGTGTCCTCTAATTGCTCCTATGGTGAATTTTGTATATTTATTAATCTCAGCCACTACCTTCATAATCATTTCAATATTCCTGTTCCTTCCTCTTGATGCAGGCAATCCCAATCCACCGTAGAGAGCTCCGAACTGACATGTGGTCATTTTATGTGCCAAATCTTTAAGGGTTTCAATAGGTATTCCTGTGATTTCTTCCACAGAAGGATGTGGCTCCTTTCCTTTTAATATTGTTAATATTGCCGCAAATGCTTCATAATCGGAGTTAGGTTTTATAGGAATATACAGGTCAGATGCCTTTGCCGTGGCTGTTCTTCTCGGGTCTACTGTAACTACAAACCTATCTCGTTTCCCCCTTTCTCTAAAAAACCCTCTTGGATATACCGCATATCTTGACAGATGCCTAGGCATTGAGTCCATTGGATTGGTTCCCCAATACACCACTAGGTCTGCTCTATTTGTTACTTCTCCTGCTGTGGAACCAGAAATTCCGGATTCCTGAATTCCCATAAGTGTAGGTCCGTGTCATATAGTTGCGTTTGAATCAGCCACTCCCCTTAAATACTCAGCCATGTGTAATCCAACTCTCATCGCCTCTGTCGATGTTTCACTTCCTATGAAAAACAGTGGTCTTTTTGCATTTGCCAGTATTTCAGCCGCTTTATCCAAAGCTTCATCCCAGCTTGCATTTTCAAATTTCCCATCTTTTTTTATCTGAGGAGTTCTGATTCTGTGATGACTATAAACCTCTTTAAATTTTGCCGCACCCATTTTACAGGCATTTTTAACAACTATTTCTTCCTTTTCAGAGTCAAATTCTACTTCAATATCATCACATGCACCGCCACAGACGGGACATATAAGACTTCTATAAACTTCTTTCATTATTTCACCCCATAGGATTCCAATATCTCTTCTGCACTCAGTATTTTTTCATCATCAGAAGCAGGTTCAACAATTACTTTACATCCCTTATAGTTTGGAGAGCCAGAACCCTCGGTATATGGGTCTGCCACAACATTTGCCCAAATACTTCTTGGTATAAAGACATTACCTCTTTGAAGGTCATCATCAGGGAGAGCTCTCACAACCACGCCATATCCTTTTCTTGAAATCCTAACTTTTTGGGGTTGTCCCAATATGTTGTAATCATCAGGGTGGATGTGGCAAACTGCACACACTTCAATATATTCTTTTGTGAATTTGTCTCCCCCTTTGATAATTGCACCCTGCACAATAGTGCTTCCTGAGTTAAATACTGCCTCAATTTTGTTTTTTCCGATTATATAATTTTCAGTTCTGGACTCTAATCCTATAAGATGCTTGTTATGTTCTTTTGAAGCATATAAAACTCCTTTTGGTTTTTTCATGGAGTTATCCCCTGTGAATTTAAGGAATGTTCCATCCAAACCGAGCTCCTTTCCATCCACTTCTTCAACTAATTCAAAACCAGGGTGGAATTTATCAATAGTTCCACAAATTATAATCTCTCCTTTAATCATTTCAGCACCAACATTTCTTTCAGCACCGCCACCAATGACGATTTTTCCACCCCTCAGGTTGATACCACAGAACTGACCGACATTTCCTTTTATAATTATTTCTCCTTTAAGAGCCCCTCCACCAATGTTGTTTCCAGCATTTCCTTCAATGATTATTGTGCCTCCTCTCATTCCTCTCCAATCTCCTCGGTATGCACAGCCTATATAATCTCCTGCGTTTCCTTTTATGTGGATTTTACCGCCTTTCATTTCACTTCCTACGAATCTGCCAGCCTCTCCATTTACTATAATCTCTCCACCTTTCATTTCATATCCCAACTGTATGCCAACATTGCCATTTATTACTATCTTACCGGAGCTCATTTTTGAGCCGATATATTTTACCTTGCTAACATCTCCGTCTATTACAATGGTGGGCTCTTTTGAAGGAACATTCTCTCCTTTAATTTCAAAAAATTCTGATAAAGGAACTCTTGTGTTCCCCTGCCAAACAAGCAATGATTTTATTTCATCAAGGGTTTTATTTGCAAAAACATCGGGGGAAATTACATCAGCCTCAATTGGCATGTCAATATTATTTTTTGGAATAAGCGTGATTGTATCCATCGTATCACCAATAATTATTATTTATTCGAACAAGTTAGGCATATCTTCTCCCCATTGTATGAAACAAATGGTTCTTGGCAAATATCGCATAATTCTATTCGTTTTTTGAATTTAACCGGCACCGCAACATCTATAAATTCATAAGAATATACTGATTCTCCGGCATCAATAATATCCAATATCACATCATCATAAGGAACCTTTTTTGTATTCATATACCAAGGATGAAGGGCGGAGTAATTGGCCGTTTTTTTATTGTCGAGAATAATTCTAACGCCTTTTATATTCTCCCCTTCTTTTCCAATTGTATTTACTGAAACTGCCATTTTTCCAGTATCTATTACTTTTAATCTTTTATTTCCTATTGTGCATCCCCCAAGAACTTGGAATGCATCAGGAAGGCAGTTATAGGTTTCACATGTTGCATACATTCGTTCTCCATCATTGATGTTTAGAATTTTTTTTGCCAAATTGAACATGTAAATACCTATCAATGCCCCGGGACTCAAACAACCGTGAAAATCAATGACTTTTTTTACCTGTTTATTCATTTCATGATTTTCCAATTTTTTTAGAATAATTTCCATAAACTCACCGAAAATGTATTACTGTCATACAGCCACGTTTATCAACTATATTTGTTAATTATATTTAATTACATAATATATCATTTATTAACGAAATACAATTTAATTGTAAATGTGGTAATATATATAAATTTCTATTTTGATTAAGACGAAACTTAATTATATTAAAAAATATGCTTAAATATTTACATTTATAGTTAAATCTCAAAACATGTCAAACCACAACTTATATATATTACTTTAAATGATATAGCACTAGCCACTCTTTTTAATACCATGATGATATGAGTGGGCATAATCCGGATAAAAAACGATTTTTAAAAATGAAGGAGGTCATATTATGGCTATCTATGTAAAATTTGATGTTCCACAAGAAATAGAAGAAAAAACAGTAGAAGTAATTTCAAAATCAGAAAAAGTTAAAAAAGGAGCAAACGAAGTAACAAAAGCAGTAGAAAGAGGAAATGCTAAATTGGTTGTATTAGCAAAAGACGTTCAGCCAGAAGAAATCGTTGCTCACATACCTGTAATTTGCGAAGAAAAAGGTATTCCTTACACCTATGTAGCTACAAAAGAAGATTTAGGAAAAGCTATTGGTTTAGAAGTTCCAACATCCGCAGTTGCAGTTGTAGCTGAGGGAGATTCAAACGCATTAAATGAATTAGTAGAAAAAATAAACGCTTTAAAAGCATAATTTAATAAATTATATGGATAGGTGATTAAATGTCTGATGACATGGTCTATAAAGAGGCAACAGCCGCAGAAGTTCTCCAAGTAAGCGGAAGAACCGGTGTGACAGGAGAGATATTTCAGGTAAGATGTAAAATTCTCGGTGGAAAAGACACCGGAAGAATTTTAACAAGAAATGTTAAAGGTCCTGTTAAAGTTGGGGATATTATAATGCTCAGAGAAACAGAAAGAGAAGCAAAGCCACTAGGTAGAAGAAGATAAGGTGAATAACATGGAATGGAAAACATGTAGTTTTTGTGGCGGAAAAATTGAGCCTGGAACTGGAAAAAAATATGTGAAAAAAGACGGTTCCGTTATGTTTTTCTGCTCATCAAAATGTGAAAAAAACTTTAAACTCAAAAGAGTTGCAAGAAAATTAAAATGGACTCCTATATACCATCAAAATAAACAGCAAAAATAATTTTATTTCTTTTTTTTAGATTTTTAGCCATTAACAATTTAGGTTATTTTATATTTATATATTGTAATCTATAATTTAAACGAACTGCAATATTAAATTTAAAAGAGCTCTACTTAATTTCCCGAATATCATGCGAAATTAAAAAACTAAAAAAATAAAAAAATAAAAGAGAATTACAATGCATCAAGGGTCATTTCCATTATCTGCTCAACAGATTTTGCAAGTTTTGGCGGAAGTCCTGATATATCCACGCTTAAAAATCCTTTTATAATTAAAGATGTTGCTTCATCCTCTGTTAAACCTCTTGACATTAAATACATTAGCTGGTTTTCTGCAATTTTTCCAACAGCTGCCTCATGTGATAAATCAAGGTTTGTCTTTCTAGCATCTAATTCAGGGACTGCATGAAGGTGCGCATTATCTGATAAAATTAGACCTCTACATTCCAAATGTCCTTTCACATTTTCACTTTCCCCAATAAGATGCCCTCTTGCTATTATTTCAGCATTATCCACGACAATAGTTCTTGAAATCATGTCTGCACTACTGTTTTTTCCAGATAGAACAACCCTTGAACCCATATCCATTTTTGAGTTTCCTTTTCCATAAGCTACTGTTTGGAATGTTGCCTTTGAATTATCCCCCACGCAATATGCGGTTGGGTAGCTTTGAATTGATTTTACAGGGGACATAACAACATAGTTGCTTATAAATACACCATTTTCTTCAATATGCACCCCAGTTCTTGGCCTCACATGGACATTTTCGCCCCAGTCGTGTATCATAGTGTATGTCAATTTTGCATCTTTTTTTACATAGAATTCAGAAACTCCAATGTGAAGCCCTGATTTTACATGTGAGGAAGTTGCACATCCAGTAATTACATTTAACTCAGCCCCTTCCTCAACAATTATAATATTATGAACATTTTGGGATGAGCTCTCCTCACCAATCAAAAGGCATGTTTGAAGTGGTATTGTTTCTTTAACTCCCTTTGGAACTCTTATGAAAAATCCTTCTGTTAATTCCAATGCGGCTCTTGCTGAGTATTTGTCCTTAATCTCAACAAGATTCCAGTAGTAATCATCCAAATCATATTTTTTTAATGCCTCTGAGATAGGCATCATTTCAATTTTTGAGTCTGTTTTTGAATAAACTGCCTTATTGTTTATCTGCAAGTATGAACCAGCGGAGCTCTTCTCTTCAATATCTATACCAATGCTTTCAAGTTTGGATTTATACTCTTCGTCGAGCTCCATCAATGAATCTACTGATATACCGCCTTTTTCTATCTTGTATTCTCCAAGGTTTATATCTTCCCCATATGGTGCTGGAACATCCTTATATTTTTCAGCAATTTCCTTTATTTTTAGTGCTTTCTCTTTTGATAGCATGCTACACACCTCTCATATCCGTATTTAATTATGTTATTAAGAATTTCTTTTGGATGACCTGAACAAGCTACAACTCCATCATAGAGAACATGAGCTCTATCTACATCCATAAAGTTTAAAATATGGCCCATATGTGTAATTATTAAACCAGATTTTTTTCTATCACTTGGCATTTTGTTTTTATCAAGTAATTCATTTATAAGGGTTCCAATTAATTCCACATTTTCTACATCTACACCGCTATCTGGCTCATCGAACATTATAAAATCAGGATTTTGAGCATATATTTGAAGTAATTCAGACCTTTTTGCCTCACCGCCTGAGAATCCAACATTTACTTCTCTTTCAAGGAAATCTTTAAAATTTAATATCTCAGCCATTTTTTCAATTTCATTCCAATCTCTATTTGAAATTATATTTAAAAGATTTTTCAACTTTACTCCGGGAATTGCTGGCGGACTTTGATAGGATATACCTATCCCAAGTTTTGCCCTCTCATGCATTGGCATATCGGTAATATCCTTTCCTTTAAAATAAATACTACCGCTTACAATTTCATATTTTGGATTTCCCAGTATTGTATTTATTAATGTTGATTTACCTGCCCCATTTGGACCAAATAAAACATGGGTTTCACCGGTATTGATATTCAAGTTGATGTCCTTTAAAATTTCCCTATCACCTATTTTAACACATAAATTTTCAATTTTTAGCATTTAATCACCTTTCTTCATTTTTAGTGGATGCGTATGAAACATGAAAAAAGTATTTTATAATTAATCACTCATTATCCTTTTTATGTTCCACATATTTTAAAATCGTTTCTTTTATCTCATCCACACTATCCAAAATTGTTATGCCGTCCATTTCTCTTAATTTATTAACATTTTCTACGTCTTCCTTTCTAATATATAACTTTAAAGTTTTTCCACTTGGGATTATTGTTTCAATTTCCCCAATTTTATTATCTGGCGGGTAAATATATGTTGGAACCTTCGCTTTAACGCCCTGAGCAATTGAATTTGTGATGAGTGTGTCGGCAATACAATGTGCCACCTTTGCAACGGTGTTTGCAGTCGTCGGAGCTACGATAAATATATCATATTTTCCAGTTTGCAGTTTTCCCGGTAAAAAGGGAGCATTTGCATCTACTTCCACCCTAATGTCATAGAATTCATCCATCATCAAATCCCAGAGTTTATACCACTTTAAAACAACCTTCGCACTTTTTGATGCGTATATATCTATATCCAAATTATATTTATTCTTTAATTCAATCATCAGATGAACTATTTCCTCTATTTTATCTCCGCATCCGGTAATGCCCCATGCAATTTTAACCATGAAACCACACTTTTTTATTTTATTTTTTATAAAAATTCATATATAATGATATTAATCTACTTATCTTTTAGATAGTATGTTTAAAAATTTATTTAAAGTTTTTCTTAAAACTCTCAACCCTTCATCATCTTTCATAATGCCATCTTTTCCTTTATCTTTTGACCAGAAAGTTGCACCCAAATTTGCACCAAATGAACCTCCACCTACTGGAATCATTTCATTTATTATATAAAAGTCATGGATTGTCCTTAAAGCTATTTCCTGCCCACCGTTTCTGTCTCCTCCAACTGCTATACCCATTCCAATCTTACCATTCAAAACCTTTGGATTTTTCGCAACTATTGCCCTGCATCTATCCATTACGGTTTTTAACTGTCCAGTAATATTTCCCTGGTAAATTGGTGTCCCCATTATTATTCCATCCGCCCATATTAAATTTTCATAAACTTCATTCATATCGTCCTTATGAATACAGCCCTCTTTTTTTCTTATACAATAATCACAGTGCATACAGAATTTTATTTCTTTTCGAGCAACTGAAAAATACTTAATTTCACACCCCTTTTCTTTTAAATAATCCAATGCATAATTTACTGCATAATGAGTTCCCTGTAATCTCGGACTTCCACTTATACCAAAGATTTTCATTATTTCACCATATCTAAATATACGAAAGAATGGATTAACCATAATATAAAAAATAAAATAAAAATATTAATTACATTTCTTCTTTTTCCTTCTTTTCAATTACACATTTGTTGGATAACTTTATTGCCAAATCCTCGTAGTCTTTTATTGGAAAATCTGCATCAGTCATTAATTTAACTAACTCCCCTGCTTCAATATCCCCACAAGGCAATGATAAACCACAAGGCAATGCATTTGCTAACTCAACTTTGCTCTTTATTGGAAATACGTCCTTATCTTTAAAGAATTCAGCCAATTTTAATTTAAAATCTTGAATATCCTTTAATGATTCATATAACGGGTGGTTTGTTGTTATCATATTTATCTCCTCCCTATTTTGAATATTTACAGTTATTATATATTTTTTTATATATTATATATAATATATAATTTTATTTTATTGTCCCTAATTTTCAATTTCTGATAGTTTTTTTCCAAATTCATAGCATTTTTTTATATACTCTTCCTTTGGAACAAATCTACACTTTAAGCATTCATCATCGACAACTTTAAAGTTTAATTTTTCAAAGGATTTCTTTATAATTTCAGTTGCCATTTCCATCCATCCGTAAGAACCAAACGCTACTGCTATTTTACCATCTGCTGGTTTTAATCCTTCCATATATGCTAAAAACATTGCAACTGGGGGATATACGTTTGAGTTTAATGTTGGGGAGCCGATTAAGATATATTTTGCATCTAAAATCTCTTTCATTATTGTATTCATTGGAGTTCCGGAGATATTATAAATTTTTACTTCAACACCCTCATCTGACAATCCACTTCCTATGGCATGTGCCATTTTTTTAGTTGAACCATACATGCTATCATAAGCTATTACAGCCTTATTTTTACACTCCCCTGATGACCACTTCATATATCTATTTAAAATTTCTTCTATTTTTTCTTTCCATATTAATCCGTGGGATGGGCAAATATAGTCAATATCTAAACCTTTTACAGCATTAATTGCATTGGGTATGAGCATTTTATAGGGCAATAGTATATTTGCAAAATATTCCTTCGCATCTTCAAAAATCTCTTCAATAGTTTCAACTTCATAGTCAAATCTTTCCGACGTTGCTACATGCTGTCCAAAGGCATCATTGGAGAATAAAATTTTATCCTCAATGCAGTAGGTAATCATGTTGTCAGGCCAATGAAGCATTGGGGTTTTTATGAATTTTAAAGTTCTTTTTCCAATGTTTATCTCATCGCCAGTATCTACTATTATAAACTCCCAATCCTCTGTGTTAAATTGGAGCTCTAAATGTTCCTTCCCTTTTTCATTTGTGATGACCTTTGCACCAGACAATTTAACAATTTTATCAATACACCCGCTGTGGTCTTTTTCTGCATGATTTACCACTATGTAGTCAATATCCATTGGGTCAATTACTGATGAAATTCCTTCCATGAGCTCTTCAAACATGTAATGTTTTGCAGAGTCAATTAAAACATTTTCTTCATCCACTATTAAGTATGAATTATATGAGCTCCCCTTTGAAGTTTCATATCCATGAAACTCTCTGACTTCCCAATCCACTGAACCAACCCAGTATATCCCGTCTTTTATTTTAACTGCCAAATACATCACCTATTCGCTTAAATCTTCCCATCTCATAGGTTTAAGCTCTTTTAATTTTTTTGTTGTTGGACAAATTCCTACCTTATCGCAGAGCTCTAAGTCATTCATAAGTCCCCTTATATCCTCCAAAACCTCAGGGTATTTGTGGGTTGTTGGGGGGATTTCAGTTAATCCAATCTTTTTTCTTACTTCTTTTATCTCGTCATTTACTGGGACAGCATGACCTGTTAAATAAACATACAATGTTGTTTTTCTATGTGCCTCAGCTATTAACCCCATTTGACATGCCACGTTTCTTGCGGCTTTTATAATATCAGTTATTTTAACTTCTCTTGGACATTTTTCATAGCATTCATAGCATGTTGTGCACATCCACATATCTTCACTATCAAAAACATCTAAACCGCTGAGAATCATTCTTATTAATTTCCTAGTTTTAAAAGCCGTTATTCTACTGCTTGGACATGCCCCCGTGCATGTTCCGCACTGGTAGCATCTTTGGAATGACTTTACATGGTCTTCTCCTAGTATATCCTTTCCAGCTTCAATAACTTTTTTAGGAATCTCAGGATTAAAGTTTTTTGAACTTAGTGTCATGAAATCACCACGCAGTATTAATAAAAATTAAAATAAAAATAAAATAAAAAATTTTGGCTAAACAGCCAAAATGTTAATTAAAATTTAATTACATCAAAACCTTCATCTAAATACTTCTTTAAACTTACATGCCCGAATAAGTCATTTTCAACATTTAGTTTATCTTTTACATCATCCAATATGCCAAACATGCTTGCACATGCTTCACAAACTACAAAATTATCCATTAAGGGCTTAGCATGGTTTGAAAATGGATGCTCTTCATTTAGCAAATCCTTAGCCCAATTAACACCTTCGCCTTCAAATATTATTTTCACATCATCCCCCTTTTCCTTCATCTCCTTTGCAAATAGCAACACATGCAACATTACTGGCATGTTCGGCTTATCGTTGTGCATGTAAGAAAATACTAAAAATGCATTTTTCATAATATATCGCCCCCTTATTTTTGATTTTAATTTTAATTTACATATATGGTAATAAATATTAATTTACAATTAATATTTTTCACATAATATTTCAAAATACTTCGCTGGATGGCTGCAAGATGGACACACCTCTGGCGGTTCATCCCCTTTGTGAGTGTAGCCACATTTCCTACAAACCCACTCAACAGATTCATCTTTCTTAAATACTGTTCCATTTTCAACTTCTTTTAACAATTTCTTAAATCTCCCCTCGTGATGCTTTTCAGCAATTGCAATTGCCCTCAGCCTTTCTGCAATGTCGTTTAATCCTTCTTTTTCTGCTATTTCGGCAAATTTTGGATACATTTCAGTATATTCAAAATGTTCCCCTTCGATTGAAGCCCTTAAATTTTCAGCAGTATTTCCTAAAACAATAGGGACTTCAACATCATTTACCTTTATTGAATCCTCATCAACATTGTATTTCTTTTTTAATTCGGTGATTAAATAAAATAGCCATTTAGCATGCTCTCTTTCATTTTCTGCTGTTAATAAAAATATCTCTGAAATCTGTTCATATCCTTCACTTTTTGCAATTTTTGCATAGCAAGTATATCTATTCCTAGCTAAGCTTTCCCCAATGTATGCCTTTATTAAATTTGTAATTGTCTCTTTCATACTTTACCTCAGTCAAATTCTACTAATTCATCCAATGGCTCAAAGGACTCTTTTCCAACTTTACCTCTGCAAATGGGACAAATCCAATCGTCCGGAAGCTCTTCAAATGGAGTTTTTGGAGAAATGTCTTGGCTAGGGTCTCCTTTTAACGGGTCATATGTCCAACCGCAAACTTTACACCTATACTTCCTATACTTTGGTTTTTCACAACTGTCATCTAATTTGCAAGCTAATTTAATTTCTACCATTTTCATTCACCAAAAAAATAAATATGAATAATTTATTCTAATTTTTTACAGCAAAGCCACCAATCAAGGCATTCTATTTCTCCTTTTTCAGCCGCTTCTTTTCTCTGATTCATTTCTTCAACTGTGGAAGCAGGTGGAACTATTACCTTATCCCCGATTATATCATTGTTAGGCCAGTTCGCTGGAAGTGCCACTCCTTTATCGGATGTTTGAAGTGCTTTAACCAATCTTATTATTTCATCGATATTTCTTCCAGCCTCTTGCGGATAATACAATATTGCCCTAATTGCTCCCTTGTCATCTACAACAAATACTGCCCTAACTGTATTATTGCCCTTATATGGACTTACCATGCCTAATCTTTCAGCCAATTCCCCTCTATCATCTGCTATTACTGGAAATTCAATGTCAACGTCTAGATTATCTTTTATCCATTCAATCCATTTCAAATGACTAAATACCTGGTCTATGCTTAAACCTATTAATTCGGCATTTAACTCCTTAAATTGGTCATATCTCTTTTGAAATGCTACAAATTCTGTGGTGCAAACTGGGGTAAAGTCCGCAGGATGGCTAAATAAAATAAACCATTTACCTTCAAAATGATTAGGTAATTTTATAACTCCTTGCGTAGTTTTAACTTCTACCTCAGGGAATTTCTCCCCTATTAATGGCATTCTGTATTCTCCAATACAACATACTTCTTCACACATATTTTACCCTCTCCCATTTGTTGATTAATATATTTATTAAGGTGTTAATTTATGTTATCGGAGCTCCGAAGGAGCGTAGAATATAAAATTGCTTCACAATTTTAATTTCGAACCCTCGGTTCGATGCTACAAAATCCAAAGGAGTTCAATCAGAGCTCCGAATAAGCATATAGCAACGAAAACCGAAGTTTTCGTCTAATAATTAAATTTAACCCCCATTTAAGTTTAAAGTCTGCTTTCTTCATTTGGCGACCTTGCAACTAATTTTGGGTCATAACCTTGACATCCGCAGTCTGGTGTATAACAGGTTACATCATAAAAAGTGCAAATTTCGCCACAATTTGGGCATTTTTCAGGCACTGTGTCAGCCTCAAATAAATATCCACAGTTGGAACATTTCCACCATACCATGTAGTATCACCTATATTTTTAGAATATTCACTTAATTTTGAGTAATTAATGGAACATAGGTTCTTTGACCCAAATCTTTGTCGAGCATGAATAAGCCTCTTTTGTCTCCATCCAATAGCTTTAATTTATCCACAATTTCCAAGAATGAAGATTCCTCCTCAACCTGCTCATTTATGAACCATTGAAGCATATTCATTGTAGCATAATCCTTTTCAGAAACTGCTAAATCCATTAGATTATTGATGGATTCTGATATAAACTGCTCATGCTCGTATCCGTCTTCAAAAACTTCTAATATTGATGACCATTCATTTTTTGGCTTATCGATGGACTCCAATTCTACTTTTCCTCCCCGTTCTATCACATAAGTATAGAATTTCATGGCGTGGTCGAGCTCCTCTTGATATTGAACTTTGAGCCACTGAGCAAATCCTTTTAATCCTATGGATTCGGCATAAGCAGACATGGATAAGTAGAGATATGCCGAAAAGAGCTCTTTATTTATCTGTTCGTTTAAAGCTTTTAGCATTTTGTCCTTAATCATGGATATAATTCACCTATTCAATTTTTCTCTCAGGTAGTTTTCAAGTTGCTCACTTGAAGGAGCTCCTACAAATGCTACCTCCCCATCTACGACGATAGCTGGAACTGCCATTATGCTGTATTTTTCCACAGTTCCAGGGTCTTCTGTTGCATCGATATATTTTACTTCAATGTCATCACAGCTTACCTTTTTTACAACTTCTTCAACTACTCTTTTAGCAGCAGGACAGTGAGGGCATTGTGGGGAAGTGATTACTTCAATTAACATATTTCCACCTCTTTTATAAAAATATTAAAGGATTAAATTTTTTTGAATGCGTTTTTTCCCAAACCACACTGAGGGCATTTAAATGTATCTGGCAAATCTTCAAACTTGGTATTTGGTGCTATATTTTGAGAAGGCTCTCCAACATTTTCATCATATATCCATCCACACATACATTGATATTTTGCCATAGTATCACCGATTTCTCTTTTTTTAGATGATACTAGTAATGAATTTCATTCTGTGAAATTCATCTGATAGTATCACCGATTTCTCTTTTTTTAGATGATACTAGTCTAAAAATCTCAAAGAGATTTTTAGCGGATAGTATCATCGATTTTTTATTTTTATTTTTATTTTTAATATTATTTTTTTATTTTTTTATTTTCATTATTTATGGAGATTCTCTTATGTCCTTCTTGAAATATCCCATATTGGTGTTATTCTATTTTTACCTCTTTTTCATACTTCCAAATTCCATGCAAATTACAGTACATAAATGCAGTTAATTTCATGACAGTGCCTTCATGACCTTCAGATGGAGCTTTTATATGAAATGCCACCTCTGGTTTAGCATACTGCGTTAAATCAGCTCTTGCCAAAGGAATATCCCCTATCCTAAGTCCTATAAATTGGATAAAGTGTCCATCCTCCATTGGATGTTCAACCCCCGCGGTGTGAATTTTAACTTCAAAAATTTCCCCTGCTTTAACTACATCATTACACTCAATCATTGGAGTATGTTTTTTCTCAAAATCAGTTCCTTCTACCATGGTTTTTGCATCAATACAACTCATACTACCCCTTACTTTTGTTGCTAAATGTATTAAACAAATTATACAAATATATATGTAGTATATTTCATAAATATTTGACCCTTCGAATTTCGTCAAATAATTAAGAAATAATGCGATTATAGCTCATACAATATTTTTATAGCTTTTGTGAATGCAGGCATACCTGATGTTAATAATACTACTCTTAATACATCACATATTTCCTCTTTTGTAATACCGAGCTCAGCCATTCCACTTTTCATCTGTTTTTTAGTTGCTTTTTCATCTCCTGTTGATGCTGCAATGCCGATTGCTATCAACTTTTGGGTTTTGTAATCCAAGACCTTTCCAGAATATACCGCGTTGTTTAATTTAACAATTGCCTCATATATGTCTGGACAATCTTCTTTAACATACTTCATTCCTTCTCCTACAAAGACTTCATTTTTCATAGTTTCCCCTCTTTTTTATTTTAATTCTTTTATTATTTACAATATAATTATTCCCATTTTAGTATATATTATTTTTGATATGAGCTCACATAAACCTCATGCCATTAAAAAATCTAAATAATAAATTATAAATATTAATCTCAATTAAGAACACACCATACATCAGTAAATAAGGTGAAATTGTGAAAAAATACGTGCCTATTCTTGCCATACTTGGGATAATTTTGTCTTTGAGTGTCTGCGGATGTATTAATGACCAGAGCTCTACATCCACACCATCAAAAAGTAATCCAACAGAAGAAAAGGTTATCAATATCTATGCTGCCTACGGTGGATTGGATACAATTGCAAAAGAATTTGAAAAAGATACTGGCATAAAAGTAAATTATGTTTCGATGTCATCAGGAGAAGCGTTATCTCGACTTATGGCAGAAAAAAACAATCCTTCATGTGATGTATGGTTCGGTGGGGGTATTGATGCCTTCATAAAGGCTAAAAATGAAGGTTTATTGATGCCTTATAAATCTCCAAATGCAAAGTATATAGATAGTAAATTTGTAGATAAAGAGCATTACTGGACTGGCGTATCCCTTGTTACAATTGGAGTTTTGGAAAACACCAAATTACTCAAAGATAAAAATCTTCCAGAACCAAAAACATGGGATGATTTGATAAAACCAGAATATAAGGGGGAACTCATAGCATCAAATCCAACAATATCTGGAACAGCATATTTCACAATATGCGGAATACTCCAAATGAAAGGAAAAGATGAAGGTTGGAAATACCTTGATAAATTTTATGAAAATACCCCCTTTTTAACAAAAAGAGGTTCTGGACCCGGTAATGTTGTTATTTCAGGAGAATATACTTTTGGAGTATCTCCTGACCCACATATTGCTCAAATGAAAAATCCTAATGCACCAATAAAATCAGTATATCTTGATAAAGTGGTTTGGTGGCCTTCACCAGTTGCAATAGTTAAAGACCTGACAGTGTGATTATGATATTCCTTTCTTTATTAGTTCTTTACCACACTTTTTAACGATTTCATAAAACGATAATCCATAGTTGTAGCTTAAGTATTCGATGCAGTTTGATACTACCGCCATAAATCTAATGAATCCAATATTACTCTTTTCAGAAGTTATGTAATTCCCTTCAACTTCTAAAATCGATTTATCCCTTTTATGTTTTTCTTCTATCTTTGGTCTCTTCATATACTCGATTATAATGTTCTCCGCCTTCTTTTTATAGTTTGTAGAGACTAAATACTTAGGTTTTTTCTGATTTTCCATTTGCACAGCAACGATTTTAACCTTGCCAACATTTGGAATATTCACAATCCTATCGGATAATTTGAACTCTATTCCATTAATCGTCCTTAATTTGAACTTTCTTTTTTGAAAATCCTTTTCGAACAATTCTTCCACTTTAACCTTCTTACTGAAAAACTCGATTATAATGTTTTTCCTAAGTTTGCCAATGTATTCGATTCCCAATTCCTTACATACCTTTAGAATTTTCTTTGTTGTGATAAAACTGTCCCCTATAACCGTCCTGATGTTAGTTTGAGATAAAAATTCAATGATTTCAATAAATATGTTTGTGGATTTTTTGTCGAGTGGTTTTATCGTAGTGTGAATAGTATAAAGCCCTTTTTTTTGTGATAGATACAGCAGTTTATTTGCTCTTGATATAGTTTGCTATGATTTTCGATGTAATTGTATCTAATACTACAACCATAAATGTTTTCACTCCATCTTCTTAATAATGTTGAATCGATTATTGCAGCGTATTTAAATCTATTGTCATTCAAAATGTCGGGAAGGTTTAATAATTGAGCGTATAAGTAAAACTCTTCTTCGAAGAGTTTTTGCAAGTTTTTAACGATAGTTGTTCTGTGGATTTTTGAAATACTTTCTGAAAATGCTTTAATAGTTTTTATCGGCGTTAACGTTCTAACCAATGCAAACTTAGATAATTCTTCCGAACAGTTAAATCCTAAACTATTTATAGAATTAGTGAGCATATTACTTAATGTCTTTAGCATGCTGAATTCACCGTTTTTTAATGAGATATTTAACTACTACCTATTTCTATTTTTTGATTTTAAAGATGGTATTGTTAATTCACACTGTCAGTAAAGACTGCAAACATCCAAACAATGCAAAGAAATTTGTGGATTGGGTATTGTCAAAAAGAGGGCAAGAAGTTTTAATGAATGCAAGTCCAAGAGTTCCCGTAAGAAGTGATATAAAAACCCTTGAAGGAGTTCCAAATCCTAGTGAATTAGATTTCATAGACATGGACTTTGTATATTGGGGAGAGCATAGGGATGAAGTTTTAAATGAGTGGAAAAATAGATATCAATCAATAATAACAAAATAACACCTTAATTCATAATTATCATATCTACCACTCTCTCTATATTAATATACTAATACTTTTTTGGTGTTTGTATGGATTACAAAAGATTCGAAAAGATGGCAAGTATAAAATTTACAAAATATTTGTCCCATCTGATAGGATTTATTTTTTTATTAATATTTGTGGCATTTCCCATATCCTCCGTTCTTATACAGTCATTTTATGATGACGGATTTACATTAAGAAACTACATAGAATTTATTAAAAACCCATACTATTACAGTATTTTAAAAAACAGTTTAATGGTAGCATGTTTATCGACTACATTATCATTATTTATGGGATTATTGTTTTCATTGCTTATTTTTAAAACAGATATTAAAGGAAAGATTTTTTTAAAAATTGCCGTATTGCTCCCAATAATTACCCCCGGATTTATAGATTCACTGGCTTATGTATTTCTATTTGGAAGGCATGGATTAATAACCTACGGGCTTTTGGGATTGGAACCAAACATATACGGCTGGAAAAGTGTAGTTATTCTTCAATCAATTGATTATACCACCACGGCATTTTTAATAATATCCGCTGTTTTGCTGGGCATATCTTCCAATTTAGAAGACGCCGCTAGAAATTTAGGTTCCAACGAATTTAAGGTTTTCAAAAATATCACATTTCCCCTACTTCTCCCGGGAATATTAAGTGCTGGGCTTTTAATATTTATGAGCTCTATGGCAGATTTTGGAACTCCCATTATAGTTGGTGGAAATTTCAACACCCTTGCAACAGCTTCTTATTTTGAAATAATAGGCAACTTTAATACGGCCATGGCTTCAACATTGAGCGTAATCTTGTTAATACCTTCTTTAATATTGTTTGCATTATACAACAGACTTTACAAAGAGCATGGTCAAAAAACCATGAAAATAAAACCTTATTCAATAAAGGGGAGATACAAACTATTACTATCTCTACCACCTATGGTTTTTGCCGTTGTAGTTTGTATGTTATTTTCAGCGGTATTTCTAGCCGCATTTACAAAGAGTTTTGGATACAACTACACATTCACGTTGAATTATCTTATAGAAGCATTACAGAAGGGCATGCCTGCATTAAAAAATACCGTAATATTTGCACTATCATCAAGTATATTGGTTGGATTGATGGGCATGGTTTTTGCATATATGATTGTAAGAGATAGATTTTTTGGGCGAAAAATGCTGGATTTAATAATATTACTTCCTTTTGCCATTCCGGGAACATTTATGGGTATTGGCTATCTACTGGCTTTCAATACTCAACCCCTGTTATTGACTGGGACATCTTTAATTATTATTTTAAATTGTGTTGTTAGAAAACTTCCGTTTTCATATAAAACTGGATATACCACACTTTCTCAAATAGAAAAATCCATAGAAGAAGCATCTCTTAATTTAGGTGCAGACAAATTAAAAACATTTTATAAGATTGTTTTGCCTATGTTAAAGCCTGCAATAATTTTCAGCATGATATATACATTTATTGCCACGGTAAAAACTTTGGGTTCAATTATATTCCTTATAACTGCAAACACAAAGGTTTTGTCTGCCATGGTGTTTGAAGCTACAATTAACGATGAATTTGGAGTTGCAGCCTGTTATTCCCTAATGATGATAATTTTGTCAGTTGTTGGTGTGCTATTAATCTGGAAGCTAAAAGGTAAAAATTTTATTGCTGATTAATGCCATGCTCCATAAAAATACACCTCATAAATCAAATCTAATTTTAATAAGGTGATAAAATGGCAATTCTAAAACTCGCCAATGTATCAAAGTCATATTCCAACATAAAAATTTTGGACAACATAAATTTTGAATGTGAAAATGAGCTCATCTCATTACTGGGACCAAGTGGGTGTGGGAAGACCACCTGCCTAAGGACAATAGCAGGTTTTGAAATGCCCGATAATGGGAAGATTTTTTTAAATGGGAAGGATATTACTAACATTCCACCAAATAAGAGAAATATAGGCATGGTGTTTCAAAACTACGCACTTTTTCCCCATCTAAACGTTTATGAAAACGTAGCCTATGGTTTAAAAATAAAAAAATTAAAAAAGAATGAGATAAAAGAAAAGGTTAAAGATGCATTGAATATGGTTAATTTAGAAGGATTTGAGAATTACAATATAAATGAGTTAAGCGGTGGGATGCAGCAAAGGGTGGCAGTAGCTCGGGCATTGGTAATCGAACCAGAAGTATTACTACTTGACGAACCCCTTAGCAATTTAGATGCAAAATTGAGAATAAAGATGAGGAAAGAGTTAAAAAAACTTCAAAGGGACTTAAATATACCTTCCATATATGTTACGCATGACCAGGAGGAGGCATTGGCAATATCCGATAGAATAGGGGTTATGAATAACGGCAAAATTGAACAGTTGGATATGCCCGAAAATATATATGCCTGCCCAAAAACAGAATTCATCGCAAACTTTATAGGAAATATAAATGAGGTTCCAAAAAATATTCTAACTTATTTAAATATGCCCTATGATAAGGAATATAAATATTTTGTGAGACCCGAGAATATAACTGTGGGAAAGGGAGATTTTACTGGAAAAATAGTAGATATTGAATATCTTGGCAACCTTGTGAGATATGCCATAAAATATAGGGATAATATATTAATTTCTGAAATTCATAATACAAAAATGATGTTAAAAGAAGGGGATGAGGTTTCATTTAATATTAAAAAAGATAGTATTTTAAAATTAACCCAGAATATTTAAAAACTCTTTTATCAGTTTTTCATAGGCATTATTTTTATTATTTTTGTTTTCAAGTTCAATTTTATCATTTATACATCTTTTTTTCCATTCTTCGCATAATTTTTTGTTTATATTTAATTCTTTCAGCAAATCACAATTGCCCCTAAAAATATGGTCTTTAAAATAGTTATAATCAACCCCATATTCTTTTTTCAAAAAATAATCAAGATAGTTGTATATTTTCAAATTTTCTTCAAGAGGTATGTTGTATTTTAATCGTATGTTGTATTTCCATAAGTTATCAATTTTTATGTGTATATCATACCCCAAACAAAAGGAATATTCTACACTATTTTTTGGTTCGAAGAATTCAAAAACATTATTGTCATAAAAATGAGTAATCCTTCTCTCTAATTTAGAAATATGGTTTATATCTGGAATCACACAGCCAAAATAAAAGTTGTCCAAATCAATACTATTTATTATTTTTTTATTATTTGCGATATTAAAATCTGTGATTTTATGATTTTCCAAAAATAATTTTCCAAAAACCAAATGGGCATATGCATTGGGCATTTTTTCACTTATTATTCTTTTAAATGCTCAATATCATCATCATTTGGAATATATCTTAAAATAGAGCTCCCACTTCTCAAACCATAAAGCAGAGCTCTGTCAGTATAGTTCAAAATAACATTCATCAAATCTTTTGAAAATATCCTTAAATGACCTTTTGAGCATACTCTTTCGTTAAATTCTTTAACATCATCAAATCGGATATTTTTTCCAACAACCACTATGGGAACGCTTTCCCCCGAATGAATAAGACTTCCAACAGAAGGTGTTGAGTGGTCGGCGGTAATTACTACTAAATTTTCATCCAAATTAATGTTTAAAAGTGGGGCTAAATATTTATCAATCTTTTCAATTACTTTAACCTTATTCATAGGATTTTTTGTGTGTGCAGCTTCATCTGTTTCTTTTGTATGAATGTGGATAAAATCATAATCCATTAACTTTATTCCAGTATTTACCGCAGTTTCAAAGTCCTCAATAGCCATGTAATCCATTTTCAAAAGTTTTGATAGTCCTTTAAAAACAGCACTATTTGCTATAATAATTCCATTCATCCCCCATTTTTCTTTAAATGATGGAATATCATCCTCATATTTCCCAGCCCATTTTGTCAGCAGAAAGTTTGCAGGTTGTTTTTGTTTCCTCCTTCTCTTAATATTTATATCGTGGTTTTCAAGGATTTTATGACATTTTAGCAGATATTTATTTAATGCATTGCATGTGCTTTCTGCTTTTCTATATTCCATGTCATTTTTACATAATTCCTTTACAGGAGATACCTTCATTACATGCCTATCTTTGTAGAACGGGTCGGAATCAGAAATTTTATCTGAAATCCATCCATTTTCCTCTTTTATTTTTAATATAAAATGCACATCATAAGAATACTTTAATTCAAATTCATAGCCATCAACAAAATTTGGAAGTGAATTGATTAGTTTTTTTATTTCTCCTTCGGATATGTTTTTTGTTCTCCGGTCCATCACATAATATCCCTTTTCATCAGATTTTACAAATCCAAGGGATGCCCTTAAATAAATAGCATTATCCTCCATCACCATATCTTCCCCAAGTGCTTCAATAACACCCCTTCCAGGAAAGTCCTCAATGGAATACCCCCACAGTAAAAAATGGGCAATCTCTGTCCCCAATGGAATGCCTTCCCTATATGGGACCATTAGTCCAGTCATTCCTTTTTCCGCAAGCTTATCCAAATTTGGAGTTTCGGAATATTCAAGTGGTGTTTTTCCCCCTAAAATTTCCGAGCTCCTATCACCCAACCCATCAAGAAGTATCAAAATGGTTCTCATAATATCACCAAAATTAAAAAATAATGCAAATAAATATAAAACAACACATACTAAATAATAAATACTTAAATAAAGTTTTTTACAATCTCAATATATCTAAAATCCCCTTCATAACCTTTTTTTAAAATCTCAACTGATGATGGATATATAAATTCATTCAATATGCCCAATATATTTTCTTTATCAAAAATAACCTTCCCATCCTTATCCCGGTAATTTCCGCTGAATACGCATGAAAATTGATTTTTCCCCTGCTCCCATTTGTAGCCGATAATTTCTTTTATCTCTTCCCCTTCTTTTACATCCTTTACAGATAATAGGAGCTCTACATCAAACTCACTACATAGTTTATGATATGTCTCCAAAACTTCTTTAAACTGGTCGATTTTAAAATCTTCGTTGTGGTGGATTCTCTCCCCACTTATTATCTTTCCACTCAATTGCTTTGCAATAGGAATTCGTATAATCCTTAAATATGCATGGCATCCAATACATGGTGTATAATAGTTGTATTTCTTTGATATCATCACTGCAAACCTGCCATTCAATGCATTCCAAAGTTTTGGCTCAAACATGAAGTGAAGTGGCAAAAGAGTTTTATTTTCATACAGTTGATTGATTCTCTTGTTTAAAAGTTTCCAATTTTTATAAAATATATCCATGTCCCCATAGTCTGTTCCAGTAAATGCCACTATTGGAAGAACAATATTTATATCATTACTTTCCATCGCCTTTATTATTGCTGCGGCACTGTCCCTCCCTGAAAATTCCCCAATTACTATATCTTTCAAATCCATACTCTCATTATTAATTATATCCATGGTTTCTTTTGAAAGTTCCAATTCTTTAAATGACCTTTTGAAATCGATAAAATTATCATTATAATCAATTATGTTCAAGATTTCACCATTATATTTCTATATTTTTAAGTATCTTATTTGTGGTCATTTAAATAATTTTTCAACAGATTTTTTGTATGTATGATTTCATCCAGTTTCATAAGTTCAATGAGCCAGAAATCACATTTATTGTCTAATAGTTTGTCCAAAATTGGTCTTAAATTATCCAGATTATCCGGTGCAATATGCCCTATGTTATCCTTTTCGAGCTCATACACATGAACGTTATATATCCTGTCGGAAAACAAATCAATGAATTCCTCCCTATCATTATAGCCCACATGACCGATATCAAAAGTTATGTTGCAGTCGCAAATATCTGCCATTTCAACTACATTGTTGGGGTTTGATGAAAATCCTGTCCTTAAATTTTCAATACATAACGTTATATTGTTCCTTTTTGCATAATTGCTTATTTCTAATAAATTATTTATCAATGTATCCTTATCAGGTTCTCTTCCATTGTGCAAATGAATTGTTAGATAATCATATCCTTTTATTTCATCAATTATATTTTTTAAAGCTATTAAACAGGTTTTATTTTTATCTTTTGGATTTCCTAAATCAATTATTGGTGCGTGGAATCCTACGATAAATTCGTTTTTTATTATTTTTGGATAGTAATGAAGTCCCCAGTCAATGTATTTGAAATTTACATCAGTAGGATTTCGAACCGAATTTTCAACCAATGAATGCCAGGGCATTTCCTTCAACTTTGAACGCATACAAACACCGAGCATAAAAATCACCGTCTAAATAATTAATCTTTATATTATGTATTAGATTATATAAACATTATCATTAAAAAAATTAATGTTATGTATTTAAATTTTTGGATTATAATATTAAAAACATAAAAAATATGTCAATATTAAAAAGAGAAAAATAGTTAAATTATTTGCTTATTCAATATTCGAAATAATAATTTTTGTTAATATCATACTCAAATAAGCAGCTCTCTTTGGTTTTACGATTATTGAGGAGTGCCTATCTTCTTTGTGGAATCCCACCAATATAGATGCAGTTCTTCTTTCATCTGCTGGAAGTATTGCTATCGAAATTCTACTGCTTTCATTTGCAAAACAAGTTCCAACATCTTGTATTTTCTGTAATTTTACGCCCTCTCTTTTGAATTTTTTGTTTATATTTTCTGCGGTTATTACACCACTGTTTAATAGAGTTATTAATAATGATGTGGTTTCTTCATCCATATTTACAGATTCTATTTCTTCATTATCTTCATTTGTTAGTGTTAATATAACTAAACCATCTTTATATTCAGGAACCAAAGTCTTCCCCTGTGCGCCGGATATGTGCATTCCCTCACCTTTGAAAAATTTTATGCATTACCATTACATAGTTATATTTTTATATATTTAATGAATATAATTATAAAAGTTTATTGGTATATATAGATTATGTTTTTATAAAAATAAAGAGTTTTAATCATTGGTAGTTAGAGTATGTTATGGTATTGGCCCACAAATAAATGTTTGCGCCTAATTTATGATTTTTTATTTTTATTCTTATTTTCAAAACCCACTGTTGCCAATTTCGCATATTTTATATCATTGATACTTTTTAGATTCTCTGTTAATTTAATAATTTCTTCCTTTGGACCTTTTAAAACCATTACTCTTAAAAATTCGTTATTTATAATGTAATTAATTGAGGTTACTATAATATTCCTATACCCCTGCTCAACATCCAAAACTTTTTTATGGACATTTAATGGATATATTAGGGTGATTTCTCCAGCTCTTGAACCTATTTGATGAAGCCACTCATATTTTTTTATATACTCAATTAATGCATCTCTAATTACCTCAGACCTTGATTTATTTGATTCCTTAATGACGTCCTCTAAGTCTTTCAAAAGACTTTTTTGAATAGTCATGGTTATTCTTTCAGCCATACAACCACCAGTTTTATAAATAACATCAAGTATATAATGAAAAGACATGCACATGTTGCAACAGTGTAATATTAAATAATATCATATATTACGGAATAAATAAATAGTATTATATATACGTTATTATTTTCGTCAAATTTATTAACATTAATAAAAAAATATTCTCAATTCATAGGATGGAATATATAAGCTGAGTCTTATTCGGAAAAATGAATATTAGAGATATTCTAAATTATAGTGTGCGAAGCGTATGGTGACATAAAATTTCAAAGAAATTAATTTTTTACGATAAACCGCCGAGAAAGCCAACGATTTTAATCGTTATACAAAACAAGGTTTTGTAAAATCTCTTATGAGATTGGATGATAGGCGGACATCATTTTTTTATATACTTCACTACATAATATGAGTGTAATTAGAATAATGGCATATATAAATTTGGTGAATTCCATGCAAGTAACCAGAGTGCTGACAATAAACCTAACCAGAAGTTTAAATAATGAACAATTAACAATCATAAACCATTTAACCTATTCAGCATCAAAACTCTGGAATACATCCAACTACGAAGTAATACAGCGAAATATTAAACCAAATAAAATAGATGTTCAAATGAAGAACAACTTCTGGTTTAAAAACCTGCACTCACAGTCAGCACAGGCAGTATGTCAAAAACTTCAAATTAGACGAAAACCTTCGGTTTTCGTTGCTCGCTTGCTACGCAAGCGATTGCATGGCAAAACTACTTCAAACAGCACACTAAAAGACCACGATACCAACCAAAAGATGGACACTTTCCCGTAAAATGGAAGAAGCAAGGTTTCAAAATCATAGGCAATAAGTTAAGGTTATCATTATCTAAACAAACTAAAAACTATCTCAAAGAGAAGCATGGTATCAAGTCCAAGTACTTATGGGTAGATTTATCGAAAACTCTACCGCTTGATACCATGCAGGTTAAAGAAGTTGAGATAGTTCCGCAGACCATCTATGGGATAACCTACTACATACTTCACTTAATCCATAAGAAACCAGTAATTCAAGAACCTATCAAAGAAGGTAATATACTAAGTATTGATTTAGGAATTAAGAATTTAGCAACAGTAGTAACCAATACGGGCAGTGCAGTAATCTACGATGGAAGAAGGTTAATTTCTAAATTCCGATGGTTTGCTAAAAGTAAAGGAAAAATCCAATCTACCCTAACAAAGCAAGAGTTAAAATATAATAAACGATTATCCCGCTTAACAGTAAGGGAAAAGAATTATACTAAGGATTATCTACATAAAATAAGTAAAATGATTATCGATTTTGCAGTGGATAACAAAGTTTCAAGGATTGTAATCGGCGAGTTAAACAAAGGCATTTCAAGTATTGACATTGGAGATAGGGTTAATCAGCAATTGCATAGAATACCTTTTGGTAGGTTAGTAAGTATGATAACATATAAGGCAGAGGAAAAGGGATTAACAGTAGAACAGGTTAATGAAGCTTATACTTCTCAAACTTGCAGTAATTGTGGTGTAGTTAAAAAGAGTAATAGGAAGTATAGGGGTTTGTATGTGTGTAGTGAGTGTGGCATGGTTTTGAATGCAGACATTAACGGGGCTTTGAATATTTTAAAAAAAGTATCGCATAAGGTAGCCCTGAATCTCCTAAACGGAGATAGGGGTAGTGGGCTTGGCAACCCATGTAGGGTTAGACCCTGCTAAAGAACCCCACGACTTTAGTCGTGGGAGTAGGTCAGAATGCAGGCAATAATTAAAAATGAAGTTGTAGAGCCTGAGGATATTATAAAAATGTATCATACGGATTTTAAAAACATGTTTAAAGTGCCCATGTTTGGAAGTGTAAAGGTTAATCATGATTTAAATTATATAATTGCAGAAACTTCCTATATTGTTGATTTAAACAAATTCATTAGTTCAAATAAGGTAGATAAAGAGTCAATCTTTGAAAAGCTAAATGATGTAATTAACACACTATCTACACATTTAGAGCCATTAAAAAAGACTTTTGAATAACGATAAAATAATAAAAAATAAAAATAGAAAAAGGTAAAACCAATAAAGAGACATGATTTATAAAAAAATTATAAAAAATAAAATAAAAGATAAATAGTATGGGTCAAAATATATAACCTATACTAAATATAATATTATAAAAAAGACGATAATATGAAGGCTGAGGAAGTGGTAAATGAGATAATTACATCAGATTTAATTGACCGAATCCCTAAACGAAGAAAGGTAGGGAGAAAAGGATATAATTTAGAGTTGAGGCTTAAACTATTAGTGTATGCCTTTTTAAAAGGCATACATTCAAATAGAGCGTTAGTATTACACTTACAAAATAATCCACAGATTTTAACTGCATTAGGATTTAAATCCTGCCCTGGTAGAAGAACCATCGATAGATGGAAAAAATCCCTAGATGAAGAATTGCATGCAATAATTACTTTATTAGGTGATAAATATATTGAACTAAATAATCCTGAATGGTCAATATACGATAGCACTCCAATAAAAGACGAAACAGATATTGAGGGAAAGATAGGATATAACAGTGTAGGAATGTTTAAAGGCTTTAAATTACATTTAGCAGTAGATAAGTTAGGAATACCATTAAGAGCAGAATTTACCACAGCAAATACTCACGATTGTAAAGTAGCTGATAAATTATTAGTACCTACCAAAAAGTCCTGTGCAGATGCAGGCTATGATTCAAAAGATTTAAAAAAAAGCGATAGAATTATACAAAAATGAACTAATAACAGCACATAATCCACGGAGATTGGGTAGGAAAAATAAAAAGAAACTTCCTTCGGAAGTTTCTAAGATAAGAGTTAAAATAGAGCACACCAATTCAATATTAAAGAACCGATTTATGAATAAGTTTTGGATTAATATCAAAGGTTATATTCGTAAAAAAGTATTCTGTCTCTGTGCAGTAGTTTCTGCACAGGTTTTAGCACTATATAATCTCATTACCAGAGGTTATCCTTATATGAAGGTATTAGAGGTTAGAGTGTAATATGACCCACACTAAAATAAAAGATAAAAAATAAAAAATAAAAGATTAATTTGAGGATATTATGATAAAATTTGGTGAAGCAGTCCTTGGGAAGGATATAAATGCCATTGTTAATGTAATTATTGGAAAAGGGAATGAAATAGATATTGCATTTACAAACGCACTTACGAGAACTCCATCTCCAATATTTGCAAATCTAAGGGATAATTTAATCGTAAAACCATTATCAATTGTTGTTCCAAGACATAACCTAAACAATGAAATTCAGGATGAGCTCCTACATGGAGTAATTCAATACGGCGTAGCAAAGGCAATTGCAGATTTAGACCTTGACGAAGACTTAAAGGCAGTAATTACTGTTTCTGTCCCAGATATTCCATATACCACACTAAATAAAAGAAAGCTGTTTCATTACTACTATGGTGCAACAAAACTTGCCATCACCAGAGCTCTGAATGAATACCCATCAAAAGAAAAAATAAAAAAGGAAAAATACAGAGCTCTACATCCATTGGTGGGATTCAGAGACATAAGATTGGAAAGACCACCATATTTACAGGTTGCCCTTGATGTTCCAACAATTGAAAATATGGAATTTATAATTGATTCCCTTCCAAAAAGCGATAGGATAATAATTGAAGCAGGAACACCACTTATTAAAAAATACGGCATCGAAGTTATAGAACATATAAGGGAGCTCTACGATGGATACATAGTTGCAGATTTAAAAACACTTGATACAGGTAGAATAGAAGTTAGAATGGCTTTTGAATGCACGGCAAATGCTGTGGTTTTAAGTGGTATTGCCCCAAAAGCCACAATTTTAAAAGGTATTCATGAATGTGAAAAATGCGGAATAATGAGTTATTTGGATACCATAAACATTGACGACCCTTTAAAATTATACAACTCCTTGGAACTAAAACCGGATGTTTTAATGGTGCATAGGGGAATTGATGAAGAAACATTTAATAGGAATAGGTTAAATATAGTCAATACAAACACGAATGCGGACGATGACAAAAAATTAATATTGGGAGTTGCCGGCGGAGTTTCAATAGATAACATTGATGAATTAAAAACCAAATACGATATTTTAGTTGTTGGAAGGGGAATTACAAAATCAAGAGACCCTGGAAGAGTTGCAAGGGCAATTGTAAATAAATTAGGCGACGATATAGAGCAGTATAGATTGTATTTAGATGAGGATGAGGATATTGATTTATAAATATAATTTAATATTTTATTTTTAGGTTGGTATAGGAGCTCCGGTTTATGGTGAAAGGATGGATATTGATGAGGTATTATCTTATCTATTTACTTCTAAAAAGAAGAATTTTAATAAAACTAAACACTATGAAACAAGATTGGAACTTAGGGAAGAGGATTTACCTGATGAAGAAGAAATACTTAAAATCATAACTGAAAATAAACCCGTGGGAATACTAAAACAAAAGGATGGAAAATTTAAAGTATATTATGAGAACAGCGAGGAGCATGATATTGTAGTAGTTATTAGTGTGAAGTGCCCCTTCCTTACGGAAGGGGCTTCCTGCTTCACTGAACGAGCTTGCCATCACCAGTAGTTATTAACTACCTAGGTAGGGGCTCACTTCTCCACAGGCTCACCCCCGCCTTCCGCAGGTGCATGAAAATAGTGTAGAATGAGCTTGGTTTTCGCCCATTTATATGTTTATTTTATTACGTCATAATATTTATATTTTTTGTCGGCTCTCATCCCCCGTAGCGAAGTGGAGGGCTATAAAAATCCCTTCAGGATTTTTATTCAATCCCTTACGGAAGGGTCTTCCCGCCGACATTAGATAAAATCAGTAGAACCATTGTCTATTAATTTAATCACAATATATCCACAAAATAGGAAACGGAGGGAAAAATAATGACTGTTAGTGTTGATTATGATTTTGAAAATGATGACTTATTTATATATAAAAAAGGTGCAAAATCAAAAATAACTATTGATTTAGATAATGTTTTATTGGATTTTGACAGCAAAGATATTGTAGGGATAGAGATATTGGACGCTTCAAAGATATTCAAAGTTGATAAATACGATTTATTAAAAAATTTAATTAAATTTGAAGCTTGTAATTAAAATAACAAAGGATGTAATTAAATTAAATATGAAATTGGAAGTATTAAAAAGAAATAAAGAGATAGTTAGAGAATCTACCATAAAAGGTTTAAATTACAATGGATTAAATGAAGGTGAAATGGAAATCGCTTGCTAAATATTTATTGCCCATAAAAAGGTGTATGTCATGTCAATAATCTCTGTAAATGATAACGATGGATTTTTAGATAAGATAAAAAATAAAAACGTCCAATTTTCCTGTGTAATTTCGTCAATAGAAACTACAAAATACATCCCAATATCAGGAGTTAATAAAAAAGTGATTGAATACACGCCAGCCGCAGATATGGAGCTCGTGGTATTGGGCAAAAGTCTATCCATTTCAACACCGCCGATAGATGCCACAGGATGCCCAAGCCCAGCCACCATAACAAGAGCAAATGTTGATTTAAAGGACATTCCTGTTTTAACAATAGATGCTGGAAGTGCTGTAAAACCAAAAATACCATATATCTCCGTTGATGACAAATCGACGGGGGATATTTATAAAGGTAAGGCGATGGACAACTCAAAAGAGTTATTTAAAATGGGGGAGATTATCGGAAAAAATTTAACATGTGATACCCTTATAATCGGTGAAAGTGTCCCTGGTGGAACTACCACGGCTTTGGGAGTATTGTTGGGATTGGGATACGATGCAAAGGATAAAATAAGCTCCGGCTCTGTTGAAAATCCAAAGGAATTAAAGTTGAATGTTGTTGAAAATGGTTTAAAATATGCAAAATCAAAGGATGTATTTGATGTTTTAAATGCAGTTGGGGACAAGATGATGCCTGTTGTTGCAGGAATGGCGTTCTCATCAGCTAAACGGGGGAGACCTGTCATATTGGCGGGAGGAACTCAGATGGCTTCTGTGCTTTCCGTGATAGGCGAAATAGATAAAAACTATAAAAAAGAAAATATATTAAAGTCAGGATTAATATCAATAGGAACAACTGAATTTGTCTTAAATGATAAAAATGCAGATTTGAAGGGGATTGTTGAACAAATAAATGAGAATGTCCCAATATTTGCATCAAAATTTAACTACGATAAATCGGAGCTCGATGGTTTAAAATCATACTGCAAAGGTTCTGTAAAAGAGGGCGTAGGAGCTGGGGGAATTTCGATATACTCCTATGCAAACGGATTAAACCCTGATGAAGTAAGAGAATACGTTGAGAGAAATTATTATAGATGGTTTAATGTGAATAAATAGGATTTAGGAGTATGAGCTCACCAAATGCTTTATAATGATATTGAAAAAATAACATCTAAAGAACTTGAGAATAAAAGAGGACATAGGAACTTCGAAAAGGTATAAAATAAATGAAAAATATAATATATAAAAATAATAGGTGGTAGCATGAAAACAAAAGTGATAGTTTTATCAGAGGATGCAAAAACATCTCCTTCAAAATTGTTTAGGTTTCTAAATTCATTGGATTACAATATAAAAGTTAAAGAAACATGTTTTGGGGCATATATCGAAGGGGAAGATGAAGTTGTTGATGAAATAGCGAATATTGTTAGAAACCTTGAAAAAAATAAAATATTCTGTAAAGATAGGGGATTTCCAATATGGGATAAGAGAAGATGTAGGGCATTTAGAAAAGGAGGTCCAAGGGAAGGATTTCACCAGCTTGAAGCAGAGCAGAAGGCTTTGGAGTTAATTTCAAAGGGTTTAGAAGAAGTTGAAAAAGAAGATGGATTAAATATTGAAGAAATTGACAGCAAATATAATTCCATATTGGAAAAATATAAAAGACTTGACATTAATAAATTCAAAGAGATTGTTGAAAGTATTGAGTAATTTAAGTATAGTCAATCTACGAACACTCATGATTTATCCATGACATCTTATGTGGATTGACGATAATTTTCCTTTTTTATTTTATTTCAACTTTATTTAAATGGTATCTATTTAAATGGTGTCTGTTTTGATGGGATATAAATATAAAAAAGGTTCCAACTTTGAAAGAGAGCTCAAAAAAATGTTTGAAAATAAAGGGTTTGCAGTGGTTAGAAGTGCTGGAAGTCATGGTATTGATTTGATTGTAGGAAAAAAAGGAAAAATTTACGCATTTGAGTGCAAAACTACATCAAAAGAGAAATTTTACATCTCAAAGGAGGATGTGGATAAGCTGATAGGTTTTTCAGAAACCTTCGGAGCTCATCCATATATTGCATTGAAGATGAATGGAAAAATTTTGTTTATAAATCCACATCTTTTAACAACTTCTGGAAAAAACTATTCGTTGGATTATTATAAAATATGCCCCATTGCTACGGATTTTAAAGAACTAATAGGGGAAGGAAAGCAGATAAAATTCGAATTGATTTAGAATCTGCTAATTCTTTTAAGAAGCATACCTTCAACTCTCACAGGGTATGTTCTTCTTGCAAGATTAACTGCGGCATTCAATCTCTCCTCTGAGCTCGAATAAATTGTATATAATGCATCTCCTTTTTCTACCTTATTTCCTGTTTTTGCATGTAGGAGAACTCCCGCCTTTTTATCCTTCGGAGCTCCTGCCTCCTTTGCTATATTTGTAATTAGTTTATTTGATACGCCTGTTACATAACCATATTTTGAAGAAGTTATTTCTGCACTATACTCTCCTATTTCAATCTCATCAGGTTTTGTCTCTTCCCCTCCCTGTTCAGTTATTATTTCATTAAATTTTTCAAGTGCTTTTCCAGATGTGAGTATTTCCCATGCCACTTCATTACCTTTTCCAGGTTGCGCGGCTCCTCCAAGTTCTAACAAAACTCCTGCAAGGGAAAGGGATTTCTCAATCAAACTTTTTGGTGCAGATTTTGGGTCATTTAACGCCATCAACGCCTCTCTTGCTTCAAGTGCTGGACCAATCGCCCTACCTATTGGCTGTCCCCCATATGTCAGAACACACTCAACACGAATGCCCAGTAAGTCGCCGAGCTCTATAAATTTTCTTGCAAGCTGGTTTCCTTCTTTTTCATTCTTTATCTTTACACCATATCCTATGGGGATATCAATTACAGTATAGTTAATACCTGTTGCAATCTTTTTAGCCATAACACTTGCTAATAACTGAGGTTTAGGGTCTATTGCTAGTGGTCTTTCCACATTTATTATAATATCATCCGCAGGTGCCAGATTTACCGCACCACCCCAAACCAGACATCCATTTGTGGTCTTAACTACTCTTTTTATCTCTTCTGCATCTAAATTTACATTTGCAAGCACTTCAACAACGTCTGCTGTCCCAGCTGCTGAGGTAATAGCTCTTGATGAAGTTTTTGGAATGGTAATTCCAGCTGATGCCACTATTGGAATTGTTAAAAGTGCGTATTTATTTCCTGGAACTCCTCCTATACTATGGACATCTACAACTGGACTTTTATCCCATTCGAGCGTTTCTCCGGTTTCTGCCATTCTCTTTGTCATTTCAACAATTTCATTGGTTTCCATCCCATTTACATAGGTTGAAACCACAAATGCAGATAATTCTATGTTTGATAGTTTTCTTGATACTATCTCATCTACAATGGTATGTATTTCATGAGGTTTTAATATCTGGCCGTCCATCTTTTTCTTAATATAGTTTAAAGAAGCTGGTTTTTGAGCATGCCTTATCCTAACCTCCTCGCCTTCGTTTAAAGGTATTGGTATAACTGCCTTACTAACACCAACTTCCCCTGGATTTACCATTGTTTTTGTTGAATATAGAGTTCCCACGAAAGAACCTCCCGAACTTTCTATTAAAACCCTATCATGAGGATAATATGCAGTCCCCTTTAAATCCTCTTCATTTACAATAACTGCATTTGTTTCCAGGTCTAAATCTAAAAATTTGACTTTTAAAAATAGCATAAACATCCCCTCCTGTTTTATAATATATACTTATTTGTTTTATATGATATATAAAGTTTAAAATATAAAAAAATAAAAAATAAATATATAAAATGAAAATACATCTAATTTAGAATAAAGATATAAAAAGAAAAGTTTATTAGCAGATTTTGCTTCCTACTGGAACATCCTTATCTGGTGTTAAAAGAGCTACAACCTCATCCCCTGCGGCTAAAACCATACCTTGTGATTCTACACCGCATAATTTAGCAGGTTTTAAGTTGCATAATAATACAATTTTTTTACCTACGAGCTCCGATGGTTCATAGTGTCCCTTTATACCTGCAACGACCTGTCTCTTTTCATCCCCAATATCTACAATTAATTTCAACAATTTTTTGGATTTAGGAACCTCCTCAGCTTCTAAAATCTGTGCAACTCTCAACTCAATTTTAGCAAAGTCATCAATGCTTATTAAATCCATAGAATCACCTTTTTCATTTTCTTTGTTGTTTTTATTTTCGTCTTTATTGTTTTTTTCTTTTTTATCTTTTTTGTTTTTATTTTTCTTCTTTTCCTTAGCTTCTTCTGATTTTAATAGTTTTCCTTTAACCATCTTGATTTGGTCATCTTCAATTTTTGTAAATACAACCTTCGGCTTTTTCAAAGTATTTCCCCTAATTTCCAAATCAAGTTCTTCATTCATTAAATCAAGAAGTTTCATGGTTTTATTTGGCATAAATGGATAAAGCAAATAAACTATATATTTTACAACCACTGCACAGGTGTATAATATTTCTTTCAACCTGTTTTCATCCTCAACAGTCCAAGGCTCCATCTTCTGGAAGTAATTATTCCCCTCTTTTGCAAGGTGAATAATATCCATTATAGCATCCTTAAAGTTAAATTCCATTATGTGTTTATCTACTTTTTCAACAGTTTCTTTACATTTGTTTATCAGTTCTTTATCTTCTTCTTTTAAGCTATCTTCATCAACAACAGGAATAGCCTTAAATTTCCTGTGTGAAAATACAAGAGCTCTATGTGTGAAGTTTCCAATGATAGCAATTAACTCTGTGTTTATTCTCTTTTGGAATTCATCAAATGAAAAATCACAGTCCCTATTTAACGGTGCATTTACCATTAAGAAATATCTCAAATAATCGGAATCAAAGTATTTAACAAAATCATCTACCCAAACAACCCATTTTTTACTTGTGCTCATCTTTCTTCCTTCAAGTGTTAAATAACCGCCGCTTATCACTGACGAAGGAAGGTTATATTCACCATTAGCAATTAACATGCCTGGCCAAAATACTGAGTGATGAACTGTAATGTCCTTTCCAATAAAATGCCATATTTTTACATCGCTATCATTTTCGTTTTTATCTTTCTTTAACCAATAATCCTTCCAAACATCTCCCAACTGCTTTGTAAATGAAATATAACCAATTGGTGCTTCCAACCATACATACATTACTTGGTTTTCGCTGTCAGGTATTGGAACACCCCATTTTATATCCCTTGAAATATCCCAGTCATGGAGCTCCTTTATCCAGCTGTATGCCATATTCTTAACATGCTCAGGCATGTCTGAGCTCTCAACATAATTTCTTAAATCGTCGGATAATGCACTTAATTTAAAGAACCTATGTGTTGTTTTTCTGAGCTCAGGCGTAGTGTTGCAGTTTATACAGTATGGATTTATGAGCTCGGTTGGTTCAAGATGTCTTCCACAAACTTCGCAGTGGTCTCCTCTTGCCTCACCGCCACAGAACGGACATGTTCCTTCAACATACCTATCTGCCAAAAATCTATCACATTTCGGGCAGTAAAACTGCTCTATGTCTTTTTCATAAATGTATCCATTTTCTTTAAGTTTTTTGTAAAACTCCTGAGCAGTTTCTATATGGATATCGCTGTGAGTTTTTCCGTAGCTGTCAAACTCTACATTTAAATTGTCTAAATCTCTCTTTATCTCATTGTGATATTTATTTACAATATCCTCAGGTTTTACGCCCTCTTTTTCTGCTGTAAGTGTGATAGGAACTCCGTGGTTGTCTGTTCCACCAACATGGATTACATCCTTACCTTTTAATTTCAGGTATTTTTTCATAATGTCAGCAGGAATATATGTGCTTCTCGCATGTCCTAAATGAAGTGGTCCATTTGTATATGCCAAAGCTGTTGTTAATAAGTATTTTTCACTCATGATTTCCCTCATTGATAAATTTTACATACAATAGGTTTATTTAATATAGACAATACATCATTTAAATCTTTATCTTCACATATACAAAATACGGTATTTCCAAGCATCGCCTGTGAGCTCCCAATGGTAAAACTCAAATCATCGCATAGTTCGATTATTTCATCACTTGCAAGACCTGTATCTTTTGCAAATTTATAGGACAAACTCATGAAGTTTTCCAATGTAGGACTTTTTAATAGTTTTTGTAGGAGCTCATCAGACATTTTATTTATTTTATCTATCCATTCAGGATTGTTGATAATCGTGCCAGTTTCTTTTTTTCCAAGTATTTCAACAACTACATAATAGTTATTAATATCATCTATATTTATTTTTTTCACATCTATGGGGAGCCCGGGTTTTTTCCTTATTACAAAACCTCTTGTATATTGTGCCACCACGTCTCCAAGTCCAGTTCCGCATTTTACCTCAGCAGTATGTGCAAATTCCAAAACTTTGTTTATGTTGTAAATTTTGCTGAGCTCATATGATGCACCCAATGCACAGGAACCTGATGTGCCCAATCCACAGCCCAATGGAAAATCTGATTTATGGATGATATTGTAATTAAATTCATCCGATTCGTTGTAATTCAGATAGTTTTTAACCACTTCAATTGTTGAGCATAATTCTATCTTATCGCCATTAAAATATATTTCTCCATCGAAATCTCTGATTTCGAGTAATGAATTCCGAAGGAATTCATCTGATTTTCCGTCAATTACATCAGTATATACTCCTTTATTTAGCGTAATACCTGCTCCGGTTGAGCCTGTTTTTAATATATTTTTATCCTTATATATCTTAAAAAAACCGGTAATATGACCTGGTATAAACATAAATACACCTATTTAAAATTTTAAATGAAAAATAAAATAGTAATATGAGTTATTAATAAAAAAATATAAAAATTTATTTCAATTCTTCAAATACTTTATTTCTGAGAGTTTTAATATCATCTAAACACTTACCCTGTGCTAAGTTGTCCTTTCCTCCACCTTTTGCTATTTTCCTCAGTAGCTCTCCCATGCTGAGCTCAACACCATCTCCTCTTTTACACAAAATATATCCGTTGTTATTTAATAGAACCACAATTGAACCTTCTTTTACCAAATTATCTGCAATTGACATTAATTCCTTTGGATTTCCTTCAACCATTTCAACTAAAACATCGTAGCTTCCAACTTTTTCAAATTTATTTGCGAGCTCATACTTTTTGTATTCTCCCATTTTCTTTTGGAGCTCTTCAATTGTTTTCTTCTGCTCCTTCCATTCTTCAAAGAATCTTTTAACAGTTTTTGGAAGATTTTCAGCTGGAACTCCCAATATCTCCGAAGAGTTTAGTAAAATATCCTCCATTGCACTTACTTCTTTAACTGAGTTTATTCCGCTTGTGTATTCGAGCCTTTCAACACCATCTTGGATTCTTTCAGTTCTTAATATCTTTATATATCCAACTTCCGAAGTATTTTCACAGTGCGTTCCACCACACGCCTCAACATCTACACCTTCTATATTTATTATCCTTAGCACATTCCCTGGAACAACTCCACCTTGATATATTCTAAATCCATATTTCTGCTCTGCCTCGTTCCTATCCATGAAGGAACTCTTTACAGGAATGTTTTCTAAAACAATCTCATTTGCAATTTTTTCTATTTCCTTTATTTCATTCCTGGTTATTCTCTTGTAGTGCGTAATATCCAACCTTGCCTTATCTGGTTCAACATTTGAACCTGTCTGCCAAACATGTTTTCCTAAAACCTTCTGAGCTGCGGCATTTATTATGTGTGTAGCTGTGTGGTTTCTCATTAAATTGATTCTCTGTTCCCAATTTATTGTTCCTTTTACAATATCCCCTTCATTAAGACCTTCTACATCTGAGAGCTTGTGATATACGATATCGTCTTTCTTCTGAACCTCAACAACTTGTTTGCCGTTGATAACTCCAATATCGTATTTTTGACCACCACCTTCTGGATAGAATATGGTTTTGTCAAGAATTACATAATCATCAACTATTTTTAAGATTTTAGCTTCAAATTCTTTCTGTTTTGGATTTTTATAGAATAATAACTCGGTTTTTGGAATGTCATTCACTTCTGGAAGTGCTTTTTTCTGATTTTCTTCTGTTTCTTCACTTTCTTCCATCTTCTTCTGCTCGTGTCTTTCGGCAACTATTGTATAGAAATTATCAGGAATATTTAGTTTTATGGTTTTTTTGGTTTTATTTTTCTCATTTATTTCCTTTACAATTTCCTCAACAACCTCTGGTGGAAGCCCTTTACTATCGTAGAGCTCTATCAAATCATCAAGTGATATTTCATCTTTGGACTTAGCCAGCCTTTCGACAATTCCCCTTCCTTTGTTAATTGTTTGAATGTATTTTCTCTCTTCCTCGTCAATTACATCCATTATATAATCTTTCATTTCAAGTAATTCTGGATATAATTCCTTTAACTCTTCAAGCTGTAAATTTATAATGTCCTTTAAAGACATTGTAATTCCAACATTTTTCATGTATCTCAATGTTTTTCTTACAAGTAATCGTGCCAAATATCCGTCCTTTACATTTGATGGAACGATACCGTCCCCAAACATAAATGCAAGGCATCTTGTATGGTCTGCTATGGCATATATATTTTCTAGTGGCGTAAGTAGTTTATCCAGCTCTTCCACATCCATTTTCAGCTTTTCAGCAACCTTCTGCCTTAAAACTCTTAAATCTCCAACATTTTCAATATCCATAAGCCCAGCAAGTGTGGCACTTTCTGCAAGTATTCTATCATCAATATTTTCAATATAGTCAATGCCTACATTTTCCTTCAATTTTTCAACGATATTTCCAAATATTGCATCATAAACAGTTGGTGTTCCCTGTGATGCCCAAACAAACCTCTCTATACCGTAGCCAGTATCTATGATTTTTAAAGGCATTTCTCTATATTCATCTCCGACTTTTTCATACTGCATAAACACAAGTGTGGCGAGCTCTACACCATGAGTTATTACCTCATAGCAAGGTCCAGCGTTTCCTCCACCTTCCCACCAGCTTTCTATGAATGTAATGGATTTTTCATCTATGCCGAGCTTTTTCATGAAGTTGAAGCATAATTCGACAGTTCTATCTGTCCAATATTTAAAATCATCTACTTTATTGAATGCGTGGTGTCCTCCCATTGTAAAGCATGTTAAATGCCTTCCCGTTCTTCCAACATTGTCTATATCGTTTAATCTAATACATGGCTGAGCTATTACAAGAGGATTTGCAATTGGTTCTACAACTCCCTTTGTTACCCACGGCTGAAATACTGCAATAGATGCAATTGTTAAAAGAATATCGTTTCTCCATCTTCTCGCAGTTACTGGATACCTTTTTATTGGTGTGTGCTCATTTTCCTCAAAGAAGTTTAAAAATTCCTTCACCATCTCGGTGTATGTGTATTTTTTATCTGTAATCGGAGCTCCGATAAATGAGTATTTATCGCATGGGCTGTCTCCGCAGGTTTCTCTCTCAGGGTCTAATGTCCAAAAATACTGTCCGCATTCTTTACATTTTTTTCTCATGAATCCTTTTTTTTCAAACAACTCAACATTATAATCATGGTTTATTTCCATAAGAACACCTTTTTTATATTAAATAAAAATAAATAGGAGTGATAGTTTTTTAGAAATATATAATAAATATTTAAAAATCTTTCGTTTATAAAATTAATTAAAAGAAAAGTGATAATAATTTAACTAAACAATGGTCAATGATGCAATAATTATTTTACTATCTATTTTTATAACCAAATTTTTTATTATATTTCCTATGGTCTAAAATATCCAAAATAACCACGACAATATTTATTCCATCGTTGGTAATTGTATAGAGCATTCTCCAAAACTGCGGTAATTCGACTCTAAATAAATTAGAAATTCCATAATTGGCAATATATTCTTTTGGAATCAGTTTTTTACCTATTGCATCCCCATAATGAACATTATTTTTAAGAATTTCGACTTTATCATTTATAGCATTATATAAAGAAGCATTTTGTTTGTTGTTGCAATTGTTTTTTAGATAATTATAAACTTCAAATGCATCAGGGGATAAAATTACCCTAATTTTTTTCATAGTTCAAACCCTTCTGTAATTACCTTTTGTAGTTTTTCATTGTTATTGTATATCCAAGAAATGCCTTTTTTTGATATTACAATTTTATTGGATTGCTCTAAATAATCAAGAATTTCTTTTAATATAGGCATCTGAATGTTTGTTTTTTTAGATAGTTCATCAATTGTAATTATTGAATCTTCTTTTAAAACATTCTCAACTAATATGATGTTATCTAATGTTGGGCTGATTCTTAGTTTTGAAGGATTTGTTGCCATGAGCTCACCACCTAATTTTTATTATATTTTTGTCATGATACATATATATTGATTTTGTTAAAATGAATAAAAATTCTATAATTATTATTTTCGTTCTAATCTTCTTTTAATTGCTATTAGGATATTACCGATTAAAATTAAAGAGATGATTCTTATTAGCCATTCATAACTTGCTAATGTTTTTAATTGTTCTTTTTGTATTGGATTAGTTGTTGAATTTATAACATCTTTATCAATTCCTAATTGGAAAAATGCTCTTAATATTTGCTCGTATGCTGAACCATTTTTATTTAAAAGTTCGTTTAACAAGGGAAAGTTAGAAACAAAAAACCATATCCAATTTAAAAAATCAATAATATATGGAAACACCAATATTATAAAAAATGAAATAAATATTGGTTTTGTTATTGATTCCCCATAGTTTGATGTGAGTTTATAAATCCAAAATGTAAGCGATGTTATCACTCTACCTTTCCACATGGCATATAATACTATTATAATTGTAATTAAAAAAATCAGATAACTTTCAGTTTTTAAACATATCCAAAATTCAAATAAGACTAAGTATGGCAAGTAAAAGTAAATACCCCATAAACCATATTCCAACGCTGGTTTAATTTTTTCAATAAATTTTCTTTCATCAAATGTTGCTATTCTTCTTATTAAATCCATTTCGTAAATAAACAATTCTGACGCTTCAACATAAGTCCTATTATTTTCAAAAGATTTTCTCATGTCTCTGTATTCTTTTAAAACTGTTTCCTGTCTTAAATATGGTTTAAGTATTTCCAACGCTTTTTCATAAAGTTCATCTTTATTGTCCTCCTTTATTTCTTCGTTATTCTTTTTATCTAAATAATCTAAAAGATATTCACTTAAAATTTTCTCTGCTTTTGCAATTATTGTTATTTCTTTTACATCAGTTAATAAAAAAGATGTTTTTGATAATGGAAAGTCTATAAATGTTGTATTCTCTGGTTCTTTAAAATTAACTAAATTGAAAATTGCTATTCCTTCATCTTTGTTTTCTTCTTTCTTTTTAAAAAATGCAAGGTCTTCAAAAACAGATTCTAAAAAGAATATTTGACTAAATGAAATATTCATAAATTTTGTAGCAGATTTAAATATTAATTTTTCGAATTTGATATTTTTAGACTCAACTTCTGAAAATTCTGTTATCCCTTCAAATGTTATGTTTTTAAATTCTGATTTTTCTCCATTGGATTCAACATTTTCAAATTTAACAGAACTTTTTTCTTTAAAATTACAATTAAAAATTTCAACATCTCCTTCAAAATTTCCAGTAAATATAACATTACCATCAAAAGAGCAACCATTTATACAAAATTTTTTCTCAACATTATTTCCCATAAATTGAAAATACCCCTCACTCTCACAAAATTCAAAAGATAAACTTTTAAATTTATTCCCTCTAAAATCAGCGTTTTTAAACTTTGTTTTAATAAATATGATGTTATCTTCCCTATCCTCCTTATTTCCCTCACCATTAATTGTAAATTTAATATTCTCAAAAATAACGCCATTATTAAAATTTGTTTCTCCAAATGATATTGTATCTTTAAAAGTAAATTTAAATTTCACCTGCTCATTAAAAGTAACATTCTTAAAATCAACTTCTCCTTCAAAAGTTGCACCAATAAAATAAACATTTTTCCCAAATATTGTATTGCTAAAATCTGCCTTTTTAAATTTAGTTTCATTAAATGCAACATCCTGATTAAATGTGGTGGTATATGCCCTATACTCCCAAAGTGGATAATCATAAACACCAGAAAGGAAGCCATTCCAAAATTTAATTTTATTAAATTCTGCATCGCTAAAATTTGCCGTTCCGTTAAAGATTGTGTTTATAAATTCAACTTCTCCATTAAATATGG
Source organism: Methanothermococcus jasoni (assembly GCF_049075655.1). Lineage (GTDB taxonomy): Archaea > AGJL01 > Methanococci > Methanococcales > Methanococcaceae > Methanofervidicoccus. The sequence goes on along the minus strand of NZ_CP157522.1, from coordinate 1,058,667 downwards.
CATTTTTGAAATCAACTTCTCCATTAAATGTGGAGCTCCAAAAACAGACATCTCCATTAAATATTATTTTAAGAGGTTTGCGGTCTTTTACTTTAACATTTTTGGTGTTTTTCGAAGTTTTAATGCCAAAAGTTCCAAATGTAAAATTATTTTTAAATTCAATTTTATAAATATATATATATTTATATTTATAGTCATTATTATTTCTTGGTCATTTTCTTCAATAGTTGCTCCTTTTAATTCTTTATTTCTAATCTCTTCATAAATTTTTAAAATATTGATATTTTCTTCAACAATTAATTTATCATCTGATATATATTTTTGTAGTTCGAAATCTTCCCCTTTTTCCAAACATTCTATGAATTCTTTATAAAAATCTTTATTAGTAATTTCTTTTTTTACCATAATCCCCCCTAAAATTATAAAAAAATATCATTTATTTAATTAAAAAGGACATCTAAAATCTTTTCTTCCAACTTACTGGCTTCCGATAATATAAAAATCTTAAAGTTTTCTTTCAATTTTTTCCAATATATTTAACATTTTTAATTGTATTTCTTTTATTTCATTCTGTCCTTTTAGTAATTCATCCTGTCCCTTTTTAACTTCTTCCAAAACTCCAAAAATCATTTTAATATATTTAACTCCTTCATCAAGTTTTTTATTAAGTTCTAGTAAATCATCCGCTGAAATCCTGTTTATCCCACTTGGAAATTCAATAAATGTATTTAGTTCTTTCTCCTCAATCCCTTCTATTTTAATTAAATTGTCTTTTTTCTCTAAAAACTTTATACTTCTTTTAAAAAATTCTTTTAATTCTTCATCATCAAAATTTGCCAAAATTCTGACTGTTCCATCTTTATAATTATAAACTACCCCATCAATTCCCAAACCTCTTCCGATATCCTCTATTCTATCCCTAAATCCCACATGCTGAATTTTACCGTATATTTTTAATTCATAGGTTGTAGCCATAACATCACCAGATTATTTCCATGTGCCTTTATTGTTTTTATTATGCCTTTTATGTTTTTGATTATATATAAATTATTCGATATAGTGTTTATAGTGAGCTCCGAAATTAATATAATTATTGTAAAAATAAATAAAAAAAGGTAAAAAATTATAATTAAAAAAATAAAAAAGAACTATTTATTTAAAAAGGACATCTGAAATCTTTTCCTGCGTATTTTGGGTATCCGAGCTCCTCCTCAATTCTTATAAGTTGGTTGTATTTTGCAGTTCTTTCCCCCCTTGCAGGAGCTCCGGTTTTTATCTGACCTGCGTTTAATGCAACTGATAAATCTGCTATTGTGGAATCCTCTGATTCACCGCTTCTGTGGGATACTACAACACCGTATCCGTTTCTAAATGCGAGATTTGCCGCATCTATTGATTCCGATAGTGTTCCGATCTGATTTACCTTCAACAATAGAGCATTTCCTGCTCCAGATTTAATACCTTCTCTTAATCTCTTTGTATTTGTAACAAATAAGTCATCTCCAACTATCTGGATACCTTTTAATTCCTTTGTAATTGTTGCAAATCCTTCGAAATCCTCTTCATGAAGTGGGTCCTCAATTGATGCTATTGGGTATTCATTTACTATTTCTTTGTATAATGATATGAGCTCATCAGTAGTCATGTCATTTCCTTTTACAACATAATTTCCTTTTTCTGCATCGTAGAACTCACTTGCCGCACAGTCCAATGCAAATACAATTTTATCCTCATACCCTGCATTTTTTACAGCGTCATTTAATAAATCCAATGCTTCTCTAATGTCATTTACTGGTGGTGCAAATCCTCCCTCATCCCCAACATTTACAGCGTCTTTTCCGTATTTTTCTAATATTACCTTTTTTAATGTATGGTAGGTTTCCGCACACATTCTTATTGCTTCTGCTATTGAGTCGGCACCAACTGGCATAATCATAAACTCTTGGAAGTCGAGCTCATTACCTGCGTGCTCCCCACCGTTTAAAACATTCATCATTGGAACAGGCATTACATATGAGTTGCATCCTCCAATGTATTTGTATAGTGGTAATGATGCAGTATCAGCCGCTGCCTTTGCCACAGCCAATGAAACAGCGAGTATTGCATTTGCTCCAAGTTTTCCCTTATTTTCTGTGTTGTCCAATTCTCTCATTATTATATCGATTTCTCTCTGCATTCTTGAATCGTAGCCTATTAATTCTGGTTTTATAATGCTATTTACATTATCTACTGCCAATAATACACCTTTCCCTCCAAACCTTATGTCTTTATCTCTGAGCTCCACAGCTTCATGAGTTCCTGTTGAAGCTCCGCTTGGAACTATTGCACTACCGTATCCACCACCAGCTGTTAAAACCTCAACCTCTACTGTTGGATTTCCTCTTGAATCGATTACTTCTCTTGCTTTAATATCATATATATCAAATGAATCGTCCATGTTTTTTAACAAAGTTTCACCTCTATTTGTAAATGGATTTTAATATTTTTAATAGAAATAAAAATAACATAATAAAGTCTTTATAAAAAAGTGATGATTGATAATAAATTGTAATTGTGCTATAATTATATCATATAAAATTAATAAATTACTAAGACATAAAATATACCCACCATTGGAAAATCGCATGTTCATTGAAACCTGATGGCTACTCCATACGACCGCCTTATAGGTGGGATTGTCTAATGCAGTATCACCAAATCAACTGCAAATTATAATATTATCTTAAAGTATATTAATTTTTTGTATTTTTAATTTTATTTATTATTAATGAGGTCTAAAATGTATAATGGCAATGAAAATAATGGGATAATAATAGGTTTAGATGAAGCTGGAAGAGGTCCTGTTTTAGGTCCCATGGTGGTTGCACTTGTTAAAGCTACTGAAAAGGACTTAAAAAAACTTGATGAATTGGGATTAAAGGATAGTAAGAGATTGAGTAAGAATAGAAGAGAGGAGCTCTACAAAATCATTATGAATAATTATGAAGTTAAGAGCATAATCCTTGAAGCAAAGGACATAGACAAAATGATGGAGAAAACCAACTTAAATAAAATTGAATTGATGGCATTTTCAAAACTGATAAACAGCGTTTTAAAGGAAGAATATAAGGACTATAAGGATAAAAACTATAAGGTAGATAACAATAAAAAAATAAATATATACATTGACGCATGTAGTAGTAATGAAAAGGCATTTTCAAACCAAATAAAATCTAAATTGGTAGTATATAATGAAAACATTAAAATAATAGCCGAACATAAAGCGGATGATAAATATAAAATCGTCTCTGCGGCGTCAATCATAGCAAAGGTTATTAGAGATAGAATCATTGACAATTACAAAAAAATATACGGCGAGATAGGTAGTGGATACCCCAGTGATAAAATTACCCTAAATTATTTAAAAAATTATGTTAAAGAACATGGGGAACTCCCTGAGATAGCTCGAAAAAGTTGGAAAACTTCCAAAAACATATTGAAAGAATTTGAAGATGAAAATAAAAGCAATAGAAATAATAAAGCTAATAAGAATAATAAAAATAAAAAATCTATACAAATGAAGTTAATGTGAATCACCCCTTCCCTTACGGGATGGGCTTCGTGAGGTCTGTCATCGGAGTTATACTATCCTCACCCTCACTGGGCTATTCACAAGCCCATTACTCAGTATCCATTATTGGAATCCCGAGCTATGCTTACCACATCTAGCATACCTGAAACTCCTTATGGAGCCAGTCCAAATCTAAATGGTTTGTAGTTTTAGTTAATCACAAGTAGCAACAGTTATGTTATATTTAGATAGCGATATTTATAATTTTCTGTCGGAACCTTCATCCCCCTTACGGGAGGTGTCTTCCCGCCGACATTAGATAAAATATATAAAATCATAAAATAAAATTAAATACATGGTGAAACTTTGAAGACTAAAAAGCTCATAATCGATGAAAGAGAAAAAAAATACCTTATAAAAAAGGATGTGAATAACTTTGGAAATGATTTAGGCGTAATCGATTTGGAAAATGTAGAAGAGGGAACAGCAATAACCTCACATAACAACCATACATTTTATCTCGTTGAACCAACAGTTTATGACATTGTAAAAAAGATGAAAAGAAGCGTAACTACCCTTTTACCAAAGGATATAGGTATGATATTAACCTACTGTGGAATAGAAGATGGGGAAACTGTTGTAGAGGCAGGGACAGGTTCCGGAGCTCTGACAATATACCTTGCAAATGCTGTGGGAAAGAATGGAAAAGTAATTACCTATGAAAAAAGACCAGAATTTGCAAAGATAGCGAGAAAAAATTTAGAAATTGTTGGAGCTGTGAAAAAGAATCAGAAAATCATCGGATTAGATGAAGAAGATGAAAATGAAGTATCCGATAACGATAACAACGATAACGGATTATACAATGTAATTCAAAAAATCGGAGATATTACAGAAGGTATTGAAGAAAAAGATGTAGATGTAATAGTTTTAGATATGCCTGACCCATGGAATGTTGTTGAACATGCCAAAAACTCACTGAATAAGGCAAAGGGGAGAATTGCTATATATGTTCCATACATTGAACAGGCTAAAAAGAGTGTGGATGCCTTAAAGGAACATGGCTTTTTAGATATTCAAACTGTTGAGTGTATTGTAAGAAATATTGAAATTACTGAAAAGGGAGCTCGACCATCTACGAGGATGATAGGCCATACTGGATATATCACCTTCGCAAGAGTTAGGCCAACAGTAGATGAGGAGTAATTTCAATTGGTGATGAATTATAATTCACCTATATGAAAATTTAATATTATGTGAGAGCTCATCCTATTTTTTTAAATCATTTTATTAATAAAATAATATAATAATAGATTTTTAACTTTAATTTTTTTAATTTTTAATCAATTTATGTTATGCCATGCTCTAAAAAAATATAAATAAGATATTATCCTGATAAATAGACGAATCTCAAAGCAAAGACTGCTGCCAATATATAAACAATCCAATGGACTTCTTTTGCTTTTCCACTGGCAATTTTCAATATTGGATAGGATATGAACCCTAACGCTAAACCAGTTGCTATGCTGTAAGTTAATGGGATGGTGATTAAGGTTATAAATGCAGGAATAGCATCTGAAACATCATCCCAATTTATGTTTTTTACATGGCTCATCATCAATGTTCCAACAATAACCAATGCAGGAGCTGTTGCATAGACTGGGATTGCACTTACTATTGGATGGAAAAAGATGGCAAGTAAAAACAACAGAGCCACAATTACTGAAACAAACCCTGTCCTTCCTCCAACCGCTATACCTGATGCAGATTCAATATATGTGGTAACCGTTGAAGTCCCCAGCAATGAGCCGATAGTTGTTCCTATGGAATCTGACATCAATGCCTTCTCAGCCCTTGGCAATTTTCCATCCTCTAAATAACCTGCCTGAGAGCTCAGGGCACTTAATGTTCCCAATGTATCAAATAAATCTATAAAGAAGAATGACAATATTATTGTCAGTAGCCCTAAATTCAGAGCTCCCATAACATCCAACTGCATAAATGTTGGTGCTATTGAAGGTGGCATCGAAACAATACCCTCTGGAAATGGGGAAATGCCAAGAATCATCCCAATTAAAGATATTGCTATAATACCCCACAAAATAGCCCCAACTACCTTTCTACATAGTAAAATACCTATTAAAAATATACCAAACATTGCTAACAAGGTTTGAGGTTCCAATAAATTACCCAATGTAACCAAAGTTGCCTCACTACTAACAATAATTCCTGCACTTTTCAATCCAATAAACGCAATAAACAAACCAATACCCACAGCAGTTCCATATTTTATGGCATTTGGAATTGCGTTAAATATCACAGTTCTTATTTTTGTGAGTGTTAAAATTATAAACAATATTCCAGATATAAATACAGCCCCCAAAGCAACTCTCCAATCAACTCCCATACCTAAGCACACACCAAAGGTGAAGTAGGCATTTAATCCCATACCCGGAGCAAGTGCAAAGGGGTATCTTGCAAAAAGACCCATAATCAATGAGGCAATTGCGGAAGCTATACAGGTTGCCACCATAACTGCCCCAAAATCCATTCCTGCAATGCTCAATATCTGCGGATTCACAAAGATGATGTATGCCATTGTCATAAATGTTGTTATCCCTGCCAATGTTTCGACTTTAAAATTTGTTCTATATTTTTCAAATTCAAAATATTCAGCAATTTTATTCCCCATAAAACCACATCCTCCATTTGTTAAAAATATGATTTTAGCATATATATTTAATATATTGTATATTTGCATTTTTTATAGGTATGTTATGGCAATGCGTATTATTAATAGCAGATATATTCTAAAACAATATTAATATAGTATTATCAAACAATAATTATAATACTGCTTATTAATAAACATAATACCTTAAAATTAAACTAACCATTAAGACCATAAACTATATATAATATATTATTATAATTTTGATGAAGTCGTAATGACTTTGAACTGGGAATCATCGGAATGAACTAAAATAAAATGATGAGCGTGATACTATGGCAAGGCTACATTCAAGAAAAAGAGGTTCCTCCGGTTCAAAGAAACCTTTAAGGACAGAAGCTCCTAAATGGGTTAATTTGACAGCTGAGGAAATTGAAAACAAAATCGTAGAAATGGCTAAAGAAGGGAAACAATCCGCACTTATAGGAACAATTTTAAGAGATTCCTACGGAGTTCCTGATGTAAAATTAATCACAGGAAAAAGCATAAGCCAGATAATGAAGGAAAACAATGTTTATCCTGAAATTCCAGAAGATTTGTTAAACTTAATGAAAAGAGCAATTAATTTAAGAAACCACCTTGAACAGAATCCAAGAGATATACATTCAAGAAGAGGATTACAATTGATTGAATCAAAAATTAGAAGGTTAGTAAAATACTACAGAAACACGAAAGTATTGCCTGCAAAATGGAGATATTCACCAGAAACCGCAAGGTTGTTAGTAGAATAAATTTAAATATTTCCTTTTTTTAGTTTTTTAGGTTAGGGTTTGCTATTTTTACGATAAACCGCCGAGAAAGCCAACGATTTTAATCGTTATACAAAACATAGTTTTGTAAAATCTCTTACGAGATTGGATGAGAGGCGGACATTATATCGGCTAGTAAGTAGTAAAATATAAATATGAGAAGATTAATAGTAAGTAACGCTACCAGTCCAAGTATCTATGGGTAGGGTTAGTGAAAACTCTACCGCTGGTAGTGGTTGGAAGTTCAAAAGGTAGCCCTGAATCTCCTAAACGGGGATAGGGGTAGTGGTTTGGCCACCCGTGTAGGGTTAAACCCTACTAAAATTAGACGAAATCACTTCGTGATTTCGTTGCTCGCTTACTACCGTAAGCGAGAACCCAACGAGTTCACTCGTTGGAGTAGGTCAGCTACTGTTTTGATATAATTCATATATTGTTAATTTTATAATTGATATAATTTGATGTGGAATTTGATAGAACATATAAAAAATTATAATTTATAAAATAGGGTCTTTATTTCCAAAACTCATTATAGAACAATTCAAAGTCCTGATTATACTTTTTTCCAATCTTCAAAGCAATTTCAGCCTTTTGCAGTTCTTTACCTAAATATGATGCATGGTCCATTTTTTTAATTAGGTTGTATCTTATGGCCGTTTCATATATTTCCTTTGCTGTTTTTCCCTTAATAATGTATTTTGGATTTTTTCTTCTATCGAAGTAAATGACAACAATCAATTTATTTTTTCGGTCTAATTCAATTTTAAAGCTACCTTCATCTAAAATCTGCTTCTCATTTTCTTCCGCCATTATTACGGGAATATCTTTATAGTTATGATAGGTGGTGAGCTCATCAAATTTCTTATCCTTGTAATTAATTAAATCAAATCCAACATCTTTTGGAAGTGAATTTCTTTTTTTTGCTAAAAACATCATTTTTGTAGCAATCTTCAACTCTTTTATTGAAAATTTACATTTTGATGAAGCCTCAGGAGTAAATAAAATATTTGCACCAATTTCAGAACCTATTGCAGTAAGGGTTGCATGAGCTCCGTTGCTATCTACATCAAATAACTCAGTAACATTTCCTATTCCAAAAAACATTGGAATATTATTCCTTTCCTTAAATATTTTGCATGCAATCACACTTTCTGTAAAATTACATCCATTGTTATTTATCGGCTCTAATATTGGGTCTCCAACGACTTTTATATCATTTTCAATTAATTTATTTATGTTCTCCTCTAAACTTTTTATTTTATCATCTATTGTTTCAGGAACGTAATTTATTTTATAATTCGTTGGGAGAACCACTGCTGTTGTGTCTCCATCTTTTAAATATGGGGTGAGCTCCTCAATGTTCCCTGCATCAACACTTAATACCATATCTATCCCAAGATTTATTGCCTCAATCAATTCCTTTGTATTAAGAGTATCCACACTTATGGGCTTATCAGTTATATCTCGTGCAATAGTTATTATTCTTTTTAAATCTTTGGAGTGGTCTTCATTTGATACCATCCCCAAATCAATCATATCTGCACCGCTGTTTAGGTAGTATATTATCTTTTCTTCCAGTTCTTTGTCGCTTAACCATGGAGTATGGACAATCTCACCTAAAACTCTCATGGGATAATCATCCCCTACTTTTAGAGTCCCTATCTTAATATTTCTTTTTGATTTAGAATCTATTGGTTTTTCCTCTGCTTTTTTTATTTCTTCCTCAGACTTCTGCTTTACAAACTTTACAATTTGGTTATCGGCATAATCTTTTGTAGATAATGTTATATCTTTAAGGTTGTCTATCAAAAGAGGGATGTCTGACGCTTCTCTTGTTGATTTATAACATTTTATTCCAGTTTCTTCTTCCACTTTTTTTAAATCATGCCTAATTAATCCAGTAACTAGTATGAAATCATAAATTTTTGATAATCTCATGTTTTTTTCTTTTTCCAATGATTTAATTTCATTAATAATCATATTTGGAGTTAAAAAAGCAGCTATTGATATATCTGTTTTATGAACATCTATAAAATCATATTTTTTTACAGCGTTCTTTACTTTCTGATACGCCTGCTTCCCAGTAATTACCATTATTTTCATAATATCACAATAATAATCCATTTTTTACCAAACCGAATACTTTATATATGAGAAAATTTTATTCTATGTGAAAAAATATACCAATTTAAAAAATTAATTATTTTTAATATTTATTAAATTTATTTAAATCATTAGAATTTACAATATATAGGAGGTGTTTTATTTTATGGATAATAAAACTTGTGGATGTTCAAGCATGAAAAGTCCTATTCATTCCCCATTTGAAGTTCCAAATACAGTTTCACTTGTTGCAGGTGTCGGTGATGCAAACAATCCATTAAATGCATTTGACATGGCACTTTTAGATGCAGGAATAGGTAATTTAAATCTAATTAGAATCAGCAGCATCATGCCTCCAAAAGCAGATATTATACCATTGCCAAAGATTCCAATGGGTTCATTGGTTCCAACAGCATACGGATATCAAATAAGTGATGTAAAAGGAGAAACAATAGCGGCTGCCATCAGTATTGCCATTCCGAAAGATAAAGAATTGTGCGGACTTATCATGGAATACGAAGGAGTTTGCGGCAAAAAAGAGGCGGAAGATACTGTTAGAAATATGGCTAAGGAAGGATTTGAAATGAGAGGCTGGGAAATCGATAAAATCATTTCAATAGCTTCTGAACATACAGTAGAAAACATAGGATGTGCATTTGCCGCAGCAGCATTATGGTATAAATCATAATTTGATAAATAATATTTATTATACATACTATTATAATATTCAATAAATATATGCCATTTAATAAAACTTTCATAAAAATTTAAATAACTGCTTAATACATTAGGAGGTGAAAATAATTGAAACACTTAGGAAAACACTTGATTTTAGAGTTATGGGGATGCGAGAGCAAGGCCTTAGATGACCAAATAGGCATTGAAAATATGCTCGTAGATGCTGTTGATTCTTGCGGAGCAACTTTGATATGTGTAAAAACCCATAAATTTTCACCACAGGGCGTTACCGGAGTTGCCGTTCTTGCCGAAAGTCATATATCAATACACACATGGCCTGAGCTCGGATATGCTGCAATGGACATATTCACCTGCGGAGAGCATGTGAATCCAGAGGATGCTATTCCAACAATAAGGTCTTTTTTAAAGCCTGATAATTTTGAAGTTATTGACATTAAAAGAGGAAATATTGTAGATTAAGTCATTTATATATTTAGCATATAATTTATTTTCATTTTGCTTGCAGTAACAAGCGACCTAAAACCTACGGTTTTAAATTTTCCCCCTATCATCCGGAAAAGCAACGAAATCACGAAGTGATTTCATCTAATTTAATAAGTTTTTTATATAATTTTAAGAGGGATATATTATGAAATGTGAATTATGGTTTTCAGAGTATCAAACAAAGGCACTTAAATTATCCACAAAGATAAAGGATGTTTTATATACTGGAAATTCAGAATATCAGGAGATTCAGATATTAGACACCGAGGAGTTTGGGAGAGCTCTCATATTAGACAACACATACCAAACAACAGAAAGGGATGAATTTATATACCATGAGTTAATATCCCACCCTGCATTATTTACACACCCAAATCCAAAAAAGGTATTGGTAATTGGAGGAGGGGACGGTGGAACAGTTAGAGAAGTTGTTAAACACGAGACTGTTGAAAAGGTTGATTTTGTAGAGCTCGATGAAAAAGTTGTTGAGGTGTGTAAAAAATACATGCCAACATTGAGCTGTGAAATCGACAATGAAAAGGTAAATACCATATTCACAGATGGAATAAAGTATGTTGCTGAAACCGAGGAAAAATACGATGTAATTATTGTGGATTGCCCCGACCCAGTTGGACCTGCAAAGGGACTTTTTGAAAAGGAATTTTACAAAAATGTATATAAATGTTTAACAGATGACGGGGTAATGGTTCAGCAGACAGAAAGCCCACTGTTTAACAAAGATTTAATAAAAGATATTCAGACCTACTTAAAAGAAGCTGGATTTAGCATAATCAAACCATTGGTATATGCCATTCCAACATATCCAAGTGGATTTTGGAGCTTCACATTAGCTTCAAAGAAATACAATCCATTGGAAGTAGATTCTGAAAAAATTAAAGAAAAACTTAATAATATGGAAACAAAATACTATGACGAAGATGTTCATAAGGGGGTATTTTTGGCAGTTCCTAAATTTTTAAAGGAATAATTTAATAATTTATTTTTCTTTTTTATTCATTTTCATCTTCAACCACAACAGCAGTTCCATTTATTGACACCATCAACATACTTCCATTTGCTCCAACGGTTTCGTAATCTAAATCAACCCCAACGATTGCATTTGCACCTAATTTTTTCGCTTCTTCAATCATTTCATTTAATGCTATTTCTTTCGCTTTTGCGAGCTCTCGCTCATAAGCTCCAGCCCTTCCCCCAACGATGTCTCTTATTCCAGCAAATAAGTCTTTAAATACATTTACCCCCATTATTGCATCCCCATTAACTAATCCTAAATATTTTACAATTCTTTTTCCCTCAATATTAGGTGTTGTAGTGATTATCATTTTTCCCACCTTTTTTTCTTTTAATTAATAGGAAATTTTTTATGCATTTCCAATTTTTTTATAAAATAATAGATTTAATATAAAATGATTTTAGTTATGTTATTCTATATTCAGTTCTTTTGAAACTTCATCTAAATCAACATTTACAGGTTCAGAGAACTTTATTACTGCTTCCTTTTCGTCATTATATCTTGGAATTATGTGGAAATGAACATGAGGGACTTCCTGTCCTGCTATTGGTTTATTATTATTTAATATATTGTATCCATCGGGATTAAGTGATTTTAATATATTAACAACTTTTTTGATAGTTTTTGTCAGATTTACAGCAGTTTCTTCTGGGAGCTCATCAAATGTTTCATAGTGTTCCTTTGGTATTACAAGAGTATGCCCCTTACTTCTTGGATTTATATCTAAAAACGCCAGAGTATTTTCGTCTTCATATATTATTTTTGCAGGAATTTCCTTATTTACTATTTTGCAAAATATACACATAATGCATCACCACCGTATCTAATAATAAATTGTAAATAACTATATATATAAATAACCACTTAATATATTCATTCAGCAACTAAAAGATAATGTCGATTATTTAAATTTATATATTATGACTCATTTAAAAAGAACTTTAAAAAATTTAGATTAATACATCTCATTGAATGAAAATATAATATTTTATGTAATTTAAATTTAATAATCGTATTATATAAAAAATAAAAAAATAAAACAGAAAAATAAAATAGAAGGTGAAATCGTGCAAAACCAGAGTCAAGAACAACCTACAAGAGTTAGGACTCCAAGAAAAGACCAGAATGAAATTTTGGGAGTAATTGAACAGATGTTAGGAGCAAGTAGAGTAAGAGTAAGATGTATGGATGGAAAAACAAGAATGGGCAGAATCCCTGGAAAATTAAAAAGAAAAATATGGGTAAGGGAAGGAGATGTTGTAATAGTAGTCCCATGGGAAGTTCAATCCGATGAAAAATGCGATATAATATGGAGATACACAAAAGGACAAGTTAGCTGGTTAGCTAAAAAAGGATATTTGAAAGAGCTCTATTAATTGTGATATAATGAATAAACAGCAAAATATTGGTAATAAAAATATCAATAATAAAGGAAATAATAATAACGATGAAGTGTCAAAATTAAAACAGGAAAAACGTCTCGATAGAGAATATCAAAAGAAAATAGTGGAAAGAAAAAAAAGGTTTTTAGAAGATTTAAAAACAGAAGATGGAGTGTTCGACAATAGAACTCTTTTAACACTTCATGGATTATTGAATGGAAAGCATATTGATGAATTTCTTGGGATAATCAACTCTGGAAAGGAATCAATAGTTTTTTCAGCAATTAAGGAAAACAAATATTTTGCTGTAAAGGTATATCGAGTTTCCACCTGTGATTTTAAAACCATGTGGAAATATATTCAAGGAGACCCAAGATTCCATTTAAGGAAGAGCTCTACAAGACAAATCATACACGCATGGGTTGAGAAAGAATATAGAAATTTAAAACGGGCAAATAATTATGTCAATAGTCCTAAGGCAATATTAAGAAGGGAAAACATACTTCTTATGGAGCTCATAAGTGATGATGAAGGAGCTCCTTCACCAAGATTAAAGGATGCTGTTGATGTTGATTATAGCAAATTTTATGAATTAATAAGAGAGGATTTAAAAACACTTTATAATGATGCCCAGCTTGTTCATGGTGATTTATCGGAATATAATATATTGGTTAAAGATAACGAACCAGTATATATTGACTTTTCACAGGGCGTTGTTGTTCAGCATCCATTATCAAAATCCCTTTTAATTAGAGATATAAAGAATATATGTAATTTCTTTAAAAGGAAAGGAATAGCATGCAACTATAAAGAATTATATAAATACATCACAGGAGAGGAGCTCCAACCAATAGATGAGGAGCTCGCAAATAATTATTAAATAAATTAAAATTAATAAATTCTATTATTATTTTATATTATTTTATTTTTATTATATTATCATTAACTAGTTATATTTAATAAACTATAAAATGTGAGATTATGGATATGGAAGGAAATATAGAAGTTTTAAAAATCCCAAAAGATAGAATTGGGGTTTTAGTTGGAAAAAAAGGAGAGACCAAAAATAAAATCGAGAAAGAATTAGGTGTAGAGATTGATATTGATGAAGACGGCGAGATTACAGTATTTTCCACAGAAGAGCAGAAAGACCCTTTGGCAACATGGAAGGCAAGAGATATTATAAGGGCAATTGGAAGAGGATTCAATCCAGAAAAAGCTTTAAAATTAGTTTCAGACGATTATATTCTTGAAATAATTGATATTACCGACTATGCACATTCAGATAATGCCATTAGAAGACTTAAAGGAAGAGTAATAGGCAGTGGCGGAAAATCAAGACGATATATTGAGGACTTAACAGATACAGACCTATCAGTTTATGGAAAAACCATTGCCATACTTGGAGAATATGAACCTGTCCAAATAGCAAAAGAAGCAGTATCTATGATTTTAAGAGGTTCTTCTCATGCCAAGATGTATAAGTATCTTGAAAGGCATAGGCAGGATATTAAAAGAAGGGAGTTAGAGCTCTGGAAATAATATAATAATTTATTAATTTTAATATTTATTTGTTTCGCTCCTTTCGGAGCTCCTTTATTCTTTTTATCATAAGACCTTTGTCTTCCTGAACTCCTTCGATTATTTTAATTTTTTCTTCGTCTTTTTCTTCTCCGTCAATTGCTTTAAAATCAATTAATTTTAATATTGGAGATTTTAAATTTCTATCGAAAGGTTTTCCTAAAAATTTCTTTCCAACAACATAAACCTCTGCACTTACATCCCTTGAAGCCTTTGGCTTCGTTGTTTGAACTTTTTTAAAGTAATTTTTTAAGAGGGCCACATAATCATTAAATAAACTACCTTGAAATACCTTAACAACAAAATTTCCATCCTTTTTTAATAATTTTGTAGCGGTCATAAGTGCTATTGTAGTTAGTTCTATGGACCTTGTATGGTCTACCTCCCAAACTCCACTTATGTTGGGGGATGCATCACAAATTACGGCATCAGCTTTTGAAGGGATGAGCTCCATCAGTTTTTCAATAGTTTCCTTTTTTGTCATATCTCCCTTAATTGCCACTACATTTTCATATTCCAAAGGCTTTACAGCTTGTAAATCCACACCTGCCACAAATCCATCTTCTCCTACAATATCCCTTGCCGCTTGCAACCATCCACCTGGAGCACACCCTAAATCAACCACTACATTATTCTCTTTTATGATATTGAATTTTTCATTTAATTGAAGAAGCTTGTAGGATGCTCTGGAACGGTATTTGTTTTTCTTTGCAAGTTTATAATAAAAATCTTTTTTTCTCTGTAAAACCCATCTTTTGTCTTTTTTTCCCATAATTATCACATAAAAATTTTCTATTTTTATTTATTTTATATTATATACTCTTTTAATTTAAAAACTATTTTATTTATTAATTTAAATTTTTGAAATAAAAAGCTTTATATATTATAAAACCATAAGGAATGATTGTGAAACAGGAAATATACTTCCTTATGAATACAATAACATAGGAATTATATTTCCTAAATTTAATAAATAATAAATTAAAATATCAGACGAAATCACTTCGTGATTTCGTTACTCACTTACTTCGTAAGCGACTACAAAAAAGAGGTGTGTAATATGAGTTTTGATGAAATAGCTCCAGATGCAAAAAAAGTAGCAATTTACGGAAAAGGAGGTATAGGTAAATCAACAACAACCCAAAATACTGCCGCAGCTATGGCATACTACTTTGATAGAAAAGTAATGATTCACGGATGTGACCCAAAAGCAGATTCAACTAGAATGATTCTTCACGGAAAACCGCAGGACACTGTTATGGATGTTCTTAGAGAAGAGGGAGAAGAGGCTGTAACACTTGAAAAAGTAAGAAAAGTAGGATTTAAAGGCATTCTCTGTGTAGAAAGTGGTGGTCCAGAACCTGGTGTGGGATGTGCAGGTAGGGGGGTTATCACTGCTGTGGATATTATGAGAGAGCTCGAAGGATACCCAGATGACTTGGACAACTTATTCTTCGACGTTCTTGGGGATGTTGTATGTGGTGGATTCGCAATGCCTCTTAGAGATGGACTTGCAGAGGAAATTTACATCGTTACATCAGGGGAAATGATGGCATTATATGCTGCAAACAACATTGCAAAAGGTATTTTAAAATATGCTGAACAGTCAGGAGTAAGGTTGGGGGGAATTATCTGTAATTCAAGAAAGGTAGATGGAGAAAGAGAATTGATGGAAGAGTTTGTTGATAAATTGGGAACAAAATTAATACACTTTGTTCCAAGAGACAACATCGTTCAAAAGGCAGAATTCAACAAAATGACAGTTGTAGAATTTGACCCAGAATGCAACCAAGCTTATGAATACAGAACACTCGCCAAAAACATTAATGAAAACGATGAATTGGTAATTCCAACACCATTAACCATGGATGAATTAGAGGAATTGGTTGTAAAATACGGATTAATTGATTAATTTACTTTAAATTTAATTTAACTATAATTTAAATTTTCATATTATTTAAAAAGGTGAAATGATGAAATTATTAAAAGCTATTGTTAGGCCTGAAAAAGTAGATGATGTAGTAGATGCTCTCGAAGAAGCCGGATATCCTGCTTTCACAAAATTAAACGTAGTAGGAAGGGGGAAACAGGGAGGATTGCAGGTTGGAGAAATATACTATGATGAATTACCTAAAACCCTTTTGTTACTTGCCGTAGGTGATGACGAGGTGGATGAAGTTGTAGGAATCATCAAATCCTCTGCATTAACGGGAAGCTTTGGGGATGGAAAAATATTCATCCAGCCATTGGAAGAAGCATACACCATTAGAACCGGCGAAAAAGGAATTTAATTATATATTTAGGTGAAATTGTGAAAGAAATAATAGCAATAGTAAGACCAAATTTTGTAAGGAAAACCACCGAGGCTCTTTCCAGCGTGGGATTTCCTGCCATGACTATGGCTGAATGCTTCGGTAGGGGGAAACAGAAGGGATATTTTGCAATAAATATGCCAGATGTTGTCGATATGGACAGAGTAATAAAAGAAGGAGAAGAGATGGGTTTGTGTTTAAAATACATTCCTAAAAGGCTAATTTCCGTAGTTGTTGAAGATGCCGATGTCCCCTTGGTTGTTGGGATAATCATGAAAGTCAATAGAACTGGAAAATACGGAGATGGAAAAATATTTGTTGTTCCAACAGAAGAAGCTGTAAGAATTAGAACCGGAGAAACGGGAGATATTGCAGTTGGAAATTAATATTCAATTTAAATTGCATATTCCTTCAATTTATCATTCATTTCCTTTATCTCTTAAATGACAAAACCTTCGAGGTTTGTAAGTTAGGAGTTCAAGGAATTAACTTCGATTTCAAAATTATGAATTAATTTTACAATAGGAATTTTACAATAGAATAGGTGAAATAATGCCTTATGTATTACTGGATTGTGATAACCCAATCCCTGAAAGAATGAAACATACCTATGTATTTGACCCAGAAGAAAAGATAATCCCAGCATGTAATATAAACACAGTTCCTGGAGACATGACTGAAAGAGGTTGTGCATTTGCAGGAGCTCGTGGTGTGGTAGGAGGTCCTGTTAAAGATGTAATCCACATGGTGCATGGACCGGTTGGTTGTGCATTCTACACGTGGGGAACAAGAAGAAACTTATCTGATAATGAGCTCCATAGGAGATACTGTTGGACAACAGATTTACAGGAGTCAGATATTGTTTATGGTGGAGAAAAAACATTAGAAAAAGCATGTTTGGAAGCCATTGAAGAATTTCCACAAGCCAATGGTATGATAATATATACGAACTGTCCTACGGCACTTATTGGAGATAACATAGATGCGGTAGCTAGGAAAGTTGAAGAACATATGAAGAAGCCAATATTCCCAATAAACTGTCCAGGATTTGCAGGAGTATCCCAGTCAAAAGGGCACCATGTATTTAATACCATGTTTTACAGATGGTTGAAAAGGAAGAGAGAAGAATACCCTGAAAAATGTTTAAAAGAAGATGAAAAAACCCCATATGACGTTGCATTAATTGGGGACTACAACATGGATTGGGATGTTGCAGTAATTAACGATTTATTCGAAAGAATTGGAGTAAGGAATGTCGTAACATTTACAGGAAATGCTTCAATGGAAGATTTATTTAAATTACCTGATGTAAAATTGAATGTCGTTCATTGCCAGAGGTCTGCTGAATATATCGCTCACATGGTTAAAGATGGATTCAACATACCATTTACAAGAGTTTCATTCTTTGGAATTACAAAAACTTCCGAAGCACTATACGATGTAGCTGAGAGATTAGGAATACCTAAGGAAAAAGTAGATAAGGTGGTTGAAGAAGAATTAGCCGCAATAAAAGAAGAATTAGATTTCTATAAATCAAAACTTGAAGGTAAAAAATGTATGGTTTATGTGGGGGGTCCAAGAACCTGGCACTGGATTATGGCTATGAAAGAGCTGGGAATAGATTATGCAGTGGCATGTTGCACATTCTCACATGATGACGACTATGAAAAATTAAATATAAACCTTAAAAGGGCAGGCATAAAAGATGTCCTTGTAATAGATTCTCCAAATGAACCAGAATTAGAAGAAGCAGCAGAGTTATATAAACCTGATTTCATGCTCATAGGATTGAAAGAAAGATATTTGTTTAGAAAATTCGGAATTCCTACCATAAACTCACACAGTTATGAAGAAGGGCCTTATGCAGGATTTAGAGGATTTGTGAATTTTGCAAGGGACATTTATAAAGCTGTTTGCCACCCAATTTGGAATACAATCCAGGAAAAAGAGGCTAAATTTGAAGAGTACAAGGTGAAACAATGAGCGATACCGAAACTTGTAATTGTGGTGAAATAACATACCTCAAAAAAACCAGAAAGGGAACAATAAATCCAAACAAAATATGTCAGCCAATTGGGGCAATGTGGGCAACAGTAGGAGTTTGTGAAGCAATCCCATTTGTCCAAGGGGGTCAAGGTTGCACAACTTATGCAAGGTATCAGTTTGCAAGGCATTTTAGGGAACCGGTGCCAATTGCATCAGCATCATTCCACGAGCACGCTGCTGTTTATGGTGGTATGAAAAACCTCGTTGATGGACTGACAAATCTTGTAGCAAGATATGACCCAAAAATAATATCTGTAATTACAACCTGTTCATCAGAAACCATTGGAGATGACATTGAAGCATTCATCAGGGCGGCAAAGAAAAATATTGCAAAAGAACTTGGAGAGGAAAAGGCAGAATTGCCTATAATCCCAATCCACTGTCCAGCATATCAAGGAAGCCATGCCACAGGATATGACAATGCTTCAAAGGCATTTATGATGTATTTGGCTAAAAAAGACCCAGAAGTAGAACCTAAGAAAATAAATATAATTCCAGGATTTGGAACCAACCCTGGAGATATACTGGAAATAAAAAGGATGCTTAAAGTTATGGGATTAGATGAAGGCGAAGATTTCTCAATATTGTTTGACATTAGTGAGAATCTTTACAAACCTTTAAGATACCCACTTGAAGAAATACCTTACTACCCAACTGCTGGAACTAAAATTGAAGAATTTGTAGATGCTGGAAATGGTAAGGCAACATTCGCATTCTGCCAGTCCGCAGGTGGAGCAGGAGCTCTACTATTAAGAAAGAAATTTAAAATACCTGATTTCTATGGTGTGCCAATAGGAATTAAAAATACTGATGATTTCCTTATAAACATTGCAAAACTTACGGGCAAGGAAATACCTGATGAGCTCCTAGATGAAAGAGGTAAATTAATAGACGCCATTGCCGATACAGTTCATTATACCATGGATAAGAAGGTCGGTATATTTGGAGACCCTGACCAAGTGGTTGCCATTGCAAGATTCTGCTGTGAAATCGGTATGAAACCTGTGGTAGTCAACACACAAACCCCTTCAAGAATTTACAAGAAGGAAATGGAGAAAATTGCAAAAGAGTATGGTATAAACATAGAGGTGCAATTCTCAGACCTTTGGGATTTCGAAAAAGCCGTAAAGAGAATAGGCGTAGATTTACTCATAGGACATCCAAAAGGAGTTCCAATAGCAAAGGATTTAGGAGTAGGTCTTGTAAGAACAGGATTCCCAATATATGACAGAATAGGATATTCGAGATGGCCAATAATGGGATATATGGGAAGTTTAAGATTCTTTGATAATATAGTAAATACAATATTGGAAAACAATATGCCTGATACTAGACTCCAGCAATAATCAATATATCACCTATTATTTATTTTTGATAGATGGAGTTGGGACGGGTAAAAGGTGAGAGTGTGTCAGAATTAAAAATTGTTAGAATTGGGTATTATGATAAGATTGGAAAGAAAGTAGAAGACGAAAGTGACTTCACATACATTACATTCAATATTGGGAAGGATAAAGAACCAGTAGATGGTGATTTATTCGTTCAGGTAACAAAGATTAAGGGAGTCCCTGTGATTGTCGCACAGTATGAAGATAATGAATTTGGCGGAAACTTTGGAAGACCTCATGACTTCCCTACACTAGAAGATGCAGAGAAAAGCTTTGAATCATTAAAGGAAGTTTCTTCTGAATTAAAAGAAATATGCACTTCAAAAGGTATAGATTGGATTTAATGTTTGGTGAAAGCATGGGGATTATAATTGATTATGATTTATGCGAAGGACCAGATTGTGCCGGATGCAAGGACGCATGTCCTACTGATGTATTTGGAATTGAAGATGGAAAAATAGTTATAGTGAATGAAGAAGAATGCACATTCTGCAAGATGTGTGAAGATTTCTGCCCTGCTGAGGCTGTGAAAATTAACTAATTATTTAATTTTTTTATTTATTTTTGTATTTTTTGTATTTTTGAAGTAGTATAGGACCAATAAAATTTAAAAGGTAATTAAATTACACTGGTGAATAATATGGACACAGAAATATTGAATCAAATTGGAGGAAGAAAGGACAGGATAGGCCATTGTATCGTTAAGTGCAATGACAATATAGTGCCTGCATGTGAAGAACCTACGCAGCCGGGGGACTTTTCAGAGAGGTCATGCACATTCCACGGTTCAAGGATTATCATTAACAGCCATATTAAAAATGTGGTCCATATTATTCACTCCCATGTCGGTTGTGCATATTACTCATGGGATTACAGACCTTCCACATATTCATATTGCTTTACAACAGATATGAAGGAAGAAAATGTAATATTTGGCGGTGAAAAAAAATTATACGATGCCATAATTAAAGTTGCCACTGAATTTAAACCAGATGCCATATTTGTTTATGAAACCTGCCTTCCTGCATTGATTGGAGATGATATAAATGCCGTGGTAAAAAAGGCCAATGAAGAGCTGAAAAAATCAAAATTAAATATACCAGTTCTCGCCTTTGAATGTGCAGGATTTAAAGGAAAAACTCAAAATAAGGGACATATGATAGCAAATAAAAAGCTCTTCGAATTGATAGCTACGAAGGAATTAAAAAATCCTACTCCCTATGATGTGAATATAATAGGAGATTTCAGCGTAAAAAGTTCCAATGTAATAGAAGATATGCTGAACAAAATGGGAATAAGAGTTTTATGTTCATTTACAGGAAATGCCACAATCGATAAAATAAGAATTATGGATAATGCAAAATTAAATATTGTCCATTGCATGAAGAGCTCCATACAATTTGCCAAAATGATGAGAAATGTATATGAAGTTCCATACATTGTTTCAAACTTCTTCGGCATAAAGAACTGCTGTGAAGCTTTGGAAACTATTGGAAAAATACTAAATGTTGATAAAGAAAAAATAAACGAAACAATTGACTTCTATCTAAAAAAGAACGAGGAAAAATTGAATTTTTACAAAAAGGAATTAAAGGGCAAAAAGGTATTTATATGCCACGGAGCTCAGAGAGCTCTCAACTATATGGGTCCAATAATGGATGAGCTCGGAATGGAAGTGGTGGGTGTTGCCACATACTTTGCAAATAAGGAAAACTATGAAGAAATTGTAAAAAAACTTCCAAAAGGTGCTATAATAATAGATAATCCAAATACCTATGAATTGGAAAAGGCACTGATGGAATGTAAGCCAGATGTGTTTATATCCGATAGTAAAACTAAGGAATTGGTTCATAAAATGGGTATTCCATACATAAATGGTAGAGCTCCTGATACTGTTTATGTTGGATTTGATGGATTTATTAACTTTGCAGAAGATGTTTATGGTGCTATAAATTCGAAAATATGGGGACTAATAAGGTGAAGTAACCCTTCCTTACGGAAGGGGCTTCCTGCTTCACTGAACGAGCTTGCCATCATCGGTAGTTATTAACTACCTAGGTAGGGGCTCACTTCTCCACAGGCTCACCCCCGCCTTCCGCAGGTGCATGAAAATAGCATAGAATGGACTTGGTTTTCGCCCATTTATGCGTTTATTTTATTATGTCATAATATTTATATTTTTCGTCGGCCTCATCCCCTCCTTACGGAAGGGGATGTCTGAGCGATAGCGAAGACATTTATAAATTCCGAAGGAATTTATCAAACTTCCCGCCGACATTAGATAAATGAGGTGGAACTATCATAAAAACAACCGATGCAGCTAACAATATAATTAGCAAATCAGCTATGCAATCAAATGCAGATTTAAAAGAATCTATTACAATAAATCCCCCATATATGAATCAGCTCATGGGTGGAGTATTTGCATCCCTTGGAATATATAAAACCATTCCACTTGTGCATGGTTCATTGGGATGTGCAAATTATGTAAAACACATCCTTGTGGAGCATTTTAAAGAGCCCCTTGAAATAGCCACGACAGGATTCTATGAATCCGATGCAATACATGGAGGAATTGATAATTTAATTAAGGCGATTGAAAACATTGAAATAGCCAAAAATCCAGAATTAATGGTGGTATTAACTACGGGACTTAGTGAAACCATTGGGGAAGATATAAAAACTGTGATTAAAAAAAATTACACCAATAAAAACATTGTCGCAGTAAATACTCCTTCGTATATTGGAACTCATATCGATGGATACAACAATGCAGTAAAAGGCATTATAGAAGGCATTTTAGAAAAGAACAGTAGTAGAAGAAACAAAACTACCAAAAAGGAAGTAATAAATATAATTCACGGAGTTGTAAATCCGGGAGATGTGCGGGAGCTCGAACATATATTTAAAACATTAAATATTGAATATAACTTATTGATGGATATAAAGGCAATGGATAGGCCTTTGCGACTACCAAAGGAGGAATACCCAAGATGCGATACAACAGTGGAAAATATTAAAAGCTCCATAAATTCAAAAGCTACAATATCATTTGGAATGGAAGGTGTAGGTGGAGCTGAATATTTGAAGAAGTTTGATGTGGAATCATATAATTTAAAATTCCCAATAGGTATAGAAAATACTGATAACTTTATAAAAACCCTATCAAAAATATCAAACAAGGAAATACCTGATGAATTGTGGGATGATAGGGGATATGCATTAGATGCCATGGTAGATACAAATCATATTATTAAAAACAAAAAGGTTGCCATATTTGGGGACCCCGATAAAGTCATAGGTCTTGTGGATTTTGCCCATGAAATGGGAATGAATGTTGTGGCTGTGCTTTCAAACACTAAAACTAAATACTTTACGAAAAAAATAAATAACATTACAAAACATAACAATAGAAACATAGCAGTAATTGAGGGGGATTTATACAACTTCCAGAATTTTTTAAAATCCCATCCTGTTGATTTATTGATAGGGGATTATAGGGGCAAGTATGTGGCTGATGCCTTGGATATTCCATTATTAAGAGTGGGATTCCCTGTAATTGACAGATATGGGCACACTAAAAAGGCAATGATTGGATACAACGGTGCTTTAACTATAATAAATGATATTGCAAACCTATTGGTGTCAATAGATGGCAAATAATAATAAATAACTTAAATATACTGTTGGGTGATATTATGTGCTATGGCGAGGTTGGAACTATTAAAGGATTTGTTTATAAATGCGACTGTAAGATTCCACTCATAGAGCTCGGTGGAAATATTTTAGAGATGCCATTACCTTTAACAGAAGATGTAAAAGTAGGGGATAAAATTATGGTTTATAACTCCTACAAATTTGATTATGAGTTTAAACCTATTGAGATTAATTTTGATATAAAACCATTACTAAAAACCAAATTAGCCATTACATTTAAAAAGATAGCATCTAAACTACATTTGAATTTAGATACTTTAAATATTAACAATTATTTTTAATTATTTTAAAAAATTTTATTTTTTAAACCAAAATCCATCCATATATTTAATTATATTAAAGGAACTTTTAAATATTTTTAATAATAATAAATTATTAAAACTGGAGGGATAACATGGCTAAGATATATATTGATTGTGAAGATGAAGCTGGAAAAAATATATACAACAAAATTATTCAAACCTCTCTTGAAGATTTAATACTTGGAAAATCATTAATTGAAGTGAGAATGATTTGCAGAGAGAAAGAACCGTTTTTTATTATTGGCGTTCTTCCAAAATCCACATCAAAACCTATAAAATTAAGGGATTTTGTGACCATAGAGGAAACAAAAACAGAGGATGGTAAAACGATTACCAAATTAAAAATAGAGGACGAAACCTATGCCCCACAGCTATTTGAAATAATAAATATTATTGACCAGCCTTCAAGATTTGAATTAATAACCGATTCTCCAATAGATATGGATATGATAGTGTATGATGCAAAAGATGATTTTAAATTAAAGGTTCTTGATTTTATGAACAGGGTATTTCCCGAAGGCATGAGAGTCAGAAAAACCTTCTATGGAAAAAGCATGGTTATGTTAGCATCAGAAAAACCATTTACAGAAGAATGGATTAAAAAAGCTTTGGAATTAAAAGAAGATTTAGAAAAAAATAATTAAAAATATAATAAATATTTAATAATATTGATTAAATTCTGTGCATGTATTTAAATATATCTTCGTGTTGAATTATTACTTTAACACCAATCTCTTCTCCAATATTTTCCAATTCTTGCCCTAATGCCTCAAAATCCTTTTTTGATTTCGAAATATCTACGAGCATAATCATTGTAAATAAATCATCCATAATGGATTGTCTTATATCTAAAATATTTACATCACTTTTTGCAAGTGCATTTGCTATTTTTGCTACAATTCCTGTTCTATCTTTTCCAGTAACTGTTATAACTGCTCTTTCCATATTAACACCACCGTATTTTAATGATTTAGTGAAATATTTTTAATGTGAAAAATGTTTCAAATCGAATATATTTAATTCTTTTCCTTTACCTTCTAAATGTTTTTTCTCTGACAACAATCCTGCTGCATCTGCCCTACACTGCTGACATGCCCTAAACTGCTGTAAATATTCTTCACATTCATCCCTAACTCTGCTAATTTCATCACAGGTAGGTCTTCTAAGATTTTCCATTTTATACATAGGAATAAGTGGGATGATATTTTGGAGATATGCCGTGTCTTTGAAGGTTTTTGCAATTTCAACAATATGTTCCATATTTATCTCAGGTATTAATACACTATTTATTTTTATAATTATGCCTAAATCATGTGCCTTCTTAACACCTTCAATTTGATTTTTAATTAATATATTGGCTCCTTCTTCTCCCCTATGGACTTTACCTTCGTAATAAACCCAATCTACAATATTTTTAAGTATTTCAGGTTTAACTGCATTAACAGTCACAGTCAGGGTTTTTACATTTAAATCAGCAAGTTTTTTTGCATATTTTGGGAGTAAAAGACCATTGGTTGATAAACACTTTACTAAATCAGGGAATTTTTCATCGATTATTTCCAATGTTTCAAATGTTTCTTTATTGAATAAACTATCCCCCGGACCTGCTATTCCTACAACTTTAAGATTTGGCATCTTTTTAATTAAATCTTTTAAATAATCCTCAACCTCTTCTGGTTTCATTATGTGGTGTGCCACAGCTGGCCTATCTTCACAGCATGATTCCTGCCCTACACTTCTTTTACAAAATTTACATGCTATATTACATTTTGGTGCTACTGGTAAATGCACCCTTCCTATTTTATCATGTAATTTTTCATTATAGCAGGGATGAACCTTTGTTATATGTGCAAATTTAGACATCATTTTCTTTTCGTCTGGTGTTAAAGGTTTTTGATTTTTATGAATCATTTTTTCATTATCCATGGTATCACAAAAATGAAATTTTATAAAGTTTATTTTTTCAATAATATATATTTATAATATAAAAAAGTTCTTAATAATGTTAATGATGTTTAAAAAACTAATTTCTAATCAATTTGAAAACTTTATCATTCTCCCTCACAATATTGTTTAACTTTACTCCGATATTCTCCCCTTTTTTTCCAATATTCACGGTTTTGTGGTTTATTTGGATGGAATTTATTTTTTCCTCTATGCATCCTGTTTTATTGCCTATAATCAATATTTCGTCCCCTACTTTTAAATCACCTATAAGCTTTATCTCTGCAACTCCAACTTTTTTATAGAAATTAACAACAGTTCCAACTTCTATCTTTCTATATGGTGAAGCATTCCCTTCTATTTCATGCTGAAAATCGTGGTTATTAGTTAAATCTCTAAAATAAAACCCTGTGTCGTATTCTCGATTATACACTTTTTGGAGCTCCTTCTTAAAGTATGGAATTTTTTCAATATATGTCCCATCAATCACAGAATCAATAGCTTCTCGATAGGTTTTAACCGTTCTCATTACATAGTCGGCATTTTTTGCCCTACCTTCTATTTTAAAACTATCTAAAACCTCCATGAGCTCAGGCACATGTTCAATCATACATATATCCTTTGGAGAAAGAAGGTATTTTCCCTCACAAACTATCTCATGTGTGCCATCAACATGTTCATTTATTAATTTCCACTTTCTTCTACATGGTTGAAGACAGTCCCCGCAGTTTGCATTTTTATTAAATAAGTATGAACTTAAAAAACATCTTCCACTTATTGCCACACAGAGAGCTCCGTGTATAAATCCTTCGAGCTCTAAATTATAATAACTATTGTTATATTTGCCATTATCATTATCATTTTTTAAATTGTTTCTAATATCTTTTATCTGGTTCAAGGTTAATTCCCTCGATAAAATTACCCTTTTTGCAAATTTTGAATAAAATTTAGCAGTTAATGAATTGGTGATATTTGTTTGAACACTTGCATGGATTCTAAGGCCATACTCTTTTGCTAGTTCCATTGCTCCCAAATCGCTGACTATTACTGCATCAACTTCGGAACAATTGGCAAAATCAAAAATATCATTTAATTTCTTCAAATCATTTTCATAAACAACGGTATTTGTGCATAAATAGACTTTTTTGTTATTTTCGTGTGCAAATTTTATTCCTTCCTTTAATTCATCCCTGTTAAAATTTTTAACTGTAAATCTCATGTTTAACTCTTTTAAACCACAATAAACTGCATCTGCACCATAATTAATGGCAGTTTTTAAGCATGTTAAATCCCGTGCAGGTGCCAGCAATTCAACCATATTTTCACCATCTTGAATGTAGTGAGAGATTAAAAATCTCCAATTTAGAAAACCGAAGGTTTTCCCTATTTTATAAATTTACATTATATTTTTTAAATATTTTAACCATTCAAATTAACTATTCAAATTTATTAATATTTAAATTTTTCTAAATTATTATTGCTTTTATAATATAATAGGACATATTTATATATTATAAAAATTATATTATGACCTATGGATAAGGACATTATGTATTTCATGAGGTGGTGGTATGTGCGATAAAAATGAAATTAATACAAATGAAAATAACTTAAATATGAAAAATCCAGAAAATGAAGAAAAAAATATGGAAGATGAGGTAAAAGAAATTTTAGAAAAGGTCAAAAACAAGGAAAAAAATAAATCAATTGTAATCAAAAAAACCATTGAAAACATAGACAAATCATTAATAGATAATTTAGCAAACCTTTTATCAAGTGAGGTAAAGGCTAAGATATATATTTACCTCAGAAAATATGGAAAAAGCACAGTGGATGAAATAGCCCATGGAACTGGAATATATCCTTCCACTATTAGGGAGGTAATTTTAGAAATGTATAAAAGCGGAATTGTAGTCAGAGAAAAGTTGGATAAAGAGGGGTTGGGTAAAAAACCTTATATTTACTCAGCGGTGTCTCCATCTGAGCTCGTAAAAAAATTATCAAAAGGACTCCAAAATAAATTAAACGAAGTAATAATGCTCGATAAAAAAATTAAAAAGAAAGAAATTAAGATACCGTTCTTACCGGTTAAAATAGTTGTCAATGACGATATTGATGAGCGAAATGATTAAATATTATTAAAATACTACAATGACATGTGCGTAATTTATGCACATTTTAGAAATTATTATATAATATTATCATGGTTACTATCTTAATATGTGAATAAATTATTCACATGTTATAAATATATATGTGATAATCATTAGTGTGTAATAATTATTTCAGTATTTTAATTATATGGTGGGGTGATTATTTTGAAAACCATATCTTTATGTCCCGCATGTTTAAAGAAAATAAATGCGGAGGTATTTGAAGAGGATAATAAGATAATAATAGAAAAGGAGTGTCCAGAACATGGGAAATTTAGAGATATTTATTGGAATGATAGTGAATTGTATAAAAAATATAATAAGTATGAATATATTGGAAATGGGATAAAAAACCCAAATACTGAGGTTAAAGAGGGATGTCCTTTTGACTGTGGATTATGCCCAAATCACAAATCTACAACCATACTTGCAAATTTAGACGTAACAAATAGATGTAATTTAAACTGCCCCATATGTTTTGCAAATGCAAACAGAACTAAAAAAATATACGAACCATCCATTGAAGAGATAAAAAAGATGATGATTAATTTGAGAAGCGAGGAGGTCCCCTGCCCTGCAATACAATTCGCCGGTGGAGAACCAACAGTTAGAGATGATTTACCAGAATTAATAAAAATAGCTAAGGACCTTGGATTCACCCATGTCCAAGTTGCCACCAATGGCATAAAATTAAAGAATATCGCATATATTAAAAAATTAAAAGAAGCTGGATTATCCACAATTTATTTACAATTTGATGGTTTGACGGAAAAACCCTATTTGATTGCAAGGAATAAAAATCTGCTACCACTGAAATTAAAGGTTATAGAAAATTGTAGAAAAGCCAATTTTAATAGTGTTGTTTTAGTTCCAACACTTGTAAAAGGGATTAATGATGACCAGATTGGGAATATTATAAGATTCGCCGCTAAAAACAGAGATGTTGTCAGAAATGTAAATGTTCAACCGGTTTCATTCACAGGAAGAATTGATGAAAATAAAAGATTGGAACAAAGAATAACCATTCCAGATTTTATCAAACTTGTAGAGGAACAGACGAACGGAGAAATTCTAAGAGAGGATTTTTATCCTGTGCCATTTGTGGTGCCAATATCATTATTTGTCGAGCTCTGGGAAAATAGACAGGTAGTAAAATTAGGAGCTCACCAACACTGTGGAGCTGCAACCTATGTATTTGTAGAAAATGATGAGCTCATACCTATAACAAGATTCTTTGACGTTGAAGGTTTTATAGAACTTCTTAAAGAGGTTTATGATGACCATCAGAATAAATCTAATGAATTATCCAGAATAGAAAAAGGAAAAATACTTTTAAAAATCACAAAAGAACTGCCTAATTTAGTGGATTCTTCAAAAACGCCATCAAATGTAAAATTTACGGAAACTTTAATAAAAATATTAAAGGGAGATTACAATGCCCTTTCGAAATTCCATTTTAATACAATTTTAATTGGATGCATGCATTTTATGGACCCATATAATTTTGATGCTAAAAGGGTCCAAAGGTGTGTTATACATTACGCATTGCCAGATAACAAGATAATACCATTCTGCACTTACAACACGATATATAGGCAAGAATTGGAAGATAAATATTCAATACCTATTGAGGAATGGAAAAAAAGAAAAAAAAATAATGATATATTTTATTCTAAAAAATATTAATTATTGTATTATTTTTATTTAAAATGTTTATAGTCAAATTCTTCTTCTTTTATTCTTTCTCCTGTTATCATATAAACTACCCTATCCCCAATTGAAGCTACTAAGTTCCCACTTCTTTCTAAATACTTTGCCACGAATATTGTTTCTGTTGCCATTGTGGTGTTTTTTGGATTTTCAATTATATAACTAATCATTTCCCGGTATAATTGTTCATAGAGTTTATCTATTTTTTTATCCCTACTATAAACATCCCTGGCGAGCTCCTCATTTCCAGTCCTAAATGCTGTCAATGCATCCTTTAACATTTTTTCAAGATATTCGAGCATAACATTAATTATTTCGTTTTCCCTTTTCATATTTAATTCAGATTTTAAAACTATCTTTGCAATTTTTGAAGCATTGTCCCCTATTTTTTCCAGTTTTGATATGATTTTAATAACTGTCAATATCGTCCTTAAATCTGACGCTACGGGCTGTTGAAGTGCTATGATGGAAACACATTTTTCTTCGATTTCCATCTCTTTCAAGTCGATTAAATTGTCATTTTCCCTTATTTCTTTTGCAAGTTTTTTATCATAATTTAAAAATGCATCTACTGCTTTTTTCAATGAATCAATACACATATTTCCCATATCTACAACATCATTTTCTACTTCTTCAATTTTAGAATATAATAATTCTCTTGCCATAATACCACCATAAATAATATAATTATAATTATCCAAATCTGCCGCTTATATAGTCCTCAGTTTCCTTTTTAGATGGTTCAAGGAATATCTTTTCTGTTTTATCAAATTCCACAAGTTCCCCCATTAAAAAGAATCCTGTGTAGTCTGAAATCCTACTTGCTTGCTGCATGTTGTGAGTGACAACAACAATAGTATAATCCTTAGCTAACTCAACCATCAACTCCTCTATCTTTAATGTAGAGATGGGGTCTAACGCAGAGGTTGGTTCATCCATTAATAAAACATCTGGCTTAACTGCTATAGCTCTTGCGATGCACAACCTTTGCTGCTGCCCTCCTGATAATGATAGGGCATTTTTATGCAGCTCATCCTTAACCTCATTCCATAATGCAGCTTTTTTTAAAGCCCATTCAACTATCTTATCTAATTCTTTTTTATCTCTAATTCCATGAATTCTTGGACCAAATGCAATATTATCATAAATACTCATGGCAAAAGGATTTGGTTTTTGAAATGCCATCCCTAATCTCTTTCTCAACTCATAAACATCGACATCTTTATCATAGATATTTTTTCCATCCAATAAAACCTCTCCCTCTATTTTAACATTAGGAATTAAATCATTTAGCCTATTTAAGCATCTTAAAAATGTTGATTTACCACATCCACTCGGTCCTATTAAAGCGGTGATTTTATTCTCATAGATTGGGAAGTTTATGTCAAATAACGCCTGTTTCTCTCCATACCATAAATTTAAGTTTTTTGTTTCCATCTTTATATTTGCCATCCCTATCACTTTTTTAGAGTTTTATAGCTTTATGTCATCTTTTAACGCATATCTTATTGGAACAAATATCGCCAAAAATATTATGAGCATGACTAAGGCAGCCCCCCATGCCATCTGATGATCTTCTATCGAAGGGCTTTGAACTAATGTATAGATAAGGAGGGGGATTGCTCCAACAGGCTCTAATGGGTTTGTTGGATAAACCTCATAAAGTCCACCCGCAGTAAATAGCAGAGGGGCTGTTTCCCCTGCAACTTTAGCCATGCCTATTAAAATTCCTGTCAAGATTCCTTTTTTAGCCATCTTTGTGACGACTTTAAATATAACCTGTGCCCTTGTGCATCCTAAGGCATAACCTCCTTCTTTATAAATTTTTGGAACTTCTGCCATAGCTTCTTCTGTATATACAGCAACATAAGGAGTTAATATTAAAGCCAAAGCCAAAGCCCCAGCTAACGCTGAAAAAGTTCCCATTGGAACTACCAAGACTCCCATAACAAACGTACCGACCAGTATAGTTGGAAATTCCAACATTATCTGTAATAGCATTTTTGTGGTTCTTCCAATAAGGCTATTTGGGAATTCATAGGCATAAGCTCCAGCTAAGAAAGCCAAAGGTAAGCCTATCAAATTTGCCAAGAATGTTAGCATCAGCGTCCCCACTATTGCTGGACCTATACCTCCCTCGCTCAACGTCCCAGTTATGAAAGTTAATCCCCGCTCCATTATTATTGGCAGTCCCTTCTCAACAATTGAAATAATAATATGGAATAAAGGGAGTATTGCCAATAATGTTAATGCTCCAACAATAAACAGGAATATCTTATCTTTGACCATTCTAATAGTTTTATATTTAATGGGAGACATGCTCTCTCCACCTCTTCAAATAATAAATTCCAATGAAATTAACGATCAATCCTATAACAAATAGCACCAAACCAGCAGAGTAAAGAACTGAAGTCATGTATTCATACAAAACTGCATTTCCAAACTGATTTGCTATTAATGATGAGATTGTATATCCGGGAGCAAAGAGCTTGTAAGTTAGGTTGAAGGAGTTTCCTATAACCAGTGAAACAGCAACTGTCTCCCCTAAAGCCCTACCAAAAGCTAATATGGTCCCAGAAATTATGGCTGGTCTTATATATTTTATTAAAACCTTTGTTGCTTCATATTTTGTTGCACCTAATGCAACTAAACCCTCTTTATAAACAGAGGGAATCATTGCATAAGCTTCTCTAATAATAGCCGCTGCAAATGGCGTAACCATTATCCCTAATAAGATACCTGCTGACAAATAACAATAACCAGATAATGGCGGATAATCAAAGAGAGGAATGAATGAAAAGTATTCGTATAAAAACTTCATAATGTGGTCTCTCAACAGAGGAACCAATATAAAAGCTCCCCATATCCCATAAATTATCGTTGGAAGTCCTGCCATAATGTCTGAAATTATAATTAAAGGATATTTTAGTTTTTTAGGGGCATAGTCATTGACAAATATTGCATAGCATATAGATAAAGGCAAAGCTATCAAAACAGCAATTGTTGCTGTGTATATGCTCCCCCAAATTGGTGCCGATAATCCATAGACTTCATTCGATACTTCTTCTGCGGCATGCCAAACATTTGTTATAAATAAATTAATACCATATTTCTCAATAGCCGGGAGTGCATTAAAGAAATAAAAGCCCAATATTAAAATAAATAATATAAACACAATAAATATGGCTGGTAAGGTTATTATTTTAAATTTATCTATCTTTTTTAGAATCTTTCTCAAATCCATAGTTTCTACCCAGGTCGGTATTTTATTGCATCAATTGTGAATTAATTTTAGATCAAATAGGTGTAAGTAGTATTTATACCTTACTTAAATTGGGAGGTTGCCGAAAAATCGAATTCTTTGCAGTCGATTATATATATCATTCCAAGCTATAAATATCATTCCAAGCGATAATGACAATGTAAAATTTTTATACTACAAATATAGAATATTAAGGTTTACTGGTGTGAATATTATATTTCATACAATAACATTTAATTATTTGGCAACCCCTTAAAATTAATAAGCAGAAATCTTTAATCTTAAAATAAAAATAAAAAAATAAATATTTATTCTTTGATCATATTTACAGAATCTAATCCAATCTTAGCAACATCTTCAGGTAATCCTACATAACCGGGAGCTAAGTGTGATGATTTCTGTCCCTCAGTTAATGCCCATGTTAAGAAATCTTTTATAGCTTTAGCTTTTTGTGAAGAGTAGTGCTTACCATTTTTGTTTTCCCAAACTAATATGTGAGTAAATGCAACTATTGAATAAGCGTTGTCTCCGGAAGCATCCAACATTTGTTTTAAATCTTCTTTGTAACCTTCTGTTGGATTTGGAATATTTGCTTTAACGGCTGAAACCGCTGCTTTTATTGCATCATCTGTTGGCTTAACAAATTTACCATTTTTGTTTTCCAGTGCCGCTACTGGAAGTTTTTCTTCGATTGCGTAAGATAATTCAGTGTATGCAATTGAATACGGTGTTGATTTTAATGTAGCTACAACGCCTGAATTACCTTTTCCAGCAACACCTCTGCCCATTTTATCGACTGGCCAATCTACAATCTTTCCAGCTCCAACCTTATCTGCCCATTCCTTGCCAATTAAACTTAAGTATGTTGTGAATATAGCAGTTGTTCCACTTGCATCGCTTCTATGAACAACGATAATCTTCTTGTGTGGTAATTTATCAGCAACATCAGGATTTATCTTTTTGATTTTATCATCATCCCAATATTCAATCTTACCTAAGAATATATCTGCCAAAACACCTCTACTTAATTTTAAAGTCTTATCTCCAATTTCTGGGATGTTATAGGTTATAACAACTGCCCCAACAATTTCTGGGAATTGCAATGGTTGATCTCCTGTTTCTAAAAATTTATTCCACATGCTTTCTTTAACAGGAGGGTCAGTTCTTCCAATGTCAGTTAATCCTTTTAAAAATGCCTCTTGTCCGTGTCCGCTTCCTCCACCTTCATACTCAATCTTAACATTTGGATGAGTTTCTTGATAATCATTAATCCATTTTTGGATTTGATATTTTGGAAATGTTGCCCCTGTAGTTCTAAGTATTATGGTAGATGGTTTTTCATTAGTGGTAGTTGTTGAAGGTTTTTCTTGAGTAGTGGCTGTTGTAGTTGATGACTGAGCTCCCCCTATGCATCCTGCCATAGATACTATAGGGACTATTAGACACAGCCCTAAGATCAATGTTAATATTTTTTTCACGACATCACCTTTAGAGTTGTTATAATTACGATAAGTGTTATAATCACGATAAGAGTGAATTTACGATAACAATAAGGTTGTCGAAATACGAATTCTTTATAGTGAGTTAATGTTAAATGTTATTCAATAATACCCGACTGTGCAAAACTTTACTCTACAAATATTAAATATTTAGGATATCACTGGTGTGAATAATATATTGCACAATAGACACTTAGCAATTATTCGACAACCTCGATAAGATTGTAAGATACATAATGATATATAAAGTTTTCTATTTTGAATTAAAGTTCATATTTTATGAATTACTTATTAGGTTTTTGACAATATTCCTCAACACTCCTGATAACCCCCAACTCTTGCAGTAAAATTGCCCCTATTTAGAATAATATGTTCTCCAATTAGGGCCATAATTCGAGGTTGTCGAAATACGAATTCTTTATAGTGATTTAATATTAAATGTTATTCAAATTATCTATTTTACCATATTTAGTTCATAAAATATGAATGAAAGATATATTTAAAAACTATTGCTGCAATATATAAAATTGCTATTTTTAATAAAAGAGGAGGATATTATGAAACTAGTAGCATGGTTGGATGAACTTTCAAACGATGATGTGAATATAGCAGGAGGTAAGGGAGCCTCACTTGGTGAGATGTGGAACGCAGGTCTTCCAGTGCCACCAGCATTTGTGGTAACCGCCGAAGCATATAGATATTTTATAAGGGAAACAAAATTGGATGAAAAAATAAGAGAAATTTTAAGAGGTATTGATGTTAATAACAGTGAGGACCTAATGGATAGGTCAAAAAAAGTTAGGGATTTAATCACCAATGCAAAAATGCCTAAGGATTTGGAGTTAAGTATTATTGAAAGTTATAACAAACTCTGTGAAATTAGCGGAGGAGAGGAGACATTTGTAGCAGTTAGGAGCTCCGCCACAGCAGAGGATTTACCTGACGCAAGTTTTGCAGGACAGCAGGACACCTACTTAAACATTAAAGGTGCGGATGAAGTAGTTAATGCTGTTCAGAGATGTTTCGCATCATTATTCACTCCAAGAGCAGTATTTTATAGGGAACAGAAAGGGTTTGACCACTTCCAAGTGGCATTAGCCGCAGTTGTTCAAAAAATGGTAAATGCGGAAAAAGCAGGAGTATTATTCACAGTAAATCCAATAAACCAGAACTACGATGAAATGGTAATAGAAGGAGCATGGGGACTTGGTGAAGGAGTTGTAAGTGGAACTGTAAGCCCTGATACATACATAATTGATAAAACCGATTTATCAGTTAAGGACATATATATAGCAAGAAAGGAAACGATGTTCGTTAAGGACGAAAATGGAGAGACTAGGGAGATACCTACCCCCGAAGACTTGAAAGAAAAAAGAGTATTATCTGATGAAGAACTTAAAAAATTGGCTGAAAAAGGAATCCTTATCGAAAAACATTACAATAGACCAATGGATATTGAATGGGCTTTGGAAAGTGGGGAGGTATATATGCTTCAGGCAAGACCAATCACAACATTAGGTAAGGAGAAAAAGAAAGAGGCAAAAAAAATAGGAGAAGAAATTGAGGCAAAAATACTTTTAAAAGGTATTGGTGCATCACCAGGTGTAGTATCAGGTAAGGTAAAAATACTTTACGACATTGAAGAGATAGATAAAATTAAAGAAGGGGACATATTAGTTACAAAAATGACAACTCCTGACATGGTCCCTGCAATGAAAAAAGCTAGTGCCATTGTTACAGATGACGGTGGATTGACCTGTCACGCCGCAATTATTTCAAGGGAACTCGGCACACCTTGTGTAGTAGGAACTCAAAAAGCCACAACAGTATTAAAGGACAACATGGTAATCACCGTAGATGGTGAAAAAGGAATTGTATATGAAGGAGAGATTAAGAAAAAAGAAGAAGCTGCACCTGCTCAGGTAGTATATGCAGGAGCTCCGATAATAACTGCAACAGAGATAAAGGTAAATGTATCCATGCCAGAGGTTGCTGAAAGAGCTGCGGCTACTGGTGCAGATGGAGTAGGTCTTTTAAGAGCAGAACACATGATACTTGGAACAGGAGTTCATCCAATTAAGGTATTGGAGGAAAAAGGAGAAGAGGCACTTGTTGATGTATTTGCAGAAGGTATTAGAAAAGTTGCAGATGCATTTTACCCAAGACCTATCACATACAGAACACTCGATGCTCCAACAGATGAGTTCAGAGGTTTAGAAGGCGGAGATGACGAACCAGAAGAACACAACCCTATGATGGGATGGAGAGGTATCAGAAGAGGTTTAGACCAGCCAGAAATTTTAAAATGTGAATTACTGGCTATTAAAAAATTAAGGGAAGAGGGCTATAAAAACATAAATATAATGATACCACTTGTCACCAGCCCTGATGAAGTCAGAGAAGTTAAAAAATTGGCATATGAAATAGGATTAAATCTTGGAAAGGATGTTGAATTCGGAATAATGGTTGAAACACCAGCTGCCGCTTTAATCATTGAGGACTTTATAAAAGAAGGCATTAACTTTGTTTCCTTGGGAACAAATGACTTAACCCAATATACAATTGCAATAGATAGAAACAATGAATTTGTTGCAAAATATTACAGGGAAAACCACCCCGCAGTTCTGAAACTCATTGAATCAGTTATAAAAACCTGTAAAAAACACGGTATTAAGACTTCAATCTGCGGTCAGGCTGGAAGCAGACCTGCTATTGTTGAAAAACTCGTGGAATGGGGCATTACAAGCATATCTGCAAACATCGATGCAATAGACACTATAAGAAAAACAGTTGCAAGAACCGAACAAAGAGTAATTCTCGATGCTATTAGAGATAAAAAAGACATGGGGAACTTCTAATTCTTAAATAAAATACTTTATTCATTTTTTTAATTTTTAATTTTATTTTTTAATATATTGACCAAAGATTAAAGAGGATGTTATGAAGGACAATATAGACAATATCATCTCGGATGAAAAAATAGATAACTACCTAAGCAGAACAGAAGAAGCCATATCCATTATAAAAAATGGGCTTCCTCCAAAGAGAAGTTTATTATATGATGTTGCAGAAGATTTTTTATGCATGATTGAATGTTATTTTAATGATGCAAAAACATTTATAGAAAAAGGAGATTATGTTAATGCGTTCGCATCACTAAATTATGCTTATGGCTGGATAGATGCAGGAGCTCGCTTAGGTATTTTCAATGTGGGCGATGATGACATAAGATTTACGCTAGCAAAATAGAGGAGAAATGCGAGATAATATTTATTGGTGAGATTAAATGACAAATTATCATGTAACATTACAGGCACCTTACATAGTAAAAAATGTTGAAGATGTTGAAGATGCCATAGGAGTGGCAGTATCAAATATAGGGAAGATATTAAACAAAAAAAATATGGAATATGTTGATATAGATGTTGGTTTAACTATCTGTCCAAAATGTGGAGAGCCGATAGATTGTGTTTTGGTTGTTGCAAGAACTGCTATTGTGGGAATATTATTATCCATGAAGATTTTTAATGCGGAAAGTCCAGAACATGCAGTGAGAATTGCAAAATCATCAATAGGAAGGGCTTTAAAAGACATTCCTCTTGAAATAGTGGATGTTGTTGAAGTATAATATTATATAATATAATTATTATATAAAAAAGAAAAGGAATTTATTCGTATTATACTTTTATATCACTTTCACCAGGTGGAAGGACTCTGAGTATATCCTCATCATCCACACCGTATTCTTTAAACTCTTTTTTAAGCTCTTTTATTAATTCACCTTTTTTCTTTTTAGCAGGTTTTAGAAGAATATATTTTTTAAAGTTTTTAAGCGTCTCCGGCGGTGCGGTGGTTAGTTTTTCCTCATTATCATATTCAACAATACCTATTCCAAGTTCAAGAGGCATGCTCCTTATAAAATTCCTCTTACCCCTTATTACAAATGCTCCCTTTTTAAGATATTCCCCACTTTCAGCAGTTTTAGAAATTTGCTCAGGCTTTACCCAATAGACATCGGCACTACCTAACCCCAATCTCCAAGCTTTTGAGTGAGACACTGCAAACTTTGCAGTTTCATTTAATAAAAATTCCCTCTCATCTTCATCGAGCTCATCTATATTTTTACCATTCATTTTTATTACTGTAAAAGGAGCTCCTTCCATCAAAGTATGAAATACCACATCGTCCTTTTCGGTGTATCTTTTTATAAGCATTTCGTTTGTTGTGGCGTCCTTTCCTGCAATTATTAAATGATTGCCTATAACTGTCCATTTGAATTTTTCATACCATTTTCTTTTCTTTCTCTCTTTTTTCTCCATGGTTTTTTCTTCTCTTTCTTTAAGGGATTCCATTTCAATTTCTTCTTTTTTCTTTAATTTTTCAAGTTTTTCTTTTGATAATTCTATCGCTGTTTTAACCCCTTCTATCTTACTTTTAAACTTTTTGGATTTGCTGTAATAGTTATCGGCATTTTCAAAGGCGTTTTTCCTTATATCCAGCGAAACATTCTTTTCAATAAGCCCATTTCCATAATCTGCGGACAATTTTAATGTAATTTCCCCATTTTTTTCGTCAATAGACACTATTTTGCTTAATACTGGATTATCCTTATTCTCTTTAACTATCTTTTTTATAGCCTTCCAATCCATCTTTTCCCTTGCTGATTTCAAGGTAGTTATTATTTCATCAACAAGAGTATAGTTTGCATAAATTAAATCCCCCTTTATCTGATTTTCTTCCGCCTGTTTTTCATATTTTTTCAGGGATTCAATCTGATTATTCAATATTCTTTCCTGTTTTTTTACCATCTTCTGTAATTTTGTTTCTTCCTTTTTAATCTCCTTTTTCAATATAAACTGTGAAAAGTAATCATCCATTGCATTTAAAAACTCTTCATAGTATTTTTTATCATAATCCCCATATTTTGCCAATTCTATTGGTGTAATATCGTGATATTCTCCATTTTTCAGCACTATTTGTGGTTTCTTTTCATTGAATACTTTATTAAAAAATGTTTTTGTCCCATCAAATAAATTTTTTATTTCCTCATCGGAAGGATTTGTTATTTTTTTATCAACTCCTGCTATCTCACAAATTTCTTCGGCATATATTCCTGCAAGACCAAAGGTCCTTGAAATAATCCTTACACATTCTGTGTTTTTGTTCTCATCCTTTTTGAACTCGTCCTTGAATATATCATAAGCCACGGCATATTCCAAATTAAATGGCGTCAAATCCTTTTGAGGAGGGAATTTATATATTTCCTTTGGAACGATTCTCCTTGTGCTCCATTTCTCAATTTTCAATGGCAAAATAATCCTATCTTCATTATCCAACAGTATGACATTCCCTTCACCAAAGAGCTCGACAACTAATTTATAAATTTTTTCGCCCCATTGGAATGTAAATTTAACAATCCTATCGAAGTTATGTTGCTCTATACTTGTTATTTTTATATTTTTTAGATGTTTTCTAAGCAACATTGCAAAGGATGGAGGATTTTTTGGTTTTTCCCTGCTATATTCGGTTAATGTAATATACTTATATTTTCCAGTCCCTATGGCAATTTCCCTTGTTCCAATCTCTGGGATGTGGAGCTTTAATATTAACTCTTTACCATCCTGAGAATCCACTAAAAATGCTTTATCAAGTTTTCCATTTATTATTTTTTGGAGCTCCTTTACAGCAACATATATATCTATGTTCGTTAGTTCCGTTTTCATAGTCTCACCATAAAAAAATAAAATTAAAAGTTATAAATATTGTGTAATACTATATCAAATAAGTATGTGTTCTATATAAAACTATAATCCATCATACTTTTAATTTAAATGAAAATGATATAATCATACTAAATTAAAAATAAAAATAAAAAATAAATTAAAATTAAAGTGATAGAATGATTGAAAAAAATATAATTGACGCATTATACAAAAAAATAAACGAATTAACTGGTAAATCAGAAGAAGAAATGGAAACAATAAGGTTAGATGAACCACCATCATTAGATTTGGGCGATTATTCAACAAACATAGCATTTAGATTGGCAAGAGTATTGAAAAAATCACCGATGATTATAGCGGAGGAAATGGCGGATTCTTTAAAATCCGAAAATATTGAAGGGATAAAGGACATAAAGGCAGTAAATGGATACATAAACTTTTTCTTAGACTACAACAGCTATTCAAAAAAAGGCGTAAAAAAGATACTTGATGAAAAAAATAATTTTGGAAAAGGAGATGAAAAAAACAAAAAAATAATATTAGAGCACACATCTGCAAATCCAAACGGACCTTTACATATAGGACACAGTAGGAACGCCATTGTTGGAGACAGTTTAAAAAGAGTGCTTGAATTTGCAGGATATAAGGTTGAAACCCAATACTATGTAAATGATATGGGAAGACAGGAGGCAATTGTAGTATTTGGATTGGATAAATTTAAATTAGACGAAAATAAAAAACCAGACCATGCCATAGGAGAAGTTTATGTAGAAACCAATAAACTTTTAAATGAAAACCCCGAGCTCGAAGAAAATATATTGGATTTAATGAAAAAATATGAAGAATCTTCTGAGAAAAACGAAGAAAACGAGATAACCAAAAAGTTCGAATATGCCGTAAATTATGCTTTAAAGGGATTTAAAGAAACTTTAAAAAATCTTAATATTAAACATGACAAATTCATATGGGAGAGCTCCTATGTTAAAAACGGCATGGTGAGAGAAGTCATAAAAAACCTGATGGAAACTGGAAAAGTGGAAAAGGACGAAGTATATAGATTAGACCTTTCAGACTTTGGAATAGAGAAAAAACTGGTTCTTGCAAGATTAAATGGAACAAGTTTATACTCCACTAGGGACATTGCATACCATATCGATAAGATGAAAAACTGCGATATAGGGATTAATATACTTGGTGCAGACCACAAGCTCACCGCTGAAATGGTGAATGCAAGTTTAAAACTATTGGGATACAACACGCCAGAAATCGTATTCTATGAATTTATTTCACTTCCTGAGGGCTCTATGAGCACCAGAAGAGGAAGATTTATAAGTATTGATGAGTTGTTTGAAGAGGCAAAAACACGAGCAATTGAAGAAGTTAAGAAAAGAGGCGTGGCAACAGATGAAGATGAAATAAATGAAATTGCCCATAAAATAGCTACCGGTGCGGTAAGATACAATATCGTTAGAATCTCGCCAGAAAAACCTATGGTATTTAGATGGGATGAAGCACTTGACTTTGAAAAAGTTGGATGCCCAGTAATACAGTATGCCCATGCCAGATGTTGCAGAATTCTCGAAAATGGATTGAACAATGATAATAACAACAATGGCAATATTGACATTAACGAACTATTTGACTACGAATTAAATGATAACGAAAAGATATTAATAAAAACACTCTTAAAATTCCCAAAAGTTGTTGAAAAATCCGCAGATGTAAGAAAACCACAAATAGTGGCAAATTATGTGCTCGATGTTGCACAGGCATTTAATAGATTCTATGGAAACTGTCCAATATTAAAAGAAGAAAACCATAATATAGTTCATTCAAGATTAAAACTTGTAGAATGCACAAAAACAGTTATAGAAAATGGATTGAATATTTTAGGTATAGAATGTCCTGGTAAGATGTAATATCTTATTTAATAACTAATTCCTTTAATTTATTTCCAATTTCTTTAAGATTTTTATTTTATTCCTATAATAAATATTAAAGTTCTTCAATTCCTTTACATATACAAAATTCACATAATGAATACTCATTTTCCTGCCTGTTTTTCACTGGACAGTAGTATGTTCCATTTTTTTCAATAATATGCTTCCCCCCAGGAAATCTTATTCCAACAGGGTGAAGCGGTTTTTTAGCAATGAATATTAAATAAGGAACCACAATATATGATAATTTAATAAACGAGTCTT
This sequence comes from Methanothermococcus jasoni, assembly GCF_049075655.1. Lineage (GTDB taxonomy): Archaea > AGJL01 > Methanococci > Methanococcales > Methanococcaceae > Methanofervidicoccus. The sequence goes on along the minus strand of NZ_CP157522.1, from coordinate 1,016,096 downwards.
CCCCCTTAATGCCACATTTAAAGCGGTTTATTCTATCGTATAATTTATTTAATATATTTTCATCAATTTCAAAGTCTTCCAATTCATCTTCACTCTTTTTTCGCACTTCATTTAATGTATTTATAAAATACATGATTTGCCCTTTAAGATAAGATTCTTTATAATCCTTCGGCAGATACTGCATATCTTTTTCCAAGAATACTCTTACATTCATTAAATCATGAATGCTAAATTTAGCTGCATCTTCCCTTAGTTTTTTAAGTAATTCTCTGCCTTTCATGTTATCACTTTTTAGAGCATATGTTCAATTGTAAAACTAATTAATGCCACTGCCAATCCTCCCAATACCATTTTAAGCCCAGATATTGCCAAATTCTCCTTAGATATTCTGCCTATGAATACTCCAAGTCCAAATAATATAGCCAATGTAATAATAATTGCAGTGATTATTGCCAAATCCTTCCTCAAAAATAAGAATGGAATTACGGGAATAACTGACCCAAAGGTTGTGGATAGCCCATCCCCCACACCGCTGACTGCTGTTTTATTAAGTGCCTTTTTATAAAATAATGCAGTTTTTAAAGAGCCTTCTTCCCTTAAAAGAACCTTCTCCTGTGATGCTCTCATTCCTTCTAAAATTGCCCTTTCTGCGGTTAATGCTCCAAGTATGTTGGAAATACCATTTGCCACACCACCACCAATCCCTGCGGCAATTATCACAGAAACATCTCCACCACTTGCCCCTATTACTACACCTAGGGACGACAGGGAACCGTCAATAAGTCCCCTTATTATATATCTCATATCAAAGTTTTCCATTTTAAAACACGATATAATGTCTTTTAAGCTCACCATATATCCCCTTTATATTTTACTTTTTTTACTTTTTTACTTTCTTTATTTTTTATTTTTATATACATTTATATTTACCTAACTCTTAATTATTAGTTTCAGTTTTTAAAGTTTATGATGATGTTGTTTCGCATTTGCTTATCCCAGTCTATCATCTGCCACTGGCCATATTATGTTATCTATAACACTTACTTCTACAATATTATCTGCTTTTTTAATTAATTTATAACAATCATCACTTAGATTGAGAAGATGCAGTCTTTTGCCATATTGGGCATATCTTTCAGTAATATTATTAATTGCTTCAATTGCTGAATGGTCACAAACTCGTGATTTTTTAAAATCTATTACAACATCATCAGGGTCATTTCGAAAATCAAATAAATCCTTAAATGATGTTACGGATGCAAAGAAAAGGGGTCCATCAAGCCTATATACTTTTTTATTCCCCCTAGTCTCTTTCTCAGCACGCATCTGTTTCCCATGCTCCCATGCAAATGCAAGAGCCGATAAAATAATTCCAGCAAAAACCGCAGTTGCCAAATCGTAAATTACAGTTATGGCTGACACCAGTATAAGAATAAGGGCGTCTGATTTTGGAATTTGCCGAATAATACGGAAGCTCGACCATTCAAAAGTGCCGATAACCACCATAAACATTACACCAACAAGTGCGGCAAGGGGTATGAGCTCTATAAGGGATGACCCCCATACCACAAATGCAAGCAAAAATATTGCAGCAGCAATCCCTGAAGCTCGTCCTCTACCTCCTGCCCGCACATTAATCATACTCTGACCAATCATGGCACAGCCACCCATGCCTCCAAAGAAACCATTAACCAAGTTTGCTACGCCCTGACCAATGCACTCCTTATTTCCCCTTCCTCGTGTTTCGGTGAGCTCATCTATAAGCCTCATAGTCATAAGGGATTCAATCAAACCCACAGACGCAGCCAGTATTGAATAAGGCAGAATTGTTTTAAAAGTCTCCATTGTGAAAGGAATATTTGGAATGCTAAACGATGGTAGGGTTGCTGCAATAGTTGTTTTTGTCGGGTCTATACTTTTTACAAAATCAAGCACTGTAAGAACTTCATAACCTGACTGATTCAAAAAATATGAAATAATTGTAACTACAACTATCGCCACCAGTGTGGCAGGCACTGCTTTTGTAATCCTTGGAAGGAATTTACTTATAACCATTGTTATTGCAATAAGTGCAAACATAATTAACAGTGTAGGAGTTGGAAGAAGCGTTGCATTAGCTCCTGTGCCAGTATAGAACTGTCCAAGCTGTGACATGAATATAATAATAGCAAGACCATTAACAAAACCAAGCATGACAGGATGAGGAATGAGCCTTACAAACTTTCCAACACGAAACAGTCCTAATAGTATCTGAATTATTCCCATAAGTGCTACTGCTGCAAAAAGATACCCAAGGGCGTAATCCATTCCACCGATTTGCACCTGAGTCATTACCAATGGTGCAAAAATGACTGCCACTGCACCTGTTGCCCCTGAAATCATTCCGGGACGACCCCCCAATACTGCTGCTATTAATCCCATCATAAAAGCTGCATAAAGTCCTATTCTGGGGTCCACCCCTACCACAAAAGAAAATGCTATTGCCTCTGGAACCAGTGCCAAGGCAACAGTTAATCCTGATAAAATATCATTTTTAAGGTTGCTTGACTTAGGTATTACCAAATCTACCAATCTATTTTTCGCCTGTTCAGCTGTATTTATTTGAATTTTTTTAACCATATTTTTCCCATATTTATTGTTTTATTAAAATATTTTACTATATTAATCACCACATATCGAAAATCACATCTTCATTAAAATAGAATAAACAATAGTATGGGTCAAAATATATAACCTATACTAAATATAATATTATAAAAAAGACGATAATATGAAGGCTGAGGAAGTGGTAAATGAGATAATTACATCAGATTTAATTGACCGAATCCCTAAACGAAGAAAGGTAGGGAGAAAAGGATATAATTTAGAGTTGAGGCTTAAACTATTAGTGTATGCCTTTTTAAAAGGCATACATTCAAATAGAGCGTTAGTATTACACTTACAAAATAATCCACAGATTTTAACTGCATTAGGATTTAAATCCTGCCCTGGTAGAAGAACCATCGATAGATGGAAAAAATCCCTAGATGAAGAATTGCATGCAATAATTACTTTATTAGGTGATAAATATATTGAACTAAATAATCCTGAATGGTCAATATACGATAGCACTCCAATAAAAGACGAAACAGATATTGAGGGAAAGATAGGATATAACAGTGTAGGAATGTTTAAAGGCTTTAAATTACATTTAGCAGTAGATAAGTTAGGAATACCATTAAGAGCAGAATTTACCACAGCAAATACTCACGATTGTAAAGTAGCTGATAAATTATTAGTACCTACCAAAAAGTCCTGTGCAGATGCAGGCTATGATTCAAAAGATTTAAAAAAAAGCGATAGAATTATACAAAAATGAACTAATAACAGCACATAATCCACGGAGATTGGGTAGGAAAAATAAAAAGAAACTTCCTTCGGAAGTTTCTAAGATAAGAGTTAAAATAGAGCACACCAATTCAATATTAAAGAACCGATTTATGAATAAGTTTTGGATTAATATCAAAGGTTATATTCGTAAAAAAGTATTCTGTCTCTGTGCAGTAGTTTCTGCACAGGTTTTAGCACTATATAATCTCATTACCAGAGGTTATCCTTATATGAAGGTATTAGAGGTTAGAGTGTAATATGACCCACACTATAGAATAAACAAAAAATAAAATATATTAGACGAATCACTTTGTGATTTCGTTGCTCGCTTGCTATGCAAGCGAAAACAGTATTTCAATATACTATCAATTTCCGTGTTGATTTAGATTTTCAGTTTATTTATTCATTAATTTTTCATTAATTTACTTATTTTTCACTTATTTTTCATTTATTCCAATAATATTCGTCGCCATGTCATAATTGATAAAATAATCGTCAAGTATGTTTTTTAAGGAACCTATTGAATTAGTTTTCACATATAATTTCAAGTTTTTTAAGTCTTTATCATAGGTAGTTTTTATAATTAACCCATCAAATACATCATCAACTTCTAAGCTTTTAAATATATCCTCATTTGCAGGAATTTCCATTTTAAATTTTATCATAATATCACGAATTATTATCATCATCACAATAATTATTACTATTGTTATTTTCTAAATCAAGTCCCCTTTTTCTGAGCTCTACATATATCTCTTCGGGAACCTCAGGACATTTTAACACTTGCATAGCTTTTCCCCTGTCAATTAATCCATATCTCACCATTGCACAAACTCTATTAAATTCAAAGCTAAAACCATGTTTTTTATAAAATTCCCTTAAAGCCGGTGCAAGCACTAAACAGTTTGTGGTATATCCTCCCAAATTCGGGTTCTTCCAAGGGAGCTCCTTCAACATATTACGTCTATCTTCATCGGTTAATTTATAACCTGTGAGCAATCTTACCATAATAATATCATCCTTCAACTTCTTAAATGGTGAAGTTCCAAAGGGGAGCTCGTGCCCAGTGATTATTTTATCAATATTTAGCATTTTTGCCATCTTCCAAACATCTCTCATTACAAGTTCAGAGCATCTTCTACATGGAGATTCTCCCCTTAGTATAGTTTCTTTGAAGAGCTCCGTATAGTCCCTACTTAAAACCATCCAATCAACATTTAGATGTCGAGTGATATTGTAGCAATTTTCAAGGGCATCTTTTGACATATACTTATTATCCACAGTTATACACAAAGGATTTACATTAAAATCTTTCACAAGTAAATATAACGCCACAACGCTATCTTTTCCACCAGAAAATGCCAGTATGCAGTCGTATTTTTTATTTTTCCCTTTTATTTTTTTATTTTGACCATCTTTTAAAATAGTTTCAATTTCTTTTTTCATTTTTTTAAAATCCCTTGGATATTTCATTGAGTAATAACATTCAACACATATATTTTTTCCGTTATATTCGATTATTTTTGATGTTTTACTTGTGTTAAGACACATCTCACATTTTATTTCATTATTGCTAAATTTAATATCGTTTTTCATAATATCCCATGGTTTAAAATATATTAAGATGTAAATTAAGTAGTAATAATAGTAGGCAGTAGTTGTTTTTAACTCAACAAGCAATATATTATAACTAAAATCATAAAATAATTATTTATAAATACCATAACATTAGTTAATAATTATCAAATGATATACTAATTATCATATTTATATTAATTTGGTGATATTATGACGGTAAAAATAGCTGAATTAACATGCGGTCCAGAATACAGTGGAGTTCAGGCTGAAATTGAAAAGGCGGCAAATGATGTTGGCGGGGAAATTGTATTTCCAGAGGTGGATTTAGACTATATTGACAAAGTTGATGAACATTTGGGATTCGAAGTAGCATCTCCAAATTTAAAACTCATGTTTGCAAGAGCAATGTCCATTATCGAGGGAAACACAGATGCAGAGGCAGTTTTTATAGCAACATGTTTTAGGTGTGCTGAGGGAGCTCTGGTTAGAAACGAAGTAAGGAGATTAATTCAGCAACATACTGATTTGCCTGTTGTTATGTATTCATTTACAGAGAGAACAAAGGCATCAGAATTATCAACAAGAATGGAGGCACTCGCCACAATTGTGGAGAGAAAATCACTATTAGGTAGGAAGAAACAGGAAGGTATAAGCTTAGGTCTTGATAGTGGTTCTACAACAACAAAAGCAGTAATAATGCAGGACAACGAAATCATTGGAAAGGGATGGGTATATACAAGAGATGTGATAGAATCAGCACAAAAGGCAATTGATGAGGCATTAAAGGAAGCTGGTTTAAAGATGGAAGATATAGAAACAATCGGAACCACAGGATATGGAAGACATACACTTGGGGAGCATTTCAAAGCAGACCTTATTCAAGAGGAATTAACAGTTAATTCAAAAGGTGCGGCATTTTTAGCTGGAAAGCAGGAAGGAGAGGCTACTGTAATTGATATTGGGGGTATGGATAACAAGGCAATATCCTTAAACAATGCCATACCTGACAACTTTACAATGGGAGGTATCTGTGCAGGTGCAAGTGGTAGGTTCTTTGAAATTACTGCAAGAAGATTGGATGTATCCATACAGGAGCTCGGGGACTTAGCCGCAGAGGGAGATTGGAAGAATGTAATGATGAACAGCTACTGTATTGTATTTGGTATTCAGGATTTAGTCACAGCTCTTGCAGGTGGTGCAGAACCTAAGGATGTGGCGGCGGCGGCAGCTCACTCAGTTGCAGAGCAGATTTATGAACAGCAGTTGCAGGAAGTGGATGTAAGAGACCCAGTAATACTTGTTGGAGGAAGCAGTCTTTTGAAAGGTATGGTGCTTGCATTGGAAGAGATACTTGGTAAAGAAATCATTGTTCCACCGCACTCACAGCACATTGGTGCAGTAGGAGCTGCCTTGTTGTCATCAGGATACAAGTATTTCAAAGAATAAAATAAAATAAGGAAATAATAAAAAATAATAAATAATGTAAATAATGAACAATAATCAATAATAATTTTTTTAATATTTTAAATCCTAATTTTAATAAATCTTTTATTTTTTACAAATTAATCAGGTGAAACATTGAGAGACACTATTTTAAAATATGTTCTTCAAAATTCTATTAGATTCAAGGGAAAAGCAAATCCAAAAGCAGTAATAGGAAAAATATTGGCAGAAAATCCAGATTTAAGAAAGGAAGCAAAAGAAGTTTCCAAAATAGTGGCGGAAATAGCAAAAGAAGTTGAATCAATGCCATTGGAAGAACAAAAAGCAAAGTTAGAAGAAATTGCACCAGAATTTTTAGAGGCAAAAACTACCACAAGGAAAAAGAAAGAGCTCGCATTAAAAAATGTAAAAGACACTGTTGTAATGAGATTTGCACCAAACCCTTCTGGACCCCTTCATCTTGGACATGCAAGAGCGGCAGTTTTAAATGATTACTTTTCAAAAAAATACAATGGAAAATTAATTTTAAGACTTGAAGATACAGACCCAAAAAGAGTTCTTCCAGAAGCTTATGACATGATAAAAGAGGATTTAGAATGGCTTGGAGTAAAAATAGACGATGTTGTCATCCAATCCGATAGAATGGAAATTTACTACGAATACGGAAGAAAATTAATTGAAATGGGATATGCCTATGTTTGTGAGTGCGACCCTGAGGAATTTAGAGAGCTCAGGGCAAATGGAACAGCATGTCAATGTAGAGACTTGGGAGTAGAAAGAAACCTTGAACTTTGGGAGAAGATGTTAAATGGTGAGCTGGAAAATGTGGCAGTTAGATTAAAAACCGACATAGAGCATAAAAACCCGTCAATAAGGGACTTCCCAATATTCAGAATTGAAAAAACACCACACCCAAGAACTGGGGATAAATACTGCGTATATCCATTAATGAACTTCTCTGTTCCAGTTGATGACCATTTACTTGGCATGACCCATGTATTAAGAGGGAAAGACCACATAGTGAATACAGAAAAGCAGAAGTATATATTTGATTACTTTGGATGGGAAATGCCAGAATACATTCACTACGGTATTTTAAAGATTGGACAAAAATCACAAAGTGATTTTTGTAGCTCTTCGCTCGCTTCGCTCACTCCGATAGAAGGACCTGTTTTAAGCACGTCAAAAATGCACGCCGGTATTTTGGAGGGAGAATATAAAGGATGGGATGACCCAAGATTGGGAACCCTTAGAGCTCTAAAAAGAAGAGGCATAAAACCAGAGGCAATATATAAATTGATGACAGAAATAGGTATAAAGCAGGCTGATGTTAAGTTCTCATGGGAAAATCTCTACGCCGCAAATAAGGATATAATAGATAAGGACGCAAGAAGGTTCTTCTTTGTGGAAAATCCAAAGAAGGTTGTAATAGAAGGTGCAGAAAATACAGTTTTAAATTTAAGAGCTCACCCAGATAGGGAAGACTTAGGAACAAGGGAGCTCATATTTGATGGAAATATATATGTCTCAGATGATTTGGAGATTGGAAAAATGTATAGATTGATGGAATTATTCAACATAACTATAGAAAAAATCGAAAACAATACAATATATGCAAAATATCACAGTGATGACTTTAAAATTGCAAGGCAAAATAAGGCAAAAATCATACACTGGATTCCAGTAAATGATGCAGTAAAAACAAAGGTAATCGACACCAACGGAGAAGAGCACATTGGATTTGCAGAAAAGGACTTTAAAATAGTATCTGTTGATGAAATTGTCCAGTTTGAGAGATTTGGATTTGTAAGAGTGGATGAAAAGAAGGATGACGAAGTAATATGCTATTTTGCACATAAGTAAATAATAAATACTCCTTTTTAATATTTACTTTGTTTTATGTTTTTTATGTTTGATTTTAAGTAATTTTAACTTTTTATTTTTATTTACAATATATTTTTATCTTTTGGAATTCATAATATTTTTAATAATAATCCAATAACAATAGCGGTGAAAAAATGCTTCTAAAAAACTGCAAAATAATAAAAAATAACAATATAATCGAAGCAGATATTTTAATCGAAGGGGATGAAATTAAAAAAATAGGTAAAAATATTAACCATGATGGGCGGAAAATCGATTTAAAAGGAAAAATAGTTATGGGGGGAATTATTGACTCCCATGTTCATTTTAGATATGGGCAACCTGAAAAGGAGGATTTCATAAGTGGAAGCGAAGCAGCTATTAACGGCGGTGTAGCTTATGCCATAGACATGCCCAACAGCAACCCACCAACCACCACAACGGAGCTCTTCTATAAAAAATATCATGAAGGGAAAAATCAAAGTAAGATAAATATTGAATTCAACTTTGGAATTACTGAAAATAACTACATGGAAACCATAAAGGATGCAAAATCCTACAAGATTTTTATGGTAAAATCCGTTGGGGACTTATTCATAAGCGAGTATTCAAAATTAAAGGACATTTTAAACCAAAATAAACTATTTACAATACATGCGGAACATAAGGATGTAATTGCTGAAAACTTAAAAAAATATGAGCTCACCAGCTGGACTAACCATTGTAAGATAAGGGACAAAAGAAGCGAAATTGAGGCAGTGAAAGAAGTTTTAAGGAATTTAGAAATAATCGATAAATTAAATGATAAAAAGCCGCATGTCCATTTCTGCCATGTATCCACAAAAGAGGGGCTAAATTTAATCACTGATGCAAAAGTTAAATTTAAAAATGTTAAAATCACTGCGGAAGTTGCACCGCACCATATATTTTTAAATATGGATATGGCTAAGGAATTAAAAGGGATGGGGAAATTTAATCCACCGCTTAGAACAAAAGAAGACAATAAGGCACTTATAAATGGTATAGTAAATAAAGAAATAGATATAATAGCAACAGACCACGCACCACATACTTATGAAGAAAAAAATAATTCCGTGGAGAACTGCCCTTCTGGAATTCCAGGAATTGAAACTCTTGTTCCATTGACGCTTGATTTGGTAAATAAGGGGATAATTAACATATTTGATGCTGTAAGGGTTCTATCGGAAAATCCATCAAAAATATTTAATATTGATAATGAGATAAGGGAAGGAAATAAAGCAAATTTAACGATTGTTGAGTTGGATAGGGAAATTATTATAAGAGGTGAGAACTTTAAATCTAAGGCTAAATTTACACCATTTGAAGGGTGGTGTGTAAGGGGAGCTCCGATATATACTATTATTAATGGAGAAGTGTATGATGCATGTGGAAATGTTTAAATATTACAAATATTAAATATTAAATTTGTAAATATAAATATAGAATTAAGGGGAGGTATTATGAAATTTGACAGTAAAAAAACTAAATGACTTTAAAACACCCAACAAATGGTATTTAATTATGGCATTGATACCTATGGGAATTGATGGAACTACTCAACTGATAGGATTAAGGGAAAGCTTTAATGAATTGCGATTGATTACGGGACTTATTGCAGGTTTTGTCGGAGTGTTTTATATACTTCCTGTGTTTTTGAGTATTGCAGATGAGCTCTTAAAAAAGTTGGAGGGGTACAATGATATCTGAATCATTTAAATATTTGTTCAATGATGAAAATTGGAAAAAGAAACTTGCCATTGGTGGAATAATTGGGGCAATACCAATTCTCAATTTGGCATTATATGGATATATGATAGATATAATAAAACTTGTTTCCGGCGGATTTGAAAACAAATTACCTGAATTTAATATTGTTAATCAGTTTATTGGGGGAATTATTGGGATAGTGATTATCTTAATATATGCCATAATTCCGATTATCATACTGATAATTGGGTATGTATTTTTAGGAGGAGGTTTTTTATTAATCCTTGATGATAGAACAGCCGGACTTGGCGTTATGATGATGTTGATTTTTATATTATTTTTGATTTTTTATATATTATGTCTTATAATATTTGCATTAATCACTCCAATTGCATTATCTCATTATGCCAATACAGGTAAATTATCGTCAATATTTGAATTTAGAACCATATTTGACATATTGAAAAAAACATGGCTTGATATTTTAATATTCAATATTATACTAACTATTGTAGTGGTGATATTGGAGATAATATTATATATTGTGGCATTTATATTTGCCATGACTGTTATATTAATTCCAGTAGCCATTTGGATATTTGGGATGTTATTATATTATATCCACACACAGTATTGGGATACTTCTATGGAAAAATATATTTAAAAGGCACAATAGATTAAATAAATAGATTAACTAGATTAAATAATATTAATTTGACATAAGATATCAAAAAATTATATATACTATAAAATTATATTTTTTAATTATAATTTTCCAATAAGGTGCAAATATGGAATTATCCAACATAAAGAGAACGAAAATCTCGAACATATATAAAATGGATTCTTTTTTTAGCAACCACTCCAATGTTGTTTGGAGATGGTGGTGATTTTTTAAATAGTTGTTAGTGTAAATATTAAATGCTTTTCAAATGTTATCAAATATGTGGTTATTTGCCATAATAGCCCCTATAATTATTAACTTATATATTTAATTTAATGATTATATTAATATAAGCATAACTATTAACTGGTGATATCATGAAGATGGTCAATTCAATAATAAACACAAAAAATAATAGCAAAAATTTACCCAAATCAGAGATTTGTGAATTTCCGCACAAGTGCAGAAATCCAATAATAGCAGAAATAAAAGTCCATTCTCCAAAATATGGCGATATGCTTAAAGGAAGGGATGAAATAGATATTCTTAGAATATATGAAAATGCAGGAGCTGCGGGAATATCCTACATTACCGCTAAAAAATACTTTAACGGGAACTTTGACATGTTCAAAAAAATATGTGCATCAACCGAGCTCCCGGTTTTAAGAAAGGATTTCATCACCACAAAAGATGAGATTGAAAAAACAGCAGAAGCAGAGGGAGGGGCGATATTAATAATAGCGAGAATGTTAAAGGATGAAACAGCCGAATTCGTTGATTATGCCCTTGAACATGGATTGGATACTCTTGTGGAAGTTCATAATAAGGAGGAAATTGACATAGCAAAGGATACAAACACCACAATGATTGGTGTTAATAATAGAGATATTACAAAGTTAGAGCTCGACGATGGAACAGTATCCCTTACGGAACAACTATCCAATTTAATTCCAAAGGATGTAGTATTTGTTAGTGAAAGCGGTATTGGCTCGATAGATGATTTAAGAATAGCTTTAAAGTATGCCGATGCGGCACTTATAGGAACAAGCTTTATGAAGGCAAAAAATATGGAGGAATTTGTTAAATCATTTGTGGAGGCGAAATTATGAACGACTTATTAAATAAAATAGTGGATAGAAAGGATTTAACTTATGAAGAGGCATATAATTTATTCAATAACCTTTTAAATGAAAGTGAAATAAGAATAGGGGCATATCTTGCAGCACTTCAAACTAAGGGCTTTACTTCCGAAGAAATTGCCGGTTTTGCGAAGGCGATGAGAGATAATGCCGTTAAAGTAGATTTAGGAAGTGTTTGTGATACCTGCGGAACAGGAGGGGATGGTTTTTCCACAATAAATGTTTCCACCGCTGTATCTATCGTATTATCATGTTTTAAAAAGGTTGCAAAACACGGAAATGTATCCATTACTTCAAAAAGCGGTTCTGCAAATGTTTTGGAAGCATTGAACATTAAAATTGATTCCACACCAGAGGAAGCTAAAAAAATGATTGATGAAACAAACTTTGTGTTTTTGTTTGCTCCAAAATATCACCCTGCATTGAAAAAAATAATGCCTGTTAGAAAAGAATTGGGGATAAAAACAATATTCAATATATTGGGACCACTTGCAAACCCTGCAAACCCTGATTATCAGATTATGGGAGTAAATTCCCCTGATTTAGTTGAAAAAGTTGGGGATGCATTAAAACTCCTTGGTGTTAAAAGAGCTCTTGTAGTTTATGGAAATGGATTGGATGAATTAAACCCAAATGATTATTCTACAATTTGCGAAATAAACGAAAATAAGGAAAATGAAATATACCAGATACATCCAAGGGATATTGGATTAACCCCTTCAAAACCTATTCCATGCGGAAGCCCTGATGAAAGTGCCAAAAGAATAATCGAGGTTTTCGAGCGAAGCGAAGGAAATCGTAAAAATCCGAAGGATTTTGAGATATTTTCAGGAAAAATTAATGAGAATAGGGGCTTTATACTATTGAATGCTGCTGCGGCCCTTTATGCATCAGATGTGGCATCAGATTATAAGGAAGGTCTCGAAATGGCAAAAAATGCCATTGATGATGGAATTGTATTAAATAAATTGACAAAAATTCAAAATTATAAATAAAAGATAGAATGGGATAGTATGAAGCTATTTAGGCAGAAGTTTGATTATATCGACCCATTGAAACTGTATAATGTTTTAAGAGAGGAAGGGGAATATCCATTTATTTTAGAGTCGAGGGACAAACACCCTTCAAAAGCGAGATATACATATATATCTTCAAATCCAGAGTTTGTTGTAAATATTAAAAATAATACAAAAATAGGCAACAGCACAGTTTCAAAGGAAAGTAATCCATTTAAGGCATTAAAAGAGATATTTGAATCAGAAATAAAAAACAAAAAAGAAATTAGCAATATTGAATTAAACGAGAGATTTACGGGAGGTTTTTTAGGATACTTCGCCTATGATACGATACATAACTATATCGGCGGAGATATTGAGGAAGCTTCTGTATTTGGATATTACAACAATGTTTATGTTTATGACCACATACTAAACAGATATTACTACCTGTCATTAAACAATTCTCTTGAAGAAATGAAAAATGCCGAAAGAGTTATTGAAAAAGCTAAAAAATCCGAAATAGTGGATGAAAAAGGCGGAACAAATATCGTTGGATGCGATGCAAATAAAAACGATTTTATGGAAATGGTGGAAAAAACAAAGGACTATATTTACAGCGGTGATGCCTTCCAAGTTGTAATATCAAGGGAGTATCAATTAAAAAGCGATTATTCAGCATTTAAAATATATCGAAATTTGAGAGAGCTCAACCCAAGTCCTTATATGTTTTTGCTTGAATTTGAAAAGGATGTTGTGGGGGCGTCTCCTGAGACAATGGCATCAGTTGAGAACAGTATTTTAAAAATAAATCCAATTGCGGGAACTACGAAAGTTGGAAAAACCGAGGAAGAAACAAAAGAACTTGCTGAAAAGCTCCTTAATGATGAGAAAGAAAGAGCTGAACACATGATGCTTGTTGATTTGGCAAGAAACGATGTAAGAAAGATATCAAAATCTGGAACTGTTGAATTAACTAGATTCTTTGAGGTAATAAGATACAGTCATGTTCAGCACATAGAAAGTGAGGTAATCGGGGAGTTAAAAGACAGTGCTACAATGTTCGATGCAATAGAGGCATCATTCCCTGCGGGAACATTAACAGGAGCTCCGAAATATAGGGCAATGGAAATAATTGATGAACTGGAAAAATCCAGAAGAAAAATATACGGCGGTGCTGTGGGGTATTTCTCACTGAGTAATCACGCAGATACTGCAATAGCCATAAGAATGGCAGAAATAGACAACGATACCATTAGATTAAGAGCAGGAGCTGGAATAGTTGCGGATTCTGTTCCTGAAAATGAATATATCGAAACCGAGAGAAAAATGGCGGCTGTTATGCGTGCATTAGAGGTGGAACATGATATCGATAAATAATCCAGGTAATTTCCCAACAAAGGTGAAATTATGATTTTAATAATAGACAATAAGGATTCGTTTGTATGGAATTTGGCAGAATATGCTTCCATATATGATAAAATAAAGGTTGTTCCAAACACTATAACTCTTGAAGAGGTTAAAAAAATAAATCCAGATGGGATTATTATATCACCAGGTCCCGGAGCTCCGGACAAAAAAAGAGATATTGAAAACTGTCCAGAAATTATAATGAATATGGATGTTCCAATATTGGGAGTTTGTCTTGGTCATCAAATTATAGCCCATATATTTGGCGGAAAGGTTGATAGAATACCCCCAGTTCATGGAAAGTCTAGTATAATAAAACACGACGGAAAAACCATATTTAAAAATGTTAAAAATCCGTTGGAGGTTGGAAGATACCATTCTCTTGCAGTCCTTGAAGTTCCTGAGGATTTTGAAATTACAGCAACTACCATTGATACGGATGAAGAAATAATTATGGGCATTAGGCATAAAACAAAACCTATTGAAGGGGTTCAATTCCACCCTGAAAGCGTATTGACTGAATGGGAAAATAAAGAGGGATTAAAAATAATAAAAAACTTTGTAGATAGGGTATTGAGCTATAAATAGAGGGAACATTATGTTTATCAAAATATGCGGCATCAAATCAGAAGAAGAATTAAAAATAGTTGAAAGATATGCTAATGCCACAGGAGTTATTGTTAAAAGCGAGTCCAAAAGACAAATACCACTTGAAAAAGCAAAAGAATTAATGGAAATTGCAAATATTCCTGTTTATGCTGTATCCACAGTAAATACTTATGACGACTGGGCGGAGATAATAGAAAAAACTGGAACTAAATATATACAAATCCACTCAAAGATGGATGTTGATGAGATTGTTAAATTGAAAAATAATTATAACATTAATATAATAAAAGCGTTTAAAGTTCCTTCATTAAGTTCAAATCCAGAAAGAGATGCTGAAAATCTAATAAATGAAATAAAAAAATATACTGATGTTTGTAATATACTTCTCGATACTGGAAAAGGTTGCGGAATTACACACGATTTAAGAGTAAGCAAAATAATCGCAAAAAACTTTAACATAATTCTTGCAGGAGGTCTTAATCCTGAGAATGTTAAGGAAATTGTTGAGTATGTGCAACCTTATGGTGTCGATTTATCCAGCGGTGTTGAAAAGAATAATAAAAAAGATGAATTATTAATAAAATCATTTGTTAAAAATTTAAATGAGGCAAATGTATAACAAAATTTAACAAATAATAAAAAATTAGGTGATAAAATGGAATTTAAATTTGGAGAATACGGCGGTCAATATGTTCCTGAGGTGCTTATGCCATCATTAAAGGAGCTCGAAAAAGCATATAAAGAATATAAAGATGACCCTGAGTTCAAGGAGGAGCTCGACTACTACCTAAAAAAATACGCAGGTAGGGAGACTCCATTATACTTCGCTGAAAACCTTACAAAGAAGATGGGTGGAGCAAAAATATATTTGAAGAGAGAAGATTTACTTTTAGGCGGAGCTCACAAAATAAACAACAGTTTAGGTCAGGCACTCCTTGCTAAAAAAATGGGTAAAACAAGAATTATTGCTGAAACTGGTGCAGGAGAGCATGGTTTATCCACTGCAATGGTTGGGGCATTGTTCAATATGAAGGCAAAAATCTACATGGGAGCAATAGATGTAGAAAGGCAGAAGTTAAATGTTTATAAGATGAAACTGCACGGTGCAGAAGTTCATCCTGTTGAATCTGGTTCAAAAACATTAAAGGATGCCATAAACGAAGCACTTAGGGACTGGGTGGAAACATTCGAATACACCCACTATTTAATAGGTTCTGTTGTTGGTCCATACCCATATCCTTCAATGGTTAGGGATTTCCAGTCAGTAATAGGTAGAGAGGCAAAACAGCAGATATTGGAAGCAGAAGGGCGACTTCCTGACTGTATTGTTGCCTGCGTAGGTGGAGGTAGTAATTCAATAGGTATATTCAATGAATTCAAAAATGACAAAGAAGTTCAACTTGTTGGTGTTGAGGCTGCTGGTGAAGGTCTTGATACAGAAAGACATGCGGCTTCGTTGTTGAAAGGTAGAAAGGGAATATTACATGGTATGTTCTCATACTTCTTACAGGATGAAGACGGGCAGATAAAAGAAACATACAGCGTATCCGCTGGACTGGATTACCCCGGTGTAGGTCCTGAGCATGCATATTTGAAGGACATAGGAAGGGTGCAGTATGCAGGAATTACAGATGAAGAGGCATTAAATGCGTTCTTAGAATTGTCCAGAACAGAGGGAATCATACCTGCTCTTGAATCATCTCATGCAGTAGCTCAGGGTATGAAAATGGCAAAGGAAATGGATAAAGATGAAATTATAATAGTAAATCTCTCAGGAAGGGGAGATAAAGATTTAGGAACTGTTATGAAATATATTAAATTCTAAGATTTGATTGAGATATAATAGTGTGTATATTGATTACATTAGGTGATATTGTGTATTTGGTGGAAGCAGTATTGCGACCAGAGAAAACAGCCGATGTAATCGCCGCACTTGCAAAATTTGGACATAAGGACGATATTCTTATTTCAGATGTTAAAGGCAGAAGGCGTGAAGTTGGCGAAAAAGTTGTTAGGGAATATAGGGGACATACATTTGTAATGGATGTTCAAAAAACAAAAACAAAAATGGAGCTAATAACTGATGAGGAACATTTGGAAGACATAATATCTACAATAACCAATAGTGCAAAAACGGGAAATTACGGGGATGGAAAAATATTTGTCTACCCAGTTATTGACTACGGATTTGGGGAAGGGAATAAATCTTCCAAAAATCTCAAAGGTGAGGATGAAGGATGTGGTGGAAACCCTGAAAGAGATGAGCTCCTAAAAAAACTTGGCATCAAATTACCTGATGATGAATATATTGATAATCTTATAAGCAAAACATTTGAACCTGATAAATTGGAGCTCAGAACCATGGAAAAAACTGCCATTGATGAGCTATCATGTAATTTATTTGACATACTAAAAGAGCAGGATATGATTCACGATTATGCATTAAATGTTGAAGTGGAGTATGAAAATGGAATATATCATTACAGATGTAATGTAATTTTAATTCCAAAAAGAACCCTTGGAGTTCTCAAAAAGAAAATAAATATGGATTCAATAAGAAAACGAACAGAAGATATTTTAAAGTCCATTAGTGTTAATGCAAAATATGACATATCCATTAAATCCTATTAATTACGACATCATATTTAAAAAATGCAAAAAGAGGTGTTTTTATGGAAAAAAAACTTGTGAGCTTTATTGTTGCAGGAGACCCATCTCCTGACGCTACATTGAAATTTATGAACGCACTTTCTAAATACTCGGACATAATCGAATTGGGAATTCCATTCAGCGACCCTATGGCAGATGGAGAAACAATCCAAAAAGCAGATGTAAGGGCATTAAACAATGGTATGAAAGTTTCAAAGGTTTTTGATATAATAAAAGAGTTTAGGAAAACTTCCGACACCCCCGTTGTTGTAATGACATACTACAACCCGGTATTTACAAAAGGTGTGGAGAATTTTGTTAAAACACTTAAAGAAGTTGGCGGAAATGGACTTATTGTTGTAGATTTGCCTGTTGAAGATGCTGAGGAATATTTAGATGTTTGTAAAAAATACGATATTGGAACGGTATTCCTTGCGGCACCAAATACCTCAGAGGACAGATTGAAGAAGATTGATGAGGCGAGCTCTATGTTTGTTTATCTTGTATCTGTATATGGAACAACAGGAGCTCGGGATGATGTTTCAAATCTTGCCCTAGATTTCCTTAATAGAACAAAGAATTTATGTAAAAAACCAGTTTATGTTGGATTTGGAATATCAAAAAAAGAGCATGCAAAAGAATTTATAAAAAACGGTGCAGACGGTGTTGTAGTTGGAAGTGCCTATGTAAAAATAATTGAAGAATATGGCGATTCTGAGGAAACTGTGAAAAAACTTGAAGAAAAAGCTAAGGAATTAAAAGAAGGAGTAATTGAAGGTTCAAATAATTAATTTTTTATTAATCAATTTCTACATATATATCTTTATTTTTCTTCATAGCATTTAGGAGCTCCTTTCCTATACCTGTTTTTTTAGTTATTTTGACAATTCCGCTTGAACCTACTGTGGCATTACATAAGTAATCTCCATCAACATATATTTTGACATTTGCTCCCATGAATTCTTCTCCAACATCTACTATAACATGGTTTTTTGTTTCAGTCAATTTTGTGGTTTCGTAATCACTTACAAATTCATATTTTTCAAAAGATTCTTCTTCAAAATCCATTTCCACGCTTTTTCTTTCAACATTTATTCTAAGGCCCAGTATATTTTCCAGTTTTGTTATCTCCTTTCCACCTTTTCCAATAATTGCGGGAACATATTTTTCCGGAACTATTAAATCTATGGTATTATCATTCTTAACTTTCACCCGCATTTCTTTTCTTACCTTTCTTGGCAGGTGTTCTTTTAAAATTTCTTTTATTTTTTCTTCTGCATATTTGTGAATTGGAGGTTTGGATTTTTCCCCCTCCTCTTCTTTTATAGGCATGACCACTACCTGCTCACCATAGGTATATATTTCATATTCTGGCTCTTTTGTTTCAAAATCCCTTACTTCAATTACAGGTCTTGCCAAATCTGCCTCCTTCATACCGTGTGGAACTTTAACAGTGAAATGCACTTCATAAACCTTTTTTATCTGCCCACTTTCTATATAAATTACAGTATCTACTATCTGAGGTATCACACCGAGCTCCACCCTGCCAATAAGACGCTGGATGGCATCGATTGGTTTTGAGGCATGAACCACCCCAACCATTCCAACACCTGCCATCCTCATATCGGCAAATATTTCAAAGTCTCTTGTTTTTCTTACCTCATCATATATGGTATAATCTGGTCTAACAAGTAGTAGAATATCACAGGTGTTTTCCATATTTCCTTCAAGTGGTGCATACTGGGTAATCATTTTTCCAACTTGAAGGTCTCTTGGGCTTTCCATCGTCTTTACTATCTTATTGTTATTACAGTAAAATTCTGCCAATGCTGATACAAATGTTGATTTTCCACTTCCCGGACTTCCAGAAACAAAAATCCCCTCTGCTTTTTCCTTCAATCTCTCTAAAAGCTTATCGGACAATTTATAATCATCAAGAGAAACCTTGGTAATTGGCCTAACTGCGGTAATTTCAAGCCCTTCTGAAAATGGAGGTCTTGCTATTGATATTCTCAGGTTTGCAAGTTGAATTACTGTGGCTCCTCTCTTCTGAATTTCAATAAGACCATTGTTTTGTTCAGTATATTTCAATATATTATCAATTAAATATTCCATCTTTTCTCTTGTTAATTTTTCATCGCCAATTGGAACAAGTTTAACTTCCCCAGGTTTTCCCTTTTTTGCGTAAGGGATGCAGTTTTCTTTTAAATGGATTGACGAAGTAATATCATCAAAGTAATCCATCAAAGATAGTTCCACTTTTTCCTCTTCAACCTCCAAATAGTAGGACTCTATACCCTGAGCTCTTGCAAGATTATGCTGTATCCTATCACTTGTGAGCAATAGTGAGTTTGTCTCCTTTGCCACTTTTCTAATCATGGCATCTATTTCACCAGCTTTTGCAAGTGAAACAATATCAACTGATGGCCTCTCTCCATAATATTCTATTTCGATATTATGTTCCTTTGCAATATCCACCAATCTTGTTAATTCCTCTATACCTAAATATCCTATTTCTCTACCTTTATTTGCCTGAGCTTCCAACTCTGATACAACAGCCTCTGGAATGATTATTTTGCTGTTCTTTATTGCATCCTTTTTTATGAGCTCCGATATTCTTCCATCGATGACTACGCAGGTATCAACGGTAATTTTTTTGTTTTGTAAATTTAGATTCAAACTTAAATTCTCGCCTGTGCTGTTCATAATCTCCCTCAATTTTAAGATAATTTTATAATTGTGATTGTGATTTATCTAACTTATATAGTATATCCTTTATATATTATATATTTATCATTAATTGAAGAAATAATTAGATGAAATTACTTAATCACTTCATCATCATAATTAATTCAACTACCGCAGGGTGATGTGATATGTTGTTTAAACACCAAATAAAAACAAATTCAAGGGAAGAAATGATTGATATTACAAATTATATAAAAGAATCCATAAAAAACTCAAAAATCAGCGATGGAATTGCTGTAATATATGTTCCGCACACAACAGCAGGCTTAACAATCAACGAAAATGCCGACCCATCTGTTAAAAAAGACATTTTGAAGTTTTTAAAGGAAAAAATACCAAAAAACTATAATTTTTCACATTTGGAAGGCAACTCAGATGCCCATATTAAGAGCTCGCTATTTGGGAGCTCATTAACTGTAATAATATCACATGGAAAACCATTACTTGGAACTTGGCAGGGCATTTATTTCTGTGAATTCGACGGACCAAGAAACAGAACATTTTATGTTAAAATTATGGAGTAATGATACTATGATGAAAAAGATAAAAACTTTAAACTGGGATGAGCTCTCTTCAAGTCATAAAGAGGACTATGTGTGTATTGAAGAAAATTATGATTTATATATTAACGATAAATTTATAGAAAAAATGACAGCATCACCTAAGGATTTAAAGGAGCTCGGGGCAGGTTATGTTATTTCAGAGGGTTATTTAGAACCAGAGGATATTAAGGATGTTCATATCAATAACGATAGAATAATTGTAATAACTGATGAATCAGATAGCGATAAATCAAATAATAAATCAAATAATAACAATAACGATAAAAGCTATAATGATATAAAATTAAAAATACCCTTAAAAACCATTTTTAAAATAATGGAATATATGTCAAATATCACAGGAATATGGAAAATAACAGGCGGAACTCACTGGGCATGCCTATTTGATTTAAAAGGTAATGAAATAATCACTATTGAAGACATTGGAAGGCATAATGCGGCAGATAAAGTAATAGGTTATGGAGTTTTAAATAATATAAATTTGGATGATAAAATATTGGTTTCAAGCGGAAGACAGCCTTATGCCATGGTAAAAAAGGCAGTTAATGCCAAAATACCTGCAATAGTATCAAAATCTCCATCAACAGATAAAGGTGTAGAGCTCGCAAAAAATAATAATATAATATTGATAGGTTTTGCCCGAAAGAACAGGTTTGTAGTATATAATGGTTTTGAAAGAATTATAGATGAAGAATAAAATTATAGAATAATAAAATAATATGAATAAAAAATATTCATAAAATTGTGGATACTATGGAAAACAATGTCTTATTTACAGACTGGACAGCTCAAAAAAGAAATTTAAAAGATTTGAATCAGTTAAAAAGAGATATAATAAAGAATTTTGAAGAGAACCAACTTAAAGATAAAAAAATAGTTTCCATGCTTAGTGGTGGAAAGGACAGCTCAACAGCCCTTGCATTAGCAAAGGATTTAAATTTAAATGTTTGTTTGTGTGTTCATTTTATCCATAAATGGAGCTGGAATTTAGCTAAGGAACAGGCTCAAAAAATAGCCGATGAATTAAATATTCCCATACTGTTCTATGATATAACCGAAGACTTGAAAAAACGAACAAAAGGTGCAAAAGGAGGGAGCATCTGCCGAATCTGCAAGAACATAATGAAGGATAAAATGATGGAAATAGCAGAGAATGAAGGTGCGGAAATCATACTAACGGGGGATACAGCACTTGAAAAGATTTCTGGACCAATATTTCAGTATTTAAGGGAAAAATATGGCATGGAAAAATTTGATAAAATGGAGCTCACCCCAGTTCCAAAAAGATATAATAAAATGTTTTTTAGACCTCTTATAAGATGCGGTTATGACGATGTTATTAAGCTCAAAAATTATTATGGAATAGAGATAAAAAGAATCCACGAAGTTGGCGATAAATTCGGATATTGGAGGGAAGGTTGCCCATTACAGTATTGCGACTACGATACAACAATAACTGAGGAACTTTTAGATGATTTATATACATACAATAAAAAAATCACGGATTTAGCAAGAAAACATGGATTTAGGGCATCTATAAAACTTCCTTCAAAGGAATTAATGGTTGTTCCCGATAAAAAAGAATATATAAACATGATTAAAGAGCTATTGCAATAATCACAGATATTATTGATAATTTTATACTTTGAGATTTAAGTTAGATGATAGATATACCTTTTTACCATTTTCATCTATCCTAATTTTAAAAGCTTTAAATTCCACTCCATTTTTCAGAGCTCGGTAGAATGTGTCTGCAAATTCTTTATCCATTTTTGAATTTGGGAGAAAATATTTGCAGTCCCTAACTGCCATAATCAGTATTATAGAATTATAACCTTCTTTTTTAGCTAAAATTAACTCTTTTAAGTGTTTTGTTCCCCTAACTGTTGGAGCATTTGGGAAAAGGCAAATGCCGCCCTTTACGATAAACCGCCGAGAAAGCCAACGATTTTAATCGTTGGATGAGAGGCGGACATTATATCGGCTAGTAAGTAGTAAAATATAAATATGAGAAGATTAATAGTAAGTAACGCTACCAGTCCAAGTTCTAATGGGTAGGGTTAGTGAAAACTCTACCGCTGGTAGTGGTTGGTATCGTGGTTTGTTTTGATAGAGTAATCTTAGTGATACAGCGTAGCCCTGAATCTCCTAAACGGGGATAGGGGTAGTGGGCTTGGCCACCCATGTAGGGTTAAACCCTGCTAAAATTAGACGAAATCACTTCGTGATTTCGTTGCTCGCTTACTACCGTAAGCGAGAACCCAACGAGTTCACTCGTTGGAGTAGGTCAGAAGATTGCAGCCTTTTAACTCCACAAATGTTTTACTGTCTAATAAAAAATCAAAACGGCTATTTTTATATTTAACCTCTTTTTTTATAGTTTTTGGCACGAAACCAAGAACACCCTGTTTTATGGCATTGTATGCAATTGATGAGTGTAGGGATGTATTTACTAAAACCAGTTCATTCCCCATTTTTACAGTAATTAATGTATAATCCGTTTTTAGCCCTTCTCTATTCTTTACCACCAATATTTCCCTACCTTCTGTTAGTATTTCTTCAAGACGACCAGTATCTGCAATATAGCAACTTTTTTCCTGCCCATTTATTACTATTTTACCCAAAAACCTATTTACTCTTTTTATGAATTCTGCCTTTTCCAATTTTCCCAGAGAGTTTAAGTTTAGGAGCTCCAAAATATCAACCTTATATTAATTTAATATATTCATTAAAAGCCTCTCTTGAAGTGCCCACAACGATTCTTTTATAGCCACCATGAGGGGAGCTCACACCTTCCAATTTTCCTCTGACAATTACCTTTTCACCATTAAATGCCTGTCCTGCGTATGTGTGGGTGAATGAGACAACTTCTTTAATCTCCTTAGAGTTTAATTCCAATTTATTTTCAGCTAAATCAACAATTTTAACATTGTCTATTTTGTAAATTGCAGGATTATCAAAGATATAATCATCATCGACTATATCACATTCAATTTTAATAAACCCTAAATTTTTATAGCTATAATCCCCGTATTTTGAATTTATTTCACTCCAATCTCTTGTAGCAAGTAAATCAAACATTGTGTTATTTATCACCCCTCTGTTGTATTTCCTTTTTTCATGCCAGACAAATTCATCATAGGAAAGAGTTCCATCTTTTATTCTTTTATTGTATGCCTTCTTCCAAAACTCATCAGATAATGGATGAATATGGTTTAACCTATATTTTTCATTTTCCTCAAAAATAGTTTTTAAAATACTTCTTGCTTTTTTGTGGTTTTTCATTCCATATATTACAAAATCAATATCTGAATTCTCATTGTTTAATTTTATTACTGTTGAACCTGAAACTCCCATGTATTTATAGCTTAATCCATAATCGTGAAGTTTATCAGCTAAATTTTTACATTTTTCTTCAAATTCATTATTTTGTGCGTCCAATATCTCGTTTAGTCTATCATTTGGGCTTAATATATTAATTACATGTTCCTTTGGAACTGCATGTATCGTAATGTCTTTTGTTTCATCGTAAAATAAATATTCTGGAAAATAATCCTTTAAAATTCCGTATGTTTTCGTCGTATCTGTTATTTTTATATATTTTTTTCCGTTCATCTGCTGCCGTATATCGTTTCTATTCAAATTGTATTTATTTATTACATCGTCATCTACTGCATCAAGGTTTAAATACCTTAAAAAAGCAAAAATCCTATCTTTTGGATGTTCATAGGTATTTACTGCGAAAAATCCGATTTCTGTTTCTACAAAATCCCTTAACCTTGCTTTTATCATGATTTCACTTATAACTCGGTTTTTAATAAATAATATATGATTATATATGGTGATATATGATGATATGATGAAAAAAATAAAACTAAGAATAAAGAATAAAAAAATAAGATATATTGCAAGAATTATCCCTTCTTAAATCCCAGTGCAAATCCAGTCGCAAATCCTGCTCCCAAAGATGCAGAATGAATCAATCCAGCAGCCTGGCTACCATATGCTACAATAGAAGACTCAAAATTGCCCAGCAATCCTGTGAATGCTTCTTTGTTTATTGATATCACACCAAGTTTTGCCAAATACAGGAGGCTTAAAAAATAAAGCCCCACTAATGCAGCAACTAGTTTTATGGCTTTCTTTATGCCCCATCCTATAATTGCCCCACTTATAAATCCGGTTCCCAAATCGGGCAAAAATTGAGTTATGTCCATCGAAATCACCAACTTTTTATTTGGTTTCAGAGATTATTATATCATCAAGATTTTTCAATTTGTTTGTGATTACACATACGGAGCCATATTCAAATTCTTTGCAACAGATATATTGGCTTCCTATATTGTTATAGGAATATTCTTCAACATCCCATCCGTTGTATGAACTGTCCTTTAATTTTTTCAGATTTTGATTTTTCGTCTGTTCTTTAACTATATTTTTTATAGTTTCCTTATCCACTGGCAATTTGTATAATATTATGGTATCATATCCTTTGGTATAGGTATTTTGGTCTTTTTTATTCCATCCATTGACTTCAACTTTGATTGGAACATAGTTTGGATTGAATTCATTCATATTCATAAATTTATCTATGTTAGCATCCAATCTTAATTTGCCAATTAACATATTGTTTTTAGTTTCAGCACTGGATTTTATAACCTTTATACCATTGATACTTTTTAATCCACCTATTAATTGCTTCAAAGTTTCATTATTATACATTATTATATCCACATCAGTATATTTATCATAAGTTCTTGCACATATTGCAGTTTCATTGGTATATATTATTACATCACTTGGTGTAATATAATCCACCCATTTATTGTCAGGCTTTCCCACATATTTGGAATTTAGGAAAATATATCCATTTTCAGGATTAATTTCATCAGATTTAAACAGTTTTCCTATAAACCATAATGGAGTTTTTATAGCAATCTCATTTGGATTATTTGGGTTGAGATACACCCCATCTATAAAATAAAAGAAAAATGAAGGAATATTTTTTCCAGAATTTTGGCTGATAACTTCTGACACTATGGAATTATCAACATATACAAACTCAGGATATGGACTATTATCTACAATCTTTGCAACTTCTGTGGCATTAACTGAACACATTAGAAAAGATAAAATCCCGAGCATCACTATTATTTTTATCCTTGAAATCGACGAGGTATTTAGAAAATCTTTTTTGATTTTCTTTATATTTTCCATATAATCACCAAATATACTATTCCATAACACAAACACACAGGTATGAAAAATCCATACTTATTATATTCTTTAATTCATCATTTATTATTCTTTCGTTTTTGTATGTGAGGTTTTCACAAACTATTATTTTTTTATTGGGGCTTATACCATTGTCTATTAAATATTTTACATCTTCTTTTAGGTTACTTGGCAGAAATATTACTTTTTCGTTATTTTTTATTAAATCCAGAAGGATTTTTCTATTTTCCTCCTTTCCATGAAGCGTCAATATATGGTAATCTTCCCATGAGATTTTAAGCTTGGATGCTACAACCTGAATAGAGGATATGCCTGAAACTACCTGAATATCATCCCTTTTTGCAATATTATATTTTAAAACTGTTTTCAACAATCCACTAAAACACGGGTCTCCTGTGGACAATATTGCAATGTTTTTATCTTTATTATTCATGACTAAGTTTTTTAACTCCTCAATCAAATTTTTTGTTAATATATATTTTTTATGTTCTTCGATGTTAAATAACTCCAATGCTCTGCCACTACCTGCTACAATATCTGAGCTCTCCACAGTTTCGATTGCATTTAATGTTAAATATTTTTTATCCCCCGGACCTATTCCTACAATATATATCATACTTTAACCCAAACATATTATTTTTAATTTTTCTATTTTATCTTTTGATTATTTTTTTATTTCTTTTATTTATGTTTTTTATGTCATTTATTTTTATTTTATGATTATGTATCAATAATTTATATTAAAAAACTTTATATATTAATATTGTTAAATGAATATTGCTAATACTATGATGTGATATTATGAGAGTTATTGGAGTAATCGGTCCAAAAAAATCCGGGAAAACTACGCTTATATGCGATATTTTAAAGAAATTAAAAGAGATGAACATTAGTGTTGCATCCATAAAACATAGTTTTCATGATGTTGAAGTTGATAAAGAAGGAACAGATTCCTACAAGTTCAAACATTATTCAGATATATCTGTTCTATCAGATAGTAATAAAACTACATTTTTTTACAATAAAATGAGCTTATATGAGATACTTTCCAAATTAGATAATGAGATTGTTATAGTGGAAGGATTTAAAGAGCAGTTAAAAGAATTAAATATTCCAAAGATACTTATGGTTAAAGGAGATGAAGGGTCGGAGCTCCGAGATTCTCAAACTATTATGGTAGTTAAAGACTATGAATATGATATTGACGAAGTTATAGAAAAAGTGCTTGAAAAAAGTATAGTTCCAACATACAACCTAAATTGCGGTCATTGTGGACATAACTGTAAAACGTTTGTAGAAAAAGTCATTAGTGGAGAACTAAAATGGGACCAGTGTGTGATATCAAAAGGAGTGGAAATGGTAGTTAATGGAAAAACCATTCCTATGAATCCATTTGTTTCAATCATAATTAAAAACACGTTAAAAGGTATAATAAGCTCGTTAAAAGGCGTAGATGACCCAAAAAATATATCTATAAAAATTAAAGAGTTTTAATTATCACCTTATTTTATATTGCCCACACATAAAAATCGTTATCAAAAATCATCATTCATAAATATTATATACAAACAATTATAATATGTAATCACTAACGTAATTAAATATAAATATTGAAAAATATATAAATATTATGAAACATATTATTACAATAATCTTTTAATTTTAGCATTGTATTAACATGGCAACAATAATATATTTTATATATTTTACAAAATAAAATTATAAATGGCTTTTTTGGTGATAAAATGGTTGTAGATGAAAGCAAATATGAAAACATGGCAGAAATTTTCAAAGCATTTGCTGACCCAACAAGATTAATGATATTGAGATTATTAAGTGAAAATGATAGCATGTGTGTGTGTAATATAATAGATGAATTAAAAAAGCCTCAACCAACCATATCCCATCATTTAAATATATTAAAAAAATCTGGCATAATAAAAGCTAGAAAAGAAGGAACATGGAATCACTATTATATAGTAAATCCAAAAGTTAAAGACATAATATCTACAATGGATGAGATGATTAATGAATAATATCACTTTATTTCTTTTTTTAATATTTTTTTATTTAAATTTAAACATGTTTTACAATATCCTGAGCAAAGCGAGGGTATTTAGTATCATAGATTTTTTATATTTTCAAATATGAATCATAATGAAATTTAAAATATAATATAATTTAAAATTTATAAAAAATATAATGTATTAAATTTGGTGAAATTATGGGGATTCAAGAAGAAATTAAAAGATTAGAAGACGAAATAAAAAATACACAGTATAATAAGGCTACTCAAAAACATATCGGGATATTGAAGGCGAAACTTGCAAAATTAAGAGATATGCAAAATAAACCAAAAAGCACAGGGACAGGATACTCCTACGCGGTTAAAAAAACAGGGGATGCCACAGTTGCTTTTGTAGGATTTCCATCAGTAGGTAAATCTACACTTTTAAATAAACTTACAAATGCCAACTCAGAAGTTGGAGCATATGCTTTCACAACATTAACAATAATTCCAGGAATTTTAGAGTATAGGGGGGCAAAAATACAGGTATTAGATGCTCCAGGGATTATTACTGGTGCATCATTTGGAAAAGGTAGAGGTAGTGAGGTATTAGCCGCCATTAGAAATGTGGATTTAGTGATGCTTGTTGTTGATGTGTTCTCACCTGAGCACATCCCAGTGATTGAAAGGGAGCTCTACAATGTTGGCATTAGATTAGACCAAAGACCACCAGATGTTAAGATTGTAAAAAAGGATAGGGGTGGAATTAATATAAACACCACAGTTCCTTTAACAAACATAGATGAAGAAACGATTGTAGCAATTTTACATGAGCATAGGATACACAACGCAGATATCGTAATAAGGGATGATATCACAACAGACCAATTTATAGATGTGATTAGTGCAAACAGAGTGTATATCCCATCCCTTGTTATTGTGAATAAGATAGATTTAGCTGATGAAGAGCATATTAAGAGAATTGAAGAAGTTTTGAAGGATAGACCGCACATTCTTGTTTCAGGGCATAAAAATATTAATATTGAAGAATTAAAAGAACAAATTTTTAATACCCTTGGATTTATGAAGGTTTATTTAAAACCACAGGGTAAAAAACCAGACCTTGACGAACCACTTATTATTTTAAGAGGTTCTACTGTTGAAGATGTATGTAATAAACTTCACAGAGATTTTGTAAAGAATTTTAGATATGCCCAAGTATGGGGAAAATCTGCAAAACATCCTGGTCAAAGGGTAGGGCTTAATCATGTATTGGAAGATGGAGATATCCTTACGATTGTAATTAAAAGAACGTGAAGTACCCCTTCCTTACGGAAGGGGCTTCCTGCTTCACTGAACGAGCTTGCCATCATCAGTAGTTATTAACTACCTAGGTAGGGGCTCACTTCTCCACAGGCTCACCCCCGCCTTCCGCAGGTGTATGGAAATAGTGTAGAATGGGCTTGGTTTTCGCCCATTTATATATCTATTTTATTATGCCATAATATTTATATTTTTCGTCGGATTTCCGAGCGATAGCGAAGGAAAGTAATGAAATGCGAAGCATTTCATCTGATCTCATCTCCACCTTACGGAAGGGGATGTCTGAGCGATAGCGAAGACATTTATAAATTCCGAAGGAATTTATCAAACTTCCCGCCGACATTGGATAAATAAATAAAAATAAAATAAATAAAAAAATAAAAAATAAATTAAAAATGGGATATAATGACAATTGAAGACATAACTAAAAAAAATAAGATGGAAGAAGGAAAGGATGAAGAAACCAACATGGTTAAAAAACTAACAAAAGCTGGAAAAATCCATGCTGAAATAATGGAAGAAGCCGTAAAGCTTATAAAACCTGATACTAAACTTTACGATGTAGCAGAATATATTGAAAACAGAACCCGAGAGCTCGGAGGAGAAGTTGCATTTCCTTGCAACATATCAATAAATGATATTGCAGCACATTATACGCCCTTTTATGGGGATGAAAAGGCATTCTCTGAAAATGATGTTGTAAAGTTAGATGTTGGAGTTCATGTTGATGGATACATAGCAGACGGTGCCATAACTATTGATTTGTCGAGCTCCTACAATGATTTAAAAAAGGCGTCAGAGGATGCACTCCATACCGTAATTAAGGAAATTGTGCCACCAATGAATATTGGAGATATGGGGGCAATTATCCAAGAAGTAATTGAAAGTTATGGATACAAACCAATATCAAACCTATCTGGACATGTTATGGAACAGTATGTTTTACATTCTGGAATAAGCATTCCCAATATAAAGGAGAAATCAAAAGATTACATTGATGTTGGGGATATTGTGGCAATAGAGCCTTTTGCAACAGATGGATTTGGACAGGTTGTAGATGGAAGTGAAAAATATATCTTTAAATATATAACATCAAGACCGGTCAGATTACCTTCTGCAAGGAAAATATTAAAAATTATTGAAAAAAAATACCCATATCTACCATTTGCAGAGAGATGGCTCGCAAATGAGGACCCAAAATACAAGGCAGGATTGAGAAATTTGATGAGCTCAGGTTGTCTCTATGGATACCCATCATTAATTGAGAAAAACCGCGGTATGGTGAGCCAGTCGGAACATACAGTTTTAATTACTGAAAATGGGGCAAAAATCATAACAAAGAAATAATAAATAAAAAACATAATATCAATATTATTTATTATCGCAAGTATAAATGAACGGTGATTTCATGATTGTAATTCTTAACAACGGCGGTCAGTATGTTCATAGAATACATAGGAGTTTGAGATATTTAGGCATAGCTTCAAAAATAATTCCAAATGACACACCATTAAAAGAAATTGAAGGAAATGAGGAGATAAAAGGCATAATATTAAGTGGCGGTCCAGATATTGAAAAAGCATCAAACTGTATGGATATTGCTTTAAATTCAAAACTCCCAATATTGGGCATTTGTTTAGGTCATCAGTTAATAGCTCGGGCTTATGGTGGAGAGGTTGGAAGAGCAGAATCAGAAGAATATGCCCATACAAAGATATATGTTAAAAATGAAAATGACTTATTCAAAAATATGCCAAAAGAATTCACTGCATGGGCATCCCACAAGGACGAGGTTAAAAAAGTCCCTGAATGTTTCGAGATTCTCGCATATTCTGACATTTGCGATGTGGAATCCATAAAACATAAGGAAAAACCAATATACGGCGTGCAGTTTCATCCAGAAGTATCCCATACAGAATGTGGTTCTGAATTATTAAAGAATTTTTGTAGGGTTTGTGGATTGATAAATGAATAATATTAAAAATAAAATTCACTCTAAAAATTTTTTTCCCAACTCAATGTATTTTTTAGACCCTACTTTTTTGATGGTTTTAAAATAATTTTCCATCTCTTCTTTAATTTTTTTTCTTTTCTCATCATCTACAATATTTAACCGCGAATACAATACTGCCATCTCCACAATAAGACCTTCTGCCCTATTATATGGCTCAAATGAGGGAGATTTTAATTCTTTTTCTGAAATTATGGTTCCCTCAACAATCATAAGTTTAGAGCTCCCATACTCATTTTTAGATTCTATGATTTTTCTATCATTTATTTTTGCTAAACATATTTTGTAGGAATCTTTCAAGTAGGGTATTGAATGATTGTTGTAGTCAAAATATTCATAATTTCCATTATCATCCAAAACTGATTCAGCTATTAAATAGGGGGAACATATGTTTATTATAAAATAATCTTCATTTTTTAAATTATCGTAGGTATGGGAACCTTCATAGAGATGCAGTATAATCTCCTTGTTATTGTCAATTTTATCCTTTTTTGTATCTTTTATAAATACTCCTATCGGAGCTCGGTTATTTTTTCCAGATGTGATTACCACTTCAAACTTCATAAAATCACGCTATCAGTTTTAGTTAATTTTATCCTTATGATATATACCCTGCTTTGTATTTCTTCTCTTTAATTCATTGGAAATCTCATTTAATATCCTTAACCTATGTAATCTCCATTCGGGAGATATTTTTATTTCGTCGGGAGTTTTATCTTTTGACACCCTTTGAATAAGCACATAAGGAGATAAATGCTCTAAAAAATCACATACAAGTTTTATGTATTGTTTTTCGTCAAGGGTTTTATATTCTCCTTTCCAATAAAGATTTTCCAATTCTGTATTTTGGATTACAACTAATGGATATATTTTAAGTGCATCAATTTCCAGTTTAGATAAAATTTGGGCAGTTTTCATCATATCGTCCCATGTTTCATTGGGGAGCCCCAAAATAATATGACCGCACACAAAAATGCCCCTTTTTTTACAGTTCAATATTGCCCTTACAGTGTCTGAAACCTTGTGCTTTCTGTTCAAAAAGTTCAATGTTCTCTGATGCATAGTTTGGATTCCTAAATCAATCCATATTTCATAACCTTCTTTTACATAATCTTCCAAAATATCCAATTTTTCATCTTCAAGACAGTCAGGTCTAGTTCCAATAGATAGCCCAATTACATCAGGATAGGATAGTGCAAAATCCCAGAGCTCTTTTAGTTTTTCAGGAGTTCCGTGGGTATTTGTTCCAGGATAAAAATATATATAAAATTTCTCAATGCCTTTGCCTTTCTGTTTTTCAATTTGTTTTTCAATTTGTTCCTTTAATGAGTATTTCACATTACAGTATTTTACACTTATGGGTCTGCCCATCTTTGGGCAAAATATACAGCCTTTTGTATCGATAGTGCCGTCCTTATTTGGACATGAAAATCCTGCATCAACAGGTATTTTAAAAGTTCTATAAGGTTTTGCCTTTTTCATATATAATCCATATTGTGCTATTGGAAAACCATCCAAATAAATTTTATCGATGACATGTTTATCAATAACATTATTAGCAATATTTCTGTTTGGAGAGTGTGTCTTATTACAATTTATATTATTTGTAGCTGTATTAACTTTATTAATATTAATTTTAGCATCCCTTTTATCAGGATTAAGGGGTTTTAATTTAGTCATAAACTCACCATATTTAGTATTTAAATTATATGTAGTTTATTCATAAAATCCATAATTGAATTAAAAAAGATGGATAAATTATATATTTAATAACTATTTAAATATAAATGATATTTAAGTATGATTTATATTAAAATATGGTTTTAAGGATTTATTTGTAAAAATACATAATTTGGAGCGTGGAATAATGGAACTTCATATTGATGAGAAGAAACTTCTAAAAATATTTCAAGACAGCGGGAAAGATGAAATCACAGTTGAAGAGTTAGCAAAAAATGAATTAATGGGTTCAGAAACAAAGGTTATGAGAACTGCATTATGGTTATCCGGAAAGGAACTGGTAGAAATTATTGAGAATAAAAAAGAATATGTCAGATTAACAGAAAGGGGAGAAAAGGCATTAAATGAAGGTCTTCCAGAAAGAAAAATTGCAAATTATTTAAAAGAAAAAGGTGTAAATTCAATACCAATTAAAGACCTTGGAAATATATTGGATAAAGCTGAAATAAGCCCTGCATTGGGAAATTTGAAGAAAAAAAAGATTGCGAAAATTGATAAAGGGAATATTGTTATAGACAATTTAGATTATGTGGATGAAGAGGAGGAGCTCCTAAAAAAAATAAAAATAAATAATAATTTAGAAGAATATAAAAATGCAAAAGCCCTTGATAACTTGAAAAAAAGAGGATTTATTGAAGTTGAAGAAATAGTCGATAGGACAATTAAATTAACAGAAAAAGGAAAGGAATTCATAAAAAATCCAATTGAAATAAAGGAAGAAATTTCCCAATTAACCAGAGAACATATCATCAGCGGAAAATGGAAAGAATGCCACATAAGACCTTATGATGTGAATATCCCAACAGAAGATATATATCCTGCAAAACTGCATCCTATGGCAAGAGTGATACACGAAGTTAAGGATATTTTAATTGGAATGGGATTCAAAGAAGTAAAAAACCCTATCGTTGAGACAGAATTTTGGAACTTTGATGTATTATTTGAACCACAAGACCATCCAGCAAGGGATATGCAGGATACATTCTTTTTAAGATACCCTGACAAAGGGGATGTTCCAGCTGAGCTCCTAAAAAAAGTGAAAGATATACATGAGAACGGTATTGCCGATGGTGAAAAGATTTCTAAGGGATGGGGCTATAAATTTGACGAAAATATATCCAAAAGAACAGTTTTAAGAACCCATACAACCGTTTCATCAATAAAATATTTAGCTTCATTATCGGATGAAGAAAAAAACCAGCCCCATAAGGTATTTTGTATAGATAGGGTATTTAGGAACGAAGCTATTGATTATAAGCATCTTCCTGAATTTTATCAGTGTGAAGGAATAATTATGGATGATGATGTTAATTTTGATAACCTAATGGGCATCTTAGTGGAATTTTTAAATAGATTAGGCTTTGATAAAGTCAGAGTAAGACCTGCATACTTCCCATTTACAGAACCTTCATTGGAGGCAGAGGTTTATTTGGAAGGAAAAGGATGGCTAGAACTTCTTGGAGCTGGAATATTCAGACCTGAGGTGCTTAAACCTATTGGAATAGAAAAACCAGTTTTAGCATGGGGCATTGGATTGAGTAGGTTGGCTATGCTCAGATTGGGATTAACTGATATAAGGGAGCTCCACAAGAATGAATTGAACTGGCTTAAAAAGGTTAAATACAGGCAGTAAAAAGCAGTAAAGTAAAAGCGGCAAAACTTAAAACTATAAAAAATAGGGAAAAAATGAAAATTGAAGAATCTATAAAGTGCGCCTATGTTGAATCATACAATGGAACTAGAAAGGGAGATAAAAAAGAAGAGGTTGAATTGATTAAACAGACAATATTAAATGCAAAAAATATTGTTGTTGCAACAAACAATCCAAAAAAATTTAAAGTAGTAAGGGATATTCTCTTAGAGATATTGGATAAAGAAAAAAATAAGAATATAGTTGTATCAAAAATAGATATGCCCACAGAAGTTTCAGATTTAACAAGGATGCCTGCATTAAATAAGGGCTTAATTGCCGTGGATACTTCAAATGCAGATATTGTTATTGCAAGAGGTAGGTTCGGCGTTCCAGGTTCTGGCTCAATGTTATTGATTATGGATAATAAAGGGAGGATACTAACAGGTTCATTATCTCCATCGTCAATTATACATAAAGAAAGCATTGAAGACACAGTAAAAAATGAATTAATCGATGCACTAAAAAGGATTGGAATTACAGATAATCGTTGGTGATAATATGAAATATGGCATAACAGAAACTGTAAAAACAATAGAATCAAAAACAAAAGTTAAAGATATTATTTATGACATTGTAGAAAAAAAGACAAACGCCATAAAATACTTTTTAGAAGGGCAGGAATTTAAACAAGCTATTGTTTTTGGTGCTTATTTATGTGGAAATTATATGGCTCACTCACTAATAAGAGATTCAGATGAGGTAATACTTGTAGATGTCTATCCACATTTAAAAGATATAATAATCAACGAAAAAATAACATTTATGGATTCAAACAAATTCAATTTAGCATTAAGAAATGGAAAACTAAACCCTGATTTGATTGTTGATATAACTGGAATAGGCGGTATAGAACCAGAAATTTTATCACAATTTAATCCAGATGTGCTTATTGTAGAAAATCCAAAATGCACATACGATATAGATGTTTTTGAAATAGACAACTCCATGGAAAGACTAAATACCGGTAAAAAAAGAGGTCTGTTAAACACATTTAGGTCATCGAAAGTTTCGAAAACATCTGGAACTATGACTCTAACTATCGATACTGTGCTTGATTCATGTAATGAAATAAGGGAGCTCGACGGAGTGCTTTATGCCATGCCTAATTTGAAATACTATGAGGGAATGCTATTCCACGAGAAAAATGCTAAAAAGTTTATAAGTGAAGTAAATGCTCCTGCAATAACTGTAAGCTGTTTAGATGAAGATATTGCCCCAGAAATAGATGAAATATTATCAAAAAATATGAAGAGAATCAATTCATTTGTGGAAAAAATAAAATAATTAAAATACTCAAATAATACATTTTATAAATTTATTTCTTTTCTTTGCTCTTTTTATTATATAGGATAGACAACAAAAAAGAAATTGTTATTTTTTAGATTTTATTTGCAACGATTTCGAGAGCATTCATAAATGCATCCTTTTCAGGTATGACCACAGCAACAGGAACTCTTACAACTTTTTCAATGCTCGAACTTACAATAGGGGCACAAATTATCGCCTTGACCCCTTCCCTTTCTGCCTGTATCGATGCAGTGATACAGTCTTCTAAGGAATTTGCAGGATATTCTTTTAATAGGTAGTCCTTACCTTTTACAGAGAATATTTTAGTTTTTATTTTGTTTAATGAAGGCCTAGCCGCAATCACAGCTATTTTATCAATCTCATCTTTATCTTTTTCAAATTCCTTTATAGTATCTATGATTTTTTTGAGGGTAGATACCCTAAAATCCCTCCCTTGCACTATTTTATAAAGTGTGCTGTATGGTATGTCAGATATTTCAGAAAACTCCTTCAAGGGTATATTAAGTTCCAGTAGAATTTTTTTAAATTCATCTGTAAATTTATCCGAATCCAAGCTTAATAAAAGCCTCTCATGTGCTTTCATGGTTTCACAAAAATAAGTTGTTATGATATAAAAATATAAAATATATACAATATAAGATAAATATAATAAGTTAATTATACAATATAATCAATACCTAATGATGATTTACTTTTTTGAGAAGATTTAGGTATTATTCTTCTTGGCATCTCTCCACTTCCTAATATACTTGAAGATTTCACACCAGTTATTATTGTCATAACTCTAATACAACCTTCCATGGTAGGGTCAATTCTCGCACCCCATATCACATTTGCATTAGATTCCATGCTTTCAGTGATGCCTTCCCCGATTCTGTTAGCCTCTCCAAGTGTTAAATCAGGACCTCCCGTGATATGTATCAGAGCTCCTGTGGCACCTTTATAATCTACATCTAAAAGAGGACAGCTTAATGTATCTTTAACAACTTTTTCAACCCTATCTCCTTTTGTTTCATAATCTACTTCACCAACACCAATCATTGCCACTCCACCATCGGTCATAATTGACCTCACATCGGCATAATCTATATTTATTAAGCTCTTTCTAGATATGGTCTCAGTGATACCTTTAACTGCCTGAGCTATTATTTCGTCTGCAACTTTAAATGCCTCATTTATAGGTAAGTTTGGAACAAAATCAACAAGTCTGTTATTGTCAATTACAATAACTGTGTCACAACTTTCAGTTAGTCTTGCAAGACCTTCATCGGCCTTTTTCAACCTTGCTCTTTCTATCTTAAAAGGATATGTAACCATTCCAATAACTACTGCACCATTTTCTTTTGCTATTTCTGCTACAATTGGCGCAGAACCAGTTCCTGTTCCACCACCCATTCCAGCAGTGACAAATACTAAATCTGCATTTTTTAAAACATCTTCCAAAACATTTTTTGCGAGCTCAGCTGATTTTTTTCCAATCTCAGGATAGCCCCCTGCTCCAAGCCCTCTTGTTAATGTGGAACCGATTAAAATCTTTTTATCAGCGTTTATATGCTCTAAATGCTGTTTGTCGGTATTAAGGGCTATGGTTTCCGCACCTTCAATACCTATTTCCATAAGCCTATGAACTGTGTTGTTCCCTGCACCGCCACATCCAACTACAATAATACTGGCATTTCCAAAATCATCTTTTGAAATTTGTTTATTGTATAATTCATCGTTGTTCTTCGATAATGCTTCATTGACTAGTCTCATACTATCCTCCTTTACATAAATAAATATTAATCATAATATAATTTAATATATACTCAATTTTATAACACCACATATTTATATTTTCCTTTTTAATTAAATTAAAGATATATCAGATAGACAAATAATAGATAATAGATGGATAATATCAAATAATAATAGTAAAGTATATATACGTTAAATATAAATAGTAATTTGGCTAGGCTGGGGGGTTAGGCGTCCCCTGTAACCCGAAATCGTCTTATGCGGGAGCCGAAAACTTGGGGGCGGTATGGGCATTCTACTGTTCATTCCCAAGTTCTGCGTTGACATTTCGTCCTGTGGGGTAAGGCGGTGGAGGGACCCACTCTGTAGGGAGTGGGCAAACCTCCTTAATCCACCGAACCCCGTCAGGCCCGGAAGGGAGCAGCGGTAGGTGGGACACCGACGCTCACAGGGTAGCGGAATCGAGTAGGACTTGGGGTAGATGGACAGTAGGAGCTCATATCCACCCCAAGGA
Source organism: Methanothermococcus jasoni (assembly GCF_049075655.1). Taxonomy (GTDB): domain Archaea; phylum AGJL01; class Methanococci; order Methanococcales; family Methanococcaceae; genus Methanofervidicoccus. The sequence goes on along the minus strand of NZ_CP157522.1, from coordinate 977,769 downwards.
AGCCACTTTTTATTAAAAGGATTTTTGCTGTTTTTTCTTATTTCCATCATCTTTATTTTAAGCAATCTATCCAATAAATAGGCATATTATACTTTTTTATATTTTCCAAGGGTTATTTCATAAATATTTTATCATTCAATTTTATATAATATATCCAAATTTATTTATATATTTTCAACCATATTTTGTATATATCATTAAACCAGTTTTATGAAAAATGGTAGGTGATAAATTGATTATAGGTGTTATTTCAGACACCCACATGGGCGATAGGGTAGATAAAATACCAAAAGAGGTTTATAAACAGTTTTCAGATGTAGATATAATAATCCATTGTGGAGACCTAACGTCAAAATCTATTTTAGATGAATTAAATGATATGGCGGAAGTAATAGCAGTTAAGGGAAATATGGACCATCTCGAACTTCCAAGGGAGAAAGTTTTGAATATTGAAAACTTTAAAATAGGCATTATCCATGGGGACATAATTTATCCCAGGGGGGATTTATTAAAGATGAAATATTACAGCTTAGAAAAAGATTTAGATGTGCTCATATCTGGACATACTCATATTCCACTTATAAAAGAAATAAAAATACCTGAATTAAACAAAAAAATCCTTTTATTAAATCCCGGGAGCCCAACAGTTCCAAGGTTTCCACTTAAAACCATTATGAAAATTGAAATTAAAAATAATATGATAAAACCTAACTTAATTCCACTTCAAATAAAATAAAGATAAAAAATAGAAAATAGATACAAAATTAAATGTAAGAATATATTTTTTTAAGTTTTGATACAAGTTCTTTTTGTTTATTTTCCACTGTTTTTTCACTGTATTCTAATGCACCAGTAGGGCAGACGATTTTACATAATTCTTCATCTTTTGTATAGCATCCATCGCATTTAAATACTACTCCTAAATTATGATTCATCCTCATGGCACCGAATGGGCAGGCATCCATACATAATCCACATCCCACACATTTCTCCTTATGGACCACTACTTTATCATCTATTCTTTCAATGGCATATTCAGGACATACATTTAAACATGGTGCATCTTCACAGTGCATACATTTTACAGGGACGCCTTCAACAACAAACATTCCATTGGTCGGACAAACCCTTTCACACCTTTTACAATCTACACAGAGTTTAATATTAGGCATTAGTTTCATACTACTCACCACTTAGTTAAGCTGTAAAAATTTATTTCAGTGGATTACCCACTTTTGCAGAACTGGCGATTTTTGATAAAAGAGTGCCACCTTCTTTTTTACCGGACTTTAAATTTAATTTGGACATGTTTTCAAGATTTTTAACTCTTTTATCAAATACAATATCAAATATATCTACCAAATCCAAACATCTCTTTGAACATGCTTTAACACAGGCACATTCATCATCTTCCTGTTCCATACACAGTGAGCATTTGTGTGCCACATCGGACATAGAAATAGCACCGAATGGGCAAGCCATAGCACACAATCCACAACCTATACATTTAGATTCTTCTAAGTAAATAACCCCATCCTTATTTTCAATAGCCTCAACAGGACATACTTCCTTACAGGGTGCTGACGCACAATGCTGACATACTACGGGCAAATATCTACCATCATGTTCCAATATACCAATCCTACTTACTCCATGAAGTCCCATACATGCTTTAACACAATCTCCGCAGTTATCACACTTATCATTAATCATTACTATCTTTTTCATGATAACACCAATTAGCGTGTATAATTATATTAAAATATTTATATTAAAATAAAAAAATTTGAATAAATTAAAGGTTTAAATCGTATAATTTATTAAATTTATAATCCCAATAATTTACATTTCTCATCTATGCATTTTTGCAACATTTCAATATCTTCATCTGTTAAATGCCTATATCTCTTTTGCATTTTTACATATTCTTTCAATGGTTTTCTTTTTACTGGCTTGTATGATATTCTAAATTCTCCATTTTCGATTTCATACAGTGGGAATACACCAGTTTCTACTGCTAATCTTCCCATTTCTACTGTATCCTTTGGGTCATATCTCCATCCAGTAGTACATGGTTGGAATACGTGAATAAATGCTGGACCATCTATTTCGCATGCTTTTTTAACCTTATTCATGAAATCCTCAGGATAGCTCAAACATGCGGTAGCAACATAAGGGACCCCATGTGCAGCCATAATCATAGGCATATCCTTTTTAGGTCTATCTTCCCCTCTTATGACACTACCCGCAGGAGAAGTTGTTGTTGATGCAAGTAATGGTGTAGAACTACTTCTTTGAATACCTGTATTCATGTATGCCTCGTTGTCATACATAATATATACCATATTGTGCCCTCTTTCCATGGCACCACTTAATGCCTGGAAACCAATGTCTGCTGTTCCTCCATCTCCACCAAATGCTATTACATTTATTTTTTTATCGGCATATTTTTTTCTCTTTCTCTGTAAAGCCTTTACTGCACTTTCCATACCACTTGCAACAGCTGCGGCATTTTCAAAAGCAACATGTATCCATGGAACTCTCCAAGCTGTTTCAGGATATGGTGTGGTCATAACCTCTAAACATCCTGTGGCATTTGCTACTATTGTATCTTTTCCAGCAGCTTTTAATGCCTGCCTAACGATAATTGCTGCTCCACAGCCTGCACAACCCCTATGACCTGGAGCAAAATGTTCCTCTCTTGGAAATTGTTTTTCAGCCATTTCTATCACCAAATTATTCTTCTTCCTAATTTTTTTAATTTTAATTTTTATTTATTGTTCTTTTAATCCTACCCACTTGGTTTCTCCATCCTCTGCTTTTTCAGCATGTTCCATAATTTCTTTAATATCTTCTGGTTTGATATCTCTTCCTCCCAAACCGACGATGTAATTAATAGTTTTCTTGTCCTTTAAGAAGGCTGCCAAATCAATATATAATGCACCTTTATTCATACCAAGCGTTATGTTTTTATCAAGAATGGCAATATTTTTCGCATTCTTTAATGCTTCCTTTATATGGTTTATTGGAAGTGGTCTATATGTTCTTATTCTTAAAAGACCGTACTCTTTCCCTTTCTGTTTTAAATCATCAATAACTTCTTTAATTGTTCCGCAAACTGAGCCCATAGCAACAAGCACAGTTTCTGCATTTTCTATGTTGTATGTTTCTATTAATCCATTACCGTATTTTCTTCCAAATTTCTTTGCAAATTCTTCATTAACATCCATTATAACCTTTTCAGCATTATCCATAGCTAATTGAACATCGTGTCTTGATTCCATATAGCAACTTGGAACACCAACAGGTCCCTGTGTTATTGGTCTATCTGGGTCCATGTATGCATGTTTAGGTTCATAAACTCCTACGAAATCCCTTACTTCTTCTTCATCAGGCAATTCCACCGGTTCAACTGTATGAGTTAATATGAAACCATCTAAATTAACCATAACGGGCAATAATACATCTTCATGTTCTGCAATTTTAAACGCTTGAATTAGTGAATCCAGTGTTTCTTGGTTATCCTCAGCATATATTTGAATCCATCCAGTATCTCTCTGAGATATACTGTCCTGCTGGTCATTCCAAATGTTTATTGGAGCAGACAATGCCCTATTTGCATTCATCATAACTATTGGCAATCTCATACCTGACGCTATAAACAAGGTCTCATGCATTAATGCCAGTCCTTGCGATGCAGTTGCAGTGAAAGTCCTTGCACCTGCTGCACTTGCCCCAATACATGCACTCATTGCTGAGTGCTCACTTTCTACTTTAATAAATTCTGCATCCAACTCCCCATTTGCAACAAACTCTGCCAATTTTTCCACACATGTTGTCTGAGGAGTTATCGGATAAGCTGAAACAACATCCACATCACATAACCTTGCAGCTTCCGCAGCAGCAGATGTTCCAGTGATAATTTTAACTTTACTCATAATTTATCCACCTTTCTCTATTCTATTTTTAATCTAAAAAAGCAAATATTTATTTTCTATTAACTCAGCATTAAATAATTAATTATAACCTTATTTTTCTTCCCTAATACTACTTATGGCTTTAACAGGGCATTCTTTTACACATATAAGGCATCCTTTGCAGTAATCATAATCTATTTCAAATTTTCCATCTTTTTCCTTAATACATCCCTCTGGACAAAATATAAAGCAGTTTTCACACATTACGCATTTATCCTTATCCATTATTGGCTTAAATACTCTCCAACTACCTGTTTTATTATTAACGGAATTCCCTGGTTCGTATATTATGGTCCCAATAGTAACCATCAAATCACCTTATATAATTTTAATCTTTGTTATTTTACTCTGTTTTATGTATTTATGTAGTGTAGTATACTTATTCCCCTTTAACCATGTTATAAGCAACTTCCGCAGCTTTTGCGTTTTTTTCTCCGAGTTTTTTTGGGAATGTATCCATAATTGCCTTTTTAAGTGAGTCAATACTAACTTCTCCTGTAACTCCAGTAAATGCTCCCAATATAACGGTATTCACAATAGGAAGCCCCAATACTTCAAGAGCCACGCCTGTCGCATCAATTGTATAAACTTCATAGCCTTCCAATTTTATGTCCTTATTCGTGTTTATTACAATTTTTCCACCTTTTTTCAAACCGCCTGTAACATCAGTGGTATCCAAAAGTGTTGGGTCTTGAACTACAACATAATCAGGCTCATATATTTGACTTCTCAGCCTTATCTTTTTATCATCAATTCTTGTAAAAGCCATCACCGGAGCTCCCCTTCTTTCAACACCGAAAAACGGAAAAGCTTGGGAGAACTTACCATCGTAAAAAGCAGCTTTTGCTAAAATTTGAGCGGCAGTAACTGCTCCTTGACCGCCCCTTCCATGAAATCTAACTTCAATCATCACTTCACCTCATTATGATATATAATGAAAAATATTTATTAAGGCTATTGTCTAATCAATCCTAACCATCATTATTAATCATTATAAAATATATTATATAAAGCTTTTTGTTATACGGCACATGTCGTAAAAATATTGTGCATTTTATGAATTGAATATATTAAAAAAATGCAGAAAATATAAATAAAACATTTAATAAATGTAAAAATACCTATTTTAACCGAGATATTGGTTTTAATTATATTCATGTATATTTAAAATTATATATGTTTTTTAAATAAATAATTTAAATAAATAACTAAATATAAAAATAAAAAATAAAAACAGAAGGTGTATTATGACTGAGAATATTGGAATAAATAATATAACCATTTCTTCAATTTCTCATGCCACAGAAGATGAAGATAAAGTTTTGGAAGCAATGGCATATTTTTTGCCGGAAAATATTGATGATGAAGATTTAGAGATTGAAACAGTAGATTCCGAAGGATGTTTTGGAAATCCCATTTTTATTCATAAAATTACAATAGATAAAAGCAAAATAGCCAAAAAAGTATTTAATCACATTATGCAACTTGTGAAATCTAATGAGAGAAATATCACTAAATTAAAAAAGGATATTGATTTAAGACTTGAAAAAAGCAAAATTTATTTAAGATTCGATAAGCAAAAGGCATATCTTGAAGAATGTAAGTTGGTAGATGGAGATGATGTTATAAGAATTATTATAAATTTCAAAATCTATGTTCCGAAAAATAAAGAACAAAAGGTAAAAGAATTTATGATAAAAGAATTAGAAAAATAAAATAAATAACAATTTGGTGAAAAATTGAAACTTAGATACATTGATGCCCACTGCCATATTGAAGATAAAGGATTTAACAAAAATAGACGTGAAATTATAGAGCTCGCAAAAAACAAAAATGTGGAGATGATAACTAGTGGTGCAAGTTTCGGAGGGTGTAAAAGGGCATTGGAACTCAAAGAAGAATATAATGTATATCTAACTTTGGGTTTTCATCCCGGTAATGTGCGGGCTGATGATAAGGTGATAGATAAAGTATATAATCTAATAAAACAGAGTGAAAAGGAAATTTTAGGGGTTGGTGAAATAGGGCTCGATGTAAATGTGCAAAATATAAGCCGTCAAAAAGAAATATTTAATAAATTTGTAAATTTAGCTGAGGAACTGAACAAACCTGTCATAATTCATGGAAGAGGTCTTGAAAGAGAATGCTACAATTTAATAAATAATCGAGTAATATCCATGTTTCACTGTTATAGTGGCGATATTAGTCTTGTAAAGGAACTAATTAATAACAATCATTATATTTCCATATCCACACTTGTTTGTTTTTCCAATCATCACCAAGAACTTGTTAAGAATTTGGATTTGGAAAATATTGTGGTTGAAACGGATAGCCCATATTTATCCCCTGTGAAAGGGGAAAAAAACCAGCCTACAAATGTAACAAAAGTTGTAGAAAAGATATACGATATAAAAAAGAATGATGGGACCTATAACTATGATGAGATTGTTAATATTATATACAATAACACGAAAAAATTATTCAATATTTAATTTGATAAATAATTAATATTATGGTGATATCATGGAGTGTAATGCAAATACATTTACAGCGAAATTAATAAGTATAATAAGCGTTGAAGAGGGGTTAAAAAGTGAAGTGGCAGACTGTATAAGAATGAGGGCTAATATTGACAAAAGGGAACTAAAAAACGACAATGTTGTAGCAATATTTAATATATCCGGAACCACAAGTTATCAGGCATTTTTTATAGATGGAGAGGAAAGCATAGACTATATTAAAACAAAGTTAAATGAGATGGAAACTTCATTAAATTACGATTCAGAGGAAACGCTAAAAAGATACATTGAAAGGATGAACAAATAAAAAGTGGCATTATGTGTCCATCAGGTAATTGTCTAAATAATTTACTCTCTGAAATGGATTCCTTAAAAAATCCTAAAAAGGCAGAAACAATTCAAAAGTTTTTTAAAACTGGAAAAGGAGAGTATGCAGAAGGGGATGTATTTTTAGGAATCACAGTTCCACAGCAAAGGAAACTTGCAAAAAAATATATCCATCTAAATTTTGATGAATTGCAGGAGCTCTTAAATTCAAGGATTCATGAGCATAGGCTTACGGCTCTTTTAATATTGACCTACAAATATCAAAGGGCAAAATCTAACGAAGACTTAAAAAGAGATATTTATAAATTTTATCTAAAAAATACAAAAAATATAAATAATTGGGATTTGGTGGATACATCTTGCTATAAGATTGTTGGGAATTATCTATTTGATAAAAATAGAAATGTGTTGTATGAGCTCGCAAAATCGGAAAATCTTTGGGAAAGAAGAATTTCAATTGTATCAACATTTGAATTTATTAGGAAATATGATTTTAACGATACATTAAAAATCTCCAAGATTCTATTAAATGATAGGCATGATTTAATTCATAAGGCAGTTGGATGGATGCTGAGGGAAGTTGGAAAGAGAAATAGGGCTGTTGAAGAAGAATTTTTAGAAAAATACTGTGTAGTAATGCCAAGAACGATGCTTAGGTATGCTGTCGAAAAATTTGATAAAGAAAAAAGATTGTATTACTTAAAAAAACAGAAGTGATAATATGAAAGATGCACGAGGAATAGATAAACAGTGGGTAGTCTTAGCGGAGCTCGCATCTATATTGGCAAGCAAGGGACGGATGGTTCCAGAAGAAGCCTTTTTCAGATTGAGACTGGCAAACAATATAATTACATACTACTTGCTGGATGAGCATTCATCTTTTGAGGCTTTGAGGGATGCTGAAAAAGAGCTTTCAAAAGTGCAGATGATTCTTTTTGGTTTGTGTGATAATGAGCTCGCCAAAGAATATTTAGACAAAATGGCTAAGGCTGTAAGGAATGAACTTGATGCAGAGTTTCCCCTTAAAAAAACCACATTTAACACAGAAGTTAAAAAAAGAAAGGATATCGAGTCCATAAGGATAAAACTAAACAAGGAACTTCAAACTGAAATATTGGGTGATTTAAGCGAATGGTATGGTGTTATTTTTGAATTCAGTAAGGAATTGGATAATACCGTTATAATTGAAGGCAATAAGGATAAAGTAAAAAACGCATTGAAGGATTTCTCCATAATTTGGAAATACTAACATAATATTAATTAATTTAAATTATTGAAAATTGTAGAGCTCCTTTTAGTTATTATTAAAAACGCATTATTGAAATTAAATTATAAAATTATGAAAAACTACAATCAGTAATTTTTTAAAATAGAAAAGATTAAAAAATTAGTTATATTTATTTTTTTAACTTTAATTACAACAATTTGTTTATTGGGTGAGCATCGATTGGGGATATACCCATTTCTTTTGCAGCTTCTGCGATTACTGCATCGGTCATTGCTATTGCAGGGAATGTTAACTGTGCGTTGTCAATAGGACCATATAAAACAAAGTCCCCTGCAGCCATTGTCTGAACAATGTTTGCCCCAATATCACAAACATGATGAACATCTTTTGACAATTGGGTTAAACCTGATTCTCTTAATCCTTTTCTGAATTCCCTTAACCAGTCCCATGCAGATGGAATGTTGTGAATACCACTTCCTACTGGAAGACCCAATTTTGCTTTAACTGCAAATGATGCTCTTACAGCAGGACCTGCACCGCTACCTAATGGTGTAACAGCAACGTCAATCAACGGGTATTTAATTCCTGCTTTTTCAGCTAATTCCAACATACCAGTATCTGTTGTTTTACCACCATCTAATAAAACATTCAATTTACCTTCAACTGATGGGTCCATTGGGTCGAAACATAAAACAATTGATGCCTCTAAGTCACTTTCTACTAAGTTCTGGAATTCTTCTTCTTCAATTGAAACATTAATAGAGTTGTAAATACACTGATTAGCATAACCTGCTTCTGTTGCCCTTCTTGCTGCTGCCATTCTTGCTTCTCCTGAGGTGGAGTCCAATAACATTGGTCCATCCCATACCTCAGCAACGAAGTCTATGTATTTTGTCAATGCTTCAGGGTTCCCACCAAATACCTGAACAAGTGCTGGGTTTCCTGTGGTATCTTCCATTTCTGCCTGCTTGTTTATTAAATCTTCCGCAGCTGCTTTATCGAAAATACCTTTTCTTTCATCTTCAACGATTTTGTGTCTTGCGTAGAATATGGTTCCTGATAAACCTGTTGGGTATTCTCCTGGCTGACCACCAAATTTCCTACCTGCGATTTCGATTACCATCTGTTCTTTGTCAAATTTGAACATCTATTACCACCTCAATTATCCTTTATTTTATTTTAGGTAATATTGAAATATTGGTAATATTTTTCCAATTACCATCATAATTATAAATCCTATCATGAATCCATAGACAATACCAACATCCCTACCTGCCTTTTTACCTAACCTTTGTATTACTTCGGCATTTGTATTCTCTACGGTTTCATCTATGTCATTTAATTTTTCCTGTAATCTTTTAAAATCTTTTGATGGAGTAACTACTGTGGGTATCTCAGTCATCTAATCACCCTAATAAGAATTTTAATGCAATTGGAATTCCAATTAAAACTACCGCGAACAATGCACCATATGCTGCTCCTTCAAGTGCCTTGGATTGTACTCCTGATGCCAAACCAAAGTCTCTTGTAAGTAATCCTACTTTGTAATCCAAAACATTCATAAGTTTTTTAGCATATTCCAAATCAGGTTCCACAACTGTTGGAATACCTTCAATTGAGAGACCTTCTTCATCTCCACCTTCAGCACCGCCAGCGCCACCTTCTAAGTCCAATATCATTGGGTCTTCGTCGATAGCACCAGGGTCTTTTGAAATGCAGTCCTTAATAGCCTGTGCTATTTTACCCGTATCTTCTACATCGATTAAATCCACAACTTCTACAATCTGTCTTTGGAATCTTTCAATAGCATCCTTACCTGCGTTTTCCAAGAATGGGATAGCTCCCTTAGCTCCGATGATTCCTCCATCGTCTCCAATACCATTTTCATGCAATGCTTTAAAACACTGTCCTGTAATGTGTCCCTGAACCTCGGAACCACATACTACCATAAATCTAATGTTTGGATTTGATATGTAGTTTGCTACAACTTTTTCAATTCCAAGATTTTCTGTGTGGCAAGGTCCTGAAATAGCGGCTCCTGCTTCAATAGCAGCCTCATCTATTCCGTGGGAACCCAATGTTACGACTGCAACGCAGCTTTCAGGATTTCCCACTACATACTCACCACTTACAATTGGCCATCCTGATGCAGGGGCTTTTTTATCTGCCATATTTTAGCACCTCCAAACTTATAACAACGAGAATATCAGCAAGGATAGGAACATACCTATTGCTATACCTTGAATCTTTCCGTTATAGTATCCTGAGTTAAATTTTGCAACTAACGCAGCATCGTTTATTTTTTCAGAAATTAATCTCATTCTTGTTTCCAACAATACTAACTCTGGTGAAGATGGTTTTATTGAAGTGGATTCATCATCACCTGCACCGCCAGCGCCACCTTCTAAGTCCAATATCATTGGGTCTTCGTCGATAGCACCAGGGTCTTTTGAAATGCAGTCCTTAATAGCCTGTGCTATTTTACCCGTATCTTCTACATCGATTAAATCCACAACTTCTACAATCTGTCTTTGGAATCTTTCAATAGCATCCTTACCTGCGTTTTCCAAGAATGGGATAGCTCCCTTAGCTCCGATGATTCCTCCATCGTCTCCAATACCATTTTCATGCAATGCTTTAAAACACTGTCCTGTAATGTGTCCCTGAACCTCGGAACCACATACTACCATAAATCTAATGTTTGGATTTGATATGTAGTTTGCTACAACTTTTTCAATTCCAAGATTTTCTGTGTGGCAAGGTCCTGAAATAGCGGCTCCTGCTTCAATAGCAGCCTCATCTATTCCGTGGGAACCCAATGTTACGACTGCAACGCAGCTTTCAGGATTTCCCACTACATACTCACCACTTACAATTGGCCATCCTGATGCAGGGGCTTTTTTATCTGCCATATTTTAGCACCTCCAAACTTATAACCCTATCAAACCTGGATTCATTTTAATAACTAATATTATAGCCAATATAGCGATTGCCAATGTTATCCAGAAACCAAAGAACATTCCTTGAAAGAGACCTCCAATTTCATAGGTTCCTTCCCTACCCGCATATGCTTTTAATGGAGCATGTCTTGGGTCAAGTGAATTTTCGAATGCCTTTGCCAATTTTTCTAATTTATTTATTTCTTCCTCAACAGGATTTAAATCTACTACAAGGATATCCTTTCTCATCTCAGCGATAAGTCCTGAATCTACATCCATTACAACTCCAATTTCAGGACATATTTTTATTATTTCCATCTTACCACCTTACATTTCCTTCTTAGGTAATTCTGGGGTGTATAAAACATCGCAGGCATCGTTTAATGACTGTTTCACAAATGACCTGTACACAACTGCCCATAATGCAACAGAAGCTATTGAAGATACTACATCCAATTTAGCTACTGAGAATATAAACCATGTTAGCAATCCACATGCTATTGCCAATAGCAATGTCCTTTTATGACTTTCATTTGGACCTAAACATGCGTTAAATGGGTGTAATATAGCCATACCTGCTGCAATAAATGCTAACCCAATTATTCCATTTTTAATTGCTCCTGGAATAAGCACATCAGGTGAAAATCCACCTGCGAAAGCTACACAGAATCCCATAATTGACAGAGCTCCCATAAGAGCCAACTTTGTCATACTTTCAACCATAATTGGTATCTTCATTCCAATTGGTTTTACTGTTAATTTCCCTACAATAAATCCTAAAACTATAGCTACCACTGCCACAATTATTGGTATGGCATAGATGACGCTATTTGGAAGTCCAAATTGAGTAACCATTGCATTAGCCAACAATACTCCTGCTAATGCTGACATTGTTCCCATACCTAAACTTACCATACCGATGGATGGAACACCAGTCCCAAGCCCATAAGCTGCTACTCTTCTTGTAGTGTTTGCACCTGCCACAGTAGCCGCAGCTGCTAAAAGTCCTCCAACAAGCATGGCTAATTGAGGGACAAATTGTGCAATATACATTCCAACAATTGAAAGGACCGCACCAAATATTAAAACCTGGTTTTCTGGATAAAGTTCTGCTGCATGTCCTCCACCACCATGACTCATAATAACACCTCATTTATTTATATTATTATAATTTAAATTCCAAGAGCCATACCTGCTACGATAGCTCCTGCCACTAATGAAGCTACAAATGATGCTATAATTCCATTTGGTATCTTCTTGAATTTTGGGTCGTGGAATCCTTCTGTTGTTCCTCCAATGTTGTATGATGCAAGAACCGCATTCATGAAAAAGAAACCAACAGCAATTACCCCTGCAATCTCTGAACTGAATCCTAACTGTTTAAATGCTATATATGCAAGACCTCCACCGATACCACCGAGTGCTGCACCAATTAAACCACTGATGAAACATACAGTAGGTATGGCATGCCCTGTGGTCCCCGGTGTAATGTATGATTTTTGATAATCTCCTGTAATTGGGTCTTTATCACACTTATCTGCTGCTGGAACTACTCCAACACCAAAGACATAAATCAACTGACCAATCAACATTGTTAAACCCAGCATAATCATGGAACCTACTGCTCCGGATAATAATATAATTGCTAAATGCACTGGGTTCATTAAATTAATACCGCTTTGTGCAGCCATTATAGCAGCAGCCATTAATCCTGTAAATCCAGCACCTGCTGCTAACTGAGTAGTTCCTGTCCCTACACCAGTTGATGTAGCCATAGCTGCGGGAGCTCCACCCACTGGAACAAAATGAACACTTGCATTAATTATGGCACCTGCAACTGTAATCTCTGCAAGAGGCAGTATTAAACTTACAGCATCCATAGTTTATCACCAAATTTATTTCTTAATCTATTATCTGTTTGTGTATGGACCATATTTGTTTCTAGCATATACTTCTATTACTCTGTTGAGGTATGCTGCAATTGCAACAATTATAAGTCCTACAACAATAGCAATTGCTGACTTTGTAATTAAATCTCCACCAAGAATACTTCCAACAATTCCTCTCCAGCCGTCGAGGAATATGATAAGACCAAATGCAAGCCCTGTCAATGGACCTCCTAATCTAGAACAAAAATAAGATGAATCCATACCATTTCTAATACCAGTTTCTGCTTTAATATCAATGTCCCCCTGGTTTGCAACAGGAATACCTCCACCGAATGGGTATTTTTGATATTCTCTTTCAGCACCGTAGTGAACGTCCCCTGTTGATGAACCAATAGCACCTACTGTAATACCGAATATCAATGCAATTAATGGTAATGGGAATGGATTTCCTAATGCTGTGCTTGCCAAATGTGCAGCGAATAATATACAAAATACTGCAATAAAACCATGTCCTACTATAGGACCTAAATGTGTCGTAATTACATCCATATATACTGGCTGACCGAAGTTTTTAGACTGACCTACTATCCTTCCTAAGTATGCACTTACTGAATAAGCACCATGAACTAATGCTGCAATTCCTGAACCTACAATAAGTGCCAATACTGTATTAAGTCCTGCACCCATTAAAGCCCATGCAACTGCACCTGCCGCAGCAACATATAAACCATAGGATACAGGTTCCCCAGATATAGCTTTGTTAAAGTATCTGTGTATATTACCCATCTGAGGTCCTAACTGAACCTGAGAGTTAGGGTTTGACTGAGAACCTACATCGGATTCCAAATCTTCCGCACATCCTGCCACGGTAGCCGCAGCACCGGATAATGCCAATGCCCCAAGAGCCAACAATGTTGGGTCCATTATTTCACCTCGTATAAAACACTAATTTTGTTTTATTCCCGAATGTATCATTCATTTGTGATAATATATATTATTTTCTATTTGATTCCATAAAAATACGGCAAATATTGTTTATTTTTAATAAAGCATTCTTTAACTAAATGGAAAAATAATATGTATAATTAAAATAGAATAACAATATTATCGGTATCTTATAATATGAAGTAAAAAAGGAAACGTTAAAGTTTCCTAAAAATATTTTTTTAGTGTGCAGGGATAATTGGGTCTCTTTCTCCTGCTGGTTCGAATTCTCTTAGAGCTCCTCTTGCACATTCTTTTCTTGGGTGTGCGAAGTCGAATACTAATGATGGGTCTGCAAATGCAATCTTGATTAATGGGTTTGTTGCAAATGCATCTCTTCTTGCTGAGTGAGCTGCCTGAGTAATACCTGCGTATTCTCCCTGGTGACCTACGTTCATTGCGTAGTTTGGATAGTTTGGACCTCTCAATTCCAATGGTGATGATTCATCGTTTCTAATTGAAAGTGAGTTTGAAGCACCACACTGGTCTTGCAAGTCGTATCCGTAGAATCCTAATCTGCTGTGGTATTCTTTGTGCAATATCTGGCTTAAATACCATCCATTAACACCAGCATTTGAGTTTCCTGTTGCCATACATACTGAAATACCTGCTGCTGCAGCTGTAACTGCTGCTCTCTGGGAACCTCCGAAGTGGTCTTCCAACAATGCTGGGAACTCGTCATACTGCTCTAATGCGTAGAGTGTAACTTCTGTTGCAATGTCTTCTACGACATCCATTGTTGGTTTTGTGTTGTTTATTCCGTATTTCTTCTCTACATAGTCGTATCCATAGTATGAGAAGTCATCCAAAATATCGTCTGTGTATGATGCGGTAGCATATTGTGTGAATCCTACACCACCTGACATGTATGCACCGAGCCATATCTGGTCGTATAACATAGCACCAGTAGCAACTACCTCTAAGGACTGCTCAACTGGGTCATCACTCACTCTTGTTGTCTGCACTACATCACATAATACACCGAATGGGATACCTCCTGGCTCGTTTGCTCCTCTTGACCTTCTTGCTGGTAGTGCAGTACCTAAACCTACAACATCAGCGTGTTTTGCAGCGTATGAGAAGTCAGCAATTGCAGCTTCCCCAGCACAGAGTTTGTATGCTGTAATGAATGACATTCCAATCTGCATAGCAGACCATCTTGCTATGGTACCTCCATCACATACTCTACCTACTAATGTAGGAACTCTTGATACCTGGTAGGTTCTTTTACCAATAGCAGCTTTTAACTGTTCTGCCTGTTCTTCCGGGAATAATTTGTTAATGTCAATTAATACTCTTTTGTCGAGCTCATCTGCTAATTCATCGTCTCCTGTGAATATCTTAGCGTATGAGTCCCATGCTAATGCAGGGTCTACCTCAACCATGTGTTCCTGAACAACAGCACCACCAGGCAATGCGTGGTTTATTGTTTCCATATATTCGTTGATTGTTTCAGGTGTAACTTCCACACCAAGCCTTTTTTCAAGAACAGCGTGTCCTGTGTCCATACCTACAATAACTGTTCTTCTGATGTCGTCCCACATTTGCTGGATAGCAGCGTTGTTCATGAAGTGTAAGTCATCTCCTTCTACAATGCTGTCTGTGTTTGAGAGTTTGTAAGGCATTAATTTTCTCTGTCCGAGTGGAACCCCAATATCTGGGTTGTATCCAGGAATTCCGCCTCTTTTCTCAGCCACTTCTTTTGCTGCTTCAACAAACTCTGTTTTTCTCTTTGACTGTTTCCATCCACCGAAGGTGTAGAATTTTGTATATTTTTCTTTTGGGTCTTCTTCAAATTTTTCTTTTAATGCTTTTAAGAACAATTTCTTTTCAGCTTCCATAAATATTCACCTCAAAAGTTTATAGAGGTAATAATTAATTAAATAATTTAATTAAGATAATATACACTAATTACAATCCCTTAAATGTTTCTTCAGTAGGCATAAATCCACCTAATGTTCTTGCCCTGTGGATTCTCTTAACTACTGTTATGAGCTCTTCATCATCTCTCATTGGAACTCCATCTTTTCTATATATTGTTGTAATTTCTGCCAATTTTTCAGCAGGTAATGGTTCTCCAACATCAACAGGTTCATCCAATGGTCTTCCAACCTGGTCTTTTACATATAATACATGACCTGTTTTTTCATCATAGATGTATCTTTGGAGAGCATCGAACATTAATCCGTTTTCATCCAATCTTAATGAGTGTCCGTGAACGGTCGCTCCTCTCATACCACAGGTTGCAGGGTCAAAGAATGCTGTATCGATACAGAAGTTCTTTGAGATTTCTTCAAGGTTACTTTCTCTCATTTCAATAACTTGTCTTCCTGAGAGTGTTCCTGTATCTACACCTCTGAATCTCCACATGTATGTTCTTGCTCTGTCGTATGGCTGAGCAGGTGCATTGTACATGGAATCTGCGAACTGGATATATCTAATCCTGTGCCCTTCCTTAGCTCCTGTGATAGGTTCAACTAAGTCTCTTACATAATCTTCTGGCAAGTCCATTTCTTCCAATGGAGGGTGAACTGTTTTATAATCTTCACCAGGTTGTCTGTGTCCCATAACTTTTACAATTTCATCGTCTGGAATTTCCCTTAATTTTTCCAATTCAACTTCTGGGTTCAAGTGGTCTCTTCTGTTCTGTGCAATTTTTGTTGCACCAGGGTAATATTGAGGCTTGTATGCCATAAAATCACCTCTTAAGTTAAATGCTTCTTGATTTTTTCAATTACTTCATCAATTTTAGACTGCGGAGCTGATTCACCCCTAACAACTCCTGTAATAATATCCACAACCATACCTTCAGTTTTAGGTTCAATAGGCATAACATCCTTAGTTTTAATACCCACCTTAGCAAAATCCTCCATATCAATAGGAGTTTGGCAAACAATTATTGTTGGTATTTTAACATACCTTAGAAATAATCTTGCCTTATATACAATATGACTTTTAACATTCCCAAAATGGACAACGCAGAGTTTATGCCTATTTACCTGCTCGGCCTCTTTGGGTTTTAATCCAAATGTTGAACCAAGACTTCCATGAGGGGCATCATGAGGAATACCACTACCTGCATCCAATACAAGAACGCTTGTTTGGATTCCTGCTTCCCTTATACCATAGGTAATTTCACAAACTGGTTTTGTGATATGCCTCCTTCCAGGAGACATAGCTACAACTACAACATCATTTTCTAAACCTTCTGCGAAGGTTCCTCTTTGAGCCAATCCACCGCCTTCGCCCAATCCCATTACGGACCTGCAATCTACAATTTGCTCTCTTCTACCTACTGGCATATAATCACTTTAATGGTTTATTGCAATTATTCATTGGATATTTCAGCTTCTTTTTCATCTTTTGGAATAATTTTTACTGCGGATTCATATTTGCTTCTTGGGTCGGTTAAGCCTATCATAGTTCTATCCATCATATTTACCAGTTTTTCACCGTATTTCATATAATCTGTTACGGTTGCTTTACTTCTGGTAAATTTACCGACCTTTATATTGTATCCATATGGAAACAGTGATTTACAGATTTCTTCAATTTTATCTACTTCACTATCATCCTTTAATGTTATCCAGAATCTCCCTGCCATCACTGTGAGCTCGACAGGAACTCCATGAACGTTAATTTCCTTTCTCTCAGGATGATTCACAGGAGTTCCTCTTGCAGGACCGTAATATACGGTTTTTGGCAAAGGCTCACCGTGGATTATGATTCTCTCCACCGTATCTAAGGAATAAGCTTCATTAAGGAATTTTTCAGTAGTTTTAGCTTTTAAATACCTATGGGGGAAGACTTCTATTTCTATCATTTTATTACCTATCATTGTAGTTTTAATGGTATGATTGATAACTATTAATTAAATTAAAGTTTGTCTTTTATTTCAATAGCCCCTTCAATTACATACTTCAATGGCTCTCTGAATTCATCGATAGCACTATATACCGCACCAACTAATGCTGATGTTTTTTCAGGTGAGAACATCTGAGTTCCTGCATCTATACATAATGCAGCACATACTGGTGGTATAGCGAATCCTTTGGAGTGTCTTGTAACTACGTGGTTTCCTGTGAAGATACCTGGACCTCCACCACCGTAGATTGAGTGTGAGAAGAAACTGAATCCTACCGCAGTACCTTCTGCTCTACCGAAATCAACACCAGGCAATCCTGTTTCGTATTCTAATATATCGTTGTAGTATAAGATTGTTGAAGCAACGTTCTGAGCAGCTCTTGCCGCACCACAGTTTACAATGGAAGCTGCAACTAAACCTGCTGCTGCATAAGCATTCCACTTAGCCACATCTGCTGGCTTATACATTGTGAATCCTGAATCCATTGTTTTGTCTTCTACAATTACTTTGTCTTCGAGAGCTCTTTCAACCAATGAAGCAACAACTGTACCAACTGTTCCCTTACTGTTTGCTTTTACGAGGTCAATTACAAGGTTATCTGCGTTTAAACCCTGGTATCCAAGACCTAACAAGTGCATTCTTTCAAATGAACCTACTGCATCTCCCATTTCAAACATAGCTGTTTGTTCCATGATTGACGCAAATGCAATAGCGTTCATGATGTTTTTCTTTGTTGTAGCCACATAGTGGTTTACCATAATGTTTCTCAATGCGTAACCTAAACCTTCCATGTTTGAAGGAGCTCCTAATAATGAAGCTATGTTTCCTCCCATGTAGTCCATAACTTGTGGATATCTTCCAATAATTGCTGCATGCACTGTTGAACCTTCGAACATATCTACGTCGAATGTTTTAATAATAGCTTCTTTCAAAGCCATTGCTGTGTTTAACATAGATACTGAATATTCTGCCGCTACTTCTAATCTTCTGGATGGCAACTGAACAACTGCCTGTTTTCCACCGTTAATTGTTCTGATGTTTGTATCATCATCTGGTGAAATTCTTAATATTTTTTCAACTTCTTCCATAATAGCGTCAGCGTTTTCAACTATTGGTAAATCCAAGGTTCTTCCTGGGATTTTACAACCTTTGCCTCCGAGAGCTCCGGTTTTCAAGCTGTTTTCTATACCTGCTAAGTTAACTGCTACTGTTCTTTTAATGTTCTTTACTATCTCTTTTACAACTGGGTTGTACAACGGGCTTATAGCCTCCAATGGCACACTTTCTGCTGCAAGATTACCTTTCGCATCATACAAATCTATCTTGTCTTCATACTTTACCATAGGAACCACTCCTATCATTTGATATATGCACTACATCCTATATTTTTATTTATATATTCATTTTTCCATTGAATTCAAATCGAAAAGTATATATAGGATATTTTTTAAAATAGGGGTGTTGTATAAAAACTAATTTATATATTTAAATTTAGTATTTTAACTTAATCTTATTTCTTTTTAAGCATTCTTTATTATACGATGCCCTTTACGATTTTTACCAATAATTTATTTATAGGTTAAAAAATAATACACTAATAAAAAAGTTAGAGGATATTTATGAATTTCAATTTTAACAATAGTTTAGGAGATACTTCCAACCCTAATATATTTGGCATGGGTTTTGAGGATTCTGAAAAGGACAATAACGTTTTAAAATCCCAATCTCAGCTTTTAGTTGATTTAAAAGGAGAGCCCGGTAAGAACTGCGGAGGATTCTGCAAATTTTGTTATTTTAAAAAAGTGGACAATTCAAACCCATCACCATTTGGCTGTAAAAACTGCACATTCCAAATGGGCTGTGATTACTGCACATACTCCATAAGGGAAATTAATGGAGACTTCATACCATTGCCCTTTGCAATACAGCAAATTCAAAACGCATTATTTTTCCAAAACTACGATAAAGTGAATATTACAAGTGGCGGAGATGTTAGCTTTTATCCGGACTTGGAAGCTCTCTGTAAATACATAAGTGATGTTGGTTTAAAGATTCATCTTGGATACACATCTGGAAAAGGATTTGAATCTGTTGAAATTGCTAAAAATCTTGTTGATTATGGTGTCGATGAAATTACATTTTCAGTATTCTCTACAAATCCAGAAATCAGAAAAAAATGGTTAAATGATAAAAATGCAGAAGAATCCCTAAAATGCTTAAAATACTTCTGTGAAAACTGTGAAGTCCATTGTGCTATTATATTAATTCCCGGTGTAAATGATGGCGAAGAACTTAAAAAAACCATTAACGATTTGATAGACTGGGGAGCTCATGCAGCAATATTAATGAGGTTTGCAAATAAAACCGAACAAGGACTTATACTGGAAAATGCACCAATTATCGATGGAATCGAAAGCCATAGGGTTGAAGAATTTAAAGAAATTGTAAGAAAAACTTTTGAAGAATTTGGAGATAAAATAAGAATTACAGGCACACCACTTTATGACCCATTGACAAATGCACCATTTGCCATATCTTATGAAGAGAGTTTATTGAAAAAATTAAGAAACAAAATAAAATCCGAAGCTACCATAATTACAGGAAATATATCATATACATTTTTAAATAAAATATTTAAAGATACTCCAGTTAATGTCATTAAAGTTAATAAGGACATTTCAGATTTAATCACTGCAAAAGATTTAGAAACTGTTGATTTAAAAGAGCTAAAAGATACGGTGTTTATCCCACCAATGGCGTTTGTTCATGACAGGGTTGCAGAAGAAATATTAAACAGAGATGGAAATAATAGAATGATTTTAAGAGGAGTCGATAAATTATCCCTTGATGGAGAAGTAAGCGGAACATTGACAAAAGAAGAGGTTTTAAAATTCGAAAAAAATGCATTTGAAGAATTAATTGAAAAAATAAATTTCTTTGGAAAACCCATTTAATTCTATTTTTTTATTCTTTATTTTTTTTAAACAACTAATTAAATATTTAAACCTATAAATCAATAAGCATATAAAAAATGCCGAGGGGGGGACTTGAACCCCCGACCTCTCGGTTTCCCAGGACCCAAGGAGATATAAAACCCCTTGGGAATATCCGTATGAGCCGAGCGCTATAACCAGCCTAAGCCACCTCGGCATTATTAAATTATTGAACGCATCCTTAGATAATAATATCTCATATATATACTTTTCGCCGAAAGGTTTATATACTATTATGTAAAACTACACTATGCGTTTTTAAACCGCAAAACCATAGTAAGTGAGCGGGGGTTGCCAAGTCTGGCCAAAGGCGCTAGGTTGAGGGCCTAGTCCCGTAGGGGTTCGAGGGTTCAAATCCCTTCCCCCGCACTATTTTTTGCGAAGATAATATTTATTTATTTTAATATATAAGTATACTTCAACAAATAAGTAATTTTATATAAAAATAATACTCCATTTTATACAATATATAATTACATAATTATTGGAGAAATAACATGAAAAAAATAGTGGTATGTGTAAGTGGTGCAAGCGGAGCTCACTATGCTAAAAGACTTCTTGAAGTTTTAAAGGATAACGAAAATGTAAAAACCTGTCTAATAGTTTCCAACTCAGCAAAAGAAATAATAAAACATGAGTTAAAAACTACAATTGATGATTTTATAAAATTATCCGATGAATACTACGAAAATAACGATTTCTTTTCGCCTGTTGCATCTGGTTCAAATATATTTGATGCTGTTGTTGTAGTTCCATGCTCCATGAAAACATTATCGTCAATAGCAAATGGATACAGTAGTAATTTAATATGTAGAGTTTGTGATGTAGCTTTAAAGGAGCAAAGAAAATTAATACTTATGCCAAGAGAAATGCCTTTTAATGCAATACATCTTGAAAACATGCTAAAACTCTCAAAATTAGGAGTTTTAGTAATGCCCCCAATTCCGGGATTTTACAATGAACCAAAAACAATAGATGACATCATTAATTTTGTAGTGGGGAGAATATTGGATAATTTAGGGATAAAAAACAATTTATTTAAAAGATGGAAAGAATAATTATAATAAATAATATTTAAAATTTAGGTGGAATTATGCTTGATAAATTGGGACAAAACATTACCAACGCATTGAATAAAATAAAAAATGCCACATTCGTAGATAAGAAGCTTATAAAAGAGGTAATTAAAGATATCCAAAAGGCACTAATTCAGGCGGATGTCAATGTAAAACTTGTATTTAAAATGAGTAAAGAGATAGAAAAAAGAGCAATAAATGAGGATATACCAAAGGGACTTTCAAAAAAAGAACATATAATAAAAATTGTTTATGAAGAACTAGTAAAACTACTTGGTGAGGAAGGGCAAAAATTGGAGTTAAACCCAAAAAAACAGACAATTATATTACTTGTAGGTATTCAGGGGAGTGGTAAAACCACGAGTGCCGCAAAACTTGCAAGATACATCCAAAAAAGAGGTTTAAAACCAGGATTAATAGCGGCGGATATATACAGACCTGCGGCATACCAGCAGTTAAAACAGCTTGCAGAGAAGATACATGTTCCATTATATGGTGATGAAACAAAAACAAAGACTCCAATAGAAATTGCAAAAGATGGAATAAATAACCTTAAAAAGATGGATGTTTTGATAATAGATACCGCAGGAAGACACAAAGAAGAAAAAGGACTTTTAGATGAAATGAAACAAATAAAAGATGTTGTAAATCCAGATGAAATTATACTTGTAATAGATGGAACACTTGGACAGCAGGCGAAAAACCAGGCAAAGGCATTTAAAGATGCTGTCGGTGAAATAGGAAGCATACTTGTTACAAAATTGGATGGTTCTGCAAAAGGAGGGGGAGCTCTAAGTGCAGTAGCAGAGATAAACGCACCTATAAAATTCATAGGTACCGGGGAAAATGTAGATGATTTGGAGCCATTCGACCCCAATAAATTTATTTCAAGGCTTTTAGGAATGGGAGATTTAGACTCACTTCTTGAAAAAACAGAGGATTTAATAGATGATGATACGGAGGAAAGCATAGATGCCATATTAAAGGGAAAATTCACACTTAATGAATTATACTCTCAGCTAGAAGCAATATCTAAAATGGGTCCTATGAAACAAATAATGAGCATGATTCCAGGATTTGGAGGAGCCATTCCAAAAGATGCGGCAAATCTCACAGAGCAAAAATTGAAAAGGTACAAAATTATAATGGATTCCATGACCAGGGAGGAAAAAGAAAACCCTGAGATAATTAAAACTTCAAGAATGAAGAGAATAGCAAGGGGTGCAGGGGTTAAGCAGGAGGAGGTAAAGGAGCTCCTAAAATATTATGCCACAACTAAAAACGCATTTCAGAACTTAAAAAGAGGAAAAATGCTTAAAATGGGAGGTCCAATGGGTAAAATAATGAGGCAGTTAATGTTTAAAGAATAACAATCAATTTACAATCAATTTGGGGGGCATCATGAAAATCTTAATTATATGCAAATCCATCCACCACAACAACACCAAAAAAATAGCAGATGCTATGGCAGAGGTCTTAAATGCAGATGTTGTTGAGCCGGAGAAAATAAACCCTGATGAAATTAAAAAATACGATTTAATAGGATTTGGCTCTGGAATATACTTTGGGAAGCATCATAAAAAGCTCTTGAAACTTGTAGATAAACTTCCAGGGGAGAACAAAAAGGCATTCATATTCTCTACATACGGCATAGATTTATCCATTTATCACAAGCCTTTAAGAAATAAATTAAAAAATAAGGGATTTAAAATTATTGGAGAATTCTCATGCAAGGGCTACGAAGATTATTCAGTATTTAAATTAATTGGCGGAAAAAATAAGGGACATCCTAATAAAGAAGATATTGAAAATGCAAAAAAGTTTGCTGAAAATATAAAAAATAGTATTTAATTATTTTTTATTATTTTAATCCAGTTATCCTTATTCCAGAACCTTTTAATTTATATTTTATATTTAATCCTATTAAAAGTGGCGTAATTTGTTCTATGTAGCTTGATAGTTCCAATTTTCCGCAATCTATTGCCCTAACTCCATCGATTTCTTCTGCAAGAGACATTACAACTTTTTTTGATTCAGCGTCATCTCCACAAACAAGTATATCACAATCCACAGGGTTGTCTATATCTTCGAGCTCCTTACAGCATACATTTTGGAATGCACTTACCACTTTTGAATTCTTTAAGTAATCTTTAACCATTTCAGCAACTGAACCCTGAGGCGGTAAAACCACTCTTGTTGCCTTATCCCCTATTGCCGTTGCCAGTGGAACTCCAATAGATACAACTATTTTACCTGCTAATTCTTCTTTTAAATCCTTTAATGTTGATATGGTGTGCTGATATGGCAATGATAAAATAACAACATCCCCTTCTTTTGAAGCTTCTTTGTTGTCTAAACCTATTATATTTTTATATTCTATTCCCTTTGAAGATAGTATTTCCTTTACTTTATTTGATGCTTCTTCTGCCTTTTCCTTCTTTCTTGAACCTATTATAACATCGTGATTTTTGGCAAATCTGAGTGCTAAACCAAAACCTTGGTCTCCTGTTCCACCTAAAATTGCTATTTTCATTTTATCACCAAATTCAATAACTCAATCTTAACTATATCCAATAACTATAATCAATACTACATAATATATTTTATATTTTTATATTCAATACCCTACTTTCATCTAACTCAATATCGGATAATAATTCCTTAGCAATCTCTCTGCTTTTAACTGCATCCCTTATATTTTTGGATTCAAAGGATATAACACCCTCATAACCTATGTCTTTTAATTCCCTAAATACACTGAAAAAATCAATGTTTCCATCTCCAACTTTTAAATGTTCATCATCATTTCCATTGTTGTCATGGCAATGAACATGAACAATGCCCTCTCCTATTTTATTTAATTCTTTAACATACTCACTTGGATTTCCGCAGGCAGTATTTGCATGACCAATATCAAAGGTAATACCCAAATACTTAGAATCTATATCTTTTACAATATCTCTCAAACTCTCAGGAGTTATGCCTAAGACTCCCATATAATTGGGCATATTCTCCAAACCTATCATAACCTCATAATCTTCCGCTATCTCAACTATATCATTTAATGTTGAAAAATTATTATCCAGGAGCTCTTCAACATAGCTTGACCATAACGGCGGAAGGTATCCCGGATGAACCGTTACAACATTTGCATCAAGTTCAAATGCCCCTTCAATTGCCTCCATTATACAATCAATAGTTAGCCGCCTTACCCTGTCGTTCATTGAAGCTGGATTTAAGTCGGAAAATGGAGCATGAACCACAATATCCACTTCATACCTGTTCTTTAACTCCATAAGATATTTTACATTTTTAGGTCTCAATTGATGACTGCCTTCACATACGATTTCCCAACAATCAAACCTATTTTCAGCAACCTTTTCTATGGATGACTGCAATGTTTCAGGTAAAAACACAAGAGAAGATACTCCAAACTTCATAATATCACCATATTAAAGAATATAATTAAATATGTAAATAATAATATAATTGTAATATAATAATGAATAATTAATAGTAAAATAAAAAATAAGTTATCCCTTTCTTATAATTTAT
Organism: Methanothermococcus jasoni; assembly: GCF_049075655.1. Taxonomy (GTDB): domain Archaea; phylum AGJL01; class Methanococci; order Methanococcales; family Methanococcaceae; genus Methanofervidicoccus. Next base: position 952,417 of record NZ_CP157522.1, on the reverse strand, counting down.
TCCCTTTCTTTATACACTCCCTTAAATATTACGGCATTTTCAGGAGATACATACTTGGGGCATGTGATTTTCTTTTTTAATTTTCCGCTTACAATATCCTCAAAGAGTTCATATATATTTTTATAATTTCTCTCGATATAGGCACAGACATTGCAGTCCTTGACAAAATATTTGCTGTTCTTTTTTATAAAGTTATCCACACCTTTTTTACTAAACACTGGCGGACCTACTCTAAGCTTAATATTTGGGAGCTCCCATACTAAAAATTCCCATGATAAATAACACATATCATCATCTGCATAATTTCCATACCTTAAAAACTCAAAATCATTTTCAATTAAAAATTTGTTGATGCTTTTTTGTAGTTTTTCCATTTGGGGGTATATTATATCATCAACTATATCCTTGTTTCTCTTTATGCCCAATGTAATAAACACTCCTTTTTCCCTATTATCAAGATTTTCATTTACTTTTTTAACATAGTCATAAAAAAAGTCTTTTGAAGGATTTTTCAAAAACAGATGAGAATAAAATATAAACTTGCAAAAATTCTCTTTACTCAGAGCTGCGGCTACATTTCTATTTAAATCTACTGGGTCATAAACTACAAGTGGGTCTTTAAAATCGGCAAATTTATAATCTTCATCCAAATTGTAAATATTAAATATTTCATCTAAAATTATTCTCTTTCCAACTCTCCATTTTTGAGCTCCCATTAATGTATTTATAAATCCCCCATAATGTATTATTAGGAGCTCGCATAAATACCCAGAAAATCCCTTAGTTTTTAAATCAGAGCCGTAAATGCCAATACCTTTTAGGAATTTTTTTAAAAGTCGAATATCGTTGTTCAGTGCGTTTTTTGATTTTGATTTTTTAGATTTTAACATTTTCTTTAAAAATTCATTATGTAAGGGCGTTCTATCTACCGCAGATATTATATTTTCCCCCCAATTTAGTTTATAACATGGGACTATATCTATATCGTATTTTCCAATCTTTGCAGATAAATAAGGGTGTTCTGCATATTCTATCCAATATTTACCATCTAATTTTTCTATTACCTTTTTACCAATTTTTAAAACAGTTTCTTTTAACACTTCCTTATCTACATCCTTCTTAAACCTTATAAAAATATCTATGTCATAATCATTTTTTAAATTGGTATTTCTAGCAGTTGAACCTACCTGAACTATATCTTCAATTAAATTCCTTAATTTTTCACTGTCTATCTCAGCATATAATTCATTTATTATTTTTTCAGAAAATTCTTTTAATTCCATTTCCTCCTCCTTACTTGGAGCTATATCATTCAATAGCCCATCCAATATCTCGTTAAAATCATCTGGTTTAAAATTCTCCTTTTCCATGGTGTCCCTCTCAAATATTTATGAAATAAATTATTAAAATTAAAAATGAAATCTATGAAAAAATATCATGCATAAAAATAAAAAATAAAAATTTAGATGGTATTTTCAATATCGTCTGATTCTTTATTCTCCAATATCTTTAAATGCTCCCCAATATATTTTTTCATATTTTCTGATTTTGGATTTATATATTTAAACGCGTTTTCCAATAATTTTATAGATAAATTTTTTGAAACGGTATCGTCATCATGGGATAAATAATTAGCAATACATGCAGACAATAAAAAAATAGCAGCTCTCTGTTCAGTTTTTAATTTATGGATATGGTGGGGCCTAACATCCAATTCTTCATAAATTTTTATATATTCACAGTTGTATTCATTGGGGACGAGCTCCCGATATACATGGACAAAAAATTGATGGAGTTCCATAAGTTGCTCTTTATGCATTTTATCACTTCGACATATGGGGTGGGTATATACATATATAAATATTATATAGGGGCTAGAATTACCAGGGAGACCTATTATCTAATAAAATATTATTCTTTATAATTGATGATATAATATAATTTTTTGATATATATAATTTAGTAATAAATAAAAACATATATTTAACGGGTTTTATGGAAATTTTTTAAAAGTAAATTAAAGGTAAAGATATAGTATAAATATACCATAGTTTAGAATTAGGTTTTTAAATCATATTTGTAATTAGCAAATTTATTATCATTTATTTAGCCATCATAAATCATAATTAATTATATAGGAGGTTATCCAATGGACATTATTACAATATTAAAAAAATACCCCTTGTGTCATAGATGTTTTGGAAGACTTTATGCAAAGCTACTGCATACATCAAACTACGAAAGGGGAAAATCGCTAAAAATTGCAAAAGCAATTGAATTAGAATCAAAATTACTAAATTTAATGGGAAAATATAATGAATTAACTGAATCAGGAAACCCGGACGAAATAGAAAAAACTGATACAGAAAAACTAAAAATAGCATCAGAAATAACTGAAATAAAGGGACAGCTAAAATATATATACAAAAGTGGATTAACTGAAATAAAGTTAGTGGATATACCAGAAGAGATAAATGAAGAAGAGGGGGAAAATAAATTAGATTTATGCCCTTGGTGTAAAAATATCTTTGATAAGGAAAATTTAGAAATCATTTCAGAAAAAGTGATAGACTTACTAAAAGATTACGAATATGAAACATTCTTAGCTGGAACCATGCTTCCAAAGGAGATTAAAGAACTTGAAAAAGAATTTGAAACACCATATATGGAGAGCATAAAGCAGGAATTCAACAGAATCATGGGTAAAATTCTCGTTGAAAAAACTGGAAAGACTGTGGATAAAAATAGCCCCGATATTGTGATTATGATAAATCCCTACAATAAAAAAATAAAACTACAAATAAATTCCATATTTATAAAAGGAAGATATAGGAAACTTGTAAGGGGCATTCCACAAACACGCTGGCCTTGTAGGTATTGTAGGGGAAAAGGGTGCGAAAAATGCAATTACACAGGGAAACAATACCCCACATCTGTCGAGGAGATAATAGCAGAACCTTTTATGAAAGTATTTAAAGGAAAGGATGAGGCATTCCATGGTGCAGGGAGAGAAGATATAGATGTTAGAATGCTTGGAAATGGAAGGCCTTTTGTTCTCCAAATAAAAGAACCGAAAATAAGAAAGGCAGATTTGGAAAAACTTAAAGAGGAAGTAAATAAAAGTGGAAAGGTTGAAATTCTTAATTTAGATTACGGTGTTAGAAAAGATGTTGTTTTCTTCAAAAATGAGCCCCATAAAAAAACCTATCTCGCTGTTGTAGAATGTGAAGAAGATGTGTATGATGACGAAATTTTAAAATTAGTGGAGAAACTTGAAAACTTAACTATAAATCAGAGAACACCTATACGAGTATCCCACAGAAGAGCAGACTTGGTAAGAGTTCGTAAGGTATATAAAGCATGTGCCAATAGGATAGATTCCAAAACTTTCGAGCTCACATTATACTGCGATGGTGGGTTGTATATAAAGGAGCTCATAAGTGGAGATGAGGGAAGAACTTCCCCGTCAGTTTCAGAGATTTTAAATAAAAAATGCATCTGTAAAACGCTGGACGTATTGGATGTTCATGATATGGAAAATTATGAAGAAAATTAATATCATCATCATAAAATATATATAAAATAAAAACATAAAAACAATAACTTTTTATAGTTAGAATAAATATTATAGTGAAATTATTTATAGAATATTATATATTTATATGTAAAACAATACGTTGTAATATACATTATATTTATATACTCTAAACGGCTTATATACTGAAACACATTAAACATAAAAGGAGGAATAAACATGGCACAAAAAAGTGAAGGATTTAGAAGTAAAACAAGATACAAACTTAAAAAACACCCAAGAGAAAAAGGATTATTTCCAATCACAAGAGCTCTAAAAGAATATAAAGAAGGAGAAATAGTCCATGTTATAATCGACCCATCAGTTCAGAAGGGTATGCCCCACCCAAAATTCCACGGAAAAACAGGAACAGTTGTTGGTCAGAGAGGAAGTGCCTTTATTGTTAGAGTAAAAGATGGAAATAAATACAAAGATATAATCGCTAGACCACAGCACCTTAGAGAATGTAAGGCATAATTATTTTATTAATATTTATTAATTATTTTACGATAAACCGCCGGGAAAGTCAACGACTTCAGTCGTTGGATGAGAGGCGGACATTATATCGGCTAGTAAGTAGTAAAATATAAATATATGAAGATTAGTAGTAAGTAACGCTACCAGTCCAAGTATCTATGGGTAGGGTTAGTGAAAACTCTACCGCTGGTAGTGGTTGGAAGTGCATAGCGTAGCCCTGAACCCATTAATGGGTAGGGGTAGTGGGCTTGGCCACCCGTGTAGGGTTAAACCCTACTAAAAGAACCCAACGAGTTCACTCGTTGGAGTAGGTCAGTATTAATACAAAATACTTTTTTTAAGATGGGTATTATTATGATAGGAAAAGAAATAATCTCTGAGAGATATATTACAATATCTCATGCTAAGGAGATAATGACAGACAAAGCAAATATTGACGAGTTATCCTATGAGCACGGCTGTGCATTGGATTATTTAGAAAAATTTGCACGATTGAGTGCCGAAGATGTAGAAAATCTCGTTAAAGATTTGGTCGAGCTCGGGTTGGATGAAAAAACAGCAATTAAAATAGCAGATATACTTCCAGAAGATACCGAGGATTTAAAGTTAATATTCTATAAATCCGATATTCCAAAGAATTCGGAAGAAATATTGGATATTGTAAGCCAATATAAATAATAAAACCTTTGTTTTATTAAATAAAACTTTTTTCATATCTGTTTTAAATCAATATGTTTTTATTCTATTAATGATATATATTATATAATTAAAGACAATTTAAATTTTTAATTCCATAATTTTATTATATTTTACCATTGAATTTGAAAGCACCGCTTTTTAAAGCGGTGATGATATTAATAATATCAATAATTATTTTAAGATATATATGAGTAGAGCGCATATAAATCATGGTGATAAATATGAAGATAAAAACACCTATTAAAAACTGTAGGGACAGTATCACTTGATATAATTAGACAATATGATAATCAAAAAGGTGTTTAGCTTGGAAGTTTCAAGAGTCCACACGCTGAACATAACAAGACAATTAAACAATGAACAATTAACAATCCTAAACCATTTAACCTATTCAGCATCAAAACTATGGAATGTATCTAACTACGAAGTAATGCAACGAAATATTAACCCTAACAAAATAGATGTTCAAATGAAGAACAATTTCTGGTTTAAAAACTTACACTCACAGTCAGCACAAGCAGTATGTCAAAAACTTTCAATAGCGTGGGATAATTTTTTCAAACATTATACGAAAACCGAAGGTTTTCGTTGCTCTCCGCTTCGCTCCGAACATACTAAAAAACCTAAATTCCAACCAAAAGATGGTCATTTTCCAGTTAAATGGAAAAAGAACGGATTCAAAATAATAGACAATAAATTGAGATTATCTCTTTCAAAACAAACCAAAAACTATCTAAAAGAAAAGCATGGTATTGAGTCCAAGTATCTATGGATAAGATTACCGAAAATCTTATCGCTCAATACCATGAAAATTAAAGAAGTTGAGATAGTCCCGCATGATATTTACGGTAAAAGATATTTTATACTTCATTTGATTTATAAGAAAAAAATAACCCCACTAACATTTAACAATGAAAAAGTAATGGCTATTGACTTAGGAATTAAGAATTTAGCAACAACAGTAATACAGAATGAAAAACAACCTTATATTTTCAATGGCAAAACATTAGTATCTAAATTAAGATGGTTCAACAAAACAAAAGCAAAACTAATGTCTATTTTATCCAAACAAAAACTAAAAACCTCCAAAAGATTATCAAAATTAACAGTAAAGGAAAAAAATTATGTCAAAGATTATATTCATAAAGTTAGTAGAATGATTGTAGAATTAGCAAAGAATGATAAAGTTTCAAAAATTGTAATTGGTGAAATGAACAAAGGAATAACCTCAATGAACATAGGGAAAATAAATAATCAAAAACTACACAGAATACCTTTTGGAAAGTTAATTCAGATGATACAATATAAAGCAGTAGGATATGGAATAACAGTAGAACAGGTTAATGAATCTTATACTTCTCAAACATGTAGTAATTGTGGAATCGTTAAGAAAAGTAATAGAAAATATAGAGGTCTATATATTTGTTCTAAATGTGGTTTAATAATAAATGCTGATGTAAATGGTGCTTTGAATATTTTGAAAAAGGTAGTCCCGAATCCTTCAAAGGATAGGGATAGTGGGCTTGGCAACCCAATAAGGATTTATTCCTTATAAACTTCGGTTATTAAACCGAAGAGAATGTCATAGGGTGCATAATATGAAAAGACATGAATCTAAAAAATCTAAAAAAAGGAAATTTGAGAGCTACGCCTATGTTTTGGATTTTCTTGAATATGGGTATCCAGAGGACAAAAGACCACTTCACCAACGAAAACCTATTGCACAGGCTTTTGGTGAAAAACAATTTGTATTAATGGAATTAGTGTTAAAAGACGATAAGACTGTTGAATTGGCGGAGAGGGTTTATATTGGAAAAGGTAAGAGGGATAAGGTCGAATATATTTCGAGAATGTTAAAATATGAAGAACTAACACCTACGGCAAAAACAGAGTTATTCTATGTTATAAAAGAAGCAATTAAAAAGAATGAAAAACGATTCATACAATTTATAAATGAATGCGAACCAATAACCAACAAAATGCATTCTCTTCAACTCCTTCCAGGTATTGGCAAAACCATTATGTGGAAAATAATTGAGGAAAGGGAAGTAAAACCATTTGAAAGTTTTGAAGATGTTGAAAAGAGAGTGCATAGAAATTTATTGGATGCCATTGCAAAAAGAATAGAGGAAGAGTTAAAAGAAACACAAAAATACTATTTGTTTGTTAAATGGAAAGAACACCAACATATGGAACACTAAATCTACCATTTGATATTATTGTTTTTTTTATTTTTTATTCTATAAATCAGGGATATTATGAAAATACTTATGCCTACAATATTTCATCCATATATGGGAGGAATCACCTTTCATGTTGAAAATATAATAAATAATTTAAATAACCTTGGAGATTATGAATTTCATATTTTGAATTATAAATCAAAAGGGATAGATAATAGTAATAACAATTATAATAATATTAATATCAACAATATTCATATACACGAGGTTCCTTATATTCCAAAACTTCGGGGAATAAGTTATACTCACAAAGGATATAAAATTGGAAAAGAGTTATTAAATGATATAGATATTGATATAATTCATAGCCATTACGCATTTCCTCAGGGATTTGTAGGAGCTCTCCTAAGAAACAAATACAACATCCCCCACATATTAACACTTCACGGAAGCGATGTATTAAAACTATCAAAAAATCCCGTGGGAAAACTATTTTTCAATTATGCCATTAAAAACTGCGATAAAATCATCTGTGTGAGCGAATTTTTAAAAAATCAACTGCCAAAATCCTATCGAAATAAAACAGAAGTGGTTTATAACGGCGTGGATTTTGATTTATTTTATGATACCAGTGAAGATGAAAGTTATGGACTTTTTGTTGGTTCATTTGTTCCACAAAAAGGAATTGATATTTTAATTGATGCAGTTAAAGATATTGACTTTAATTTCAAACTCATCGGAGATGGTGTTTTATTCGACGCTATTAAAAACAAAATCGATAAAGAGAATATATCCAATATTGAACTTCTTGGAAAAAAGAACCAGAAAGAAGTTTCTGAGTATATCAAAAAATGCAGTTTCTTAGTGCTCCCTTCCATTTCAGAAGGTCTTGGAATGGTATTGCTTGAAGCCATGGCATCGGGAAAAGCCACGATTGGAACAAATGTTGGAGGAATTCCTGAATTAATTAAGGATAATTACAACGGTTTTTTAGTTGAACCAAAAAATCCAAATATATTGAGGGAAAAAATAAACATTTTAATTGATGATAAGGATTTAAAGAAAAAAATGGGGGAAAATGGGAAGAGATTTTCAAAAAGATTTTCATGGAAAGAAACTGCAAAAAGGATAGATGGAATTTATAAAGAACTGCTGAATAGATAACAGATAAAGCAAATACCAAATTAAATAATTAAATTAATAACTAAAAATAATAAAAGAACCGATAAATAAAATAGGATAAATAGAAAAATAAAATAAAAAAATGATAACATGATACCATTGTTCGTTGATTTAAAAGGATTTAAAGTCTGTATTTTTGGATTTGGAGATGTTGGGAAGAGGAGATTTAACAAAATTCTAAATGCAAATCCCGATAAAATAACCATTTACACAAAAAATATTGACCAAGAGGAAATCAATAAATATGAAAATAATTATAGAAATGTTGAATTTGTAATCTGCGATATAAACAATATGTCAGATGATGATTTAAAAGATATTATTCAAAAATATGATTTTATCATTACTGCAATTGATGAGAAAAACAATAAACGAATAGTCAATATTTCAAAAAAATTAAACAAATTCATCAGCTCATCCACTTTTGAAAAAGATATTAATATAATAATACCTGCCTACTGTAATGTAGATGGAGTATATTTTACAGTATATACAGAAGGAAAAAGTCCATTGATGGCAAAAAATATAAGAAAACTTGTTGAAAACTATTTAAAGAATCACGAATATGAAATACTTATTCAAAACACTTTAAGGGATTTTTTAAAAGACAATATTTCTTCACAGAAGGATAGGAAAAAAATTCTTGAAGAAGTGTTTAAAAATGAAGATTTTAAAAGAGAATTTTTAGAATTAATTAATAAATACAAATAGAAATTGGTGTAATTATGCTGTTATTTATGGCAGATTATAAAAAATATCCTGTATCGGAGCTCGAAAAATTAAGGTTTGATGAAGAGGAATTCTACAAAAAATATGACAACTGTATTTTGCTCCAAACCTGCAATAGAATCGAAATATATTTTGACTCTCATTTTGTAGTGGATTTAGATAGATTAAAAGATGATTTTAAAGGTTTTGATGTTTTAGAAGGTCGTGAGGCTATAATACATCTTCTAAGAACTGCATCAGGACTTGAATCCATGATTGTTGGTGAAGACCAAATTATCGGCCAGATTAAAAAAAGTCATTATAATGCAAAAAAACTTGGAAAAACTACAAAATATTTAGATACCATATTTTTAAAAGCCGTGCATGTAGGTCAGAGAGTTAGACAGGAAACAAAAATAAACAAAGGGGGGGTATCCATCGGCAGTGCTGCTGTCGAGCTCGTTGAAAAAACTGTGGGTCTGAAAAATAAAAATATACTAGTCATAGGGGCGGGTGAAATAGGGACACTTGTGGCAAAGGCCTTGATTGAAAAAAATACAAAAGCAATCGTGGTTGCAAACAGAACTTATGAAAGAGCAGAACGACTTGCAAACGAGTTAAAGGGTATAGCTGTTCATTTTGACAAACTTAAAGAGGCATTGAACTTCAGCGATATAATTATCTGTGCCACAGCTTCTCCACACCACATATTGGATAAATCAAATCTTAAAGACATTGAAGGAAAAAAGATAATTGTAGATATTGCAAACCCTAGGGATGTAGATGATAATGTTAGGGAGCTCCCAAATATTATATTATACACCATTGACGATTTAAGACTAGTATCTGATGAAAACCTAAAAAAGAGAAAAAATGAAATACCCATTGTTGAGAATATTATTGAGAATGAGCTCCGGCTTCTTTTAAAGCAGTTGAAAAAACTTAATGTTGAGGGCATTATAAAAGATTACGATAATTATGTTGAACATATAAGAAAAAAGGAGCTCGAAAAAGCACTAAAAATGATGGAAAACGGAAAAGAGCCGGAAAAGGTTTTAGAAAAATTTTCAGAGGTTTTTGCAAAAAGAATAATTCATGACTTCGTTAAATTTGTCCATGGCGATTGTGTCGATAAAGAAACTCTCAAAAACATGGTGAGTGAATTAATTAAAAAATAATTAGAGAATAAATTTATACTACTATTTAATAAATTCAATGCTGATATAACATTAGATTAATAATTGGGAGGTATATTATGGACATGGATTCAATAATTGAAAATTTAAATCTGAAATTTAGAAATATAGATGGAAAAAGACTATTAATTGCCATAGCCACAGATGAAGATAAAAATGTTTTAATGACGGCATTTATGGATGAAGAATCTTTAAAAAAGACCTTTGAAACAGGATACATGCACTACTACTCAACCAGCAGGCAAAAACTTTGGAGAAAAGGGGAAGAAAGTGGAAATGTGCAGAAAGTTAAAGAAATTTACAAGGACTGTGATGGAGATGCTTTATTATTTGTTGTTGAACAGACTGGCTGGGCATGTCATGAGGGATACCACACCTGTTTCCACTATAAAATTGATTTAGAAAATAACAAAATAGACATTGTTGGAGATAAGCTGGACTAATTAAAAATAAAATAAAAATGTTAAAAGTATATAAAGGATAAAAATAAATAATAAATAATTACTTTTTTAAAATTATTTAATTAATAATCTTATAAATATTAAATTTAGGAGGATTTTATATGATGGCAACCAACGACCACTATAAGGAATACATGAAGGGGACTACTACAATAGGAATGATATGTAAAGACGGTGTAGTATTGGCAACCGATAAAAGAGCTACAATGGGGAACCTTATAGCTGACAAAGAAGCGAAAAAGTTATATAAGATAGATGACTACATAGCAATGACCATAGCAGGAAGTGTTGGAGATGCTCAATCACTTGTTAGATTAATATCCGCAGAAACCAAAATATACAAGATGAGAACTGGAAACTACATGCCACCACATTCCTGTGCAACATTGCTGAGCAACATATTGCATGGAAATAGACATTTTCCTTTTTTAACTCAATTGGTAATTGGTGGATACGATAACCTCCACGGTCCAAAATTATTTTCACTTGACCCTGTTGGAGGATTAAATGAAGAAACTTCATTTACTGCCACCGGTTCTGGGTCTCCTACTGCCTTCGGTGTTTTGGAGGCAGAATATAAAAAAGATATGACGTTAAACGAAGGAAAAGAACTTGCAGTTAAAGCACTCGTATCCGCCATGGAGAGAGATGCATATTCTGGAAATGGTGTCTCTCTCGCAGTAATTGATAAAAATGGAGTAAAAATCTATTCAAATGAAGAAGTCGAAGAGATGGTGGAAAAAATAAAAAGTAAAAGAAGATAAAAATAAAGAAAACCTTATTTCTAAATTAATTATTTTCTACACCATCAAACATAAAAATTTTTTATAAAACCTTTTGGTTTTTATAACTCAAAACTAATAAATAATTTTGTTAGAGGCATTATGGAATTATTATTTTTTTATTATTATTTACAAACGAAGTGAGTAAATCGGAAAAAATCCTTCGGAGTCATAGGGCGTCCGTAGGACTGTGAAATCCGAAGGATTTTGAGATTTTTAAAGGAGATATTTACAAACGTGCTTTCAAGCGAACAATAATGAGCATACAAAAATGTAAAAACCTTGGTTTTAAGTGTTAATAAAATATTTTATTACAATTTTAATTTGAACAGAATTTAATTTATAATTTTAATAGGAGGGTCTATTTTGTCAGCAGAAGAGATTTTAAACGAGATAAAACAGTATGTGATAAAAAATTCACCTGGAAACGCAGTGATTACAGATGTGCAGTTTGAAGGTCCTGAGGTAGTAATATATGCAAAGAACCCCGAGATATTTTCCAATTCTTTTGTTAAAGAACTTGCAAGAATATTCCGAAAAAGGATAGCCATAAGACCTGACCCATCTGTTTTAATGGAACCGGATGTTGCGAAGAATAAAATTTTAGAAATCGTTCCAGAAGATGCTGAAATAACCAACTGCATATTTGATGCAAACACTGGTGAAGTCATAATAGAATCAAAAAAACCGGGATTGGTAATTGGAAAAGAAGGAAGCACTCTGGAAGAAATAAAAAAAGCAATAAAATGGGCTCCTAAGCCCGTAAGAACTCCACCAATAGCTTCTGAAACAATTAAAGCGATAAGAGCTACCCTTTATAGGGAAAGAACCGATGTAAAAGAAATCCTAAGAAAGATAGGCCGAAGAATACACCGGGATGTTAGATTAAGAGATGACTGTTGGATAAGAATGTCTTTTTTGGGAGGTTCCAGAGAAGTTGGAAGAACCTGTAATTATCTTCAAACCCCTGAAAGTAGAATTTTAATAGATTGTGGGATAAATGTTGCAGTTGAAGGAGATAAGGCATTTCCACATTTTGATGCCCCAGAATTTTCAATAGAGGAAATCGATGCAGTAGTAATTACACATGCTCATTTAGACCATTGTGGATTTGTTCCAGGGCTTTTTAGGTATGGCTATGATGGTCCTGTTTATTGCTCAAAACCTACAAGAGATTTAATGACTCTTTTACAAAAGGATTATTTAGATATTGCAGAAAAAGAAGGTAAAGTGATGCCCTATTCATCAAAAGATATTAAAAAATGTGTAAAACACACTATACCAATAGATTATGGGGTAACTACGGATATTGCACCGGCTATAAAATTAACAATGCACAATGCAGGGCATATACTAGGTTCTGCAATAGCTCACTGTCATATTGGGGATGGATTATATAATATTGCATATACTGGGGACATAAAATTTGAGGCTTCCAGGTTATTGGAGCCAGCAGTATGTCAGTTTCCACGATTGGAAACAATTGTAATTGAATCCACATACGGTGGATACGATGATGTGCTTCCAGATAGGGCAGAAACGGAAAAAGAATTTTTGAATGTTGTTGCAGAGACCATAAAAAGAAAAGGTAAAGTAATAATCCCAGTGTTTGGTATAGGTAGAGCTCAGGAGCTCATGCTTGTTTTGGAAGAAGGATACAATCAAGGTATATTCAATGCCCCAGTTTATTTGGATGGTATGATTTGGGAGGCTACTGCAATTCATACGGCATATCCTGAATATCTTTCAAAAAACATAAGAAACAGAATTTTCCACGAAGGGGACAATCCATTTTTATCAGAGGTATTTAGAAAGGTAAAAAACACAAACAACAGGAGAAATATAATTGATAGTGATGAGCCGTGCATAATATTAACCACATCAGGTATGCTCAGCGGAGGTCCGAGTGTCGAATACTTCAAATCCCTTGCAGATGACGAGAGAAATGCCATAGTATTTGTAGGTTATCAGGCGGAAGGCACCCTTGGAAGAAAGATTCAAAGAGGATGGAGTGAAATCCCTATAATGAACAGAAATGGAAAATCAAAAGCAATAAAGGTAAATTTAAGCGTTCATACATTGGAAGGATTCTCAGGACATAGCGACAGAAAACAGCTTATAAAATACCTAAGAAAACTCAAACCTATGCCTGAAAGAATATTAACCGTCCATGGTGAAGCTTCAAAATGTGTAGATTTGGCAAGCACAGCATACAAATTATTCAAGAAAGAAACAAGAGCTCCTATGAATCTAGATGCCATTAGAATGAAATAATATACTATAATATAACAATATAATAACAATATAATAATTTATTTTTTTACATCTTTTAATTATTATTTTTTCATTTTTATTTATTGCAAATTTAAAGTGAGAATATGAATTCAAAGGCTTCATTGATTGAGGATATTATAAAGAACATAACCACACCATATCTAAATCGTAAAATTTTAACAAAAATTAACAAAAATAAGGTTTTCTATGCAGCCCAACAGGCAGATAAAAATATAAAAATAGTGTTGCCATTTGTTTTTAAAAGGGATGATTTAACTAATTTAAATAAAAAAGGATTAGAGGGAAGCACGGCACGGATTATTGAATGTATTAAAGAGGAGATAAAAAAGAAAAAATTCCCTGAATTATCTGGAAGTCTTGGAAAACGATATACTGCATTATTTGAGCCCATAACTGTGATAAATAGCGATTTGAATATAGGTAGCGATTTATGGAGAGCTGATAAATACAACTTTATAACCAATAATGAAATTCATTTGTTATTAAGGATGATATTTAAGGAGGGAGCTCCAAAAATAATGGCAAAAAGAATTGACGAACTGTCTTATGAATTAAATGATTTCATCCAAAAAATACCTTACAAAATCCTTGAAAAAGAGAATATTAACACAATAAATCAGAAGGATTTAAGGAACAGATTAAAGGAGTTGGGGCTCGTATCCTTTATAGGAGATAATTCAAAACCTGCGAGGAGTTATACAAATGTAAGGAGACATTACAGAATTGCAGGACCAAAAAAAGGTGTAAATATACCATTTGAAACGCCCGAGGAATTGAATCCAATAGAGGTAGAGCTCTACGATGGCAACATTATTACAGGGCTTGGTATAAAAGAAAAGGAAATATTTATCATTACTGGAAGAAATGCTCAGGGAAAAACAACTTTGATAGAGGCAATTGACAGCGGGCAGGATGACCATTTAATTGGAGATGGAAGGGAGTATATTATTACCACAAAAAACTTATCTAAGGCATCAACAGGATGTATGCAGATGTATGGAAATGATATAAGTTTATTTTTTGAAAAACTACCAAAGGGAATAAAAGGCACTCCAAAGGATGTTCATGGAACAGCATCAGGCTCTATGACTATGGCTTATCAGATTCAGAAGGCATTATCAACAGGTGTAGATTTAATACTAATTGATGAAGATAATTCAGCCGTAAATTTACTTGTAAGTGGTTTATTATCCAATTGGTTTGAAGGAGTTAAACCACTTTCAGAAATTATAATGAATGAGAGGGAAAAACTGAGCTCTGCATTTATAATCATAACAAGCAGTTTGGATTTATTAACAGCATCAGGAGATAGAGGAATTTATTTAGAAGACCACGAGGCAAAATATTTGGATATTGATAAATTTAAAAGAGAGCTCAGTAATTACTATTTAAAACTAAGCAATAAGGTATATCCTAATAAATTTTAATTTGCTTTTCTATAAATAACATCATCATAACATATAATTTTAAATAATTTTATTTTATTTAAAAATAGTTAAGAAAAAAGTTAATGATATAAAAAGAAAAAAGAGGATAAAATGTTTGACACAAAGAAAATTTTAAAGATGGCTAACAAGGATTTTGAAAAGGCATGGAGAGAAACAAAGGAGCTCATACCGAATAAGCATATCGACAAAAAATACCCTAGAATAAAACCAGAGTTTGGAAAATCTCACCCTGTAATTGACACAATAGAACAGTTAAGGCAGGCATATTTAAGAATGGGATTTGAGGAGTATATAAACCCCGTAATAGTGGATGAGAGAGATGTTTATAAACAGTTTGGACCTGAGGCAATGGCGGTGTTGGATAGGTGCTTCTATTTAGCAGGGCTTCCAAGACCAGATGTGGGCTTAGGAAATGAGAAAATCGAAAAAATTGAGAAACTTGGAATAAAAATAAAAGACAGCGAGGAAAAAAAGGAAAATTTAAGAAAAATCCTTCACCAGTATAAAAAGGGAACCCTTGATGGTGATGATTTAGTATTTGAAATAGGGAACGCACTAAATACCTCCAATGAAATGGGATTAAAAATATTGGAAGAAGTATTCCCTGAATTTAAGGAGCTCACCCCAGAAGCATTAACTCTCACCCTAAGAAGCCACATGACATCTGGATGGTTCATAACATTATCGGAGCTCATAAATAAAAAACCTTTACCGTTTAAGTTGTTTTCAATAGATAGATGTTTCAGAAGGGAGCAGAAAGAGGATAAAAGTCATTTAATGACATATCACTCTGCATCCTGCGTAATAGTAGGTGAAGACGTCACTATTGATGATGGAAAGGTTGTTGCAGAAGGGCTTTTATCCCAGTTTGGATTTACAAAATTCCAATTTAGACCTGATGAGAAAAAAAGCAAATACTACACACCAGAAACACAGACAGAAGTTTATGCATACCATCCTAAATTAAAGGAATGGCTTGAAGTTGCAACATTTGGAGTATATTCTCCTATTGCACTGAGTAAATACAATATCGATGTTCCGGTGATGAATTTAGGACTTGGTGTTGAAAGACTTGCAATGATTACCCATAACTACGACGATGTAAGGAAAATGGTTTATCCTCAGTTCTATGAGAATATTTTAAGCGATAGGGATATAGCCCATATGGTTAAAGTTGATAAAGTCCCAATTACAGATGAATTGTATAATTTAACATACGATTTAATAGATACCTGCATAAAAAATAAGGATAAGAGCTCACCATGCGAGGTTAAAGTTGAAAAGAAAATAAAATTCTACAACGCAGAAAAAACCATAAAGATAACATTATTTGAAAAAGAAGAAGGTAAAAAACTCCTTGGTCCTTCAATATTAAATGAAATCTATGTATTTGATGGAAATATACTGGGCGTTCCAGAATCATTTGAGGGTGTTAAAGAGGAATATATAAAACTTCTCAAAGATGCAAAAGAACACGGTGTTCCTACAAATATAAAATATATTGACTCATTATGCTTTAAAATAACCTCAAAGATAGAAGAGGCACTTATTTCAAACACCAAGGAGTTGAAAATAAGAATCCCAATTGTAAGAAGTTTAAGCGATGTAAATTTAAAAATAGATGAATTGGCTTTAAAACAGATAATGGGAAATAATAAAGTAATAGATATAAGAGGTCCAGTATTTTTAAATGCCAAGGTTGAGATAAAATAATAATATTAAACTATATCAACCTATATATTATCCTATTCTCTTTTATTTAGTTTTATTTTTAATAACTTAATTTTATTTTATGTTTAATTTTCTGCCAATACTCATACACCATCCTATTAAAAATCCTAAAAAAATAAAATAAAATTAACCTTGGGAGCTCCTAAAAAAATATAAATTTATAACTCTGAAACTCCCAATATTCTTATTTTTGCACTTCCGTCCAAAAGAACTGCCTTATCTCCTGATTCATAAACTGCTGGTTTGATTAATTTTAATTTAATTGTATCCCCTTCTTTTTCCATTACCTTACAGCTTATGGTTTGCAATCCAATTGCTATTTGATAACCCTCACCAACGCTGAGCTCCTTTTTAGAGTATGGATTCCATTTCATATTAAGTGTAATTTCATCGGATACTTTTAAATCACCATCTGATAAAATCATGCCTCTTTCCAATTCTTCGGATTTTACTCCCTTCAATGCAAGCCCAACTCTTGAAAATGTTGGAGCTTCGTCGTAGTTTTTATCATTTACCTGTATGCTTCTTACCATTGCTTTGTTTTCCGTTGGATAAACTCTTAAATTATCGTGGATTTTTACCGTTCCCTTTTTTACTCTTCCCAATATAACAGTCCCGACACTCCTTACTGTGAAAAAGTGGTCTATCGGTATCTTTACAAAGCTATTATCTGGTTCTCCCGCCATTTCCTGCGGAAGTGCCACCATATCTTCCCTTATTCTGATATAATCCTTTTCCCTAATTTCAAAATTTTTCATTGAAGTGTTTGAGATTATCGCCTTCAACTGCTCGACATCCACATACTCACCAACAACAAAAGAGCCTTTTTCTACGCCCATCATATCCAATGCAAGTAGTGTCTCTGCGAGTTCTGGCTTAATCTCATCAACGAACACCAAGGCATAATCCATCATATTTATAGCATATATTAATGGTGTGATTTTCTCAGGGTATTTGGTGGGTTCTACAAAGAATACTGCATCATCTCCCTGTTTGTAATTATACAATGTAATGTCTGTTGAAGTCCCTTTTTTTCCCAAGTTCTTTCCTGCATCTTTAAAATCACCAAATAATCCAATTCCTATGTTTTTCACAGTTTCACCGTTTATTATTTTATTTATTTTATTATACTATGTAATATATTGTTTATATTTTATTTCAATTTTTTATTATTTCATCTTTAATCTTTTCCATAATCTCCGATTTTTTTCCCTTAAATTCTTTTAATTTGTCTTTACCTATTAATATTACTTCGTTGTAGTCATCTCCAAAATAATGTTTAGATAAGTCATTTGCCACAATAAAATTTAAATTATATTCTTTTAATTTTTTTGTAGCAATATCCACCAACTCCTCTTTTTCCAGTCCATACTCTGCTTTAAATCCAACTATAATTTTATCTGGAAATGCCTTTCTGAGCTCAGCCAATACTTTTGGATTTCTTTTTAATTTTATTACAACATCCCTATCTGATTTAATTTTTCCTTCAATCTGTTCTTCTGGTGTAAAGTCAGATATTGCGGCGCAGGATATAATTATGTCTGCATCCTTTCCAAGTTCAAGTGCCTTATTTAGCATTTCCTTTGCTGTAAGGACTTTGTGAGATTTTACATAATATGGCGGTTCTTTTCCAAGAGCATGGATTACCTCCACATCAAATCCATCTCTACAAAATGCCTCTGCAAGTAAATATCCCGTTTTTCCAGAAGATAAATTGCTTATCACTCTAACTTTATCTATAAATTCAGCAGTTCCGCCGGATAGTATTAAAACCTTTTTGCTTTTGTTTTTATTGTTGTTATTATTATTTTTCCAGCTTAATTTTTCAATCACATCCAATACAACATCTTCAATGGACGGAACTTTTGCCTTTTCCTCTTCCATCTTTGGAGATACGATGTATATATTTTTTTTATTTTCTAGATTGGTTAAGTGATTGTCTATTGTGTCAAGCATATTCTGGTGCATTGCTGGAACGATAAATATGGGTTTCTTTTCAAAAAACATTGTGGCGGTTGTATTTACAATATTATCTGCAATATTTAGGGATATTTTACTTATTATATTTGCAGTAGCTGGATATATTACCATAGCATCGCATATATCGTATAGCATCACATGCTCTATACTTCCCGTGATGTCGTAGCATACCTTATTTCCACAGCCGAATTCCAATGAATATTCTCCAATAATCTTTTTAGTCTCTTCCGTGGCTATGCAATATACTTCTGCACCGTGTCGTATGAGCTCCCTCATTAACTTGGGAGTTTCTATTGCGGCTATTGATGAAGATACTACAACCAATATTTTTTTTCCATCGAGTAATTTTGATTTTAAACCTTTTAATTTCTTTGTTGGGTGCATATAATCACTTTAATTGCTTTTTATTATTTTTAATTTTTTATTATTAAATAATTATTATAAAATCTATAATCATTATAAATATGTAGATACTATAATAAATTATTGTTAATACTTTGTTAATAAACATGTGGTGAAAATATGGAGGGTATAAAAATAGCTATTGTGGGGTGCGGTCCTGCTGGAAAATCCTGTGCTGTTGAATTGGCAAAAAAAGGCTTTGACGTCGATGTTTATGAAAAAAATAAAATCGGGGGAACCTGCCTAAATTATGGTTGCACATACATAACGGGATTACGAGAAATGGCAGATATAATAAATAATTTGAATTTGATAAAAAATAATAAAAATGACAATAATAAAAAAATAGTTTTAGAAGATATTATTTCATTTAAAGAACTTCAAAAAAAGATTTCAGATATTCAAAATAAAATAAGAATAAAACTTGAAAGTGAAGTAAAGGAGCTCGGTATAAATATACACTATAAGGAATTTAAAGATGAATATACAAACAACTATGATTATGTAGTTTATACCAATGGAAAGATATATACCTCAGAATACAACGGGATAAAATGTTTGGGTTATTACGATATTGTAAATTTGGAGGAGCTCCCTGAAAAGATACTTATAATCGGTGGAGGAACAGTTGCCGCAGAGTATGCATCGATATTTTCAAACTTTGGAAGTGAAGTTGTTGTATATGTTCGTTCTAAATTCTTAAAGATGATTGAAGACGACGACATCAGACAGTATATTTATAAATTTATTGATTTCAGAATTACAAATGACAATAACGAATTAAACAGACTATTAAATAATGATGATTATACAAAAATACTTGCAGTTGGTGGAAAACCGAGATTCGAAACAGATGAATATATGAGAGTAATTAACACAGAAGAAAATAAAACCAATAAAATAGAAAAAAATATTTATGCCTGTGGAGATTGTGTTGTTGGAAAAGGCGGAATCACTCCAATTGCAAGAATGGAAGGTAGGGTTGTAGCTGAAAATATATACAATGAATTAAACAATAAACCACTTATAAAACCAAAATACGACTTTATACCTCGCACCATAAGAATGGATTTAAATATCTCCTATGTTGGAAAACAGACAGATAATTATAAAATAATTCCAAACAGTGTTGGGAAAGGAGATTTTTTCAGAGTTTCAAACCATATTGGGATAAATAAAATATATTATGAAAGTAATAAAGTAGTTGGTGCTATATCCATGTCTCCATCAATGGAGATAATACCATATTTTGCACAATATTTAAAGGGAATTGATGTTTATAGGGATTTTGTAGAAATACACCCTTCAACAGACCCATTTTATAAGGTGTTTAGATAACATAATAATTTAAATATATATTTATATATAAGTATTTTAAAATTATACAAAAAGGAGAAATATGATAAACTTTGAAATATTCAAAACCATCGGGTTTAAACTTGTTAATGAATATGGAATATTGGGCATATTTTTAATAGGATTTTCAGAACCAATATTTCAACCATTGCCAACAGAAATATTCATGATAGCAGGAATAGCACTCGGTCTTGACTGGAAATATGTGCTACTTGCCGGTGCATTTGGCACTATTGCTGGGTCTATAATTACCTATTATTTGGCATCCAAATATGGAGAAAAATTGGCACTAAAATTATTTAGTGAAGAAGATTATAGAAAGGGAGAAAATTTTTTTAAAAAATATGGAGTTATAGGGTTTATAGTTATAAGCTTTACACCATTGCCATTTGAAATCATGTGTTGGGTCTGCGGTGCTTTTGAAATGCCATTTAAAAGATACATATTTGCAGTATTTTTAAGTAGGATAATAAAACACGGTTTAATTATATTACCCTTTGCGTTATGGGGCTCTACAAATATGTCCGATATTTTTAAATATATTCTAAGCTATATACATTTATAGAATTATCATTAATAATAATTATAATACTCATATTATCTTATTTTGGTGATTATATCATGTGTTTGGCAATACCTTGCAAAGTTATAGAAATATATGAAGAAGATGGAGAAAAATATGCTATAGCAGAATATAAAGGGGTTAAACAAAAGGCAAAACTTGCACTTCTTGAAAATGTGAATATAGGGGATTATATACTTATACATACTGGATATGCCTTAGAGGTTATGAGTGAAGAAGATGCAAAAATAAGTCTAGATACTTGGGAAGAATTATTTGATGCCCTAGATGAAATGGAAGGGGTTAAAACAGAGGAAAAAGAATAATATTATTAGTATGATAGGTATTGTATGCTTACATTAAAATAATTGAAAAATATTATTATAAAATTGATAAAATAATAAAATTAATCTTAATCTTCTTTAACTTTTACTGCACCTGCTGGGCATACATCCTCACATACCATGCAAAAAGTGCATTCATCTTCCCTAGCTACTACAACTTTATTATCTTGAATTTCAAATACTTCCATTGGACATGCATTTACGCATTCTGCACATTCTGGACCTTCGCATTTATTATAATCAATTACTACGCTCATAAGATTCACCTCTTAATATTAAATTAAGTTAGGAAATATATTTCCTATATAATATATACAGTATTTATATTTTTTTGTTTTCTTATTCCACTAAAATCTATTTACATTTGGATTATTCAATATCCTTTCAATATCCCACAACTCATTTAAAACATTTGAATTGATATTGCTCCTTAAAAATGGCACCCTTAGTCCTACTGCAATATGTGAAAATGAAGTATTATTGCTCATAATTATAGGGGTCAGTCCTTTGTCCAATATATAATTTATATAGTGGTACATTTCAGTTAATGTCCCCATTGTATATGGCTCTATTTTAGAAAAATCGGCTGCTTCATCAATGCCATCTATGGCAAGTGTGCCATCAAATTCCACGATTTCAGGGCTTTCTAAATAGTCTAAACTAGAAATTCTTTCATAAATATCTTGATTTTCGGCATATTCATACTCATATATTGAAGCTCCTACAAGTATTTTAACATCCTCTTCTTCCGCTATATCATTTAATATAAATTTGAAATTATCTAATTCATCAAAAATATTGTTGCATACACACTTCCCATAAATATTTACTGTATCGTATTTGGAAGAGAGCTCCGATAGTATTTTTTCATAGCAGGTTATCATTTCATCAATGGATTCAGCCATAGGTATGGCTATTAATTCGTTGCTATTATCCGTTAAAAGAGAACAGCCTACAACAGGCAATTCCGTAGATAAAGAACCTCCAACATATCTAAACAAAGGCATGCCGATACTATTTGCCGCAGCTCTTGATATGCTTATGGAAACTCCCATGGTGATATTTGGATTATCAACGGATGTGCCACATATAATTGAATCCATAAAATCTTGGTCAGATGCAGGATACCCTACGAGCTCAGGTGCGATTATGTTTTCTATATCTGAAACAACATAATCAGGATTTTCTACATCTATAATATCATAACCTATTCCAGTCCTTGTTAATGTTGTTATTTTTACACTTATTTTTGAATTTTTAAAAACTTTTTTTGCAGTAATTCTTTCAATAGTGGTCTCATCTTCCACAAAAATCCCCTACATATTTTAAGAAGAAAATATTTTATAATCATGAATTAAATGCGGTGGAAATCTTTAATTGTTTTGTTAGCTTTAACTTTTAATGGAATTTTTCCCTTTTCAAATTCTTCCATAGCAATGTCCAATGAGGATTGTTTTTCTGCATCTATGGTCAAAAAAGCCCCATTAGAAATCTGCAAAGACCTTGCACCAATTAGTCTCGCCTTTTCAAATTTTGTGCATTTCATCAGAATCACGCTTTTTTATTTTTTACGTTATATTATTTTTTACTATAATAATATCTAATAAATTAAATATGTGTAATAAATAAATGATGAGTAAATAAATGGTGGGACTGCTTAGATTCAAACGCATCCTTTAAAAAAGGATGCTACCCAAAGTCCAAGTCCCACTTCGTGGAACTTGGAACCTATGTATTTTGAAATATAATAAATAATTAGAAATAAATGGTGGGACTGCCGAGATTTGAACTCGGGTTGCACGCCCCCCAGACGCACAGGATGGACCAGGCTACCCCACAGTCCCAATAAGTAAATATGATATATTTAAATTAATATTCCATAATATCATCGAACAATTCCCTGCCGTCTTTATCTACCCTGTGGGATATAAACATCCTTCTACAACAGTATTTTTTAATTCCCAAATCATCCAATATTTCGTCAGGTTTTTCCCCATCTTTTAATCGTGAAATATACTCATCATATACTTCTGATATTACATTACCACATGAAAAACATCTAATTGGAAACATTACCATAATATATCACCAAATGGGTATGAAATAACAATACTCTCAAAATCTCTCATTTTTCTATTTAATGCGATACTCAAAATAGATAATAATAAAAAAATTATAAATTTATCTGTATGATTTCTGTCTCTTAGCTCTTGGACCTTTTGTGGATTTACTTGGTTTGTGTGGCTCTGTTCTTCTTGCATCGCTAACAAGAATGGTTCTGTCATATTCTAAATATCTCTCTTTTATCTCCATGCTTCCAGTATATTCCACAATTGCTTTACCTAAGGCAGTTCTTGCTGCATCCATTTGACCAGCAATACCTCCACCTTTAACTGTAATATCAATGTCTATACCATTAATAGCATCTCCCGCTAATATTACAGGCTCCATCAATTTTGCATTAATGTATTTTGGTTCAATTATTTCTATTGGTTTTTTGTTTATTCTGATTCTGCCTTTACCTTCCTTTGCAGTGGCTCTTGCAATAGCGGTTTTTCTCTTACCTACTGTATGAATTACTTTCACCTAATCACCTCAATTAGAATTTAGCTCCCAAGTATTTACTAAGTTCTCCAATTGTTACATATTTATTTGTATTTGGCATTTCATTTAATACTACATCAACATTTACATCTTCCGGAGCTCCTACCATAACCTTAATTCTTTTAAAAGCATCTCTTCCTTTTGGCTTTTTGTATGGAACCATTCCCCTTATAATTCTTCTTACGATGTCATCAGGTCTTCTTGGATATTTTGGACCCATTCTTCTAGGATTTGTAATACTTTTTCTATTTCTTTTTTGAGTGTATTTCTCAAATATATATTCTTTGTTTCCTGTCATTATTGCCTTTTCAGCATTTACGATAACAACTTCTTCCCCTGATAACGCGAGCTTTGCCGCATAAGATGCCAATCTTCCAACAACTGCATTTTCTGCATCTATAACAACCATAATTTCACCTAATTTGGTTTTTCGTGTTTAATATAATGTAATTATTTAAGCCATTATTTTTACCAATGAACCTTTTGGATTTTCCTTAATTAACTCTTCAATAGTTAAACATTTTCCGCCAGCTTCTTCAATTGCTTTCTTAGCACTTTCTGAGAATGAAAATGCCGCAACAGTTACTTTGTGTCCTAATTTTCCAGCTCCAAGAACTTTACCTGGAACAATTACAACATAATCATCTTTTGTATATCTGTTTATCTTGCTTATATTAACTTCTGCTCTTCTTCTAGCAGGTTTTGATAATCTTTTAGCTATGTCTTTCCAAATTTTTGCATCGTTTTTGTAGGATTCTACTTTAAGATTTTGAACCAATTCAACGATTTTTGGATTGGTAGCCATCAATTTTCTCATGATTTCACCATTATTATTCTATATTATACTATATTACTCTACATCATTTATTTCAAAACTTTCCAGCTCATCTAGGAATTTTTCAGCCTTGTTTTTTAATACTTCCACTGATGATATTAAGAGGTCCTCAGAATCCATATTCCCATAAGATTCTACTAAAAACTCCACTTCATCCTTATCTATTTGTTTATAAATGGCATTGCATGGTTGCCATTTTGCATGGGTTTTTCCTACGCCCACCAGAGCTTCACATTCTAGTTCCAATTTTTGCCCTTCTTTTAATTTAACAATTGGTATGCGTTTAAATACCACTTCCCCTGCTTCTGATTCCAAATCGCCAGAATAAACCACACAAGGACCTTCTTTAATAAGTGCAAATGTAATTACTTCATCACTACTAACTGGTTTTCCCCTTATAGGTATCAATCCTAGCCTGTGTGCAATCAATTCATCATACATTGAGGATGTGTTTTCATAAAAATACACATTTTCAATGGCATAAGTTGGAATCTCTGAAATCATTATCCTCCTCAATGCACTGGAAAAAGATAATGGGGCTTTTAGGTTAAATTTAAGCGTTTCCCCAATATTTGTTTTTTCTTTTTGAATGTTATTTATCAAAGATACCACCAACAGTTTCATTATCCTGAAAGTGATGGATTTATAATCCAAAGGATTATTATACCCTCACCAACCGCAGGAAATGTAATAAATTATCTGTTTCTTTTCTTTGGGGTTGTCCCATCATGTGGAATTGGTGTTGCATCTTCTATTCTTCCAATCCTAATCCCTGCTCTTGCCAATGCCCTAATGGCTGCCTGAGCTCCTGGACCTGGGTTCTTTGATTTGTTTCCACCCGGAGCTCTTACCTTTACATGAACTTTTTCTATTCCTTTTTCTCTTATCATGTCTGCTATTTTAAATGCACCCTGCATCGCAGCATAAGGGGATGACTCATCTTTCTGGTTTTTTACAATCATACCACCAGAAATTTTTGCAATTGTTTCTGCTCCTGTAATATCTGTAACATGTATAATTGTGTTGTTGTATGACGCATAAATATGGATTACGCCCCATTTCTCACTCATTAAATCACCTTATTTTTATTTTTATTGATTTTTTAATTAAATTAGCTATTATCCTCACTTACCACTTTTGTTCTTTCAGGATGATTTTCAGAAGCCAATGGTGATGTTGGTGTGTATGATATTAAATCTTCCTCAGCCACTGGAACCAAATAACTTGGTGCAGTTATTCTTCTTCCATTTACTGCAATATGGCCATGAACTATAAATTGTCTAGCTTGTTTTGGTGTTTTTGCAAGTCCTTTTTTAAATACCAATGTTTGTAATCTTCTGTCGAGGATACTTTCAACATTTAATGAGAGAACATCATCCAATGTAGCATCTTCCTTAACTAAAATACCGTATCTTTTCAAAACGCCAAATAACTGAACAGCTTCTCTTGCACCTTGTTTGGTTGTGTCGCTTATCAATTTTCTTGCCTGTCTTCTGAATGTTCTCAATCTTGTTTCCATTTTCCAAAATTCTTTCTTATTTACCAACCCATATTTTATTGCTAATTCTCTTTCTCTTTTAATTCTTTCTCCAATCCATGGATGATTTGGGGTATCGTATTTTTTACTTAATTTTCTTGGGTCACCCATTTTTTCACCTTTT
This sequence comes from Methanothermococcus jasoni, assembly GCF_049075655.1. Classification (GTDB taxonomy): domain Archaea; phylum AGJL01; class Methanococci; order Methanococcales; family Methanococcaceae; genus Methanofervidicoccus. The sequence continues at coordinate 925,937 of NZ_CP157522.1, read as the reverse complement.
ATTTGGTTTTAAAGATTTTTAATCTCCAATTTTTATAACCTTTCTTTTTTATATGGTTAAACGCTAAATGAAAAATCCGAAGGTTTTTATTGCCGGAAGTTTCATTTATTCATAGTAGATAATTATTTCTCATCCTGTTTTGTTTTATAAACAGTCGTTAAATTATCGTTTATTTCCTTTTCTTTTTAACTCCCACTATCGAACCTCTTCTAAATGAACCTCTTGTTCTCTGTCCTCTACATGGCAATCCTAATTCGTGTCTTATTCCTCTATAACATCTAATCTTTTTCATGGTGGTTATGTCTTCTTGAACTGTGAGCACTAAGTCCGTTTCAATCAAGTGTTTATCTTCACCTGTGTAGGTATCTTTTTTCCTGTTGAACATCCATGATGGAATTCCGTGTTTCGCAGGGTCATTTAAAACTTCCTCTATTTTTTGAACATCTTCATCTGATAAATAACCTGCCTGTTGTTTTCCATCCAATTTGGTGATTCTCAATATTGCCTTAGCCATTGCCCTACCGATCCCTTTTATATCCTGTAAGGCATATTCTAATGGAAATTCACCAGTAATATCTGTTTTTGATATTCTAATTCTGTGTTTGAATTCTGTTTGAGTCAATGTCTGCACCTCCGAGAGATAATCGTGTTTTATAGCACTGCTAAGGTCATTAGCGTATATGCTTATTTACTATCAGCAATAATATTAATAAAAAAAATAAAAAGCGCAGAGGGGGGGATTTGAACCCCCGAGGGGCAAAGCCCCATGGGATTTCCAGTCCCACGCCTTTCCGAGCTAGACTACCTCTGCAAACAAATTGTTAAATCAGTTATAATAACTACTCATATATATACTTTTAGATATATATTTAGAAATATCAACAATATATTTCGTGTTTATCCAGCATATTATTACTATCAATCTTTCGTGTTTAATACTTACTATCAATATAAACTATAATTTAGTATATATAGGTTTCGATTTTATTGAGGTTGTCGAATAATTGAATTTGTAATTTTATTCAGTATCATATGTTAATACTAATACTCTCATTAGTGTTAATACGTTATGCACTATCGCAGTAGCAATAGTGCTTTTACATCTCTGCTATCCGCCAACCTGTCATCTAATTTTAACCTGTTTTTAGTCTCCAGCCCTCCAAATATGGATTCTACTATCCCCCGAAGGCGATACCAATCCTTGTTAAACATGCTCTTAATGGTTTTTCTAACTTTGCTAATATGATACTTCCACTTGAATTCTTTTGTTTTAACTATTGGAGTGATATTGTGTTGTAGTAAATATTCAAACAATTCACAGCAATCATATCCTCCATCAGCCAGTAGATATTCATTATCTAAAAAATCAATCTGTTTAACCATTTCCAATAGGTTGGCACTATCGGAACTATAACCTCCGCCCCAACGGGCGGAGATTATTGGAATATATCCTTGTTCTGGATAGTATGATGCTAGAACATGCAATTTATCATGCACCAATCGTTTAGTACGTTTCCCTCCGTGAATGCACTCATAGTATAACCTATTTATGGAAACTCCTGTTGAGTCTGCCATATATAGTTTGTTGGAGGGCTGAGTTAGTAGATTATCTATAATCGTATATGTAAAAGTGAGTAAATTGGATAGAAACTCATTATCCATCCGTTTAAATGCTTTACCGTATGTGGAATGGTCAATATGTTTGTTATGTAATGTATTTGAGAGTGTCTCTAAATCCCTTAAACTTAGTTTGTAGATATGTTTTAATATTAGAACTACCACATATTCATTATAGGGTAGGGCAGATACCCTACCAACCTTTCGTCCTTCGGTAGAAGGACGATTCAGCATGTTTGTAATGGATAAAATCAACGTATAAGTAGTTCTTAGGTCGTATTTCTTATATCTAAGGTCGTATATTCTCCAGTATCCTTTTGTCTTAGGATTGGTCTTTTTCTTTTCTATTTTCTTTTTTATATTCCCCTTCATAACATGTATTATATGTTATTGATAATTTAATATTTTTCGACAACCTCGATTTTATTATCATTGTTATCCTTTATTATTCGATTATTATCATTCTTATTATATGATATTTATATATTTTAAAGATTGATTTTAAATATTGATAAAAAATATCAAAGTGAAAATATGAAAATAGGAATAATATCGGAAGAAAAAGATTGGATCACTTGTGAATTAGAAAGGGTCATGAAGAAGAAAGGCATAACTCCAGTTTATATTAAACCATCTAAAATTGCTTCTTTTACCGGCATGGATATTAAATTTAAGCATAATAAAGATGATATTTCAGATTTAAAGTGTGCATTTGTTAGAAATCTTGGCGATATGTCCAATTATTATAGGTTTGATGTTCTTAAATATATAGAGCATTACATTCCATTAATAAATCCAACAGCAGGACTTGAAAACGCAGGGAATAAATACAGAACATCTATTTTAATGAACATAAACAATATCCCTCATCCAAAAACAGTAATTACAGAAGATATTGACAAAGCTCTAATGTGGTCAGAAAAGTTTAAAGACTGTGTTTTAAAACCATTATTTGGAAATCAGGGAAAAGGTATTGTCAGGTTAAAAAATAAAACCCTAATTTCTAAGCTAAACATGTTAAATGAATTCAAAAAGAAACATGGTGTATTTTACATTCAGGAATTTATAACCAATCCAAATGATATTTATAGAGATATCAGGGCTTTTGTTATTGGAGATGAAGTTGTATCTGCAATGTATCGAGTTTCCGACAATTGGATAACAAACATCCACCAAAATGGAAAGGCTGAAAAATGCGAAATCACCGATGAAATAAGAGAGCTCGCAATAAAAGCAAAAAATGCAACTGGGCTGATATATGGGGGAGTAGATTTAATGGAAAGTAAAGATGGTTTAAAGGTAATTGAAGTTAACGGAGCTCCTTCATGGGAGGCACTTTCAAGGATTTCTGAGATGGATATAACTGAGAAATTAATAGATTATGTCATAAATAATTTAATCTAAATTTTAGTTTCTTAATTCTTCTTTCATCCTCATGATTATTTCTGAGGAATTTAAATTTAGTTTCTGGATATTCAAAAACTTTTCATCTATTTTGCCGAGTTTTACCTTTTTTGTGGAATAATATCTATCTATTTTCGATAACTCTTCTTTTAATTTTTCCCGCTCCACTTCCCTATTCATTATTATTGTATCATGGTCTAAATCTAAATTACTGTCCCGGTAGGGAACTCCAACTGTTGAAAGGGCTATTAATCGTTCATCAACTTCTGAGATTCTTTTTAAATCCCTATCTGATGAAGGATTTTTATATGCAATTGTTATACCCCTTTTTCTTCCAACGGGAGCTCCTTCTGATAGTATAAAACCAACCTCCACCAAAGCACTTCTAAAAGGAATCGATGAAGAATAGGAAATTAAAACAGCATCATCATCCATTTTTTTATAAATTTCCTTCAAAAAATCCACAGTGTATAAAACTGCATCTCTCTGTGGTGAAAACGCATCATGGAATACAATATTATATTTTTTATCCAATTTTTTAACAATTTTTCTAGCATCTCCCACATACAAATTTATTTTATTATTTTTTATGTCTTTATTTTCTATTTTTTTATTATTGCTCCTTTTATTCAAAAAATAATCTTTTATTACTTCTTTTATCAATTCATGCTCCTTATACGGAATATCCAAGCATAAAGACAAAAAAAGCGTTTCTTCACTATATTCTACCATGTCAATTTCACAGTTTTTATTAAAATGAAGTGCCGCTATGGCATTATACCCCATTCCACTACATAAATCCAATATTTTGGGATTACCCATATTTTTTAAATTTGAAGGTATTGCAAATTTCTCCACGCTTTCAGTTAGAGCTCCGATTCGTGAGTGCATGAGCTCATCTTCATCTTCCGATACCAAAGTATATGTCCCATCATCAGTTTTAACAAGCACTCCACTACTATTTAAAAGATTGTTTATCAGTTCTTTCTTAAATTCATCAATATTGTTTCCTTCTTTAAAGATATCTATATACTTTTTAATCAAGTCTAATGCAGTTTTATTTGGAAGCATTATTACACCTAATGACCGATAAATAATCCAATAATCAATAAATAAATACTATTAATATAAATAAAACTAAAATATACATTTATTTAAAAACAAAATGAAAAATAAGAATAATTATCCCAATAATACAGAATTAAATAATTAAATAATAATTAAATAATTATTTATTCTCAATTTTTTCAACAACCTTCTCAACAATCTTTTTAAATTCCTCTGTTGCGGTGCAATCAAGAGATACCATTGGAATTCCCTTATCAGATGCCTCTCTTGCTTTTATATCGAGAGGTATTCTACCTAAGAACTCAACATCCAATTCCTTAGCTGCTTTTTCACCGCCGCCTTTTCCAAATATATCGACAACCTTATTACAGTGCGGACATACAAAACCGCCCATGTTTTCCACTATACCAATTATAGGAATATTTGTAGTTTTTGCCATTGTTATGGATTTTCTTGCATCAAGAACTGCCACTTCCTCAGGGGTTGTGACGATAATCACCCCATCAATATCTGGGATAGATTGCATAATTGTGATTTGAATATCTCCTGTTCCCGGTGGGGTATCTATTAATAAATAGTCGAGCTCACCCCAAACAACATCACTTAAAAACTGCCTAATGGCACCACTTATCTTTGGACCTCTCCAAATCACAGGGGTATTTTTATCAGGCAAGAAATAACTAATTGACATTGTTTTTATTCCCTCTGGTGTTGTAATGGGGTATATTCCATTTTCATCAGCGAAAGGTTGGATATCTTCTACACCAAGCATTTTAGGAATGTTTGGGCCATGTATATCGCCATCCAAAATACCAACTTTTTTACCCATGGCGCTTAATGTGGCTGCTAAATTTACTGTAACTGTTGATTTACCTACGCCACCTTTACCACTTAAAATGGCTATTTTGTGTTTTATTTTCCCCATATTCTCTCTTATTTTTGCATTCTGCATCTCCATAGCCTTCTTAGCATCTGAACATGAGCTACTTGAAGAGCAGGAATCACATTTTCCATCGCATTCTGCCATAACATCACCAAATAATTTTTATTTAATATTGCTGCTACACATATAAAAACATTGCATCTATGCCATCAATCTGTTAAACTAAATCTACAAATATACATTTTAAAAAAATGATAAAATTATTGATAAGATTATTAAATGATATATTACATTCTCCCCATTCCTGCTCCACACCTTCTACCTCTTCCAGCACCAAATCCTCTTCCTCCTTCATCAACTCTATGAATATATACATTAGGAGCTCCGCAGTGTGGGCATACCTCAGGTTTTGGAATACCGTATGGAACCTCAATAATCCTACCGCATTTTGAACATTGGAACTTTTTCATGTCTGCCATGGTGCTGCCTCATTTCTGTTTTTATTTTACATTTTTACTCTTTTTTTAAAGATTCTTTCAATTTAGCTATTTCCTCTTCTAAATACTTCTTTTCTTCTTCCAAATATCTCAACCTATCTGATAATTCAGTTTCAGGAGTTGTCTCTGGTGCATCATACCCATATACTGCCGTAGCAGGCACTACTGCACCAGTTCTTCTATCCCTATAATATGCGTGCGGCCCAAGTCCGCATCTGCATGCTCCAACATATTCATATTTTTCATTGCAATTTGGTATAGTGCGAGCTCCTGCAAAATGTCTGAAACCGAAGAAGCCCCTACCTCTAAATCCTCTCCCAAATCCAAACATTATATCACCTTTTAGTTTTTTTGTAAGTATATTTATTATTCTTATAATATATCCCATATGTGCTAAAATATATAAAGTTTTAGTTTTTATGTAATATATTGCCATAATAACACACAATTATAATAAAAAAATTATAATAAAAAATAAATAAACAAAAATAAAGAATAAAGAATAAAAAATAAGAATGAAAGATAAAATAGATTATAGATTTTGATTTAACAATATTTCAACGATAGTTTCACCGCTGTTCCCATCACCAAATGGATTTTTCCAATTTCTCTCTTTTTTTAGCATTAACTCAATTCCATTGATAATTTTTTCTATATCTGCCCCAACCAAAATATTGCTCCCAACATTTATTGTTTCTGGTCTCTCTGTATTGTCCCGCAGTGTGATACATGGAACTTTTAAAATACAGGCTTCTTCTTGAACTCCGCCACTATCAGTCAAAATTAATTTTGCATTTTTTTCAAGCATTAAAAACTCCAAATACCCAACCGGTTCAATTATTTTTATGTTTTTGTTATTTTTTATTTCATCAAACAAATTATATTTTTTTAATCTATTTTCTGTCCTTGGATGGATGGGAAAAACGATTTTGTTGTTGTGGTATTTTGTTATTTCACCTATTGCTTTAATTATATTTTTCAATCGCTCTTTATTGTCCGTATTTTCTGCTCTGTGAATGGTTAATAAGAAATAGTCCTCTCCATTGGATAATGTTTTTATAAAGTTCTTTATATCATCCCTTTCCTCAGCAATCTTGATGTTTTGAAGTGTGGCATCTACGATTGTATTGCCCACAACAAAAATCTTTTCCTGTTCAATACCTTCTTTCAATAGGTTTTCTTTTGCAATCTCCGTTGGAGTAAATAAGTAATCACATACATGGTCGGTAAGAACTCTATTTATTTCCTCAGGCATGTTTCTATCGTAGCTCCTTAAACCAGCCTCAACATGTGCCACTTTTATTTTCAATTTTGATGATGCGAGAGCTCCTGCAAGAACAGTATTTGTGTCCCCCTGAACAATCACTACATCAGGTTTTTCTTTTATCAAAATTTTTTCAATACCTTCGAGCATTTTTGCCGTTTGTTCTCCGTGTGTTCCAGAACCAACATTTAAATTGTAATTTGGAGATGGAAGATTCAATTCTTTAAAAAAGATTTTATCCATATTTTCAGAATAATGCTGATTGGTGTGAATAATAAAATAATTTATATTTCCAATACTACCATTAGTATTATTAATATCATTATGGGCATTATTTAGTCCATCAACTTTTAATTTTTTTAATCTTTCCAGTTTTCTTACAATGGAAGACAATTTTATTATCTCTGGACGTGTTCCAAGTATTATTCCAATCTTCATATAAGCACCCAAAATTAATTATTTAAACACTCCATGTTGTTCCATCACCCAACAACTTAACCTCAAATCCTGACTCTTTCCAAATATTATGATTTAAAACATTTCTAGTATCTATTACAATTTTGTTTCTCATTAATTTGGATATTTCAGATATATCGTCCTTTTCAAAATTCTTAAACTCATCATGGTCTGTTAATACTATAATGCAGTCTGAATTACTGATGCAATCCTCCAATTTATTCAAAGGATATTCAAAAATCTTAGCATGGGGGTCATATATTGAAACTTCAAAATTATTTGATAAAAGACATTCTATTACCTTTTTTGCAGGGCTTTCTCTTGTATCATCCACATTTCCCTTATAGGTTACTCCAAATATACTAACTTTTGGATTATCAATATTTAATTTTTTAAATTCTTCCACGATTAAATTGCAAACATATTTTGGCATATTATCGTTTAATTCCCTTGCCCTTTTTATAAGGTCAGCATTTTTAGATTTTTCCACTATAAACCATGGGTCTATACTTATACAGTGTCCTCCGACCCCAGGTCCAGGATTCAATATATTTACTCTCGGGTGCTTATTTGCAAGATTTATGGCATCCCAAACATTAACATCCATTTCATTACATACCTTCGCAAATTCGTTTGCAAGTGCTATATTTACATCCCTATATGTGTTTTCCATTAATTTTACCATTTCTGCGGTGGTTGAATTTGTTAAGTATATATTCCCATCTACAAAAGATTCGTATATTTCCTTTGCGAGCTCCGCGGATTCCTCATTTATGCCACCTATTATTCTATCATTTTCCACGAGTTCCTTTAATATCTTCCCAGGTAACACCCTTTCTGGACAGTATGCCATATATATATCTTTATCAATTAAATTATAAATCATTTCAGTTGTTTTTGGTGGGATTGTGCTCTCTATTAATACAAGATTTCCATCTTTTAAATGGGGTTTTATGTTCTCAACAGCACTTAAAACATAGGTTAAATCACATTTTGGAGCTCCACCCTCTTTTTTTAGAGGCGTTGGAACGCAGATTATAAATGCATCTGCTTCTTCGGGTTCTACCTTAACTTTTAAATTCCCGGAATTTATGGCGCCCTTCACAAGTGTCATCAAACCCTGCTCGTCAATTATTAATTCTTCATTTTTTATAGCTTCCACTCTTTTTTTATCAATATCCACTCCTACAACACTATAACCATGATTTGCAAGCATTGAAGCTGTCGGTAGTCCGATATATCCCAATCCAATCACACAAATTTTATTGATTTTTTTCTGTTTAGTGCCGATAGTATCCAATTGTTTCATCCAATCACCAATATATTAATTAAAACGAAAAAAATATGTAAAATTATTCTTTGAAAAGTTTTTTAGCCAATATATCTGCCCATGAAGCCTCCGTAACAACGCTCAATAATATTGTCATGAATGTTGCCACAAGTATGGAACCTGCAATCTCCTGTGCCGGCATATATTTCACGATTTCCTGTGGAATTAGATGCGGGTTTTCCATTATTGCAGCATATACTGTTGCAGATAATGCAGCTGGAACCACTCCTCTGGGACCCTCCAATGCAAAATACAATCTCTCCTTTAATGGACTGGCAGGAGGTAGCGAAGTTGCAATAAATACGCCTATTGGTCTCGCAACAAATATTGAACCTATTGCACACATCAGTCCGACGAACCAGTAATTTGTAAGAATAGAAAAACTAATACTTGCCCCTAAAAATACAAAAATTAATATTCTTGTCACAGTAGATAAATCCTCACAAAATCCTACTATGTTTTCCACATTTTTAGATTTTTTAGGGTATTTTGTGAGAGTGTTTCCAAGATAAAGTCCCATTATCGCTACTGCCATGAATCCACTTATTTCGTAGCCAGTAAAGTGTGGAAATATCTCGTCTCCAAAATACCACAGTGCCATAGCCATACCAATACTGAGAGGTGCCACATATTCTTTAAAATCACAGCTTAAAATGGCTTTTTCAAATATTTTTCCACCAATAAGTCCAAGGATTATTCCACCAACTGCAAGACTTAAAAAATTAAGTATTGGATTGACTGTTTCAGCCAAACCCATCATGGCTAAAATTATGGTTGTAGCCACAATACCAAGTGGGTCATTAAATACACTCTCAGCTTCAAGAGTTATTGCCAACTCTGGATTAATGTTTGATTTAGAAAATATTGGCATCAATGTTGCAGGGTCAGTAGCACATGTTATGGCACCATATAAATACCCTATTGGGTTGAAATATGGAATTTTAAATATCATATTGTAAATGAGTCCAGAAATTCCCAATACACCAATCAATGCAATAGTATCCAATTTTAAAACAGTTTTTAAAACTCTTTTTAATACAATCCATCTCATTTCAAATGCTCCACCCAATAAAATAATTATTAATCCTATATTGGCAACATATCCAAAAATATCCTGAGCATAACTTGTGGAGATAATCCCCAAAAAAGGACCTACAATTAAACCATATATCAAAAGTAAGGGAATATCAGGAATATTTAATTTTTCCCCTATTTTTGCAATTATTGAACCGGATATTAGCAATAATGAAATATATCCAATTGTAGTGGCTAATCCCATTTAAAACACCTTATTTTTCTTCTTTGTTTTTCTAAATGACATGATTAAATAAAAAGACCATGTGTTTTATATGCAACATAACAAACGAAAGATTATTTCTCGTGTTTATACTCAATCAGACAATTGGTGCAACATACAGTAAAAGTAATAACTACTCTTTAAACATATTGCCTACGGCATATTAATTTATGGAGCATGGAGGTTAAATTTCCAATGGACTGCATTATTGTTTAAATACAAATTAACATTTCAAAATAATTAATAAATGTTTCTGTATTATTATAATATATTTCACCATAAGGCTGACTTATTTATATACCATCTTGAATTATATTCTAAAACACAACTATATAATCTTTTAACTTTATAAATCTTATCGACATATACTTATTTTTTATATATAACATTAGTGGTTTTTTCAAAATATATATTTATTCTTCATCACCGGTGAATCATAAATCGTTAAATATTTATACACTAAAACCCTTTGAAATTATAATCCATATTGATAATTTTTATGAGCATGATAAATAATAAATATTTAATATTAATATTAAAATTAACCAAATAGAATATAGAATGGTGAGTTCATGATTTTGCTTGTTAGTCCAAAAGATATTAACGAAGCTGTTGAAGCAATCAATGGTGGAGCAGATATAATTGATGTCAAAAATCCACCAGAAGGTTCATTAGGTGCAAACTTTCCGTGGGTAATAAAAGAAACAAGAGAAATTACTCCAAAAAACTTACTTGTTAGTGCAGCTATCGGAGATGTTCCATACAAGCCGGGAACTGTTGCACTTGCTGCACTTGGAGCTGCCATGAGTGGTGCAGATTATATAAAAGTAGGACTATATGGAACAAAGTCATACAGTGAAGCTGTGGATTTAATGGAAAAAGTTGTTAAGGCAGTTAAAGGCATAGATGAAAATAAAATTGTTGTAGCTGCGGGATACGCCGATGCTTATAGAGTTGGAGCAGTTGAACCTCTCATAATCCCTAAAATTGCAAGGGATGCAGGCTGTGATGTTGCAATGTTAGATACTGCGGTTAAAGATGGTAAAACATTATTTGACCATTTGAATGAAAAACTACTGGCTGAATTTGTTGAAGAATCTCACTCTTACAATCTAAAATGTGCATTGGCGGGCTCCATAAAAAAAGAAGAAATACCGATATTAAAAGATATAAACTGTGATATTGTGGGAGTTAGGGGGGCAGCATGCACAAAAGGAGATAGGAACAACGGTACTATAAAAAGCGAGCTCGTAAAAGAACTTGTTGAATTATGCAAAAAATAATTATTTTTAATTTTTTTATAATTTTATATATTTTATGCCCCTGTGGGTTAGCTAGGATATGCTCGCGAACTGCGGATTCGCGGACCCGGGTTCAAATCCCGGCAGGGGCGTTATGTTTTAACATTTTAAAATGGAATTATATGTTTCTCTTTTTGCACATTAGTCCTAAATTTTTTATCTAAATGTCGGCGAGAAGACTCCATCCGTTAGGGTGGAGATGATAGCCGACCAAAAAAATATAAATACTATGGCATAAAAATAACTTAGCATAAATAATATATCGTGGTAAAATGCTAACAGCTTACAAGTTCAGATTATACCCCAATAAAGGACAAAGAACACTAATCCACAAGCACATTGGAGCATGTAGATTCATCTATAACTGGGCATTAAACCTCAAAATCCAAACTTATGAACAAACAGGAAAGGCAATATCACGATTCCAATTAAATAAAACAATCAAAACACTAAAAAAAGAATTCCCATGGTTAAAAGAAATAAACTCCCAATCATTACAGGGGGCAACTCTGAACTTGGAGAGGGCATTTACCAACTTTTTCAGAAAAAAAGCATCGTTCCCAAAGTTCAAAACTAAAAAACATCCAAGACAATCCTTCCAAATTCCGCAACATTATAAAGTGGACTGGGAGAATAACAAAGTATTTCTACCCAAAATAGGATGGGTTAAAGCTAAACTCCACAGGAAATTCGAAGGAGAAATGAGAACAGTAACTATCTCAAAAACTCCAACAGGTAAATACTTCATAAGTATTATGGTAGAGGATGGAAAACCAATTCCAAACAAGCAACCATTTGATGAAAAAACCACAATAGGTATCGATTTAGGTATTACTCACTTTTGCATATTATCAAACGGTGAGAAAATAGATAATCCAAAGCATCTCAAAAAGAGTTTGCAGAGGTTAAAAGTATTACAAAAAAGACTTTCAAGAAAACAAAAAGGTTCTAAAAACCGAGAGAAAGCAAGACTAAAACTTGCTAAACTTCATGAAAAAATTGTTAATCAAAGGAACGACTTCCAACACAAACTCTCTTTTAAATTAATTGGCGACAGCAAAAATCGAAGATTTTTGTGTCCTGCAAATCTTTGATTTGCACGGAAAACCAAGCCATAGCGTTGGAAGATTTGAATGTTAAAGGAATGGTTAAGAATCACAATTTAGCCCAATCAATTCTTGATGTAGCATGGTCTTCTTTTGTATCTAAACTAATGTATAAAGCTGAGAAGTTTGGAAAGACCATAATAAAAATAGGTAGGTTTGAACCTTCCAGTAAAATATGCTCTGTTTGTGGGTATTATAATGGTAATTTGGACTTAAAGAATAGAGTTTGGAAGTGTCCTGTCTGCAATACTGAGCATGATAGGGATGTTAATGCGGCGGTTAATATTAAAAAGTTTGCTTTAAATAAACAGAATCTGATTGGGTTGTAATACTATTATGCACCTGTGGAACACGGGGGTGAGCCTGTTTAACAAATCTTTGATTTGTTAAATCGTATAAATTTCCGTAAGGAAATTTTGAGATCTGACATGCTCCGTTGGGAGATGGATGATGCAGGAAGCCCCTCTCGTAAGGAGGGGTAGTTCACAATACTTAATGTTAAATATCATTAATAACATTGATAAAATGATAAGACCTATTTTGGTGATATTATGATAGTCTGGTATGGGCATTCCTGCTTTAAGGTTGATAATGTTTTAATAGACCCGTTTGTTCCAAATCCATTATGTAATCTCCCTTATGATGAGATTATGAAGAATGTGGAAGTTATAGCAGTAACCCATGGACATGCTGACCACTTGGGAAATGCGGCGGAGCTCTCAAAAAAATATAATATTCCGGTAGTTTCAAATCATGAAATATCTGTATATCTATCTAATAAAGGAGTAAATGCAGAAGGTATGAACATTGGGGGAACTATTGCCCTAAACAACTCAAAATTAACAATGGTTAAGGCAGAACATTCCTCAGATATCGATGTAAATACCCCTGGTGGAATAGCATCAGGATATATTATAAATGACAGAGTATATCATGCAGGAGATACGGGATTATTTGGTGATATGAAACTTATAGCTGAACTATACAGTCCAGATATCGCATTACTTCCAGTGGGTGGAAGATACACCATGGGGCCAGAAGAAGCATTAAAAGCAATTGAATATTTAAAGCCAAAAATATTTATTCCTATGCACTACAATACATTCCCGGCAATTGAGCAAGATATCTCAGATTTAGTAAAAAAAGTAAAAGATATTGGTGTTGAAGTAATTACTCCTGAAATCGGAGCTCCGATTGATTTATAAATTAACGTTTTTTGTATTTTTTATTATATCTTATTTTATAACTTTTTTATAACTTTAACATTCTCATTATTCTCCAATTCAACAATCATGGTTTCTTCATTTTTATACATGCCATTTAATAATGCTAAAACACAGGCTTTTGTTCCGTTTCTATCGGAACCTGCAATAACCATTATCTTATAATCTGGATTGTATGGGTTTTTTATAATCTGAATAACTCCCCTATTTTTTCCAGGATTTTCGTTGGTTATAGGTATTTCTAGATTATTTTCTATCTTTTTTGTTATGTTGTTGGATACCGGACCCCCAATTAGTATCAAATCGCTGTCTGTATTCAAGATATTGCTATCTAAAACAACGTCTGGAACAAAATAATCTGTTATATTAGTGTATTCCCTTCCATCTTTATACAAATACAGTTTATCGCCTTTTCTAACCGCAAATATATTATCTCCAAGATATTTTGTTTCATCAATATCTTCTTTATTTATTTCGTAATTATTCTTATAAAATACATCGAAGTAAGTTAATCCATCAGTAGTATTTACTAATTTTATACTGTAATTAAATATATTAAAGGCCTTTTGAAGATTTTCCGGATTTTTATAATTCAAAATTATTCCATTACTGTCAATATTAACTTCAAAACTATTATTCAATTTAAAATCTTCATTATCTATCAATTTAACCGTATTATATATTTTGAACGAAAAAATGTGGCCCTTTCCATGCTCGCTCAAATTTTCATAATATATTGATATGTCTGAATTCGCAATATCCACTAACTCCCCTTTATTTATTTTTACATTATTTTCCAATGGATTGCCGTCCTTTAAAATATCCAATAATAATTCACTGCCATCAAAAGATACTGCCTTTAAAATAACCTTATAGTTCTTGTATTCAAATGAATTATTTGTAGATATGTTTTTAACTTCATCAGTAAGGACTATTTCATCATTTGTATGTTTGAGTATCTTATAAGATTTACCTAAAAAAAGTATTTCATCATTACCATCTAATTTTTCAATATATTCAACCTTATGGTATTTAATACCATTAATGGTATCCTTATCTCTTTTAAATTCTACATACAACCTCTCCCCACTATTTTCAATTTCAAAGCTATTATTTGCAGGGATGTTGTAATGTATGTTCTCATTAATTGTTATTTTATCATCAACAACTTGAATTTTTTTATGGAGATAGAGCTCATCCATAATCAGTTTAGCATATGGTGCATCGGGACTGTCTTTATTCACTACGACTAATGGATTATTGTCTAAACCCATGGCGGAGCTCGAAAATATTGCCATACAAAAACCTATCAATATCAAGAATTTCATCTTCATTCAATCACCCAAATATTTATAATATTTTAAGAATATACTTCACCATATATTTGTAAAATATTTCTTATGATTATATAAATACTTTACAAGATTGTGGTGATATATTGAACAGCAAAAACCAATTGAATGAGACCCCTACGAAATCTGACCCTACACTATCGCTCCAATTAAAAAACAAATTAATATCCCTTTTAAAAGAAGTCCAATGTGTAAAATTTGGCGAATTCATTCTGGCTTCTGGAAAAAAAAGCAATTATTATGTGGATATTAAAAAAGCCACTACAAACCCAAGGGTTTTAAAAACTGCTGCACAATTGATAAAATCCTATTTAAACGATGAATTAAACGAAAACTTAAAAATTGCAGGCGTTGAATTAGGCTCAGTTCCAATAGCCACAGCAGTATCTATTGAAACAGAAAAAGATTTAATTATTATAAGAAAAAAGGCAAAAGATTACGGAACTAAAAACAAAATTGAAGGAACATTGAATGAAAACGATAAAGTAATTGTTGTGGAAGACGTTACAACCACAGGTGGAAGTGTTGCAAAAGCCGTAGATGAAATTAGAAAAAACGGAGGAGTTGTCGAAAAGGTATTTGTAATAGTAGATAGAATGGAAGGTGCAAAGGAAAATTTAAAAAATATGGATGTTGAATTGATTCCTCTTGTAAATGTTGATGAATTGAAAGATTAATTAGACGAAATGCTTCGCATTTCGTTGCTTTTCCGAACGAAAGTGGGGAAAACTTAAAACCGTAGGTTTTAGGTCGCTTGCTACCGCAAGCGATATCAATATATTTACGATAAACCGCCGAGAAAGCCAACGATTTTAATCGTTATACAAAACATAGTTTTGTAAAATCTCTTACGAGATTGGATGAGAGGCGGACATTATATCGGCTAGTAAGTAGTAAAATATAAATATGAGACGATTAATAGTAAGTAACGCTACCAGTACAAGTATCTATGGGTAGGGTTAGTGAAAACTCTACCGCTGGTAGTGGTTGGATGTTCAAAAGGTAGCCCTGAATCTCCTAAACGGGGATAGGGGTAGTGGGCTTGGCCACCCGTGTAGGGTTAAACCCTACTAAAGAACCCCACGACTTTAGTCGTGGGAGTAGGTCAGTTTTTTATATTATAGGCATTTATTCCAATCTTAATCGCTATCGCCTTTTTTATTACCCTCGCCAACAACGCTTAATTTTCTCAATTTATTGTAGAAGTTATATCCTTTAACAAAGTATGAATAAGAATTAGATTTTCTTAAAATTATTTCATCGCCTTTTTTAGCCTCACCTTCAATATTTCCATCCACAACAACCAAGGTTGATTTTTTTAATACTTTTATTTTAATTTCAGAGTTTCCATCAACAACTATTGGACGGGAAAACAATTTAAATGGGCATATTGGAACAATTACAAAGGCATCCACCGCAGGCTCTAAAATCGGGCCTCCTGCACTTAATGAGTATGCTGTTGAACCGGTTGGAGTTGATATAATAAGACCGTCTGCCCTAACATCCTCTACAAAGTTTCCATTCACATATACTTCAAAGTGAAGCATCTTTGCAGGACTTTTTGTGACTACAACTACCTCGTTTAAAGCGTCTGGAAGTATTTTTTGGGAATTTTGGGGATTAGCATAATTGGACGAATCTGCATCTGCATTTACGGAATAACCCCCATGTTTAATTAATCCTGCACACTTTGTCCTTCTTTCAATTTCATAGTTTCCATTTATAACCTTATCTATGGCCTCAAATACTCTGTTTTTATTAAACTCCGTTAAAAAACCAACTGTGCCCATATTTATGGGAATTATCGGTATCTCATTCCCATTTATGATTCTCGAAGCTCTTAATACCGTCCCATCGCCACCAATTGATATAATATGCGATATATCATTTAAGTCATCCATAGATTCACATTTGACACATTTATCATTAAAATTCTTACAATTATTAATAATCTTACAGATTTCAGGTTCTAATGCATATTTTATATTTTTTGAATCCAAATAATTAATTACTTCAAGAACTAGGTTGATAGCATCCTCCCTGTCAATCCTTGAAATAATGCCGAATTTTGTCGGTTTCAACATCCACTTATTCCCAAATATTCCAACAAATTTTTTATGGAGTGCATTATTTGAACAAATTAGGGATGTTTTTTCATAGACATTTAAACCCATATTTATTGGTTTTCCATCATTATCTGTAATTATTCCCCCAGATTCTCTAAGCACCACATAACCTCCTGCAATATCACACAATCTTGTAGTTTTATTTACATTTATGAATGCATCCAGAGCTCCCCTAGCAACATAGCACATTTCCAATGCTGCGGAACCGAAAATCCTTATTCTTTTTACCATTCTATCTTTTATAAAATCCAGAGTATTGGTTGTTAAGCCATATGCAAAAACCCCAACAGAAGCATCTTTCAAATTTTTTGTATTTGATACCATTATTTTTCTTTTTTCTCGGTGAGGGTTTTCCATTATATATGCCCCTTCATTAGTTTTTGCACAATAAATATCCCCTGTTGCTATATTCTTTACCACCCCAACCTCCAAATCATTAATGGTCATATTATTAATTATGTCCTCATAAGAATCATCATCTATGGGCTTTTTCTGATTTCCCAATTTAGATTTTAAACTCCCCATGGCTATTGAAACCGAATATATCGGAATATCATTTAGAGCATTATATGTTCCATCAATAGGGTCTAAAACAATGACATATTCGGGAATCCCATTGCCTATCTTTTTAAAACCTATTTCTTCACTTATCAATATAGCACTGCAATATTTTTCAATGGAATTTATGGCTATGTTTTCTGCTATCATATCTATTCTTTTAGTTGGTGTTCCATCTGCCCCAATTTTTACAATTTCGTCGGATTTTTCCCATCCAATTAGAGGTTTCACCCCTTTTTCAATATTCTCCGCCACATTTATGGCTATATCAAGCATGTCCATTGTTTCACCAAAAAATACATTAATTCCTATTTAACCACTCTTTCACACCAATATACCATTCATCCAAAAGTCGTTCCATAAGTTCCTTAACTTTTTCGAACTCAACAGGTCGGTATATATATTTGTATCCCACCGTTTCCGTAACTTTTTCTCTCTCAACCAATCCGCAATTTATTAAACTTCTAAGTGCCTTTTGAACAGTTGTTCTGTCTTTGCCAATTTTATTTGCTATATCATATACGGAAGCTTCTTTTAACTCCGTAAGCTCAAGATATATTCTAATTTCTATCTCTTGAAGTCCCAATATACATCTCATTAAATCTTCAACAGTGAATTTCTGCATTCTTGCAATTATCAATTTATCCAAACTATCACCCTATCTACTATTATATTACATGTTTAAAATATACATTATTTAAATTATAATATAGCATATAGTTTAAAAAGTATAAAAATTATGAGTTAAAACCCAACATAAAAAAGAAGAGTGTTATTATGAATTGGAAGGGACATACAATATTTGGAATAATAATGGGACTGCCTTTTTTATCGTCCCCTGAACAGATTTTTTTGCTTGTTGCCGGAGCTCTGTATCCAGACTTGGACCATAATGTAAAGTCGGAAATTGTGGAGAGAGGAATATATTTTGCAGGAGCTCTTGTTTTAATAGACACTTTGATATATCTATTCAAACCTCAATATTTTGATTTAGGTCTTTTTGTTGGGGCAGTTGCTGTGTTATTGATTTATTTAATTCCACATTTTGCAAATCACAGGGGCATCACCCACACATTTTTAAGTTTGATAGTAATTTCCCCCATATTGGGATTTTTAACTTATAAAATGTCCGTGCTTTCCCCTATAATTGCAGGAATAATTGCCTTAATAATGGTTACAAATGATAAACTTCTTGGTAAGGTAATAGCAATATGTGTTTTTGTTTGGATGGGAATGTATTTAATTATTTCAGAGATTCAAAGTCCTCTTGTAAATTTCTCAGGAATGTATCATTATATCGTCCCAATAGGGTTAGGGTATTTATCCCACATAGTTGGAGATAGTTTAACTCCTGCGGGATGTAATGCATTGTATCCATCAAATTATAAATTCCGCAAAAAAGAGGCATTAATTATTATAGGTTTATGGTTTTTGGTAGTGGTTTATTTGGTGCTAAAAAAATATCTATAAAATAAATAAAAATATCAAAAATCATTTTTTTATTATTCTTCCTTATTTATTTTATTTCAACAGCATGGGCACATTTTTTAGCGTTTTCCCTTGCAGTTTCGATGTCATCAGCAGATGCCAATGCAACTCCCATCCTTCTTCCAACCTTTGCCAATGGTTTTCCAAATATTCTCAATTTTGTATTTGGCACCTTTAAAGCATCTGAAACATCGTATTGCGGAGCCCATTTGTGAATATCTGATTTTATTACATGGCTTGCTCCAGGAGTTATTAATTTTATATCAACAGGAAGTCCCAATATACTTCTAAGATGTATCTCAAACTCGCTCATATTTTGAGTAATCATTGTAACCATACCTGTATCATGAGGTCTTGGGGAGACTTCGCTAAATATTACCTCATCTCCTTTAATAAACAACTCTACACCAAATATACCACGACCCCCTAACATACTTGTTATTTTATGTGCCATATCCTGAGCTCTCTCTAATGTCTCTTCACTCATTGGATGAGGTTGCCAGCTCTCGTGGTAATCACCATCTATCTGAATATGTCCAATAGGTGGACAGAATTTTGTTCCTTCTTCGGTTCTTGCAGTTAAAAGGGTAATTTCATAATCAAATTCTATAAACTCTTCAACTATTACCTTTGTTCCAATGCCTCTTGCGGAGCTCTTTGCATAATTCCATGCCTTTTCTATGTCTTCTTCTGTTTTGATTGTGCTTTGACCTTTTCCAGAAGATGACATTATCGGTTTAACAACACAAGGCATTCCTATTTTATCCACTGCATCCTTTAACTCTTCCAATGATTCTGCAAATTCATATTTTGCAGTTCTTAAATTAAGTTTTTCAGCTGCCAATCTTCTAATACCTTCCCTATCCATTGTAATTTTCGTGGCACTGGCTGTTGGAACTACTCTATATCCAAATTCTTCCATTTCTATAAGAGTGTCCGTATTTATAGCCTCTATCTCTGGAATAATATAATCAGGAACTTCTTTTTCAATAATTGCTCTTAGGGCATCCCCATCTTTCATATCCACTACATAGCTTCTATGTGCAACCTGCATTGCAGGGGCATTTTGATAACTATCAACAGCAACACATTCTAAACCTAATCTTTGAGCTTCCAAAATTACTTCCTTACCGAGCTCACCACTACCTAATAATAATATCTTAGTTGCATTTGAAAAAAGAGGGGTTCCAATAAACATCATTTCACCAAAAAGATTAATTATATCGATATAGGTATTAAAAATATTTTAACGTTGTAAATAACCTATTGTTTCAAATAATTATTACATTATTATATTTTATATTTATTATTATTTATTTTAATTTTAATTATTATTTTATATTTGCTATATTATAGATACATGTTATTTTATATTTCAATATGATTTAATTTAATATGATTTAACTAATTAATTACTAATTGCCATAATAAAAGGTGAAAAAATGGATGATTTAAAATATATTGATTTAGAAAAGCTTGAAAAAATGTTTATGGGCACCTATTGTGATATTAGGGCAGGTTTTGGAGAATCCAATCACATAATTCTAAAAGATGGAAATATCGATGAAATTTCATCTGGTATGAGTGCAGGAGTATCTGTGAGAGTGCTTTATAAAAATGGATGGGGATATGCAACTTCAAACAAGGTAAATCTAAATGAAATAGAGGAACTAATACAAAAAGCATATAAAATTGCCAAAATTTCTAATGAGAATTCTAAAAAAACGGTGATTTTAAAGGATGTAAAAACCTATGAGGATTATGTTAAATCAAATGCAAAAATAAATCCTGAAAATATCTGCACCGACGAAAAAAAGGAATATCTAATGCTTGCACACGAGCATATGAAAAACGGCAATGACGATAAAAATAATAAAATAGTTAGCACCTCTGTGGCATATTCCGATGCCGTAGGACATTCTTTATTTATTAACAGCGAAGGAACAAGAATTGAAAATGAAAATATACGAGTTTTAATGTATATGACAGCGGTTGCAAAGGACTCTACATTGCAGTACGCCTCTGAAAGGCTTGGTGGAGATGGATTTGAAGTTATAAAAGAAGGAAACATACCTCAAAAAGCAGAAAATGCAAAAAATAGGGCGTTAAGATTACTTAGTGCTAAACCATGTCCAAAAGGGGAGTTCAATGTAATCCTTGACCCGGAGCTCGCAGGTGTATTTATCCATGAGGCGGTTGGTCATGCCTCAGAGGCTGATTTAGTTTTGCAGAATGACAGCGTATTTAAGGATAAAATCGGAGAAGTTGTTGGAAGCGAATATGTAACTGTAATCGATAATCCATTGATAGAAGGTTCTTTTGGATACTATAAATACGATAGTGAAGGAGTAAAGGGAAGCGAAACCAAAATAATTGAAAATGGAGTTTTAAAAAACTACCTTCACACCCGAGAGACTGCGGGAAGGTTGAATATGGAAACCACTGGAAACGCAAGAGCTCAGGGATTAAACAAACCTATTGTTAGAATGAGCAACACCTACATACAGCCGGGAGATTGGAAATTTGATGAACTCCTACAAGATACAAAAAACGGTATATTTTTAAAAGGTTCAAGGGGAGGTCAGGTTGATACAGGAAAGGGATTATTCCAATTCAATGCAGTTGAGGCTTTTTTAATTGAAAATGGGGAATTAACTACGCCTTTAAGAGATGCAGGTCTTAGTGGTGAAATATTAGACATTCTTCATAATATAGACGCAGTATCCGACGAATTTAAATTGAGCGTTGGATACTGCGGTAAAAATGGTCAGAGCGTTCCAGTTGGGGATGGTGGTGGAAGTGTGAGAACTAAAACTATATTAAGTTAATAAAATCAGATAAAAACTTCAATTTATATATACTCTGTCTGCTTCACTCACTCAAAAACGAAAATAGGAGTATAAAAAAAGAATAAAAAGTAAAATTTACTTAAAAATATAAAGATATAAAATTAAAATCAAGGTAATAAATAAAATTGAGGTATTATTATGATTCTAATAAAAGGAGCTCTAATAAACAACACCATACAGGATTTATTAATTGATGGAAATAAAATAAAAAGAATAGGAAAAAATCTGATAGATAAAGAAAACCTAAATGAAAAGGATTTAAAGATAATAGATGGTAAAAATAAAATGGCAATTCCCGGACTTGTAAATACACATACACACATACCTATGACACTTTTTAGGGGAGTTGCCGATGATTTGCCACTTATGGAATGGTTGAACGATTACATCTGGAAAATGGAGGCAAAATTAAACGAAGATATTGTTTATGCAGGAGCTCTGCTTGGATGTATAGAAATGATTAAAAGCGGAACAACAACATTCAATGACATGTATTTTTATTTAGATGGAATAATTAAGGCAGTAAAAGAAACCGGGATTAGGAGCTTTTTGGCATATGGAATGATTGATTTATTTGATGAAGAAAAAAGAGAAAAAGAGCTTAAAACAAGTGAAGAGACCATTAAACAAATAAAAAAACTGAACGACCAAAGGATAAACCCTGTGTTAGGACCTCATGCACCATATACCTGTTCAAAGGAGCTCCTAATGGAAACCCATAACATGGCTAAGGAATATGATGTTCCAATACATATTCACATGAATGAAACTCTGGACGAGATAAAAACCATAAAGGAAAAAACCGGAATGAGACCTTTTGAATACCTTAATTCCTTTGGATTCTTTGATGATGTAAAGGTAATATCCGCCCACTGCGTCCATCTTTCAGAGGATGAACTAAACATTATAAAAAATAAAAACATAGCAGTATCCCACAACCCAATAAGCAATTTAAAACTTGCCTCTGGAATAGCTCCAATTCCAAAACTTATGGAAAACGACATTTTAATCACCCTTGGAACAGATGGATGCGGAAGCAACAACAATTTAAACCTTTTCGAAGAGATAAAAACAGCTTCCCTTATTCATAAAGGAATATCATTAAATCCAACTGTTGTCAATGCCAACGAGTCATTTAATTTTGCCACAAAAAACGGAGCTCATGCCCTTGGTTTAAATGCTGGTAAGTTAGTGGAAGGAGCTCTTGCAGATATTGTTTTAGTAGATTTAGATAGACCTTATTTAATTCCAAAGGAAAATATGCACTCCCATTTAGTTTATTCATTCAACGGGAATGTAGATATAGTCATAATCGATGGAAATATTGTTTTAAATGATGGAAAAATGGTAAATATTGATGAGAAAAAAGTTTATGAAATGGCAGAAAAGGCATATTCTAAATTAATTGAATAAAAACCTTTATTTTTTAAAATATCTATTTTAAGAATATATTATTTTAATCCGCCTATAATTCTTACACTATCAGGAGTTTTGAGCTTATTCCAATTTATTGATTAATTAGTTGTAATTAACATAATATTTATATAGTAATATACAATATAAACTACCAAAAATTATATTGATGATTATGTTCAAGAATACATTTAACAAAAATATGGTTAATTATTGGTTTATAGTATCTTTTTTAATAATATCTGTAATGATATTTTTGTTTATATTCATTCCCATAATTACCATGTTATTAAATCCGGGCGATATTTCAACAGCTGTTGCGGATAAAGAGGTCATAAACTCCCTATTAGTTAGTTTAAAGGCGGCTTTTACGGCAACAATAGTAGCCCTAATATTTGGAGTGCCGTTGTCATATATTCTCTCAAAATACGAGTTCAATGGTAAAAACATTATTGAGGCAATAATAGACATACCTATGGCAATACCCCATTCTGTAATTGGTATTATGATACTAACGGTGATTTATGGAACTACCATTGGAACGGTATTAAAAAACTATGGAGTTATGATTGTAGATAATTTTTGGGGGATAGTTGTTGTAATGCTATACACTGGACTTCCATTTATGGTAAATAGTGCTAAAAATGGGTTTTCCATGATTGATGAGGAGCTCGAAAATGTTTCCCGAACTTTGGGAGCTTCGCAAATAAAAACATTTTTTAATATATCATTGCCGCTTATAAAAAATAATTTGATTTCTGGGAGTATTCTTACATTTGCCAGGGGGATTAGTGAAGTTGGGGCAATTTTAATTGTAGCATACTTTCCAAAAACTGCACCTGTGCTTATATTGGATAGGTTTAACGAATATGGACTCAGCGCATCAAAACCTATTGCTGTAATTATGATAGTTGTGAGCATATTATTATTTGCCATACTAAGGATATTCCAATCTAAAAACAATAGGGATTCATAAAATAGATAGAAAATCGGATTATCTTATTACTTTATTTGCTAAAACTAATAATTAAATGAATTAACTGAATGTGGTCTGCATGATTGAACTAAAAAATATCAGTAAAATTTGGAAGGAATTTCAATTAAAAAATGTAAATCTCAAATTAAGTGAGGATTACACAATATTACTTGGTCCAAGTGGTGCAGGGAAATCTATAATTATTAAGTGCATTGCAGGGATTTTAAAGCCAAATTCCGGAAGAATATATTATAACGGAGAGGATATTACAGACATACCCCCTGAAAAAAGGAATTTCGGATATGTTCCTCAAAATTATGGTTTATTTCCACATATGACAGTTTATAAAAATATAGATTATGGATTAAAATTAAAAAAATTTGGAAAATTAGAGCGTGAAAAAAGAATTAAAGAAATATCTGAATTTTTAAATATTGATAAATTATTGTCCCGTAATCCCCCTACATTAAGTGGAGGAGAACAGCAGCGAGTGGCTCTTGCTCGGGCTTTGGTATTGCACCCTAAAATATTGCTGTTAGATGAACCTACTTCTGCCCTTGACATAAACAATAAGGAGAATATTATAAATGAATTAAAAAAAATAGGTGAGCTCCTACCTATAATCCATATTACCCATGATTTTTTAGAGGCTAAAATGCTTGGGAAAAATATTGTATTTGTAAGTAATGGGGAAATCGTAGATTATGGAGATAAGGAAAAAATATTTAACAATCCAAAAAATGAAAAAGTTGCAAGGTTCTTTGGATATAATGTCATAAAATATAATGGTAAATTATATGGAGTGGAGCCACATAACATAATTGTTAAAAAATATAATTCCAGTAGCAAGGATGAGCTCGCTGGCGAAATCACTGGAATGTATGATTTTGGACATTATAAAAAATTAACCATATCGCTAAATAACTCCTCCACCATAAAATCCATTTATTACGATAATGATTTAAAAGTTGGAGATAAGGTTTTTATTTCCTTTAAAAAATACATTTTATTGAATTAATAAAAATTAAAGAATAAAAAATAAGAAATTAATAGTTTATTAGTCTTTCATTTCAACAAGCCCTTTGAGCTCATCAGGGACATTTCCAAATCCAGCCGCAGGTTTAATCACTGGCTGTCCTGCGTTTTCAAATACTTCTGGGTGTTCCAATATTGTTTTAACAAATTCAATTCCTTCTTTTGGATGATTTGCATTTTTAGGAACGGTAATTCCATAAACAATAGGTTTTGCTGTTTTAGTATTTCCATCTCCTGTGGTTAATTTAACTTTTTTGTAGTTGTCAGCATATTCATAGTATCCAAGATTTATTTCTTTTGGGAGCTCTATGTATTTTAAATTGTGCTGATTTGCAACACTTTTATATATAAACAAGTAATCATAGGCACCAGCTTCAAGAGGTCCTAATAAATCGGTTTCTTTACTTCTTAAAAATACTTTATCAGTATTTACGGTTATTTCTTTTGGAACTATGATTGTGTATGTTCCATTTTCTTCCTTAACTTCAAAGTTTGAGTTTTTCAATACTAAATCGTCATATATTGTTGAGTTCTTGTAGTAGAGCTCTGCTAATTGAATAACCATTTGACTTCTGTATCCACATGGGTCGTCATTTGGACTGGAAAATCCAAATTTAACATCTGGTCTATTTAATATTTTATACCAGTTGTCTGAGTTTATTTCATCTTTATATTTACTTTTATCTGTGTATGCCAATACAAGTTCATTTCTTGCAATCATTAAGTACCAATCTGCATATTTTGGCATCATCATGCTTGGAATAAGGGAATAATCTGCTGATGCTAAAACATCTGCTGTTTTATTCAAGTCTATTATTTTTCTAATACATGCAACACTTCCTGCTGCTTCTCTTTGGACATCTACATTTTTATGGTTTTCTTCATATATCTTTTCATATTCTCCAAAAGGAACGGATAAACTTCCTGCATGGAATATTTTTAATATAATTGGATTGGATGCACTTGATTCCGATTGTTTAGCAACATCTCCTGCATTATTGGATTCTCCGGTTGCACTTGTGGTTGTGGATGTGCCTGAATCCATACATCCAGCCATCATGCCAATAAATAACAAAGGCATGAGATATACAATAAGCTTTTTCATTATATCACTCTCTGCATGTTTATACACCGTTAGAAATTGAATATATATACTATATATAATTTTTGTTAATTATATATAATTACTACAAATTTAATTTATGGATATTAAATATATTGAATGCGCCATCATAAAATATTAAAATAAAAAATAAATAAAAAATATGAACAAATAGAAATAAAAATAATAATTTAAATATATATTAAAAAAGAATATTTGGAAAATTATTTGATATAAATAATGAAAAAACAAATATATATTATCCTAACTCAGTCCTACTATCCCTAATTATTTTTAAAAATATGGCATTTTTTGGACATAACTCCTGACATAATTCACATCCACAACATTTATTTTTATCAATATGTATTGTATTATCCCCAACACTTATTGCACTTGTTGGGCACACATCTATACATATTTTGCATAAATTACACTCATTGGAAATAGCTGTATCAACATCTATATTGTTAGAAATAAGCGTCTCCGTAATTGTATTTATAATATCCTTGTCATCACAAACAGTTTTAATAAAAAGAACTGCATCCCTTGGATAAAACTTTTCAGCAACAACTTTTGCACATTTAACCACTTCTTTTGCAGGTATTCTACCGGCTAAATAATGGGTAATTACTGTTCTATCTACTTTAAGCAATTTTGCAATTTCTTCATGGGTTAATCCTTTTTCCCTAAGTTTTTTTGCAGTGAGAGCTCTTAATCCTGCCAACATATGTTGAGTCATAATACCACCACTAAAATATGCAATATCAACTTATTAATATAAAATATACAAAATTTATATTAAAATATTCCTTAAAAAATAAAAACTATTTAAAAATTTCCATATATCTTCGATTTGATTCTCTCTTCGCCTTACAACATCATTTTGGGTATTTTTATACCATTCTAGAATATTAGAAGCTTATTAAAATCTGTTAAAATAATCTCACTCGGCAAAATGCTTTTATTACCTCATTTGATGGCATTTAATTTTCTTTCTATTGTATTTTCCTTGTCCTTTCTTTCATCAATTTTTAGTGAGCTCACTACTCTTGTTGTATCCTTTAATACTTCTTCATGTGCTTCCTTAAATGCTTTTAATACTTCATCTAAATCCCCTTCTAATATTGTTCCCATTGCACAAGGTTCTATTTTTAAATTATACTTCTTAAAAACCCCTAATGCCTTTTTAACATATTTAGATACGCTTGGACCTTCTCCCAACGGTATTATACTAACTTCTGCAACTACCATATTATCACCACCTTGGTAAAAAAGATAAAAATAAACAATAACTAATGATTAATAATTAACAATTACAATAATAATTTATCGTATAACTTCAAATCTTCCAGCAGATGAATGCTTTGGAAGAACAGATATCCCCAAACTCTTTAAATACTTATAGGTATTCGTATCTTTTCCGTGAATAAGAATTTCTCCTAAATCTTCAACGGTGTTTATATCTATTGAAATATAAAAGGATGGATAAATTATTGTCTTTAAATTATTTTTTTCGCATTCCTCAATATGTTTTAAAAAACTGAATCCTTCATACCGTGTTTTAATAACATCCTTTGGATTTAGGAGAAGTAAATTTGTTCCCCCTCCTCTTGATGGGCACATTATTACGGAGCTCTCATCCAATTTTTTTACAACCTCCCTCAAATCATCCTCTTTAATCAAGGGAATATCAGCAGGAACTATCATAACAGCATCTTCTTTTATATGTTCAAAAGCATAAGCTATTGCTTCATTGAGTCCTTTAATATCTTCTCTTTCAGGTATTGCTATTATCCCATGTTTTTTTGAGAATTCGAGCATTTCTTCATCTTTACTTACAACATATACCTTATCACATACTGATTTAACGCTACTATGGACATCTAAAAGCATGTTTTTTATTAAATCTACTCTTTCTTCTGGTGTTAAAAAGTTTTTTAATCTGGATTTTACTGTATTTAGCGGTGAAACTGGTATCAATGCAGAGAACATCATATCACTTAATATATTTTATAGTTATAAAAACAGTTTTGCATTTGAAAATGCACTTAAATTTCCTTTTTCTCCATGTCCCGGAAGTATATTTATTATATTTCTTTCATAAGCTATTCTTTCAAGTTTTGATACTGAGCTCCGTAAATCGATTAAATTTCCAGTTGGAAAATCCCATCTACCTACGCCATAGGCAAATAATGTATCTCCCGTAATGAGATTATCGTTGTATATTAGGCTTATACTTCCCTTTGTATGCCCAGGGGTTTCTACAATCTCTATATTGTATTTTTCCAATTCCCCTAAAACCTCACTTATAGGAATTATTTCCTTTGGTGGCGTCAATTCCCTATTAAATAAAGCGGATACTGTGGTGTTTGTATTATTTTTCAAATCATCAACTTCTAAATCGTGAATTATTATTGGTGCATTAAAATATTCTTCATATAAATAATCGCTTCCAGCATGGTCATAATGGCAGTGCGTGTTTATAATATAGTCTATATCTTTTGCGGTGTTTTTAATTTCATCCTTTAACATGTTAAATGTATTTGGAGTTCCCGGGTCTACTAATATGTTCTTTTTTCCAATTATTAAATAAGTATTTGAATCATACCCTATACCATTTAGTTTGTAAATCACAATTTCACCAAATTTATTTATTTTCTTTTCATTAGTGGCTATATTGACTAAACTTTATATTATTATTTTATCTTTTATCTTTCCTCAGATGAACACAATCACCAACAGATATATGTTTAATTCCATCACTTGTTGCTAAATGAATACCACCATAATCAATATCAAAAACCGTTCCCTTAATTTCCTCTTTCGGAGTGATTACCTTAACATATTTGCCCATGGTTTTTGAATATTTTTTATATCCCTTTAAAACCTCATCATCATTTAGATAGTAGTTATTTTTAAAATTATCAATAAATTTATTAAGAATTTCAAACCTATCAAACTCTTTTCCTTCCAATTCCTTTAATGATGTGGCAATGTCTTTTATTTCATCATGTATTTTGTTATTGACATTTATGCCAATCCCTAAAACTAAAAATCCATAATTTATATTTATTTCGCTCAGTATTCCCGATAGTTTCTTATCTTTATTTTCTACATTGACAATTATGTCATTTGGAAATTTTATTCCAATACATCCAACTGTTTTAAAATCTTTCAAATAACAATTTAGTGTTTCATAAGTAGATAATGAGCCCAAAAAATTTAATTTGCCAATATTATCATTTTTACATTCCTTTTTAAATTCTTCTAAATCTAGAAGTATGGAAAAATAAAGCCCTCCAAAATCTGAATACCATTTTCTTTCAAGTCGTCCAACGCCTCCTGTCTGAACATCTGAGACGACAATTAAGTTTCTTTTCCCATCTTTTCCCAATTTATAGCAATATTTATTTGTGGAATCAATTTCTTTTAAATGGATTATGTCGAGCTCCATATGCTATCCCTATAAAAAATAAATTAAGTAAGTTTAATGCGTGTTAGTATTGGTATATTTGTTATTATATGGGTTATTGTATATTGTTTATGATAATTGTTTTTATTTCGCTCATCTCTTCAACGGCGTATTTTACACCCTCTCTACCCATTCCGCTTCTTTTGATTCCTCCAAATGGCATATTGTCCCTTCTAAATGTTGGGCTGTTGTTTATAAGAACCCCTCCATATTCGAGCTCATCTGCAAGTTTAAATGCCTTATTTATGTCATTGGTAAATACACCTGCATGAAGACCATATTTTGTATTATTTGCATAGTGTAATGCCTCATCCATATCTTTAATTCTAATTATAGGCAAAACTGGTGCAAAAATCTCTATTTTTGATAATATGTTATCGTGATTTACATCCATAATTGTTGGATAAACGACGGATTTTTCCCTTTTCCCACCATACAGTATTTTTCCTCCTTCCTCAACAGACTGGTTTATTAAATTTTCCACTCTTTCAGCACTTTCAGGAGTTATTAGTGCCCCAATATCTGTTTCCCTATCCAACGGATTGCCAACCTTTAATTTTTTTGTTTCTTCAATTACCCCCTTTATAAACTCATCTGCAACTTCATCCTCAACAAGCACCCTTCCAACAGATATACAAACCTGCCCGGAATTTAAGAATTTTCCTCTAACACATGATTTAACTGCCTTTTTTATATCTCCATCCTTTAAAACAATCATCGGATTATTGCCCCCGAGCTCTAAGGTTATCTTTTTGAATCCTGCATTTTTTGTAATGGATTCTCCCACTTCCACACTTCCAGTAAATGAAACCATGTTTATTTTATCGTTTTTTACTATTTCATCCCCTACAACATCCCCCATTCCAGTTAAAAGGTTAAATACTCCCAATGGAACATTTTTACTTTTTAAAACCTTTTCGATAATCTTTGTTAATTCAATTGCCGCCATTGGAGCCTTTGATGATGGATGAAGAACTAAACTATTTCCTGTTGCTATTGCGGGAGCTACCTTATGAGCTACTAAATTCAGTGGGAAATTAAAAGGAGTAATTGCTCCAATAAGTCCCACTGGCTCCCTTTTTGTTAGTATGATGCCATTTTCCAATGGTATTGTTTCCCCCCTGAGCTCCTTTGCATAAAATGCTGCAAATTTAAATGTGCCAATGGTTCTATCTACTTCAATTATGGATTGCCTTATTGGCTTTCCAGCATCTACGGATATAATTTTTGCCAGTTTTTCCTTATTTTTCTGTATTTCGGATGCTATATTCATCAAAATGCTGTATCTGGTCGATGGGGGAAGATTTTTCATAACTGATTTATGTTCTTCGGCTATTTTAATTGCTTCCTTTGTCTCTTTTCTACTTAGTGAAGTGATATTCCCAATGGTTTCAAGAGTGTATGGATTTATTACTTTTAAATCATCCCTTAAAACCCATTCTCCGTTTATGAACATATTTTCACCATTCTTTACATTCCCTTATATTATCTCACATTTTTGTTTTTTTGTTTTATATTTATTTTATTTTATTATAATTTTTATTTTCGTTAAAGTAATACTTAATTATATATTTACGATAAACCGCCGAGAAGGTTCCAACGATTTTAATCGTTATACAAAACAAGGTTTTGTAAAATCTCTTACGAGATTGGATGAGAGGCGGACATCATTTTTTTATATGCTCCCTATATAATATATGAGTGTAGTTAGAATAATGGCATATATATAAATTTGGTGAATTCCATGCAAGTAACCAGAGTGCTGACAATAAACCTAACAAGAAAACTAACCAATGAACAATTAACAATCATAAACCATTTAACCTACTCAGCATCAAAACTCTGGAATACATCCAATTATGAAGTAATACTACAAAACATTGAACCAAATAAAATAGATGTTCAAATGAAGGATAACTTCTGGTTTAAAAACCTACACTCACAATCAGCACAGGCAGTATGTCAAAAACTCTCAATTAGACGAAAACCTTCGGTTTTCGTTGCTCGCTTGCTACGCAAGCGATAGCATGGCAAAACTACTTCAAACAGCACACTAAAAGACCACGATACCAACCAAAAGATGGACACTTTCCAGTAAAATGGAAGAAACAAGGTTTCAAAATCATAGGCAATAAGTTAAGGTTATCCCTATCAAAACAAACTAAAAACTATCTCAAAGAAAAGCATGTTATCAAGTCCAAGTACTTATGGGTAGATTTATCGAAAACTCTACCGCTTGATACCACGCAGGTTAAAGAAGTTGAGATAGTTCCGCAGACCATCTATGGGATAACCTACTACATACTTCACTTAATCCATAAGAAACCAGTAATTCAAGAACCTATCAAAGAAGGTAATATACTAAGTATTGATTTAGGAATTAAGAATTTAGCAACAGTAGTAACCAATACGGGCAGTGCAGTAATCTACGATGGGAGACAGTTAATTTCTAAATTCCGATGGTTTGCTAAAACAAAGGGAAAACTACAGCCCAAACTAACACGGAAACAGTTAAAGAATAATAAACGATTATCATGCTTAACAGTAAGAGAAAAGAATTATACTAAGGATTATTTGCATAAGGTTAGTAAGATGATTGTTGATTTTGCAGTGGATAACAAAGTTTCAAGGATTGTAATCGGCAAGTTAAACAAAGGCATTTCAAGTATTGATATTGGTAGAAAGAACAATGAGAAACTGCATAGGATACCTTTTGGTAGGTTAGTAAGTATGATAATGTATAAGGCAGAGGAAAAGGGAATAACAGTAGAACAGGTTAATGAAGCTTATACTTCTCAAACTTGCAGTAATTGTGGAGTTGTTAGGAAAAGTAATAGGAAGTTTAGAGGATTATATGTTTGTAGTGAGTGTGGTATGGTTTTGAATGCTGATGTGAATGCTGCTTTAAATATTTTGAAAAAAGTATTTTCATGTAGCGTAGCCCTAAATCTCCTAAACGGAGATAGGGGTAGTGGGCTTGGCAACCCATGTAGGGTTAGACCCTACTAAAATTAGACGAAATCACTTCGTGATTTCGTTGCTCGCTTACTACCGTAAGCGAGAACCCCACGACTTCAGTCGTGGGAGTATGTCAGTATGGTTATACTATAATATAAAACTAATCAACTTACTATCAAAATAAAACGTGGTCATGACATTACAACTGACTATTATACTATTTGATGAACAAGTCCATAATTTTTTGATAATACCCACATTAGAGTATCGAATTCTCTTACAAACGAATTTATAATTATATGGTAATCAGCTATTACATCATGACCTAAAACGTGATACCATGCTTGCGATTCTTAAACTTGGCGGAAGTATTTTATGCGATAAGAACGTTCCTTTTTCTATTAAATGGGATAATTTAGAACGAATTTCTATGGAAATAAGAAATGCTATTGACTATTATGATACTAACGATGATAAATTAAATTTAATCATTATACACGGCGGAGGTTCTTTTGGTCATCCCGTCGCAAAGAAATATCTAAATAAAGATAATAAAAATAATAATAAAAAAGAATTTTACAATATGGAAAAAGGATTCTGGGACATTCAAAAAGCCATGAGAAAATTCAACAATATTGTAATTAACAATCTTCATGATTATGACATTCCAGCAGTTTCTATACAGCCTTCTTCATTTATAGCATTTGATAAAGGCGAAATCCATTTTGACACTTATGCAATAGAGGGTATGATTAAAAGAGGTTTGATTCCTGTAATTCACGGCGATATAGTATTAGATGGTGAGAGTAATTATAAAATATTTTCAGGAGACCATGCACTGCCTTATCTAACAAAAAAATTAAAACCAAACCTAAGCCTTCATGCTTCTGATGTGGATGGCGTGCTTGATTCCAACAACAATGTTATAGAAAAAATCAATTCAGAAAATATTAACAATGTTTTAAAATACCTAAAACCATCTGATAAAAACGATATCACTGGTGGAATGTATTTAAAAGTCATGGAATCTTATAACTCAGGTATTAAAACAATAATCTTCAATGGAAATAAAAAAGGAAATATATATAGTGCATTAATTGGAGAGGTTAGGGGAACAGAAATTAATTAAGATAATAAGATAATTATTATCCATTATTACTTTCTTTTTTTAATCTTCACAAAATCCCCTAATGTGAATTCATCCCTTGAAGAGCTCGCATTATAATCCTGCTCTCCCTCTTCATATAATGAAATATTTAATTCTTTTTCCAATCTCTTTACATATTTTTCTTCTGGTTCCAGTTCGTTTCTTTCAATTTTGTGAAGTGTTGATTCCTTGATACCTACCCTTTTTGCCAGTTCTTTTAAATCCATTCCTTTTTTCATCCTTGCCTCTTTTATGACATCCCCATAATCTTCTACTATTATTTTTAAACTATCAAATAAATCTCTTTTAGGTCGATTAGTCTTTTTTGTTTGAGGAGCTCCCCTTCCAAGAACTGTTTTAGGTTTTCTTGAATAACTCTTTGGAGCTACTCCAAACTTAGCACATTCATCACATACTTGCATTTCTACACCTTCAATCCTTACAGGTGTAAGTTTATTGACTTCTTTTCCACATAATTCACACTGCATAATACTCACCTAATTTAAATAATGATGACATAACCATCCATTAATTATAAATACCTACCGATATATTAATTTAATGAAATATATAAAATAATATTTAGAAAGGAAGGTAATTGCCTTCAACCATTACATATATATATCTTCATTGATTTATTAATAATTATAATTATTATCTATTCACCATATTAATTTAAATTATATCATGATTATTATTTACATGGAGGTATATCTTATGGTATTTCCAAGCTACGAGAACGACGATGTTGAAGAGAAAAATGAAATAAATATTGAAGAATTTAAGGAAAAGACATATATTGCGGAGTTAGAGAGTAAAGTATTAAGGATGGAATTGGAAAATAAAGATTTAAATAGAGAAAATGCACAGTTGAAAAAAGAAAACGAGATTCTTAAAAGAGAATTAGATAAACTCAGAATTCCACCATTAATACTTGGAACAGTAATTGATAAAGTAAATGATAGAAAGGTAGTTGTAAAGAGCTCGACAGGTCCAAGTTTCCTTGTAAGCATCTCACAGTTCGTAAATAAAGATGAAATTGTTCCAGGTGCAAGAGTTTGTTTAAATCAGCAAACTCTGGCTGTTGTGGATGTCTTGCCTAAGGAAAAAGATTATAGGGCAATGGCAATGGAAGTTGATGAAAGACCGGATATATCATTTAGCGACATAGGGGGATTGGAAGAACAGATAAAAGAAGTTAAGGAAGTTGTAGAGCTCCCGTTAACACACCCCGAATTATTCGAAAAAGTAGGTATTGAACCACCTAAGGGGGTTTTATTATATGGACCTCCGGGAACAGGTAAAACCCTTCTTGCAAAGGCAGTTGCTCATGAAACTAATGCATCATTTATAAAGATTGTTGGTTCCGAGCTCGTTAAAAAATTCATAGGCGAGGGGGCAAAACTTGTAAGGGATGTATTCAAGTTAGCCAAGGAAAAAGCACCATGTATCATATTCATTGATGAAATAGATGCAGTAGCAAGCAGAAGAACAGAGTCATTAACTGGTGGAGATAGGGAAGTTCAGAGGACACTCATGCAACTTCTTGCTGAAATGGATGGATTTGAATCAAAAGGCGATGTAAAGATTATAGCCGCTACAAACAGACCTGATATACTTGACCCTGCCATATTGAGACCCGGTAGATTCGATAGAATAATCGAGGTTCCCGCACCAAGCGAAGAGGGAAGGTTGGATATCTTAAAAATCCATACAAAAAACATGAATTTAAAGCATGTGGATTTAAAAAAGGTAGCAGAAATGACAGAAGGTTGTGTTGGTGCAGATTTAAAAGCAATATGCACGGAAGCTGGTATGTTTGCCATAAGGGACGGAAGAGAATATGTAACGATGGACGACTTCTTAACAGCCATTGAAAAAGTATGGGCTAAAAAGAAAGATGACAGAGCAAACGCACCACCATTACATGTGATGTATGCTTAAATATATATTAATTAGACTAAACCGAAGTTTTAAGTCTCCGCTTTACTACAAAATCCCAAAACTAAAAAATAGACGAAATCAAGTTTCATTGTAAATATTCGGTTCGATAGGTTTATATGAACCCAATCTGTTTTGGGATAAAATTCTTTATCTTATTTTGATTTTAATATTATTTTTAATATTATTTTATTTATTGTTTTCTTACTTTTTTAAATAATATGGGCGATAGTATGAAAATAGGAATAGTTGGAGCAGGATTAGGCGGTTTATTGGCAGGAGCCTTACTTTCAAAAGAAAACGAAGTGGTTATTTATGAAAAATTACCCATTGTTGGTGGAAGATTTACAAATATCGAATATCAAGGGTATCAACTTACCACAGGAGCTCTACACATGATACCACACGGGGCAGATGGATATTTGGCACAGCTGTTAAATAAAGCCGGATGTAATGTCAATATTGTGAATTCCAATCCCGATGGTCTTTTTAGAGTAAATAAAAAGAATCATCCATACAAGAATATATTTAATCTCGTAGGATTAAAGGATAAGATAAAAGGTCTAAAAATGGCTGCCAACTTGAAAATTGGGAGGGTGGATAAAAATATATCATTTGGGGAATTTTTAGAGGACATTCCGCTGGCATTGGATATTGGAAACTCATTCACAGGTTGGGCTTTAAGTTTAAACGCCTATGATACCCCAATGGAAGAAATACTTGAAATAACTCAGAACTATCATAAATTTGGAGGTCCTGGAATGCCCATTGGTGGGTGCAAGGGGGTGATTGATGAGCTCGTGAGAGTGATAAAAAACAATAATGGAAAAATAATTACAAATTATGAAGTTAAAAGGATAGAAATTGATAACGACAAAGGATATATTGACTCCGAGGAATTTGACATAATAATAAGCAATTTATCACCAAAACTAACAGAAAATATATCCAATATAAAAATAATAAACGGAAAGGAACCCATCCCTTCAAAGGGCATAAAAGTATCCATAGGATGTAAAGAAAAATTTATAGAACATAATGGAGTTTTATTTACGCCAGAGTGTGAAAGAATAAACGGTTTAAACTGTCCATCAAATGTTGATAAAAACCTTGCGAAAGAAGGATATAATTTAATAATGGCTCATGCGACGCAGATTAAAGATAATGTTAAAAATGAAATAGATATTGTTTTAAATGACATAGAACAGTTATTCAGCGAAAATAATATAAATAATTATGAAATTCTCCACATA
This sequence comes from Methanothermococcus jasoni, assembly GCF_049075655.1. Taxonomy (GTDB): domain Archaea; phylum AGJL01; class Methanococci; order Methanococcales; family Methanococcaceae; genus Methanofervidicoccus. The sequence continues at coordinate 888,818 of NZ_CP157522.1, read as the reverse complement.
CAATCATACAGAGATGAAATACCTGTGAATCATGCTTCAAATGGAACAGATTTAAATCCTATTGTTAATGATAAACTATATCTTGTTGGAGATGGGGTTAAAGGGAAAGGAGGAATTGAAGTTGAAGGCGTTGCTTTAAGTGTTTTAAAGGTCGTTGGCGAGATTAACGGAAAAATAGTAAATAAAACGAAATAAATATAACAAAAGCCATAATAAAAATTAACATAAAATAAGAAATAAAAATAAAAACTAAAAAATAAAAGGAAAACTATGGAATATTTCAAAGCTGATAAGGACAAAATAGCATTTGGACCTGTTCCATCAAGAAGACTTAGAAAAAGTTTGGGAATAAACAACATTCCAAATAAATTTTGCAGTTATGACTGCATATACTGCCAAGTGGGGAGAACGCTAAATAAAACCATAAAAAGACGAGCATTTTATAAAGTAGAGGATATAATTCAATCTGTTGAAAAAAGAATAAACAATCTAAAAAATAGAAATGAGAAAATTGATTATATTACATATGTCCCAGACGGAGAACCTACCCTTGATATTAATCTAAAAAAAGAAGTTGAGGAGTTAAAAAAATTAAATATTCCCATTGCCATAATCACAAATACCTCCTTAATGTATAGGGAAGATGTCAGAAAGGACTTAATGGATTTTGATTTAGTTTCTTTAAAAATAAATGCTGTTGATGGAGAGCTCTGGAAAATAATTGATAGACCCCACAAAGATTTAAATCTAAATGATATTCTTGAAGGAATATTGAAGTTTAAAAAAGAGTTTAAGGGAAAAATAATAACTGAAACCATGTTATTGGACGGAATAAACTACACTGACGAAGTGATAAAAGATACTGCAAGATTTTTAAAGAAACTGTCTCCAAATAAATGTTATATAAGCATCCCCATAAGACCCCCTGCTGAAAAAATCAAACCTGCAAATGAAGAAACCATAAACAGAGTATTTCAAATATTTTCCAAAATTATTGGATTGGATAAAATCGAGTATCTAATAGGTTATGAGGGCAACGAATTCGCATATTCTGGAAATATCGAGGAGGATTTACTGTCTATTACTTCTGTTCATCCTATGAGGGAGGAAGCCGTTGAAGAGCTGATAAATAAGGCAAATGTTGGCTGGGATATTGTAGAAAGATTAATAAAAGAGGATAAATTGATAAAATTGGAGTATGACAATAATATATTTTACATGAGAAAATTAAAAAGTAGGTCATATAAAAAATAAAAAGTTATTAAAAATACATAATAAACGGTGAAATAATGTTTCTCACAAAAGAAGAGGAAAAAATATATAACGGAGAATATGGGGAAATCCTTGAAACCTGCATGAACCTTTTAGTGTCCTTGGGAGACATATACGGTGCAGAGAAACTTATACCTATCTCATCGGCACAGGTTTCTGGTGTATCCTATAAAACAATAGGGGAAAAAGGTTTAGAATTCCTGAAAGATATGTCCAATAGCAACATTAAAGTATCCGTCCCCACAACACTAAACCCTGCGGGCATGGATTTAGATAAATATGTAGAGCTCGGATTCCCAAAAGAGTTTGCAAAAAAACAACTTGAAGTGATTGAGTGCTTTAAAAAAATGAGCATAGAAATAGGATGCACATGCACACCTTATTTATCTGGAAATGTTCCCATATTTGGTTCCCACATTTCATGGGCTGAATCCTCTGCGGTATCCTATGCAAATTCAATTATCGGAGCTCGGACAAACCGTGAGGGAGGACCATCTGCACTGGCTTCTGCCATACTTGGAAAAACCCCATATTATGGATACCATCTTGATGAAAATAGAATTCCCACACATATAATTGAGGTGGATGCGGAAATAACAAAACTATCCGATTACGGAGCTCTGGGCTCTATCGTTGGAAAGATTGTAAAAAATGGAGTTCCATACTTTAAATTTAAAAAATTGGATATTGATGATGTGAGCTCATACAAATCCTACAAATTAAAAGGCCTTGGAGCATCCCTTGCTGCAAGTGGTGGTGTTGCACTGTATCATGTCGAGAACATTACACCAGAGGCTAAAATTGTAATGGGAAAAATTGAAGAAAGTAACTATAAAGAAATCGAAAAAATAACCATAACAGATGATGATATTAAAAATGAATACGAATCTCTAAATTCTGCTGAATGCCCTGATTTAATATGTATAGGATGCCCACATTGTAGTTTAGAAGAGATAACGGAAGTTGTAGATTTTATATTAAAAAATAACCTAAATAAAAATAATAGATTTAAATGTGATTTATGGATATGCACATCAATTCATATAAAATCGATAGCCGATAGGATGGGATATACAGATATTATAGAAAATGCCGGTGGAAAAATCGTATGTGATACTTGTATGGTTGTGGCACCAGTTGAGGATATGGGTTATAAAAATATTGCCACCAATTCTGGAAAAGCTGCAAAATACCTCCCCAATTTTTGCAATAGTAATGTAATTTATGGGGATACGATAGATATATTAAAAAAAGGAATATAAATCTGATTTATAACTGATATGAAAATAGAAAATAGATAAAAAAGGGATATAAATGTAGAACTATTCCTCATGATTGCCATCATCAATTGGCGATACCGTCACTTTTTTTAATGAATATCCTTTTGGACATTTTATCTTTTCATCAAATACTTTTAATATTTTATATTTATTATAGACGCCCTCTGGATGACATAACATATAATTCTCACAGAGTATATTATTACATTGTATATCCCTATGGGATAGTGTAAGACCATCCAATGCTTTTCTTGACTCTACCAACATAACAATATCCTTTGCAGGCTCTATCTCCACAACTTTGACCCCACTTTCATGAATCTCACATGGATGATTTGCTGACCTCACACTAACAATTTTATACCTCTTCCCCACTACCATCCCATCATGGCAAATTTTTTTGAATCTACATGATTCGCATTCTTTTAATAAACCATAATAAACAAATTCATTTCCAGTTTTTGCTATTTTACTACCAATTAATGTAATCCTTTTTTTCATAATCTCACCAAAAATTATATAATACTAAAAAATAATGTAAATATTTAAAGAATATATTATAAAAATATAGTTATTTTTATTTAATTTAATTTTTTATTATATGGTGTAAAAATGTGCGGCATAATTGGATATATTGGAAACAGAATGGCGTCTGAAATATTATTAAAAGGACTAAAAAGATTGGAATATAGGGGATATGACAGCTGTGGTATTGGAATAATTGACAATGATAATTTAATTATAAAAAAGAATATTGGAAAAGTGGAGGAGGTTGCTAAGAAGGAGGATTTTTTGGGAGTGGATGGATGTGTCGCTATAAGTCATAATAGGTGGGCAACACATGGGAATGTATCAAAAGAAAACGCCCATCCTCATTCTGATTGTAAAAATGAAATCTGTGTTGTTCATAACGGAATAATTTCCAACTACAAAGAATTAAAGGATATGCTGATAAAAAAAGGGCATGTGTTTAAATCACAGACTGATACCGAAGTAATACCTCACTTAATTGAAGAGGAATTAAAAAAATATGAAAGCCCATCAGAAGAAGATTATATAAATGCTATTAAAGATGCCATAAAAAAATTGGACGGCACTTATGCATTTTTAATATTAAATAAAAACTTCCCAAACTTGCTTATTGGATTAAGAAACGAAAACCCACTTATTCTTGGAGTAAAGGAGGATGAATGCTTTTTGGGAAGCGACATTTCGGCATTTTTAGAATGGACAAAGGAAATTATACCTTTGAAAGATGGAGATATGGTAGTTTTAAGAAAAGAAGGTAATAATAACGATAAGGATAAAGATAAAACTAAAAATAAAAATAATAATGTAATATCCTACACCATATACAACAACAATGAAGACATTACAGACAAAAGAGAAAAAACTATAATAGAATGGGATATTGAAAGTGCAGAAAAAGGGGGATACGAGCATTTTATGTTAAAAGAGATTATGGAGGAGCCGGAGGTAATTAAAAACTCATCCAAAATATGCAATGATGAAATAAAAGAGCTCGCAAAAGCACTACATAATCACGATAAAATATATATCATTGCAATGGGGACTTCACTTCATGCTTTAATGGTTGCAGAATACTGGTTTTCAAAATTAAATAAATTGATAATACCTTGTGATTCATCGGAGTTTCTAATAAAAGGTATAGTTGATGAAAACACCCTCGTAATAGGAATTACTCAAAGCGGTGAAACATACGACACGATAAAAGCAATAAAATATGCAAAAGAAAAGGGGGCAAAAACTGCTACAATAGTAAATGTTTTAGGTTCCACAGCAACAAGGGAGGCAGATATTACTATTATGATGGGCTCAGGTATTGAAATATCGGTCTGTGCAACAAAAACCTACATGTCTCAATTGATGATATTGTATAGATTATTTATTGAGTATGGGGAGGTAATTGGAAAAGACATGGGCATATATAGAAAAGAACTTGAAAATATTCCAGAATATATAAAAGAAGTTATAAATGAAAATGAAAGGGAGAATATAAAAAATATATCCAAAAACCTAACCGCTAAAAACTACCTCTTTATATCGAAGGGGATAAATCTACCAAATGCATTGGAAGGAGCTCTGAAATTTAAAGAAATTACATACTTACATGCTGAGGGCATGAGTAGTGGATTTTTGAAACACGGAACAATATCATTAATCGATGAAAATATGGATACTGTTGCACTTGTTCCTCCATCAAATTCAAACCTGTTTAATTCAGTAATCTCAAATATTGAAGAGATAAAGGCACGGAATGGAAAAGTTGTAGGAATATCTCCTGTAAATGTTGATATAGTTGACTACCTAATAAAAATACCTGATGTGATGGAAGAGGTAAGTCCTTTTGTTTATGCCCCCGCCTGTCAGCTGTTGGCATACTATAAAGCTGTGGAGCTCGGTAGAGATGTGGATAAACCAAGAGGGCTTGCAAAGAGCGTCACAGTTGAATAAATTAAAATTTTTATACTTTTTGACAGGTGAAGTTAGAGCTCACCATACATTCTCTTTAAAATCAGTGCATCATACTCCATCCTTGGACTTTCACATATAACAGTTCCCTTTGCATTGAAATCCTTCAATACTTTTAAAACCTCCTTATAATTAAAATTAGAAGCATCCAATGGCAGATGGTTCTTTTCCCCTCCTTTTCCAAATTCAATTCCAGATATATGGATGTGCATGTCGTTTATTGCTCTTTTTCCCAATTTATTCTCCATATTTTCCATTATCTTATAAAATGAATTATAGTCGTTTATTCTTCCCAAACTTCTTGCATATATGTGTGCAAAGTCAATACACGGCAATATACTTAGTTCTTCTGATAATGATAGGAGCTCCTCAATACTCCCAAACTGACTTATCTTTCCAGTGGTCTCTGGTCTCAACATTGCATTTATTTTATTTTCATTTAAGTATTCTACCATTCTACCAATGTTTTTAAGCATAGTCTTATATACCTCATTTTTATCCATTTTAAGATAATATCCTGGATGAAAAACCACATTTTTATTTTTTTGAGAGTTTTTTCCAAAGATGCTTATTATCTTTGCCGAATTTACTATTCTATTAATGCTGTTTTCAATCTTTTCCTGCTCCTTTGCATTTAGGTTTATATAGTATGGGGCGTGAACACTTAATATTATATCATTTGAATAATTTTTTAACTCCTCTGCTTTTTCCTCTTTTATATTAACTCCTCTTACAAATTCTATTTCCATAGCATTTAAGGCTATCTTTTTTAAAAAATCAAAGGCTCCTTTTGTAGTTCTTGGTTTTACATTTATTGGTATTCCAGCTGTTCCAAAGTTTAACATAATATCACATAAAAATTTATAAAACAAGATAATGTTATGTAGTTTAGTATGATTAGTAATAAAACAAAACTATTTAAATAAACTTGTGGTAGTATGAAAAATTTAAAATATTATATGGAATTAGTAAGGGCAAAAAATTGTTTAACCGCATCTTTTGGAACTGTTGCTGGTGGTTTAATAGCTTCGGGTTTTAACTTTGATTTGATTCATTATATTTTAACTGCATCGTTGGTTGTGTTTTTAATCTGCGGATTTGGAAATGCACTTAATGATATATACGATATTGAAATCGATAGAATAAACAAACCATTTAGACCACTTCCATCAAATAAAATATCCTTAAAAAATGCAAAAATATTTTCATGGTTGTTGGTGGCTATCGGCTTATTGCTTTCAATGTTCAATAAAGTATGTTTTGTTATAGCAATTATTAACGCACTTGCATTGTATCTGTATGCTAAAAAATACAAAAGAAACAAAATAATTGGGAATTTAATAGTTGCATACCTCACTGGCTCAGTATTTGTATTTGGTGGTGCCTCAGTTAATAATATTGGAATTACATTAATTTTATTCCTATGTGCAATGTTTGCAACATGGAGCAGAGAAATAATAAAAGATTTTGAAGATATTGAAGGAGACTTAAAAGAAGGAGTGATGTCCCTCCCTATAAAATACGGCAAAAAATCCCTATATGTTGCAGGTATTTTTTTAATTACGGCTGTTGTATTGAGCCCATTGCCATACATTATGGGAATCTTTGGGGATGTTTATTTATTTGGAATAATTTTATGCGATATACTGTTTATATACTCGATTGTTAAATTGTTGGGAGCTCCTTCAAAAGAGGGTGCTAAAAAATCATCAAAAAATATAAAATACATAATGAATTTGGTGCTTTTGTGCTTTATTATAGGTTCAATTCTAAAATAAACGCAAACTAAAAAACTAAAAAGGTATTAGAACAATGGGATACCTACACCCAATACTTTATTTATTATGAGCTCAGTGACATATGACACAATAGAAACTATCCAGAGTATTATTGTAAAATGCATCAACATAACTTGTGGGTGTCCGCCATCCATTATTTTTATCATATATCCTGAAATTAAAGCATATATTGCCAGACAAGCATACATTAGATAGGATATTATCGATAAATCACCGGGTGCCATAATATTTATAACGCTAATCATCGCCTCAGGGATTTCAAGAGAAGTATATAAGCTATTTACCATATGTGCTACTCCATAAGAGGTATATAATGCAAGAGCAAGACCTCCTCCCAATCCATACATTATAGCAGTAAATTGTTCAACACTTTGATATTTTGATTTTCTTAAATTAATTATTTTACGAAAATTATTTCCTATGATTTCAGAAGCTTTTCCAGGGTCTCCCCCCAAAAATGTACATCTTTCAAACATTTCGGAAAACAACTGTATCAAATAACTACATGTTTCAAAACCAAAAAGTCTCCATGCTTTATTGTTATCGATTCTTATAGATATCCTTTTATAAAGTCGTTCTAAATCCTTTGTCAATGGACCAAAATCATGTGATGACAAATACTTTAAAGAATCCTCCATACCTCCGCCTTTTGCACTGACTGAATCACCCAGTGACCTTAAAAAATCTGGAAAGTTATATTCTTTTCTTATAACCAAACTCTCCTCTCTTTTAGCGATATATCCGCCGATTAGAAGTGGTGTAAATCCAGCAGCAAATATTATCTGATATGGAATTGCAGCTATTTTTGGAATTCCTGCAAAATATTTCCCCCAAATAAGAACGCCCAGAGTTATTATGGTTAAAATTATTGAGATTATCAAATACTTCCTAAGTTTTAAATCCACAGGAGTTGGCTTCTCACCAGTATGCCATAATCTATCTGCGGGCATTTTACTTTTAATAATATACACCAAACATACCTCTGCTATAATAAATCCCAACAATGCCATAGTGACCGTAGTCACAAAATTATAAGGTGCTATGAACGGAGCGATAACTGCAAAAGTTACAAAAAATGCAAGAGATGTAATTGCACTAATATACATTTCTTTAAACATGTCCAATGAATATAATGACCTCTTATAAAATGCAGCATAATCATTCATAACTATGGACTGCTCCTTTGCTAAGAAATCTTTGAGCTCTTCACCACTATCTATTGAATATGCCATCCTATCTAAAAAATCTGAAAACTCACTACTTGGAGTTCTATGTGCTAAGAATCTGCAAGCTTCAGCAAGTGATTGATTCCATCTTTTTATTAATACATATATTTTTTTCGATTCATTGGCTAATTGTCCGAGCTCTTCCTTTTCATTAGCAAGAATTTTCATGAGCTCCTTTCTGTCTAAATCAGTTATTGATAAGACACCGAATTTTGTTATAAATATGTGGAGTTTTTCGTTTATCTGGTTTTTTTGGTTATCTAATTCTATATAGGGATAACCTATGGCACTGCCCAAAATTAATACTGGAATAAGCAATACTAACAATCGTATGTATCCTGAAAAATAAGTTATTCCCACGGCTACTAAAATGATGGAGAGAATAATTGAAGGCAGGACATATTTTAATAAATAATCTCTAGGCTTTAATCCCACACGGGATAGAATATCTAGGAACATAAAATCACCTCAATTACCTCAGATAGGGAATGGGAGCCCCTCCAATCCTTTTTCATAAAAATTCCATATTACATCTAAAACCTCATAATATCCAAACATGCCTCTTGCTATCATTTCTTCAAGTATTCTGGTCCGTAAATTTAATTCATCATATATCTCCCTTGGGTCATCGTAGCCAGCTACCTTTGCAATTTTATCTTCAAGAATATAACTGTTGTTAAGTCCTGTAAAGTTGTGTTTATCATTTTGAGGGTCCCATTCAAATACCCCTCTTGTTATTACTCCATCTACTTCTTTATAATAACCTTCAATTTCTTCAATACTTACGACTCTTCTTAAAAACTTACCTCTACTGTATACTGCGAGCTGAAATAATGCCACATGGAGGTTGTCCATGAATGTTAGTGGAATATTAATTGGGTCCCCATTCAATCTTTGAATCATTTTCCTAACATTTGCAGCGTGGAATGTTGATAATACCGGGTGTCCTGTCTGCATTGCTTGGAATGCCACTGCACCTTCAACACTCCTTATCTCCCCAACAATAATATAGTTAGGTCTAGACCTCAGTGCAGCCCTCAATAAATCGAACAGTGTAACTCTACTTTCTTCAGGCCCTCTTTCTCTTGTCAGCAGCTGTTGCCATACTGGCTGAGGTGGTTTAACCTCGGCAGTATCCTCACAAGAAAATACCTTCGATTTTGGTTTAATAAATGGTAATATGGCATTTAATGTTGTGGTTTTACCTGATGCAGTCTCCCCACAAATAAAGATACTCATACCATATTCCAAGCAAAGCCATAAATATGCCGCAGTTTGAGCAGACATTGTCCCCCAGCTGATAATTTGAGTAATACTTATTGGAACGTCTGTAAATTTCCTAATAGTGAATGAAGGACCTTTCAATGAAACGTCTGTTGAATAAATAATATTTATCCTCGAACCGTCTGGAAGGGAACCATCAACAACAGGGTTTGCATCAGAAACTGGTCGTCCTATCCTTTCACACATATTTTTTAAATAGTTTGAAAGTTCGATGTCATTTTCCCACCTAATATTTGTAGGGAGCATGTCGAATATCTTATGAACAAGCTGACAGCCATTTGAGCCTATTACGTGTATATCCTCGATATAAGGGTCTCGTTTAATAGGTTCAAGCACGCCCAATCCTATCAAATCTCTTTTTAATAAATATAAGTATTTATCCCTTTCAGGTTTTGTAATTTCAATTTTTCCAGCATTTAGAAAATTAAAGAATTTTTTGCCCTTTTTTTTACTCTCGACGACCTTGGTTGTTTTGTTAAATAAGTCGGTTAGTATTTTTCCAAATTCTTCATCACTTTCAGGAGAATCCGCATAAGGAGCATATTCTAAAAGTTTATCCATTATCATTTTATAAGTTAATTTTTCATCTAGGGTTTCCAACCTCGGCTCTATAACTATATACTTTGTCTTAACATCATGGGTTCCAAATATATGAATAAATAATGGATCACCAATCGGATAAAGAATATTTGGATATTTAAGTTCTTTTAAATCCCTCGATAAGCTCACCATGAACTCAGGCATTTTTAAATAGGTTTTTTTGAAGTTATCCACATACTTACGCAAATGAGGATTTCTTTCCATACTGGTTTTAAACTCATCTGCCATTTCTATCACCTTATATTTATAATACTAAATTACTGTTGTTATATAGCCATACAATCATACGTTTTATGCTACGGATGATATCTCTACTGCAATACCTAAATTAGGTTCCACTCTGAATACCATGGTTTTTTGATATGGGCCCCTTGCTAAATTGTATTTTTCAACTCTTACAAGGTTTTTAACACTCCCTCCAAATGTGTAAATTTCAGTTTTGAATACCATTGTAGCAGCTGTTCTAAATAATGTTAAAACAGATTCAGGTAGTTCTTTTGGATTTATGGTGTAAATTACAATCTTATTCATAGCTGCTATTCTTTTAAAAAAAGCTATTAAATCATTCACCTTAATATCGCTTGCATCATTTACTATAAGGGATGATATGGTGTCATATATTACAACATCTTTTTCATAAAATGTCCTTGTTTCCATAAGTTTTTTTATAAAATCTTCCTTTTGAAGATTATCAGATATTAATGGATATACTGGAATGTACAGTAAAACTCCGCTCAAAAGTTTTTTATTTATATTGTAATTTAATGACATCATTTGCTTTACAAACTCCAATGTTGTTAATTGTGTTGAAATATACGTAACAGAGTGAGCGTTTTGTAAAAAACCATAAGCTAATCTTTGAGCAATTATTGATTTTCCAGTAGATTCTTCCCCCTCAATAAGGATTATACTCCCGTATGGGATGCCCCCACCCAACCTTTTATGAATATCATCCCTACTAAGTTCGATTCTTGCAAGCTTCATAAAATCACCAGATATATGCCGTCATTGAATCTCTACCTTCAATGTCCTAGCTACTCCATTTTCAGAAACCACTTTTATTCTATGGTATCCTGTTGTGTTATAATTAACATCAATTTTACCAACCATTGATGGATTTAATACCTCTGATGTACTATCCACTATCGCCGTGGAATTTATAGATTTAACTTCTCCATCAATGAGAACTGTTAAAACTCCCTTATTGAATGTTATTGGCGTTTTTCCAGTATTTTTTATATATATGGAAATAATGCCTGTTGACTGATTCCTTGGGACATCTCCAGGGTCATTAATTATTTCGAAATCCTGAGATAGTTTTGACGAAAGTATATCTCCCTTATTATTCATCCCAAGAGATAGTTTATGAGTAGTGGTTGCTAGAATCCCAGAAACAGCAGCAGCAATTATTAAAACGCTGACGAATATAATTATTTCTGAGAACACATTGGATGCCATTAAATCACCTAATAATAATCAACAATAACAAACATAAAAAGGTTAAAAGTATTCTTATTATAATTTATAATTTTGTAGTAACCTAATTTAAATTACAATAATACTTATTCCCATACTCCGAAACCACACATATTCTTGCTGGAGCAGTGGCATTTATAATAATTGTGATATTATTCAGTGGAGTTAAATACGTCACATCCGGATTAACTTCAAAGTTTTTTGGTGTGCCATTATACATTACTGTCCATTTATGGGGTTCATGAGTCAATGAGCCATTATTTAAAAGTGTTATATTTATGGTATCGCTTGAATTTACAGCAGATACTATTGTCAATTTTTCATTTGCTTTATTGTTTAAATGATTTATATACTCAGAATATGCGTTATTTATCTTAACAGTATTTAAATCCACTGAACTATATATGTATATAGAACAAACCAATACTGTTGATAATATAATTATCAAACCAGCAGTTGAACTAAACCCCATAGTATTGTTCAACCCCCTTTTTTATTCTCCTTATTTCCCATTCTATCCTATCAAGCACTTCACTGGAAATTTTTTTACCATTTAATCTTTCTATAAATAATAATGAAACCAGGTGGTCAGCAATTGTAAGATTGCCAGAAGGTTCGTCTATTTCTGCTCCTGGTTTGATTCCTTTCAGGTATTTTAATAAATCCAATACTGCCTTATCAGATAACCAGCCTAAATTATAATAGAATTCCAATGTATTAGCAATATTTGAATAACCTACTCTTTCTGACAAATATTCCAACCATTTGAAAGTGAATATTATTGACATTGGATCTTCTGGAATTTTTTCCAATTTGGCTGGTTTATGTGCTTCAAACAGTATTGAAGATAATGTTGATGTATCCATAATAATCCCTCCTTGCAATGTCTTAATAATTTATATACTTTGCAATTCTTCTGCCCATTTCCTTATTCTGTTTATTTCCCTATCCATACTTTCTAATTCATCCACAGGTATTGGCCTACCTGCTAATTTTTCAATATAAAGTAAGGAAACTATATGGTCCTCTGATATCATCTTATCCATGGGCTTCCTGAATTCTTCATTGAGATATTTCATATTTTTTGATATTTTTATCAATCTATTAACTACCTTTTCAGATATCCACCCCAAATTATAATAATAATCTAAAATATCAATTAAATTACTCAATCCAACTCTACTTATTAAAAATTCAAGCCATTTAAAGACTAACATAGTGGATAGGGTATCCTCAGGTAATTCTTCAAGATTATACTTTTTATCATGCACTCCTGTTAAATCGGTTGGCATATCAATGACCTCCTCTTCAATAATCGGAACATTTTTTGAATTTTCAGTTTCTATTTCATCCACAATAGGTTCTTCCTCTTTTTTCTCGATTTTCTTCTCCAGGGTTTTCAATTCTTCAGGTTTGTGTTCTTCCACATCCAACTCTTCTGTAATTACTTCGCTTTCTTCCTTTTCTTCTTCCATTATGTCTGCATTGTCTGCATTTTCATTGATTTCTACTAAACCTTCCGGTTTATCCGACTCCACCTTTTCATCTTCTTCTAAACTAGATAATTCTCTTTTAATATCCTCAGATACCTTTGTTGCGGAAGATATTGCCGCAACTTTCATCAGTGCATCCAATTTATTACTCAAATCATTGATTTTAGCGGTTAATTCTTCTGCTTTTTTATCCTCTGGTTTTTTACCCAAATAAAGGTCAGTGACCCTATTCACTATCCTATCTAATTGGTTTTTTGTTAATTTTCTGTTTTTCAAATTATTTTTTAACAGCTCAACAATAAATGAAGGAATTTTAGTTTTTAAATTCTCTAGATATTCCTCCAATTCATCCTCAGTTAAATAATCTTCCATTGTGGAAGAATACAATTCTGTTTCACTAACCATTTGAATCCTCTCCTGATATTACTTTGGAGATTTCTTCTTCTGCAAGTATATCATTGATGACACCATCTAAATCGATATCGTGCTGTTTTAGATATATGTCCGCAAGAATTACGACATCCCTTTGTAACTCATCAACTTTTTTTCTAAGGGCGTTTGCTTCATATTCTAATCTTTCCATTTTTTCCATGCTGGTTGCAGTAATTTTTGAAATCCCTATAAATGGATTTACTTGATTTGAGACCACTTCGTAGAGTGCCATTATGTCTTGAAAGTTCTCATTTATTTTATTGATATTATCTCTTAGAGTTTCATTTTCCTTCCTTAGATTTGTAATCATCATTTCTATTTTTGGAAATCTTGATTCAAGCTCTCCAATTTTAGCAAGAAGTTCCTCATTTGCAGCAGCTAATTCATCCCCTGATTCAGGCATGTCATCTTCATCAAGCATGAATTCATCATCAAGACCTTCCGCTTCACTACCTCCTCCTTTATTTTTACCAAATGCTATTTTTTTTTTATTTCGTCAATTATTTCAGATATGTTTGGCATTTTTTCACCCATTATTGAAGAGCTACTACTTTACCACCAAATACTGATGGTGTTCTAAACTCGATTATTCCTGATGCACCATATTCTGGGATTACCTCCCCAGATATTACATCTCTTGTAGCCACGCCAGGATTAAATATGGCACCAGTATTTACTGTAAGTACAACTTTATCCCCATAGTTAACCGTAGGGTGAGCTCCGTATGTAGATTTATCAGAATCCTGTAAAACGATTATTCCAAATTTAGGCACGTTGTTTAATACCCATCCATCCTTTCCTACGGTAATTTCATTTGAATTTCTGATTACAATATAGCTTCCATTAACATGTTCTCCTTCAGTGGTATTTACCACAGTGGTATTAACTGAATCGTTAGCCCCTTCAAGAACCAATCCCTTGAATATATCCTCAGTACCATTTGTATCAGCATGTTTGATAATGCCGGAGTATACCAATGATACCTTTTTATCTTCATTTGACACGGTAATTATTGTAGATGTTAAATCTATATCATCGCCAATATTTGGCCCTACAAATATGGCCATACCTTTTATATACCCATACTGGGAGCTATCCACTGTATTCCGATATGCAGAGTTGTTTATTATGGTCTCATTGGATGTTGTGTTTATAACTATAAAAGAATCCGTAGAATTAACATCTGCATATCCTGCAACTTTGATAACCTGAATACCACTTGCTACTTGTTTAGTGCTTTCCTGACCAACAGTAGATGCTTTGTGTTGTAATTTTCCAGCTGTGTTTATAATTACCGCTGCTGCAACTGCTGCAACTAATACTAGGGCAATAAATATAATTAAGGTCCCAATACCAATAGCACCCCTTTTATTTTTAAGGAATTCCAACATAAATTCACCTCAAAAAAATAGAGAATTTAATAATTTATTGAAGCTGTATTACTCTTGAACCATTTATGTATGTTGCAGGGGTTGTGAATGATATCACACCAGGAGCTCCGAACTCTGGCTGTATTGTACCTGTTATATCTGACCTTGGACCCATTTTTAATCCTGTGGTATTTAATGCTATTGCTACAATATCTCCCTTGTTGATAACTGGTGTTTTAGCAGTGCATGAACCATCTGCATCTTGAACTACTATAATACCAAATTCTGTTGATGAGATATTACCCCATACTCCACTATCAAATACTGAACCTCCATCTTTGATTTGAGTATCTGTGGTATTTGCATTTGATATGTTGTATTTTGCAACCAATTTTGTAGAACCATCACTTACCATAACAACAGCCTGACTCAAATCAATTGGAGCACTTCCAGCGTTTGGTGAAATATATATTACAGTTTTATTTATGTTGGATGTGTTATGCATACCCATAACTTGTAATACCTGTATACCACTAGCTACTTGTTCTGTGCTTTGCTTACCTGTGGCTGACGCTTTTTGTTGTAAGAATCCACTTGTGTTAATTAATACGCTTGCTGCAACTGCTGCAACTAATACCATAGCAATGAATACTATTAAAGTTCCAATTCCCATGGCACCTTTTTTGTTCTTTAAGAATTCAAGTATTTTTATTTTCATAATATCTCCCTCCTAAAAGGTATTTAGGTAATTATTGTAATTCCATAACTTCTTTGGTGTATGCAACTGGTGTTGTGAAATCAACAACCGCAGGAGCTCCGAACTCTGGCTGCAACTTACCTGATATAGCTTGTCTTTCAGGAATTTCTGCATTAAATGCTGCCTGTGAATTTACCAATATAGCTACTATATCTCCTTTGTTGATAACTCCAGCACTTGTTACTGAACCGTCGTTGTCTTGTAATGGAGCTACTAAGAACTGTTTGTCGTTTGCTCCTCCCCAGATAGCATCATCGTCACTAATATATACCCAGGTTAATGGTGTTGATGATGCAGTACCTGTTGATGCAGTACCTGTTGTTATAGTTACAGTATAGGTTCCAGCATCTGCGTCATAAACACCTGTTGAATTAACAGAAGGAGCAGTCGCTGTTGTTGTGGAAGAACCATCATTATACTCTAACTTAGTTATAGCTTCACCATTCCACAAACTTTTCAATAATGCTATTGATTTATTATCACTAGCCTCTAATACAATATATTTACTATCTACACCGTTGTCTATTAATGTAGCAGTTATTCCACTGTAGTCTGATGTGTTAAATACAATATCATGTTTTAAATTGAATACATCCTGGCTTCCATCCGTAGCAGATATTTTACCTCCATACTTCAATACTACGCTTTGACCATCGTATGTTAAGAATAATTTAGCCTGTTTTAAGTCAATTGGAGCACTTCCAGCGTTTGGTGATATATACATTACCATTTTATCTAAATCGTAGTATTTATTGTCGTATTTAAAAATATGTCCGCTTACTCCACTGCACAACAATCCACTAGCAACTTGTTCTGTACTTTCTTTACCTGTGGATGATGCTTTTTGTTGTAAGAATCCACTTGTATTAATCAATACGCTTGCTGCAACTGCTGCAACTAATACCATAGCAATGAATATTATTAAAGTTCCAATTCCCATGGCACCTTTTTTGTTCTTTAAAAATTCAAGTACTTTTATTTTCATAATATCTCCCTCCTGTATTTGTCATTTCATTGTCGCAGGCTCTTGGCAATCAATTCTGATTTCGATATTCCATATCGATAGTATGGATATTTTGCTCTCACCTCATTTTAATTATTTCACTATATTATGTTTATTTCATTAAATAAAAGCTTTTTTTGTATCCTTTACTGCATGCGGTTTTGCAGCTCTTTGTGTAGGTAAAATAAAGTTTTTTAAATTAAGACATACCTACATAAAAACCTGTAAATTGACATACCCTTTAATATTAATATATTATTGAGTGCATTATTTTTTAAAGGGATAAAGTTTTAAAAATTATAATTTAAAAAGTTAAGTGGGCGGCATTATGATGAAAAAATTACTTAACGACCAGGAACGATTTGAACATCCGATCAGCCAAAATTCTAATTTTCTTACGGATCTAACTATGCACCATTCAATATCAAAATTTAAAGCAGCAGTCATTGGTGGAGATTTCAAAGTAAAATTATCATTACTCAACTCTCTATCATTAATTTCAATATCAAATCCACAAATTCTCAAAGAAATCATGCCAGATATAATTGTATTATTAGATGATAAAGATTGGAGAATTAGGAAAAATACCTTGGATATTATTGGAAATATCGGATTTATAAAATTCGACATGGTGAAAAATTATATCAAAAATATTCTGTGCAAATTGGAAGATCCTAATCCTGGGGTGGTGTGCTCAGCAGCATATTCAATTACAAAAATTACTTTAAACCCGCAGTGTAAAAATAAATCAAAATTAATAGATTATACCATAAAAAAAATAACAAACAAATATCTACTAGTCGAAATTATTAAAAACATAAGTGAAGTGCAGCCAAATATCGTAAAAAACTATTTAAATGAGATATTAAAATTTCTTGATGATGATAGCGACGTTATAAAAATCAACGTTCTTAAAATATTGGGGAACATTGAAGACATAAACCTCAATAAAGAAATTGCATACAACATTATAAAAAATCTAAATGGAAGTTTAGAGCTCCGAAAATATTGTGCATATGCAATATGGAAACTAAGCAAAAAAAATACAGAATACTTTAAAGACTCAATAGGTCCTTTAATAAATAATCTAAATTCAAATGACGATATGTTAAAGTCATATTCTTTACTGTCATTGGGAAGATTATGTTATTTAGAGCCTAAAAAGTTTGAAGGTTTAAAACTGGATGAGCTCCTAAACAATGATGATGTCAAAAAATCAGCAATGTATTTACTTCATAATTTATCAATGGTTAATCCGTCTGCAATACTCATTTCAGACAAAATCTGCCATCTACTAAATGATAATGATAATTGGGTTGTTAAAAATGCCATGAGAATTATTGGAAACTTGGGACTATATAATCAAAAATATCTTACAAAGTGTTTAGATTTAGTTAAAGAAAAATTAAACAATTCCGAGCTATGTCATGAAGCTACATTGGCATTAATAAAAGGTCGATATATCGATAAAAAAGTATTAAATGTGATTTTAAATGCGGTGCGCAACCTAAATGATGCAAATAATATGCGTTTTCTAAAAGAAGTTATAGAATATTATCCATCCGAACTATTAGATGGATTATATGCTGAAATCAAAAAATTAAATCCATCCAACCACAATAAAAACATGAACATACTTGATATATTAAGTCTAATTGATGAAAAAAAGAAAGAATTTATCCAAAATAGTAATGTAGATGGTATTAAAAGACCTGAAATAAAAATAGAAGGATATGACGGACCCCCTGTAATTGTAGCTTTGAAATCAGAGTGCGTTGAAGTTGAACTAGAAGATGGTAAAAAAGTATATATTCTACCTAAGGACTCCTGCATGGAAACTCCATTATCCAATGAATTATTGAATATTGTTGAAATATATAATAAAAATGAAGCGGAAGTGTATAAATTATCCCATGAAATTATGATAAAATCTCTTATTGAAGATATACTGAGAGATAGACAACAAAAATAATTCAATAATATACATGTTAAAAAACTTGATCTCTGACCTACTCCCACGACTGAAGTCGTGGGGTTCTCGCTTACGGTAGTAAGCGAGCAACGAAATCATGAAGTGATTTCGTCTAATTTTAGCAGGGTTTAACCCTACAAGGGTGGCCAAGCCCACTACCCCTACCCATTAATGGGTTCAGGGCTACGCTATGCACTTCCAACCACTACCAGCGGTAGAGTTTTTACTAACCCTACCCATAGATACTTGGACTGGTAGCATTATTCACTATGAAACTTCAAATATTTATGTTTTACTACTGACTAATTATAATGTCCGCCTCTAATCCAATCTCATAAGAGATTTTACAAAACTATGTTTTGTATAACGATTAAAATCGTTGGCTTTCTCGGCGGTTTATCGTAAAATAAAAAAATTATAAAAAATTAAGTCCCGATTCATTCGTTTTGGAACCTAAATTCTAGGAATATTACTTTTCCTATCCATCAATTCCTGCTGTTTCCCACGCAACTTTTAAAAAAAAGTTGCATCAAAAGTCCAAAACTCACTTCGTTCGTTTTGGAACCTAAATTCTAGGAATATTACTTTTCCTATCCATCAATTCCTGCTGTTTCCCACGCAACTTTTAAAAAAAAGTTGCATCAAAAGTCCAAAACTCACTTCGTTCGTTTTGGAACCTAAATTCTAGGAATATTACTTTTCCTATCCATCAATTCCTGCTGTTTCCCACGCAACTTTTAAAAAAAAGTTGCATCAAAAGTCCAAAACTCACTTCGTTCGTTTTGGAACCTAAATTCTAGGAATATTACTTTTCCTATCCATCAATTCCTGCTGTTTCCCACGCAACTTTTAAAAAAAAGTTGCATCAAAAGTCCAAAACTCACTTCGTTCGTTTTGGAACCTAAATTCTAGGAATATTACTTTTCCTATCCATCAATTCCTGCTGTTTCCCACGCAACTTTTAAAAAAAAGTTGCATCAAAAGTCCAAAACTCACTTCGTTCGTTTTGGAACCTAAATTCTAGGAATATTACTTTTCCTATCCATCAATTCCTGCTGTTTCCCACGCAACTTTTAAAAAAAAGTTGCATCAAAAGTCCAAAACTCACTTCGTTCGTTTTGGAACCTAAATTCTAGGAATATTACTTTTCCTATCCATCAATTCCTGCTGTTTCCCACGCAACTTTTAAAAAAAAGTTGCATCAAAAGTCCAAAACTCACTTCGTTCGTTTTGGAACCTAAATTCTAGGAATATTACTTTTCCTATCCATCAATTCCTGCTGTTTTGCACTATTCCAGTTTGAAACATTTTGTAAATATCCTGTGATTCTGCTGAACTTTTGAACATCGGAGCTCCCACACTGATTACAGTTGTTCCTTAATCCTGCCATGCCCTTACCACAGTTTTCACAGATGCTAAGATTTTTCGTGTAAGTCCAGAATCCAATGTTGGATTTTTCTGCTATTTTCTTTGTTATATCCATCAGAACCTCAGGGTCTGCATAAGCCTCAGCATTCCAGAAATGTCCTATATGCCCACCATTACACAACGGGTGGAATTTTTCCTCAATTCTTATTTTTTCACCAAGTGTAGTTGGTGAATTAACTTTAACATGTGATGAATTTGTATAATATAGAGTGAGCTCATCTGTCAAATCACCATTTACCACAGATTTTGTTTCATCTTTGTAGTATTTGTAATCCAGTCTTGCAAATCTTCCTGCTGTGCTCTCAGCTGGTGTTTGAGTTACTGTCCATCTTAAACCTGTTTCTTTTTTCAAGTTATCCGCATAACTTCTAATATGCTGGATAACCTTCTCCCCAAATACCACCGCATCTTTTGACGTGTGTAATTCCTCTCCCAAATGGAATTTTAACATTTCATTTAATCCGACAAATCCAAAGGTCTTTGTGGTGCTGTCGTATCTATAATATTGTTCATCGCCAAATTTCTGAGTCATGAAAGGCATTATTCTATCATTAAGTATTTTCATGGTGGTATTGTGCTTTATATTTAGAGCTTCAACAAGTATTGCCAATTTTTCATCGATTATCTCAAACAATTTGTCGTCATCCCCGCCTGCTTCATAGGCAATTCTTGGAAGGTTAAGGGTATACCACTGCATATTTCCAGTTCTAAGGGTATCGTTTTCAGTATCTCCGGTCCAATCTCCGCTTAATCTGGTTCTACATCCCATGGCATTTGTGTTGTTTGCCTGCCAGTCTGGAAGCATATTTATAAAGTATGGCAATCCCCATTTACTGCTCAATTTGTGGAGTTTTATCATCAGTTCTTTATTTTCATCGCTAAACGCTTTCTCCCTTAATTTTACGATGAAGTTTGGGAATAAGAATGGCTTTCCAACTGCATCACCTTCCATCATTACATCAACCAATGCCTCCAATATCATCTTAGCCTCTTCTTCATATTCCCCATAAGTTCCCCTTGTTGTTCCTGCAATCACTGCTGGTTTATCTTTTAAGAACTCTGGAACCTCCAATTCCAAATTTATGCTACTGAAAACTGTCTGACCTCCTCTGGCCACATACATTTGGTTCATTTCGTAAATAAACATCTGCATAAGCTGTTTTATCCTATCATAAGGTAATCCTTTCATATATGGAGCAAGCCATATGTTAAATTCATCTATGGATTGTCCTCCACTCATTTCACATTGTGCCGCACTTAAAACCTTAGCAGCATGCTGTATTGCTACCTCAGCATGTTTTGCAGGCTTTGAAACACTTGTGTGCCTTCCTGTCCCATCAACCTTTAAACCATGCATAAAGAAATTCCTTAAATCATGCTGACAGCAAACTGGCCTTATTGCAGCGTATTCTAAATCATGCAAATGTATGTCTCCCTTCATGTGTGCATCGGCTATATGTTTTGGAAATACCTCCAATAGGGCATACTGCTTCATTGTTTCGTCTGCCACCCACTTATGAATTGATTCTGGGTTGTGCATTAAATTTGCATTCTCTCTACTTCCTTGATTTATGAGTTTTTTAATGTCATATATAGGGATTCCTAATCTTGTGTGTTTTTGTCTGAACTCCTCCAACCCATGTTCAATTAGTTTTGCATTTACGAGCTCCCTTATCATTGGTGCGGTAAGATATTTTAAATTTAATTTTTTTATTTCCTTTTCAATCTCATTACTGATTTTTTCAGCAGTTTTTTTATCTAAACCTGTTTCATCCACAAGTGTGGCTATTATACTGTTTTTATCAAATGGCTGAAATTCATTTTTTGAAGTTCTGACCTTTAAGACATTTTTAAACTGATAGTTTTTTGCATATTTCGTTCCTTTTTGATTATCTATTTCTTTAAGAACCTCACATACAATACGCTTTATTTCATCTGTGGAAATTTTATCATAAATCTTGCCACAAACAACACTAATAATTGAATCTATATGCTCGTAATCCACCTCAGAATTTAAAAGAGATTTAACCAGTTTATTGACATTGAAATTTTCCCTTGCCCCGTCTTTTTTAATGACTTCTATTTTAAAATTGCTATATTTTTTACTACTTATCATTTAATCACCAGAAATATGTTATCAACAACATAAAAACAGTCATATACATATAACGATTGCGGTTCATTTTTCGCCCAATTTTTTTACAAAAGGTGCGAATTTCGTGAAGCAATTGTACGTAATTGTATATTAAAATATAATGGATATAACTAATAAATTATTTAGTTAAATTATTTAATTGATAACCATACAATCATACATATTCATACAATAACTATAATTAATCATACGATAATAATTATTCAATAATATATTGGTGAAATATACGCCCCCCATTATTTATTATTTTTTACTTTATCTAATTCAATATATAATTTAATTTAAATTCGAATAATGGGATATAATATATTTGAAGGAATAAATATTAAATTAATAAATTTTTTAATCGTTCAATGCACAAATCCAAATCACCAAGGCTTTTGTTCTGCATTTCAATCATTTTTATGCACTTTATTTTTTTGATTTTACCTCCATACTTCTTAAAATCAATTTTGCCCTTTCCAATACATAGATGCTCATCGAGCTCTCCATTATTATCATGAATATGGATGTGCGATATTCTTTCAATTAATTCATCATCTAAAAACTTATCAATATTTTTATTTAAAAAAGAATGTCCGATATCAAAAGTAATGTCCAAATCTCCTAAATTATCCATAATTTCATCTATTGGTTCTCTAAACATAAACATGTTATACGACGGCATGTTTTCAATGGTTATTTTTATAGAATATTCATTTTGAATATCATTTAAATCTTTTAAAGATTTTATCAGTGCATTTGATGCTTTTTTATAATCATATTTAAAAATACAATAACCAGGATGCAGAACAGCCAAATTTGCATTAGTTCTATCAGCAGTTTTCAAAATATCCTTAACAAAATCTAAACTGGCATTTCTTATTTTTTCCCTAAAAGAAGATAGATTTAAATCAGTTAAGGGACAGTGCAGTGTGTAATTTAAATCATAGGACTGGGGAATGTCAATATTTTCTTTCCCCATGGTATTTATATTACCATCACAAACTAACTCAACATATCTAACCTTTTTTTCTAAAAATTCCAACGAATATCGCAAATTTTTATCTGAATCTAAAAAGATACTACTGGATACGCCAATTTTCATTATTCCACCAAAATATCGTATCTATCCCTAAAAAACTTTTTTGCAAAACAATAATCACATTTAATTTTAAATAAGATTAATTTTTCTTTACCATTAGAATTATTTATATTCCCCATATAAAAATATCCCTCCAATGTTGGACATGGATTTGCATAACAATAAATGCAATTTAGATTGCATCGATTTGTTATTTTTAATATTAATATTTCATGCTATCACATAGAATATTCCATAAAATAAACTTATATCATAATTATAGTATTAACAATCCCCCAATTATCATAATATCCAGTAATAGAGTAATTGCAGCATTAATCATTACAATTTTCGTTCCAAGCTTTGTTCCAAATAGGGAAACATGTAATGGTAAGGAGTGCTTAACATACCTTGTTGAAAATGACAATACATTTCCAATAATAAGCCCTATCAAAACCTCCTTTGAACTTAAAATATTTTCGTTTAGAAATCCCCCAGCCATTACAATAGCTGCCTGAACATTCATTATTTCAGTTAATGAGACTAATCCAACATTTGGATTTAAACCAAGAATATTTGTTATTGGACTGACTAAATTATTTAGATAATCAAAAGCCCCAATTTTAGACAAATAGATGACCAAAAACATAGTAATAAGCATAACTGGAATCAATCTTCTTGAAAACCTTAAAGTGCTTTTTAATGATTTTTCCAAATTTTCTTTTTTATCCATTTTATTAATTTCTGGCACTTCAAAATCTGCTTTTTTTGAAATAATGCTCAAATATATAGTCCCAATTATACTCTTTGCAAATGCTACGCCTAATCTAATTAAAACAAATAATAATCCAGTTAACCCCAGTATTGGAATAACAACAGGTATAAAAAATGTAATTGTGTGAGACAGGACAGATGGGAATGAATTTGCAAGAGAAGTTCCGATTATTTCCCTTTCATTCAATTTTTTATCCTTTAATCCCTCTGCCAATATAGAATATCCAACTGTGGGGCTAAAAAAACATACTAAAATTGAAGATATTGAAAGGGGATTCATATTTAAATGTCTTGTAATAGGTTCCATGAGCTCCGAAAATTTTTTCATTATGCCGGTGTTTATTATATAATTCATTACAAACATTGAAATTAACACAATAATGGATATTTTCATCGTATATAGTAAGGCTATTTTAGCTGAGCTCATAACAATATTTACATCCAATATCATAATATATCACCAATACAGTGTAATAATTCAGCATTAATAAATCATTTAATAAATCATTAATTTAATCAAATAAAATACTTGAACATATAATATAAGTATATGTAGATATATATTATAACAAAAATATACAATAATATATGAGTCAGTAAAAACATAAAATGAATATACAATAAAAATAATAAAAAATAAAATAATTAGGTAGTATTATGAAAGTAATTGGAAAAATGGGAAAAGGCTCAAAAGAAATAAGTGAATCAAAATTATCGGATAAGATTAATTTTAAATCTCTTTTAATAAAAATAGCGGAAGATGCAAAAATAGCAGAAGGAGAAAAAGCAGTTGAAGATATATTAAGGTGCATATATAGAAATCAGCCAATTTCAACAAAAAAAATAGCCCAATATACAAAATTGCCCCTGCCAATAATTGCAAAGGTAAGGACAATTTTAGAGAGAAACAGAATATTATATAGGGAAAAAGGAGGAGCCCTATATTCAGAGGAGGGGCTAAACCTCATTGAAAAAAATTTAAAACTTAAATTAAATCATGATTTAAAATGCCCCATATGCAATGGGAAAGGCATAATTCTCAATGAATACTTTGAAGACATACTTAAAAAGCATAAAAAGTATGCAAAAATGAGACCTACTGTAAATACATCAATAGACCAGTCCTTTGCCACCCCTGAAACTGCCACATACCGAGCAGCGTTTATGGCAGATAGGGGCGATTTAGAAGGAAAAAAGATTTTGTTTGTTGGAGATGACGACTTAACATCCATACCTACGGCAATGAGTGGTTTATGCGATGAAGTTGTTGTTATGGATATAGACGATAGGTTATTAAATTTGATAGATGAAATCTCAGAAAAGGAAGATTTAAACATCAAAACAGTTAAACATGATTTTAGAAACTCGATAAAAAACGAATATATGGGAGCATTTGATACAATTTTTACAGACCCTCCATATACCTTGGAAGGATTAAAATTGTTCCTATCCCGTGGTGTTGAAGGATTGGGAGAAGGTGGAGGGGGTGCATTATACCTCGCATTTTCTCACAAGCCGATAGATGAATATTTGGAGCTCCAAAGAATTATCAACAGCATGGGGTTTGTTATATATGAGCTCATACCAGGATTTAACACATATGAAGGTTCTGAGATAATAGGAAATACCACATTTTTGGCCAGATTGATTGGGAAAAACTTAAAAAAATTTGAAGAGGGCGAAATCGATTTAGGCAAGTTATACACTGGTGAGGTAAAACCAACAATTAGGTATTATAAATGCCTAAATTGTGGTAAAACTTATGAAATTGATGGTAAAACCGTTAGAATAGAAAATTTAACCTGTGAATGCGGCGGGAAAAAATTCAAAATGATTAAGAGAAAAAAAATGAAATAGAATTAAAGACTAATAAATAATAAATTAATAAATAATATATACCTCATTATCCAAAATAATATTTATATTAATCAAAAATAACGGGTGTGATTATGATATATAAAAAAATCTTAATACCAACGGATAGTTCAGAAGTATCAATGGAAGCTGCAAAGCATGCTCTTGAAATAGCAAAGGCTATGAATTCCAGAGTATATGCCGTATATGTTGTGGATATTGTTCCATTTATTGGACTTCCAACAGAAGGATTATGGGAAAGTATGAAGGAGATTTTAGAGGAAGAAGGTAAAGAAGCCCTTAAAAAAATAGAAGATAAAGCAAAAGAAATGGGGGTTGATATAAAATCCGAAATTCTTGAAGGCAGTCCTGCAAAAGAGATTGTAGATTATGCCGAAAGAAAAAAGGTAGATTTAATAGTGATGGGGACTACTGGAAAAACTGGTCTTGATAAATTATTATTGGGTAGTGTTGCTGAAAAAGTTAGCAAAGGAGCTCACTGTCCGGTGCTCCTTGTAAAAATGATGGAAAAAGAAAAAGAAGAATAAAACCATTTCTTATTTTCTTATTTTTTTAGGGCAGTTTTAAAAAATAGAAACTAACATATTAATTAATAAGGAACAGGTAATCCTATTTCCTTCCTATGCTCGATTTCTTTTGCGTTTTTATCTTTTTTAAGTAATGCAAGTTTTTCAAGTATTCCTAAACCAAATTTACCTTCATCTATTGGTTTGGTTTCTAAATATCCTTCATCAATCATTTTGTTAATAAATTCTTCTCCTTTTGCAGTCCTTACAAATACAGAGCTCCAACCATCAGGGCTACCTACTGAACCTGTTGAAATATCAGCCAATTCTGCTGTATAGTCGGTGCATACATGACATGCTATTTGTTCATAAGGATGGGTTTCTTTTAACTTGATGGATTTTGTTTCTCCCCATTTCGTATATACCCAGAATTTACCTTTTCCAATGTCCAATTTAGCAACATCTTCTATTTTCACACCGCAGTGTTCTTCAACTATGGTTTTCATACCATTGTATGGGAAGTTTTCCATACAGAAGATTCCCACAATCAATGCAATTTTATCAGGCATGTGTCTAAATCCTACTGGATATTTTATGGCTTTTCTTGTAGCTATTACCTGACAAGGAGTTCCTACAACTCCAAGTTTTTCACAGCCGTATTCTCTGATAGCATTTTTCAAAACACTTAGATTTGAACATACGGTATATTTTGTTCCTGCAGCGTTTAAAACCTCTTCTGGTGTTGTGGCAACCTTAGGAACTGCCTTAAACTCATCTTCTTTATCTGCTACTATTACACCATCTAAAAGGTTGTTCTCCAATCCATAGATAAATGCAGCAGATACAATCCCTCCATCTTGGGATTTTTTCAATATTTTTTTATCTGCTGCTCTTGCAGATATTACTGTTTTATATTTTCCAAAAGCATCCATTTAATCACCCCTAGGATTTTATTATTTATTCCTCTAACTCCTTAACCTGTTCTGGAAGCCTAATTCTTGGGCACTGGAATGAACATGCACCGCATTTTATACATACTTCATTCAATATATTTGGTCTTCCTTCAACCATCTCAATTGCCCTTGTTGGACATGCAGAAGCACATGAGCCACATCCCATGCAAAGGGATTTATTTACCACATTTACAATTACATCGCATCCACAGGCTTCTTTGTTGTTCTGAGCAAATTCTGCAAATGGTTCCAAATAAGCCATATCTCCATTTAATGCTGCTGTAATTACATTAACTATCAATTCTGGTGATGGTGGGCATCCAGGAATTGCCAAATCACATTTAACAACTTCTGTTAGTGATGAGAACGAACCATGAACAGGTTTTGACATTTGCCCCCCTCTACAAAACCTTGTGACTCCACCTGTTGCCGCACATGCTCCCAATGCAACCAAAATTTTTCCTTTTTGTCTAACTTCCTGAGCTATTTCCATTGCATGATGGTCATCTAAACATACGGAACCTTCCAATAAAATAATATCTGCCTCAGGAATCTCCCTTGCATCAGCCAAGGTCTGACAATATACTAAATCAATAGCACCTAAAACATCTAAAAGCTTTTCGTAGGTGTCTGCCAATGAAACTAAGCACCCACAGCAACTACTTAGTTGCACATGTGCCACAGTTACCATGATTTCTCCTCCTTATTTTTTTAAAAAAATTATTCATATTACCTACTTTCTTATCTCATTCAATATTATTTCCACCGCCTTATCCACTGCTTCCTCAACTTCCTTGCTTAATTCAAGCACCACTTCAGGTTCAGAAACATATTTTGCCTGACATCCTACAACTTTTAATTCAATATCAAATTTATCACACACTTCCCTCAATGCTCTTGAAAGTGGCCAGTCGTGAATATCCAATTTAGTATGGTCAGGATTTGGCAAATATTCCTTTTCAAGTATTTTTATTTCCCCTGGCTTCAAACCATAATCGATTATATCAACTACTATTATTTTTTTAGTCTTTGAAGTTTCATCCATCAATGAAAGAACTTGCTGGGGAGCTCCTGCACCAGCATCTATAAGAGACACTCGTTCTTTTTCCTCCTCAGTTAATATATCATGAAGCCTCTCAATAACATGAACGCTGAATCCATCATCTGCAAATAAAATATTTCCGCAGGCTAAAACCATTATTTCCTTAAAGTAAGATAAGGTTAAATCACATTCTATTGTATCTATTGTATCATCACTATTTTCCATGTTTTTGGCAATTTCTAAATCCATATAATCAACCGCAAATTTTCTGTTGAAAATAATTTCCAACATTTTAACATAATGAGTGGTTGCTCTCAGGTCCCAATGGGTTCCCTTTGAGCGTCTTTATTCCATTTAAATTCTTCTTACTTCAATTACTTCTTTTGTTTCGTCATCTTTTACGATGACGTGGGTTGCACATGAAGCTCATATATCATAGGCACGCATTATGACTTCCGCATATTGATGTGGGTATTTCTCAATTGCCTTTTCAACTATTGGGAAGTTCCATGTTGATGCTGCTATGATATTGTAAGATTTAATCTTTCCGTCTTTTCCGACTTCTGCATAATGTGTGTTCATTGCCCTTGGTGCTTCATGAACTCCAATTCCTGAGCCGTCTTTGTATTCAGGAGTTACCTTTGTTTTTCCATTGATATTTAATTCATCAAGAATATCCAATGCCCTATAAACTGCCCCTAAGTTTTCCTGAGCTCTTGCAATGTTTATATCCATGGCACTTCCGCCTTCTCTGAAATTTCCAAACTTAATCATTCTTGCTCTTGGTCCCCCCTCTGCTGGAACTCCTGCATAGAATGGTATTTGCACCGTTGTGGTTTGAGCAACTTCTGCGTTTGTATAATATCTTTGAGCAGGAACTTCTGCAACATCATCCCAGTTTATAGCATTCCTATCCCCATAGGTTGTGTGGGATGCTATGTATGGGAATTCATGAGCTCCTAAATCAGGTATTCCTATTTCTTCAAGGTATCTTTCGATTAATCCTGTGTAGATTTCATACATTGTTTGAGCATCTTTTTCATACTGTCTGCATGCATAGTATAATTTTGATTTCGCCCTTTCAGAGATGTTTGTTCTCATACCACCTATTACGATGTTTGGTGGATGTATTCCCTCTCCCCCTACAACATCTACTATTAATTGTCCAACTTTTCTCATTCTCTGAATGAGTTTTATAGCCTCAGTTCTTAAATCAGTTTCATCAGGCTTTATAAAGTCGTCAGCAGTTAGTAGGTGGTGCAGTGGATGGGAGTGCATCCTATTTCCCAAACCTACGAGCTCCCTTAATAACATACCATCTTTTGGTATTTCACAGTCAATTGCATTTTCAATTGCCTCACAGGATGCTATACCATGTGTTGCCTGACAAATACCGCAAATTCTCATAACTGCAATAGGTGCAAAACTCGCAGGTCTTCCTTTTAACATTGTTTCAAATCCCCTAACTGGGGTTGTATTTGGATAATATGCTTTACTTACAATTCCTTCATCATCTACTTCCAATATCAATTTAGCATGCCCTTCATGCCTTGTGGTTGGAGTAATTTTTATTGTTTCTGCCACATGAGTCACCTCCAAAATGGAATAGTTATAATATATTTTTTTAGTGGCATTATATAAAGGAATATCTTTTTAAATATTCAAATAAGGGTGTTTAGTTTTTTAAATCCTAAAAAAAGTTAGTCAATTATTATTTAATTAATAAAAATAATTAAAATAGTGATAACCAAAAAAAAGAAAATTAAATATAATGCAATGCTTAAAACAACGGCAATACACTTCCTACTGTTGGTGCCATTGCGGGAATTTTGAAATTCTTCCATATATTCATAGCAAGGGATAGTGCCTGATACCTCTCTCCATGCATTACAAAGACTTTTTTTGGTTTTGGTATCTTTTTTAAATATCTTATCAAAGAATTATAATCTCCATGGGCGGAAAATTCTATTTTAACAACTTCTCCATTTATAGGTAGTTTGTTTTTAAATGGACTTATTTCCCTTGCTCCATCTTCAAGTTGCCGTCCCAATGTGCCTTCTGCCTGATATCCTGTTAATATAATCTTATTCCTTGGGTCCTTTAAAAGTTTTAAATATTGCAAAACAGGACCTCCTTGAACCATTCCTGATGTGGATATTATAATACAGGAATCATTTTTATTAAATACCTGCTTATTTGCTTTCTTCACATCACCAAATGGATTTATCCTGTTTTCAAGACCATTTCTTATCTTTGGATTTAACCATTTTGAATAACTCAAATATACGCCAGTGGCGTGAATCAATGAACCATCCACATAAACAGGGACGGTTTCCAATAATCCACTTCTCATGTAATTGCTTATTATGGCCATAATCTCCTGAGCTCTTCCCACTGCAAACACGGGGATAATTACCTTTCCCCCTTTTTCGATAGTTTTTGAAATCTCCTCTACAAGCTGTTTTTCCAAAACCTTTCTTGCTGGCTTTACATCCATTGGAGAACCATAGGTTGATTCTATAATTAATGTATCTATTTCATCAATATCAGTATCCGCAGGACGCAGTGTTTTAGTTTCTATTTCGTTAATATCTCCCGTATATAACACTTTTTTTCCATCTACATCTAAATATATTGAAGAGCTCCCAAGGATATGCCCAGCATCATGCAATTTTATAGAAATATCGCTTGTTATTTTTTTCTCCTCTCGGTAGTTTAATGTCTCAATGGCGTCCATGGCTCGTTTTATATCTTCTTCACCATAGGTCTTTGAAAGTTTTGCTATATCCTTCCAGATGATATACATCAAATCGATGCTTGGTGCAGTGCAGTATATCTTTTTAAAATTAAAATAAGGAACTGCACCACAATGGTCCAAATGAGCGTGTGATAGCACTACTGCATCTATATCGGTTGGATTTATATTTGGCAGGCTGTTATCTGATGGATTCATTCCACAGTCCAGCAATATTTTTGATTTTTTCGTATCTATCTCTACACAGGACATTCCTATTTGATGACATCCTCCGTGAAATCTAATTATTGGCATATTATCATCTTATATATTTTAATTTTTTAATATTTTAATATAATTAAAACTGTTAATTTAGAACATTAATATCGAAATACCTATATTATATGAGTTTTAGCAATTTTTCACTGAAATTGGTATCAATATCTCCTTTTTCACATCGTGTTATAATTGATGCTACGATATTCTTGGAGTATTTTATTGAAGGTGATTTTTTAATAAATGTAAATGTGGCTTTATAGCCTTCATCAATCAATCCAACATCTTTGAGCCCCAAAATTTTACCATTGTTTATTGTGGCAAACTTCAATATCTCTTTTGGGTCGATGTGGTATAATTTATAGATAAAATCCATTTCCTTAAACAAAGATGGGGAGTTCGCCATGAAATTGTCTGTTCCAAGCCCAACAAGCACATTATTTTTTAAAAGTTTAGTTATATCGGGTAATCCCACATTAAATGATGCGTTTGCCCTTGGACAGACTACAACAGGTATGCTGTATTCATATAGGAGCTCCGCTTCATGAGATGTTGCATGGGTTGCATGTATTATAAAGTTTGGATTGAGCTTTAAATCAATTATCCTTTCTATTTCGGTTTTTCCATAGGTTTTCTTTGAGTAATCAACGGAACCTTTATGCTCATTTGCATGTATTGAAAAAATCTTATAATCCTGACTTCTAATAAATTTTAAATCCTTGTCAGTATATTCATTACATCCGCTCAATCCTATTCCATCGGAATTTTTTAAAATATTTATTATTTCCTTTTTTAATTCTTCATTGTTGGATTTTGTGGGTCTTCCCAATATTATGGGTTTTATTGGGTCAATACTATCATTGTTAAGATTATTAGGTTCATTGGGTTCAAATGATTTTTTAAACAATTCATAAGATTCTTTAAAAAGATTTATGCCCCTTAATCCGTTTTCCCTGAAATCACAGAAATATTTTATTCCATTATTACGGAGCTCATGCAATCCATCCAACATCCCATGTATTAAATCTTTATCATCACAGGTATTTAAAAATTTATGTTTCAATCCATTTGGTGGTTTCACGAGCTCGTCAAGAGTTTTGTTTATTCCCATGTCTTTTATGATATTATCCCCGATATGGGTGTGAGCATTTATAAGGGGCGGTATTATTATCCCATCGTATTTTATATAGTTTTTAACATCTTCCTTTGTGAATCCTTTTATTATCCCATCTTCGATTACTAAAATACCTTTTTTATATTCAAATTCACTCCCATATAAAAAATTTGATTTTATATATATTGTGTTCATGAGCTCACCCGAAAATCTAAACTAAAAACAATCTATATAAAACAATCTATATATTACATTAATACCCAATGTTATTAAAAATATAAAAAATAACCATAGTGATAAAATGCTTTGTATTAAAAAACCATCAGTAAGGGCGAGTTATGAGTATTTAGTTGAGAAGATATTAAAAGACGGAGAAGACATGACCACTGAAGATGGGCAAAAATGTAGGGAGCTCCGAGACACAGTAATAGAAATTACAAATCCAAAATTGAAAAGTATAAGTCCTAAATATCCCCTTGGAAAAAAGGCAGTTGAGCAATATACTAATAACTTGCTATATGGCTCTGAAAATGTGTTTTCCTACGATTATCACGGTAGATTATTTGAATATCCCCTAAATGATGACAAAATAAACCAGATAGATTTTATTATTGAGAAATTAAAAGAACAGCGAAATTCAAGGCGTTGTGTGGCTATCACATGGCAACCAAATATAGATATTGAAGTGAGTAAAAAGGATAGGGGGAGCGTTCCATGTCTTCAATTTGTGCAGTTTCTTATAAGAGATAATAAACTGTATCAGACCGTTTTATTCAGAAGCAACGATTTAATGGTTGCTTATCACGCAAATGCCATCGGTTTAATAGCTTTGGGGGAAATGGTAGCGGAAAAAGTCGGCGTTGATTATGGCGGTTATGTTCATCATGCGGTAAGTATGCATATTTATGTGGATAGGGATAGGGATTATATAAAGAAATATTTTAATGATTATTTGAAATATTTATAATTTTTATTTTTTTATAATTTTAGGGGAGATTATGGGAAAAGCTATAATTAAATACAATAATCCTAAAAAAGAAGAAGATGAAGAGTTTTATGAAAAATTTATTGAATGTTTAAAAAGCGGAGATGAATTTAAAATATATGATGCAGTTGTTGAGGGGAATATTGATATTAAGGAAATCTATGAAAGGATTAAAAATATTAAAGATGAAGAATTAAAAGGGGCTACGCTTGAAAAGAAAGACTATAAGATAATCATAAAAATTAATATAAATGTATATATGGTTAAAGTTAAATTTAAAGGCGAATTTAAAATGTGTTATTCAACAAATTTTGAAGAACCAAATATTCGCACAATATTTGGTGGAAATGCTTTTTTCACAAATTCAACATTTGAAAAGGGTGCAAATTTTGACTACTCGATTTTTAAAAAAGATGCTGTATTTTGGCTTTCTAAATTTGGGGATAAAGGTAGTGTCAAATTTAGATATTCAATATTCGAGGGAGAAGCTCAGTTTAATAATTCAGTGGTTGGATTTAGGATTCACTTTATGAATTCCATATTTAAAGGAAAAGCTGATTTTAGTAGTGCGATATTTAAACATGCTGAGTTTAACCACGCAATATTTGAAAAAGATGCGGACTTTAAAAATACAATAAGTGGTAAATTAGAATTTGATAAATCGACTTTTGAAGATGTTGCATATTTTAGAGACATTTATTTTGGTATATTATCTTTTGTAGATTGCACATTTAAAGGCATGGCAGAGTTTAGAAAAGGACGGATTAGATTTAAAAAATATGAATGGTATAATAATCGATATTATGTAAAAAGGCAAGATAAACTACGGGCAAAATTAATATCAAATACAATTGAATATAGTTTGGCGATATTTAACAATGCTCAGTTTTTAAACAAACATTCCAAAATAAAAAATTTTCAATTATCTAAAACATCCTTTTTAATGACGGATGTTAGGGAAATAATGTTATTATGCGACATTAAAAAAGAAAAAATATTGAGCCATATGCTTTTTGAAAATAAACTAAAAGAAAGTAGGGATAATAAAAATAAACCAGATGAAAGCAAGGATAATGAAAAAACGGAAAATGAGAATAAAACATATTATCACATATTAAAAAATAGGGGTTATTTCTATTTCAATGAACTTATTGAGGACATAAATTATAATTCAGTCCTTGCAGAATATAGAAATTTAAGAATATCTGTTGAAGACAACATGACCTATGAAGAAGCATCAAATCTTTATAAAATGGAAATGGAGTTTAAAAAGAAATATTCAAAAAACAATTTTGAAAAATTAGCCATATGGTTTTATAATTTAGTATCAAATTGCGGGGAATCGGTGGAAATATCAGTTTTATGTATCTGTTTAGCCATTGTTTTACTTCCGTTAGGTGCATTAACATACAATTATCATTTTAGTCATAAATATGAATGTTTTTTGTTTTTCCTACCTTTCATAATTTTATTTTCAAATTGGCTCATAAATCAAATAGTTAAGGATAAAAAAATTAAATTAAACATGAATAGTAAAATTAAAAACTTTATATTATTATATGTTCCAGTAATATTTTGGTCAGCATTGATAATTTATTATGGTTATTATTTATATACCAAATATCCATTGCTGATAAGGGATACAATTACAGCATTTTTTCAATTAAAAATTGATGATGCAATGATAGAAGGAACTGATAATTATAAGCACTTTATGAAAAACTGGGAACCGCTTATAAGAGTAATATCTTTAATTTTATTAGGTAATCTCTATATCGCACTTAGAAGAAGATTGAGCAGAAAATAATTAAATCTTCTCAATTAACCAATTTCCCAATAATAAGGCATCACCAACCGACTTAAAGGATTTTAAAGCATCCTGTTCATTGCAAACAATTGGCTCGCCGTGTAAATTGAAACTTGTATTTAAAACTGCGGGAATATCCATATTTTCATAAACATAATTTATTATATCGTAATAGGTTTTATTAAATTCTCTCTTTAATGTCTGAGCTCGGGTAGTATTATCCACATGAACAACACCATCTATTTTATCCTTATTTTCAGATTTCACATCAAACAGCATAGTCATAAACGGGCTGTATATGGGATTAATTAAATAATCATCAATATGCTCATAAAGCATTGTCGGTGCAAAAGGCATAAATTCATCCCGTTTTAACATTCTATTAATCTTTTTTGCATTTTCCCGTTTAGGTAGTGATATTATACTTCTATTTCCCAATGCCCTAGGTCCAAATTCCATTTTATCTCTACAAATGCAGACAATTTTACTATTTACTACTAAATTTCCAATAATTTCAGGGAGCTCATCCTCTTCCAAATATGTAATTTTATAATTTTTGCAAATATTATCGTTGCTATTGAGTAGGAGCTCTACATTCTCATTTTTAATTTCATATCCTAAATATGTATCTTTTAAGGTTATATCTTTATTTTTGGTTTTTTTGTTCTTTTTATCATTAAAAAGCAATGCAGAACCAACAGAAAGCCCTTCATCCCCCATAAATGGTGGAACATATAAATTATAATTTTCCGCTATTTTTTTATTTAATCGCACATTCTGTGCTACTCCACCACTAAAAACTATATCATTTATACCAGTTTCTTCTGAAAAATCTTTTATCATTTTTAAAACAACATCTTCAAGAGTTCTTTGAGCATATTTTGAAATTAACACTTTGTTTTTAAAGTCTATATTTTTATCTTTTAAATCAAAAATCCTTTTTAATGCCTTTGTAGCTTCATACCCAACAACACCAAGATAATTCTCAAAGGATTTCCTTTTACTATCATAATCAATAACTTTTAAATCGATATGGGATTCATCTGCACAGTCATAACTGGACAAACTCATTACTTTTCCTTCATCTTCCATAGGTTTGAATCCTAAAACCTCCGTAATAGATGCATAGAAATCACCAACAGAATCTATTAAATCACTTTGAGCAATAACTTCCAAACCTTTTTTATTTCCTATTGATACTGTTGAAGAAAGGGAATCGCCCCCACCATCTATTGTAATTACCAAACACTCCTTGAAATCCGATAATTTATATAATGAAGCATGGCATAGGTGATGGTTAAAATAAACCATAGGAACATTTATTTCTTTTTGAAAACTTTTTAATGCTTTTAATCTATTTCCTTTTCTAAACATGCCTCCTACGGTTATTAAGTCTATTGTATCATTTATCTCATTTAAAATATAATTTACAGAATAGTTTGGAAATCCTCTTTGATTTTTCTTTCTTGTAAATCTTTCTTCGCTTATGGCATATTTTATGCTATTACCATCTATCAAACAGGCACTTGCATTATGTCCGTCGTGGATTCCTAATATCATACAATCACAGTTAGTATTTTTTAAAAATATTGAAATGCCATATTTAAATAATCATCTATAAAAAGTAAATTTCGAATACTGCGGAGCTCCGATAATATCATATATTATGTCCAACTATAAAAAAATAAAAATAGTAGGATTTAAAAATAATTAGGATTTCATTGAAATAGCATAAGCTTTGTTAGCCCAATAATCCAATATATCATTTACTTTTTTTCGTTCATTGTTCTTTTTTTTCTTTGCTATCCTTTTTAGCCTGTTTATTGCATATTTCATCTCATGTTCTGACATTAGAGGGGCATTTATTAATATGTTTATTGCCAGTTTATCTATTTCATCTATTTCATCCACATCTTCCATGTTGAATTTTTTCATAGCACCGACCTCAAATAAATTATCCTACCTTAATTAAAATAAATTTTATATTTGTTAAATTAAATCTTAATAGTATATAATCCATATTTATAATTTTTTATTTTAAATTTAGTAATAATACCACATATTTTATAACATTTATTAATAATAAATTTGTTATAAATATTACAAATCTTAACATATATATAGATTATGGTTTAATATTTAATCAAATTTTTTTTAATAATATAAATCCAAGGTGAGATTATGAAGGTGTCCGTAATTGGGGCTTCTGGAAGAATTGGGTCAGCAGTATCCTTTTTACTTGCAAAAGAATCTTCTATAAAGCATATAAATTTAATATCGAGAGAGAAATCCTTGAACAAATTAAAGGGAATAAAAATGGACATATATGACGCTCTTGCAGCTGAGGGAAGGGATGCAGAAATTGAAGTCCATAGTGAGAAAGACCTTTCAGTGGTGGATGGGAGTGAAATTACCATTATTCCAGCAGGCGTTCCAAGAAATAATAAAATGTCAAGACTTGATTTGGCAAAAGAAAATGCAAAAATCATTAAAAACTATGTGAGGGGTATTTCAAAAACCTGCGACACAAAATTGTTTATAGTAACAAATCCCGTTGATGTAATGACTCAAAAGGCATTGGTTGAAAGCGGCTATGAAAAAAATCAAGTTTTTGGATTGGGAACCCATTTAGATTCCATGAGATTTAAGGTGGCAATTGCAAAATATTTCGGAGTGCATATTGGTGATGTTAGAACAAGAATAATTGGAGAGCATGGAGACACCATGGTTCCATTGTTAAGTGCCACAGCAATTGGGGGTATTCCCATAACTCGATTGCCCGGTTTTGAAAATTTCCCATACCAAAAAACAGTTGATTTCGTAAAAAATGGGGGGAAAAGAATAATAGAATTAAAAGGAGGTTCTGAGTATGGTCCAGCATCTGCCATAGTGAATGTTGTTAAATGCATAACCAACAATGATAAACGACTATTGACACTTTCCGCCTATTTGGATGGAGAAATAGATGGGATAAAAGACGTATGTATTGGAGTTCCCGTTAAAGTTGGAAAAAATGGAATAGAAGAAGTAGTTCCTATAAAAATAAGCGATGATGAATTTAATGCATTTAAACACTCTGTTGAAGTTGTAAAAAATTGCTGGAATGAAGTTAAAGATATTTAATTTCTATTTTCTAATTTTAACAATTTATTGATTAATATCATTTTTTTATTTTTCATATATTTTATTAAAATTTTCAATTAAAGACATTTTTAATATTCAACAATTTACTTTTTTTAGTAATAACATATTTATATACCAATCACAATTTAGTATTATTAGGTAATAATATATTTAATTTATTTAAATAGTTAATATTACGGTGATTTTTATGGAGCTCCTATGGATACTAACTGCATTCACACTTGGTTTCATGCATGCCCTTGAACCTGGACATGGAAAATCAGTTATGGCGGCTTATATTATGGGAACGGGAGCAGGTTTAAAAGATGCACTGCTTCTTGGTCTAACAGTGGTGGTATCTCATACCTCAATAGTTTTTGCATTGGGCATTCTTTCAATATATCTAGTTGGAACTATGAGCTCAGAGATGACTCATGATATAATGAGTATGATTGGTGGTGGGATATTACTCACTGTGGGAATTTGGATTTTAAAAAATTATTTCCATCCTCACGAGCATAAAATAGACACAAAAAAAGGAGTTTTGGCAGTAGGTCTTTCTGCGGGACTTGTTCCATGTCCTGCGGCTCTTGCTGTACTATTGTTTAGCATAACAAGTGGTAATCTATACGATGGACTTGTTTATGTGTTTATATTTAGTTTGGGGCTTGCACTGAGTATATCTCTGTTATCGGCACTATTTGTAAGGGGTAAACAGTTTATAGAAAAATATGTTCAGAGTAAAGACATAAACAAACTTCCATTAATAAGTGGTGTTATAATCCTGTTAATTGGCATATATACAATAAGTCATCCACTATTGGAGTATTTTATTTAAAATAAAAAATAATTAAAATAATAATTAGAAATTAAAATAATAATTAGAAAATAATTAAAATAAATTAGTTAAAAAAAATAAAAAATTATAATGATAAAAAATAAATAAAAAGTTCTTATATTTCTTATTTTCATTTATTCTTATTTTCTATTTTTGTTTTTCACAGCTTCGTAAAGTGCCGCCTGCAATCCGTGGAATTTAACCATTCCAACAATTTCCCTTTGGTCTAAATCTTTATCTTCGAATGATACGAGCTCCTGACTGTATAATGCACAAGGGCTTTCTCTTCCTACTATTCTCATTGAACCAGCGTATAATTTTAATCTAACTTTTCCGCATACTCTTTCCTGTGTTTTATCAATGAATGCGTCCAAATCTTCTCTCAATGGTTCATGCCAAAGTCCCTTGTAGATTAAATCTGCGTAAATAGAATCCACCATTTCCTTAAACTTCAATTCTTCTCTTGTGAGAACCAATTGTTCCAGTGCCTTGTGTGCAGTTATAAGCATAACAGCACCTGGACATTCGTAGTTTTCTCTTGATTTTAAGCCTAATATCCTATCTTCGATTATATCTATTCTTCCAACGCCGTTTCTTCCCGCTATTTTATTTGCTTCCCTTATTATATCAACAGGATTCATTTCCTTTCCATTTATTTTGACAGGAACACCATTTTCAAACTCTATTTCAACATATTCTTCTTCTTTACATTCCTTTGGGTTTTTTGTCCATGCGAATGCGTCTTCTGGTGTTTCAAACATTGGGTCTTCTAAAACACCACCTTCAATACTTCTTCCCCAAAGGTTTTCGTCAATACTGTATTTTTTGCTTTCAGTAGGTATTGGAATACCGTGCTGTTTTGCATATTCAATTTCTTCATTTCTTGTTAAGTTTAAATCCCTAATTGGAGCAATTACTTCCATATCTGGTGCTTTTGCCCTAATTATTGTTTCAAATCTGAATTGGTCATTTCCTTTTCCAGTGCATCCGTGTGCTACTGCATCAGCGTTTAACTCCTTAGCCAATTCAACCAATTTCAAAGCTATAAGGGGTCTTGCTAATGAAGTTGATAATGGATAGCCTTCATACATTGCGTTTGCCTTTATTGCCCTGAATATGTAGTCTTTTGCAAATTCTTCCTTAGCATCTATTGTATAGTGTGCATAAACGCCGTATTTTTTTGCCTTTTCTTCTGGTTCTTTTAATTCTTCCTCTGGCTGTCCAACATCAACGCATGCTGAAACTACCTTATAATTGTATTTGTCTTCCAACAATTTTAAACAGCAACTTGTGTCAAGTCCTCCTGAATATGCCAAAACTGCTATTTTTTCCTTTTCTGTCATGTTATCACGCTTTCTCTTTTTTTAGTGATAACAGTAGCGAAATTTTTTATTTCGCCTGATTGTTATCACCTTTTAAAATTAATAAAAAATATTATCCTATTTTAAAATTAAGATTATTAAGATTATGTTAATGATAATTTATTGAGTTATAATTATGGTTAATGTATCATCTCATTTTTATTTTTATTTATTGCTGAGTAATTCGGCTACTGCAAAACTTGGGGTGGCAAGGGATACATCCTCATCATATTCTTCTTTAATTGAAATAATATTGTAATCCATTAATGCATCCTTTAAAATCTCCTCTCCAAGTCCTGTAATTACAATATCATTTAAACCATATTTTTCAGAAACATTATCAACATTGTATTTTATCAGATTTAAAAGTTTGTTGTAGAACTGGTTTGCTATGTCAATTACTTCCTTCTCATCTATCTGCTCCAAATCACCGCATAAAACTCTCGATATTCTTATTGTGCTATGTTTTTTATCGGGAGATGCACCATCGGGGGTGTCGCAGGTATATTGTTTTGGTGTAATTTTATCTAAAATAACATTTATATCCCCTGTGATTGCAAAGTATTCCGAAGATATATTTGTTTCTTTTCCTTTATACAATACAGTATTTCCTAAAAATGACAGTGGAGTCCTAAGAGCTCCTACATAAACCAGCTCATTATTCATCAATCTATCTAAATCTGTTTTATTTGCCATTATGCTTCCATTTTTTATAGGAATTATATCCGTTGTTGTAGAGCCCATATCAACAAGTATACAGTTGTTGTTTATGCTGTTGCACACAAAATTTGCCGTAGCTGTCCAGTTGGATGCAGAAACTTTTAAATATTCTCTCCTTGCCTCATCGGTTGTTAAAAAATTTCCATCAACATCAAAAACATAAATTTCCTTATTTGGAAATGCTTTTTCAACGGAATTTAATATATCATTCACACCTTCCTTTTTAGTTTCATAAGCATCCGCGAGCTCAGCAGTCATCACTACTGCCACTTTTTTTATATTTTCATTGTTATATTTTTGTAGGAGCTCCGTAAGTTTTTCACTATTTTTCCACATTGGGAAATATATATGGTGAATTTTATAGCTGTTGTCCTTTAATTCTGTTATTTTTGTGTTTGCTCCTCCAATATCTATTCCAAGTATCACATTTTCACCAATAAGATGATTATATATAAAAATAACAATATTATTTATTTAATTTAAATTACCAAATATCATTTCATAAACTTATATTTAATATATACTATATTTAAAGGAAATATATTGGTGAGCTCATGAAAATCATTACCGAGGGAAACACAAAATTAAAAGTTCCAAAGGATAGGACACTGTCAAAAAAGGATAAAATATTTTACAATCCAATAATGGAAATTAACAGGGACATCTCTGTTTCAGTAATTCAGAGTTTCTTAAACAATTACAAAAGGGATGAATTTATAATATGTGACCCACTAGGTGGAAGCGGTGCAAGAGGATTAAGATATGCCAAGGAGTTAAAAAACCCTTCTGGAACTGTAAAAGTAGTAATTGGAGATATAAATCCCAATGCTGTAAAACTGGCAAAGGAAAACCTAAAAGTAAATGAACTGGATAATGTGGAAATCATACATAAGGATGCCAATGTTCTTCTTTCAGAGAATTTCAGAACATTCAATGTAGTGGATTTAGACCCCTTCGGTTCCCCCAATCCATATATCGATAGTGCGGTGCGAAGTTGCATTACAAAAAACGGGATTTTATGCATGACTGCCACAGATACGGCGGTTTTGTGCGGAGCATATAAAAAGGCATGCATTAGAAATTACGACGCCATTCCACTTAAAGGCGATAAGGAAGTAGCTATAAGGTTATTAATCGGATACGCCATAAGGGTAGCATCTAAATACGATGTAGGGCTTAGACCCATATTCTCGCATATTACAGACCATTATGCCAGAACATTCTTAATTACTGAGAGAGGGGCAAAAAAAGCGGATGAGGCAGTCAAGAAGTTGGGATATATAAAAAATGTTAATGAAGAAAAGATTATAAAGATCCGTGAAGAAGGATTTGAAAAAGGATTTGGAGGATTGTTTTATTTAGATAAGATAAACGATTTAAATATTGTAAATGGTGCATTAAAAGTTGCAGATGATAGAAACTACTCAGAGAGGAGTAGAAAGATTATAAAAACCATATCCGAGGAATGCCAAATAAATCAAATCGGGTGCTACGATATTCATGAAATTTGTAGTTTTATAAAAGAGCTCGTGCCACCAATAAATGACTTAATGGATGGGTTAAAACAGAACGGATTTAAAGTATCAAGAACTCATTACAATCCAAACGGCATTAAAACTGACGCAAAAGTTGTTGATGTTGTTGAATGGATTTGTGAATATAATAAAAATAAAAAATAATCAAAAATAAATCAATAAAATTATAAAAATGAAAAAATAAAAATTATACAAAATTAAAAATCAAAGTCTCCGACATCATCAATTACATCTTCAACAAATTCTCCTGCATCTTCAATAGCGTCCCCTACATAATCTACTGCATCATCTATCCCTTCCTGTATTCCATCAATAACATCTCCGTCCATCATGTCATCCACTGCATCAGCAATTAATTCCCCTGCAACAACCCCTCCTGCAACCGCTGCTGCTGTTCCCAACATGCTACTGCCTGAACCTCCTGAACCTCCCCTGCTGTGTCCATAGGAGCTCCGTCCTCCACCAATTGCCCCACCACTTCCAACTGTTCTACCACTTGGAATTCCCGGGGCATTTTGCATATATACTACCTTTTCCTTTTTTCTACCAAATAGCAAATATCCAATAATAAGTCCAATTCCTACTAATATTAATATACCTACTATGCTTCCCATTTTTTTCACCATAAATTTAATTTAATAAATTTTATGTTGTAAGGTTGTATAAATAGATTTCTGTTAAATGACCCTTCCCTTTACCTTATTTATGTCAAATTTTGCCGTATCTGCAATTGTCATTACAGCAATCACCCCAGCCTGAACTGGGTCTGTAATCACCAAATCAGCTACTTTTGGAACACTTCCAAACATATTTAAGGATATAACATATATACCTGTTTTTTCTTTAAGTCTCTTTACTGCGTCCGTTATTTTTCCACCCATTAGAGAGCCGGCAAGAACCAAAAGTCCAACCCTTGGAAGATTTTCAACAGATGAAACTGCATCGGCTAAATTATCCTCTCCAACCACGGGCATTGTGTCGATACTTATTCTTTCTCCCCTTATGTTGTGTCGGTCTGCTTCGCTTATTGCTCCAAGTGCAACCTGTGAAACCTGAGCTCCCCCGCCTATTATAATTATTCTTTTACCAAATATTTTTTTAAGTGTGTTGTGGAGCTCAGCCTCCTTAACACAGTCCATTGATTTTATTGTATCTATAAGTGTTTTTTCATCATCTATATTTTCTATTTCCATATAAATTAATCCTGTATTATCATCCTTTATAAATTGCTGAGTATATAATATATTTCCCCCTAATTTTGAAATAACGCCTGTTAATTTATGTAAAACTCCTACTTTATTGTCTACCACAACAGTCAGTCCAATTTCCATGTTTTTACCTTTTTTAGATTTATATACATGTTTTGTATTATCCTAAATTTGTATTATCCTAAATATCTTGGATTTCTTGCCATCTCCATTAATCTTTCTATTCTTTCTTCTGTTGAAGGGTGTGTTGAAAACAATTTCATTAAACTTTTCCCCCTAAATGGATTTACAATAAACATGTGTTC
The DNA here is from genome assembly GCF_049075655.1 of Methanothermococcus jasoni. GTDB lineage: Archaea > AGJL01 > Methanococci > Methanococcales > Methanococcaceae > Methanofervidicoccus. The sequence continues at coordinate 844,559 of NZ_CP157522.1, read as the reverse complement.
TGTTGCAGGATTTCCGTGTTCCAGTGGGTAGAGGCTTACTCCTCTTTCAAGCTTTGCTAGGGCATTTGCAAGATATACAGGATTTGAATATTTTGCACCACCCTCATCAGCATAAAATTCCCTCTGCCTAGAAATTGCAAACTGTATGAGAGTTGCAGCAATAGGTGCCAATATCATAAATAATATTGAGCCTATGAATGCCAGTGGATTATCTTCATCATCTCCACCAAATCCGAACAATAGCCCCCATTGAAGCATATTTGCAAGATATACGATAGCACCAGCCATTACAGCAACAATGGAGCTTATCAATATATCCCTGTGTTTTATATGACTTATCTCATGAGCAATAACACCTTCGAGCTCCTGTGGAGTTAATATATTTAATATACCTGTTGTGACTGCAACCACTGCATGTTTTGGATTTCTCCCTGTTGCAAAGGCATTTGGTGTTGGGGTATCTACTATTGCAACCTTTGGCTTTGGAATCCCCGCCCGACTTGCCACATTTTCAACAATCCTATGAAGAGAGGGAGCTTCCCTTTCATCTACAATTTTTGCACCATAACTCATCAATACGATTTTATCACTGTAAAAATAAGCTATAAGGTTTGGTATTAATGCAAGCATTATTGCAATTAATGGATGAATATGGAAAAGCAGGAATGCTCCATATAACAAACCCGTCAATAATGCCATTAGCAAAGCTGTTTTTAATGTGGATAACATATTGCACCACCATTTTCAATCTTATAATCCCATAATCAATATATTAATTAACATTGCTATCAAAAGTATTATATAATCAAAATAATAAATAATGTTTATATATTCATGTTTATATAATTTTATTTATCAAATAATAAAAATCTTGGGAGGATAGTTATGGTAAAAGTTCTGATAAATGGTTATGGTTCAATAGGTAAAAGAGTAGCAGACGCTGTATCAAAACAGAAAGATATGGAAGTAATTGGTGTTACAAAAACAAAACCTAACTTTGAAGCAAAAATGGCTGTCGATAAAGGATATAAGTTATACGCTGCCATTCCTGAGAGAAAATCCTTGTTTGAGGAAAAGGGAATCGAAATTGAGGGAACAATTTTTGATGTAATAGAGGAAGCAGATATTGTGGTAGATTGTGCCCCAGGGGGGGTAGGAAAAGATAATTTGGAAAATATATATAAAAAATATAAAGTAAAGGCAATACTTCAAGGTGGTGAAAAAGCACAATATGTGGAAGATAATTTTAACGCACTTTGGAGCTACGATAGATGTTATGGAAAGGATTACATAAGAGCAGTATCCTGCAACACCACAGGATTATGTAGAACTTTATATGCCATAAATTCAACCACCGACATCGTAAAAGCAAGGGTTGTTTTAATAAGAAGGGGGGCAGACCCAAACGATGCAAAAAGAGGACCAATAAATGCAATAGTTCCAAATCCACCAACTGTTCCATCACATCACGGACCAGATGTGGCTTCTGTGGTTCCAGAGTTCAAGGATAAAATAATTACTTCCGCGGTAATAGTTCCTACAACACTGATGCACATGCATTCTTTAATGGTGGAAACCACAGGAACAACAAGAGATGATATAATTGATGCTATTGAGAAAACTCCAAGGGTATTTACGGTAAGTGCAGAAGATGGTTTAAACTCAACTGCCACAATAATTGAATTTGCAAGAGATTTGGGGAGACCTAGGTATGATTTATGGGAGATTCCAATATGGGAAGAAAGTATAAATGTAGTAGGTAATGAATTGTTCTTGATGCAGGCAGTCCATCAAGAAAGTGATGTAATTCCTGAAAATATAGACTGTATAAGGTCAATGTTGCAGATGGAAGATGACAATATGAAATCCATTGAAATGACAAACAAAGCTATGGGATTAATGAAATGATTATAACAATTAACTAAATAACTATCGTCTAATTTAATTAATAGCCACATTTAATTTTTTTAATAACATTTATGTCATAAATTATATATAAGTATATGGTTTAATATACACTATATGTTACATACATATACGATTGTATATTCGTATACATATGTAATTACACCTAATTACTACATATATCAAAATAAATGTAAAAGAAATGATAGTTTGGGGGTAATCATGAAAATTCTTGACCAAAATGCCATAGATGAAATCATTAATAGTGATATATCACCTCAGCAGTTTATTTGTGCTTCATTGTTGGGTATGATAGCAGAATTCATAACTGAACCACAAGAAATCATAGATGTAGTGGCAAAAGTTATTGGACCCAATCTATACGAGGTATTGAAATCTGGAGGGCATATAAAAGACAAATATTTTGATTTCAAAGAGTTTATTTTAGATATTAATAAAGCGTTGGGTATTTGTGATAAATTAGATGTAATCACAAATAATAATGGCACTCTTGAAATCAATATACATTGCAAAACCATGGGTTGCACGTATTGTCCAAAAAATATCGGAGGAGCTGAATTGGATGGTGATGGATGTCCATTGCCAATGTTATTTGAGGTTATGGGGAAGAAAGCGGGCTTTAATTATGTAGCGGTTAGGACGAAAAATGGGTATTTGGCTAAGGGAAATAAAATATGTAAAATAAAATACCATATCCTAAATCATAGTGAATACGAAGAAGTTCTGAAAAAAATAAAAGCATATAGATAACTATTCTTTAATTACTTTCTTTTTTATATGTTATTCATATACATTTTATTATATCTATTTTAGGACATTAATATAAAGTGACAATATGAATAATAGTTACAATATTGAAAATAGGGACGATATCTCAAATTTCCAGAGATTTTTAGATATATTATATAAAAAATTAAACAAAAACCCTGTGGTTGAAGAAATATCAAAGCAGGTTGAAGATGCAGAAACTAAGGCATTTAAAGTTCTTATATCTACTGTTTTAAGTGCAAGAACAAAGGACGAAACTACATCAGAGGTTTCAGAGAGATTATTTAAAAAAATAAAAAACATAAATGATTTACTAAATATAGACCAAAATGAATTAGAAAAAATTATTTATCCAGTTGGATTTTACAAAACTAAGGCAAAATATTTAAAAGATTTAGCAAAGATTGTAAAAAATGAATATGGTGGAAAAATACCCAACAAATTGGAAGATTTAATAAAACTTCCTGGCGTTGGGAGAAAAACAGCAAATTTAGTAATTACTCTCGCATTTGATGATTATGGGATATGCGTAGATACCCATGTTCATAGGATTTGCAACAGATGGGAGTATGTAAATACTGAAAATCCTGATGAAACGGAAATGGAACTGAGAAAAAAACTTCCAAAAAAATATTGGAAAATTATAAATAATCTATTGGTGGTTTATGGAAGGGAAGTTTGCTCCCCAATTCCAAAATGTGATAAATGTTTTAATGAAATTAAAGAAACCTGTCCATATTATGAAAAATTAAGATATTTTAGCGAGATTTTAGAGCAGTATAATTTTAAGAAGGTTTCAAAAAATAAAATTCCAGAGGAAAAAGGAACCTATATTTTAAAAATAAAATTAAATAATTCAAAAAATATAACCTTTGGAAAAAACAGAATAGAACGATTTAAAAAAGGATATTATTTTTATGTTGGCTCTGCAATGGGGAGCTCCAATAATTTAAAAAGAAGAATAGGGCGACATTTAAGAGATGATAAAAAAATGCACTGGCATATTGATTATTTATTAAAACACGGGCCTATAAAGGAGATTTACATATCAAATAACCCTGTTGAGTGTAATATATCAAGGGATTTGATGAAAATGTTTGATTTTGTTGAAGGTTTTGGGAGCTCCGACTGTAAATGTAAAAGCCATTTGTTTTATTTGAAACCTTAATCGATTATTCTTTATATCTTTTTTTACTTATAGTTTTATTATCCTCCGAGCTCGCCTATTCGCCCAGCATTGAATACATACTCCAACTGGTAATGATGCAGTATGGCACCCCATCACTTCAATAAACACATCAAGTGCTGTAATATTTCCACCAAGTCCCATGGCTCCAATGCCTAATTTATTTATATCCTCCAAGAGTTCCATTTCCAACTTTGCTATATCTTCATCTTTATGTCTTTCACCTATTTTTCTTAAAAGTGCCTTTTTTGCAAGTTTTAATGACAAATCAGCAGTTCCGCCAATACCTATACCTAATAGTATTGGGGGGCATGGTTTTCCACCTGCATTGGCAACTGTTTCAAGGATAAAGTTCTTTATACCTTTTATTCCCTCAGCAGGAGTTAGCATCTTTAAAGCACTCATGTTCTCGCTTCCTGCACCTTTTGGGAAAACTGTTATTTCCATTTCTCTGTCTAAATTTTCATCAAATTCAAAATTTATAAAGGGAGCTCCGAGACCAACATTTGTTTTTAAATTCTCCCTGTTAAGTGGATGAACAACATTAGGTCTTAAAGGAACCTCCTCAGTCGCTTTTTTTACTCCTTCTTTGATTTTGCCAATTATATCCTCTATGTCTGATGAATTGATGTTTTTGCCTATTTTTAAAAACACTATTGGAACGCCGGTATCCTGACACATCGGGATATTTTTTTCCTCTGCAATTTCTATATTTTCAACAATTGCCTTTAATGTATTTTTAGATAATTCATTTTCTTCTTTTTCAATTGATTCGATTAAAGCATTTTTAACATCATGTGGAAGGGTTATTGCCGCCTCTTTAAATAATTCAACCACAATATTGGAAATTTTTTCAATATCGCCATTCATAAAATCACCAATAATCAAAATATACATAAAAATAAAACTAAAAAAGATATTTTATATAATTATAGAAATGTGGGGGACTAAAAATGGTTTTCGTTTAATTTTTTTAACTATTCTTTGAAATAAGACACTACATCTTTTTCAGTTATTATTCCTACCAATTTTCCATCATCAACTACTGGAAGAGCTCCTATATTATTTTTAGTCATTATATCCACAACATCATATAATGAAGTGTCCTTTTCAACAGTTAAGATATCTTTCATCATTATATCTTTAATTCTGACATTTGTTATTTCCCTTACATTTCCAGTTTGCATATGATTAAATGCCCAATCACTACCTAAAAGTCTTATAAAATCTGTGGATGTTATCATACCTACTAATTTGCCCTCAGAAATTACTGGCAACCTTCTAAATCCATTTCTCAACATAGTTCTTGCAACATCCTTTAATCTCTCCCCTGATGTAGCCACAACTGGGTTTTCAGTCATATAATCAATTATTTTCTCAGATTTGTCTATATGGTCTTTTAAGAATTTAATTATGTCTCTTTCGGTTATTGTAGATATCAATCTATGGTCTTTATCTACAACAGGCATACCACCAACATTTTTTTCTATAAATAAGTGTATAACTTCTTTTAATATTGCATTTTCTTTTACACATACGGCCTCATTAGTCATAATTTCTTTTACAGGTTCATTAATTGCTGCTAAAAGATTATGATTATGTTTTGATTTTACAAGGTTATACTTTGAACCTCCTCCCATAAAATCTACTATATCCATAGAAGTTATAATTCCCACTACCCTATTTGTTCCGGCATCTACAACAGTAATTCTTCTTGTGCCATCGTCATTCATTGTAATTAATGCGTCTCGTATGGTTGTTGTTGGATATACTTTAACAGCTTCTTTCCCTTCAACTATATTTTTTATTTTCAAATTATCCCCTCTGAGGATTATTATATTAGACGAAATGCGAAGCGTTTCATTGCTCGAAATCAAAGATTTCGATTAACCTCACTTACTTCGCAAGTGATATCTAAAATATTTTAATAATTACATTATTAATTATGATAATTTTATTATTTATATGTTATGAGATGGCAAAATAAAATAAAAAATTATATTTCTATATAAAAAGATTTTTTAGATACATCACTGCAAAAGAAAAAATATTTAATTTAAATATTTTCTTCCTCATCTACGCAATTGTCGCACACATATCTTCCATCAATATATCTTACCCTCCCCTGACTTCCACATATTTCACATATGCCTTCCGTATATTCCTCCTCTTTGCTAATAATAGTTTGATAATCTCCTTCCCCTCTTATGTTGGAAACTTCAACCATTATATCAAATAATTTTGGAGATATTGTGGTTATATCACTAACTGTGATTATACCCAATAGCTCATCGTTTTCAATTACTGGAAGCCTCTTAATATTTTTCTCTGCCATTATTTTTGCAGCATCCATCAGGGTTGCCCTTGGAGATATATAGATAAGTTTTGGAGATACAATCTCTTTAACCAAAACCTCTTTTGATTTTAAATTCCTTGCAACAATTTTTAAAACCAGGTCTTTCTCTGTGATAAGTCCTACTGGTTTCATTAAATCATTTACAACAACCAAACAGCCGATGCCCTTTGTTTTCAAAATATTTGCTGCATCATATGCCGTAGTATTTAAATTCACTGTCTCCACAGGGCTACTCATAGCTTCACTTACACTTACATTAATTTCCATAATATCACCAATAATAGGAGTATAACTATATTATTTATTATATTTACAATTTATTTATATCTTTTCATTTTAACTTTATTTTTATTTATTTTCAAAAATGACTCTGTATGTTGCCCCCTGTCCTATACCCTCATTCACAGTAGCCTCTATCCAATCAATACTATCATCTAAATTTAATGAATATAATTCTTTTTTAATGAGCTCTGCAAAATACTTTGAGAGCTCCTCTGCTGTGGTGCCTGTCAATGGCAAAAGAACAACGTCTTCCAGTGGGATTTTGTATTCTTTTATTTTCTCCCCTTTGCAGAATGTGAAGTTTATGGAGTTATCGACTATATTATATTTTAAATTAGGGTGATTTTCAGGAATTAAAAGCTTGTGGTCAAGTTTTTCACATATATCTTTTACTATCTTTTTTAATGCCTTAAAATCGCAGACAAAACCGAATTCCCCAGAAGGAGCTCCGCATACTTTAACATCCACATAATACGAATGGCCATGAATTACTCCGCATGTGTCGTGTCCAAATACAATATGTGCTGATGCAAATCTTAATCCAGCGTATATTCCATTTAACTCTAAAATCATTGTTTTCCTCTAAATTTTTATGTTTATTTAATTATTAAAATGATAATTATAATGTCATTTATTATTTTATATAATTTATTGAAAATATGTTTATTAAAAATAAATCCAAAAAATTAAAAAAAGAATATAAAAAATAAGTTAAAAATATAATAATCCCAGTATATTATCTTAAATCAGGATTGTTTTCAACTGACACATATAGCTGTCCTTTTGGTTTGTTATTTGCATAATCTCCGCTGAATTTATAGTATTTGCCTGTTAATGGTGTTCCAGCGTCTTTTTTACTTAATTTTATAACTGGATTTTCAACAATTCCTTCAAATTTAAATGATGGCAGTATTCCTTCCAATTTTCCGTTTATTACTATTGCACCTTTTATCATTTCTCCTCCTGCTCTCGCCTCAGCGTCTCCATCAATTATTATAATTCCTCCGCTTAGGTGGATTCCCGCAAGCAATCCGACGTTTCCTTTTATGTGGATTTTACCGCCTTTCATATATTCTCCAATCTCATTTCCTGCGTTTCCTTCAACAATTATAGTTCCACCGCTCATACCTCTCCAATCTCCTCTGTATGCAGAACCAACATAATCCTTAGCATCTCCTTTAATAATTATTTCTCCACCTTTCATGTTCTGTCCAGCCCAGCTGTCAGCGTTTCCATTTACAACTATCTTTCCACCTTTCATTTCTACGCCGACATACATTCCAGCATCTCCTTCAACGACTATTTCCCCTGTTGTCATTTTTTCTCCGATTCTCTTTAATTTAGCCGTTGAGTTTTTTATAACCAATTTTGGTGTTTCACTTTCTTTTACTTCAACATCGAAGAGCTCTCCAACTGTAATTGTTGTTCTTCCCTGTGGCAATTCGATGCTTTTTATCTCTTCCTCAGACAAATCCTGAACTTTTTCTGGAAGCACCTTATCCATTTCCACAGGAACTATGATTTCTTCCTTTAATGTAAGAATAAGTTCCATTTTATCACCTATTAGTAATATAATTTTAAAATTTAAAAATTAAATAAAATATTTTTAATTACATTTTTACTGTTTTATTTAATGTCTGTTGCATCGATGTTAATTACTTTCCAACTGTTTGCATAGTGGTCTGAAACTGGATAGTTGTCCATATTGACTGAATAGTATTTTTTGAACTTTGCACTGAGGTCTTTCAGGAGCTCCTCTTCAAGTGCTTCATCTACTTTTGCATTTACATATATTGTGTCTCCAAATACTTCCTTGACAACATTTCCAGCTTTAACTACTAATTCTCCGCCTTTTAACACATATTTTGCATATCTAAATGCTTTTTCAATTACTTTTCCATCTTTTTCTTCTGGATTTATTTCATAAACTGCAATATCTGCATCAGCTCCAACACCTAAATGACCTTTTTCTGCACTCAAACCTAATACTTTTGCCTGATTTGCTCTTGTTACCTTTGCTATTTCATACATTGAATATTCTTTATCGCTGTCTGCAACAAATGACTTTTGCTTAGCCCATGCATGAACTTTGTTGTTTAACCAGTCGTCTCTGTATTCTTTGCTCATCAACCATGCTATTACTCTTGAATATCTTGTGAATGGTCCTGCGTTTGGATGGTCTGTTGTTAAAAGAACCTTATTGGTGTCGATATTTAAGAATACATCCAATCCAATTGCCCACTGAACTGAATAAACTGGTCCCTTTGGTGAATAAATGAATGGAACTATTCCTGAACCTGTTTCAAGCTCAACATCACAGTTTGCCCACTTCAAACCATTTGTCATGTGAAGGTCATATTCCATTGGACCGTCTGCGGTCATTGTTGTTGTTTCATCAAGTGTTACCTGTCCAACATCTACAACTATGTGGCTTGATTTATTTACATGCTCAGCAATTTCAACACCTTTACTCATGAAGTCCTTCCAGGAGCTCCCACCGTAAGAGTGGAACTGAACATGCGTGTTGTAATAAACAGTTTCTCTTTCCCCATATCTTGGCTTTGCCTCAATATCCTTAGCACAGTCCATTGTTTCAATTGTAGTTTCCCAGTTTCCAGGATGACCTAAATCATTTGGATGGACATGCACTGAATGAGGCAATCCAAGCATTTCATTTACTATGGTTAATCCTCTTACAATTTCCCTACCTGTAATTCCAAAGTATGGAACTGGGTCGTCAAGACCATGAACATTCTTTCCCCATCCCCATGCTTCTGTTCCACCAGGGTTAACAATTTTTATAGCATAACCTTTTGTTGCCCTTAAAAGCCATGCCACATATGCTGCACACATTTCATAATTTTCTTCTTTTAAATATTCCATTACCATCCAATTATTTCCCATTACAGGCATTGCTGCTTTATCAATCTGAGGGGTGTCCATGAATTCCTCATGGACGTGTCTTGCCGTCAGTGGAGGCATTGCCGCCTCAATTACTGTGGTATAACCCATTTCAGAGTATTCGTATCCTGTTTTAAATGTAGATGGTATTGAGAACCCTGTTCCGCTTCTAAGTCCTTTTTTATTAAATGTGTCCTTCTTACTATCCTCAGGTCTCATTAGCCTACCAGTATTTACCTTTGGACCAGCAACGTGAGAGTGGGAATCTACACCACCAGGCATTACAACGCATCCACTTGCATCAATTTCCACAGCATCGCTTGAAACGGACTCTACGATTTTTCCATCCTTCACGCAGATGTCCATTTTTTCTCCATCGACTCCATTCAATGGGTCATATACAATCCCATTTTTTATAATATATTCCATGAAATCACCTCAATGATAATCCTATTAACACTCAATGTATTTTTTCCTCATTAACTCCATCATTATCGGAACTTCTTCATCTGTTTTTTCAATCTCCACATCAATTGGTCCCTTATAGGAAGGCATTGCCGTACTTTCAGTTTCTGGAATAACTACACAGTTTGCCCAAGGTCCCATTGGTATGTATGCCATACCCTCAGGCATTGGTTCAGTTGCCTTTTTTACACTTACAACAACATCCCCATATTCAGACGTCACCTTCACAGCGTCTCCATCTTCCACTCCTAATTTTACCATGTCATCCTCGTTGAGGTAGCAAACTCCTGCGGCTTTTCTATACATTTCAAGATTTTTACCGGCTTCGATTGCTTCTCCCTGCCATATGGTTCTACCAGTGTTTAATTTGAATTTCATCATATCACCGAATCCTTTTTTTATTCCATTTTACTTTATAACGAGTTTTATAGCATCTACTGGACAGGCTTCAACACATGCACCGCATCCACCGCATAAATCGCCGTTTATGATATTAACTACACCATTTATAACCTTAATAATTATGATGCTCTCATCTTCTGGTCCTTTTCCACCATATGTGTTTGGGTCTCTTGCATTTACAGGACATGAAACCACACAATTTCCGCATCCGTGGCACTTTTCAGGATATACTTCCAATTTATACATTTAACCACCTACCATTTGGGTTTTTACTACCATATTATTTTTTTATGATGTTCAATACTTATTTTAACAATTTTCCAAATGCTTTCTTCCATGCAGGTGCATTTGCTTCTGTCATGTTTATTTTTGTTCTTTTAACTTTCAATGCATCAACAGGACATGCGTGAGTACATGCTCCACACAATACACATACATCTTGATTTACGGCAATCTTTGAAGCCTTGTGTGCCTGACCTTCTGATTTTGGGAATACCAATGCATTACATGGACATACTGCAATACATGCACCGCAGGCATTACATGCATCCTCATCTACGAGCAATTCTCCTTCAAATGGTTTTTCCACCACTATAGCATCAGCTGGACATATCTTTTCACACCAACTGCATGATACACATAGATTTTTGTCAATTGTTGTTTTTCCAGTGATTTCCTTATATAATTCTGGCTTTTTAATTCTGTTTGCAAGAGGACATTTATAACAAATTACTTCTATGGCATTGTGAGGACATGCCTTTTCACAGACCTTACAATATACACAGGCATCAGTATCCACTACAATGTCTTTGTATGGATTCAAGTTTAAAGCGTTCATTTCACTAGGTATAAGCTCAATAGCATCAGCTGGACAGTATTCTGCACAGATACCACACAATACACAGGTTTCTTTATTTATTCCAATTTCTCCCAATACCATTGTTTTTCTTTCAGGGAGCTCCCTTTCAACCTCTATTGCACACTGAGGACATACAATTTCACACTGCTCACACAATACGCAAGCATCCTGATTTAATGTAATATCTCTTTTTATCTTTGGATACTGTGGGAGCTCCTTTATAGATGTTCCGTTTATTTCCAAATCCATGGCATCGAATGGACATGCAGATGCACACATTCCACACAATACACATTTTGTATTGTCAATGTCCAATTTTGGAGCCTCAATATCACCTTTAAAAATAGCCCCCAATGGCCCCATTTCAATTGCTCCAACAGGACAGATATCACTACAAATACCGCATCCAACACAAGGACTGTCGTTCCAGTTTAGAACTCTGCTTTCCACAGTTCCATCCCTTACTATCTGGATGGCACCATTACATCTTTCTTTTTTTGCATCAATTGTCATTGTTATTCCTCCAATTTATTTGGTAAGAATTTTTTTAATTTTAAAGCATTTACTGGGCAAATAGATACGCACTCTCCACACAATACACATTTATTAGCATCTATTTTCACTAAATGCTCGGAATCTCTAAAAATAGCATTATAAGAACATTCAAGGCATTCTCCGCAGAGAATACACTTATTCCTTTCAATTTCGATTTTTACTTGATAGATATTTTCTATGATTTTTTTTGTGAGCTCTCTGTCATCACTCATTGAATTTATGATTTTAATGCCATATTCCACTGGTAAATTCACTATTTCCTCTGAAACTCTCATGACTTTATCTGATGGGTGTCTTCCATGTATATAATGGGAAATTATTGACCTATCCATTTTTAGATACTCTGCTATCTCTCTCTGTAATTTTCCTTCCTTTTTTAGCTTCATTGCTACTATTGCCTTAATCCCTGAGAGTATATGTTCTGGCATGATGTCATCTTTTTATTGATGTGAGTCATTATCACATTTGTTTTAATATTATATATAATATTCTTCTAACGTCAAGTAGAAAATAATATATATTAGTGTTAGTATAGCTCACATAATTTAAAATGTATGTATATATTACAATTCTCAAAATTTTAATATTTTAATTTAGCATCATATGTTGATGGCAATATAATTATATAATTGTATATTTATATAATCATATATATAAAACTATTTAAAATATATTAAAATTAATCAATATATCGAAAAGTTTAAATATGACAATTTCTATTTAATATATTTGTGAATATCAATCTAAAATTAAATAGTCAAATAAATATTATAAAATAAAAAAAGGTGAAATAATGAAAGATTTGCCTGTAATTGGGAAAGACCCTTTGGGAAGGACAATAAAAGATTTTACAGTAATGCCTTGGTGGGGTGTAGATAGAAAAAATATAGAATGGTATCCAAAAATAGACTACGATGCATGCACAGGCTGTGGTATATGCTATATTACATGCGGAAACAGAGTAGTATTTGATTGGGACAAAGAAATGAAAAAACCTGTTGTTGCAAGACCATACAATTGTGTAGTTTCATGCACCACATGCGGTAATCTATGCCCTCATGATGCATTAATATTCCCAGATAGGGAATATATGCATGAAGTTATTATCAAAGAAAAAATTCTTAAAAAAGCTGCCAATAAATTAAAAGAACATGATTTAATATAAAATAATATAATAAAATTTTTTAATATTAACTTTTAATCTAAAATTTAATATAAACTATAACGCTCATGGTCATTTACCATTACCGTATGACTATTGCAATTTTCTATGCAATAGGAGAGTCGGACAGATTAAATATATGTTAAAATTAGCATGCCATATCCATAACATTAAAGGTAATGTTAATTGATGATGAACGAACTACAATTATTTTATTTATTTTATTTTAAATACTCTCAAAAGGTGAGCATATGGAAAAAATGAATCCTGAATTCATGATGGAAATGATGGATGAAATGATAGATTCAAATATGGCAGAAAATTTTGCACCCAAGATGATACCTAAGATGATGCCAAAATGTCTAAATAACTTCATTTCAAAGATACCTGAAAAGGAAAGAGAGGAGTTAATAAAAAAAATCGTTGATATTATAACATCCAAATACTACGATGAAGGCATAAATTCAACCTTTGTAAAAGAATTTGAAACTGATGTAAATATCAAAGGATTAAAGATAGCATCAAAAGGGGGAAAAGGTTCAGTGGGGGACAAAATTAATCCTATGGATTTATTTTTATCCGGATTATGCGGTTGCACAGCCATTGCCGTGGGGAGGACATTGGAGGAGCTCAGTATTAAGGGAACAGTTAAGGTAGATGGTTCTGTTAAAAAAAGTTTTGAAAAAGGATGTATTGAACAAATTACATTGAACATCCATGTAAAAATTGAAGATAGCAGTAAGTCAGAAGAGGAGCTCACCAACATAATATTAGAAGGTTCGAAGAAATGTTTAATAAGCAACTCTTTGAAATGTGAGCTCATAAAAAATGTCATATTTGAATAAACATATAAAAAAATAAAAAAAGGTACGAATATGGCAAAAATATTAGTAATAACCGATGGAGCATATGGGTACAGGATTCAGGGGACTATAAATTCATTTGGAAAGAAAAATGAGTTTATAGGAATCTGTAAAATAGACAAACCCACCAATTTTATCGTTGATGAAATAGAATTACCTCAGGAATTAACAGATAAAGTTAAAGAAGCGGATATTTTATTACTATATACTCAGCATCCAGATAATACATACGAAGTTTGCAGGAAGGCAAAGGAGCTCAAAAAGAATATTGCAATAATAATTGCCACATGGAGTGGAGAGGGTCAGAAAAAAGAATTAAACAGGTTTGATGCCATATGTCCAGAGGAAATGTGTTTATTGGATGAAAAGGATGTAGGCGATTTAATAATTAAATATCCTCAGTTAAAAGAATTTTTAGAAGAATTTGGAGTTCCCAAGGTTGAAGTCCATATAAAGGATAATAAAGTTGAAGATGTAAAGGTGATTAGGACATCTATATGTGGAAGCACGTTATTTATGGCTAAATCTATGAAGGACCTTGATGCAAAAGATATAGAGAATTTAAGCAGAAAATCTGCAATGATAATTCAACGGTATCCTTGTGTGGCTGGAAAAATAAAAATATTTAGAAAAGAGTGCAAAAAGCAAAAAGCCCTGGACATCCATAAAAAAGCTGTATTAAATTGTATAAAAATTTAGTATTAAAATATATTAATTTATTTATTTTTAATGAGCTCGGCATCTACCACAATATGCCAAACTCCGGGTGCGTATTTTTTTATTTTATGTATTTTATATGATAGGAGCTCATACCCATGTTTTTCAGCGTGGTGTTTTATTTCGTTAATTGGTTCAGTGTTCATTATTTTTTCAGCTAATGTATCATGGTAGTGAATTGTGCATTTTTTCCCTTCTTTTAGAAATTCAAAAGCTTTATCTAAAAAGAATTTTGTCTTTAAAACATAACCCATAATTACCCTATCTGCCACATTTTTTAACTCCACATCCCTATTATCGCTTAATATTGGAATTACATTGTTTAATCTGTTTAATTTTACATTCTCGCATAGGTAATAATAAGAATCAGGATTTATCTCAATGGCATATATTTTTTTAGGTTTTGAGTATTTTGCCATTGGTATGGTGAAGTATCCTATGCCTGCAAACATATCAACAACAGTTTCATCTGGATTTGAAATATATGCCATTCTCTTTCTCTCTTCAATGTTTCCCATGCTCCACATTACCTTTGAAACATTAATTTTAAATAAACATCCGTGTTCTTTATGTATTGTTTCTGTTTCAGTTCCATAAAGTATTTTTATAGTTGGTTTTCGCATATCTCCCTTAATATAATCATATTTAACTATTGTTTTACATTTTGTTTTATCTACTAAATAATTTATTTCTTCATCTGTCAAATCCTTCTTTACAAGTACTATATCTCCGATTTTTTGATATTTTAGTGTCATGTTATCACGATTTTTCTTTTTTTAGTGATAACATAGAAAAACCGAAGGTTTTTCAGATGTTATTACCGTTTTTTCTCTTTTTAGGCAATGACATAGAAAAACTGAAGTTTTTCTGAACTATCACAGTATTATATATGATAATTATAATTATATTCAGTGGTGATATTGTGGATTATGTATGCGATTATATTATTAAAAACTATATTAAAAATAAAAACAATAAAAAAAACAGCGAATCATTTAAAATAATAGAAATAGGAATTGGATATTATTTTAATGTGGCAAAATCACTTAATAATTATGAAAATTTAAATTTAATAGTAATAGATGCAAATAAGGACGCAATAGAAAAGGCAAAAAAAGAAGGATTAAACGCCTTTGTTGATGATATATTTAATCCAAAATTGGATGTTTATAAAGATGCAGATTTAATATACTCTATAAGACCACCAAGGGACCTACAACCGTTTATATTGGATATATGTAAAAAATACAACATCCCATTACTAATAAAACCACTTTATGGGGAAACGCCAATAAGTGATTTGAAATTGATTAATTATAAGGGGAATGCTTTGTATATGTGGGATTAAGGTGAAATTATGAATGTCGATATAAAAAACCTTCCAATTACTGACAACCATATTCATGTAGATGGAGTAAATGGATACGGTGCTGAAAAGGTTGCAAAAATCTTTAAAAATGCCGGTGGAAAGGTAATGATTGTCTTGAATAAACCTGCCTTCAATGGCGACTTAAAAAAGCCAATGGATGTGTTAATAAAGGACATTGAAATCATAAATAAAAATGTGGATGGTGTTAGTGCCTATGGTTTAGTTGGTGTCCATCCTGCGGAGCTCACCGTAATGATAAATAAAGGCATGGAACTAAACGAAGCAAAAAACAAAATGATTGATGCCCTTGACTACGCAAAAAAGCTTATTGAGGAAAATGATTACTTAGTCGGAATTGGAGAAGTTGGAAGACCCCACTATCCAGTAAATAATGAAATATGGGAAGCTTCAAATGAGATACTACTATATTCAATGGAAATTGCAAAAGACCTAAATTGTGCCATGCAAATCCATGCTGAAAGTGCGTCGGAGGAGCAGTTTAAAGAATTCAGAGATATGGCTAAATCCGTTAATTTAAATCCTGAAAAGGTTATAAAACATCACTGTGGAGATATGGTGTTGGAAGGGGAAAAATATGGAATATTTCCTTCAATAGTGGCATCTAAACCAGTATCAGAAGCTGTAAAAAAGTCCCTTAGATTTGTGATGGAAACAGATTACATAGATGATTTAAAAAGACCGGGCGTTGTTTTAGGGATAAAAACAGTTCCAAGAAGGACAAAAAAACTTATAGATTCGGGATTACTTGATGAGGAGGGAGTTTATAAAATTCATAAGGAAAATATTGAGAGATTATATAATATCGAATTATTTTAATTATTTTTTATAATGTTTGCTATTTGAACGGAATTAGTAGATAAATTAAATAATCTCCGATAAATGGGGTAATTATATAAGATATTGTGATGGGAATTATCAGGGGAATCATAGGGGTTACATAGATATATTCATTGTCATCATATTTTGAAAAATCGTCATCTTCTGACGAAGGAAAAAATTTAAAATCATCTTCACGACCCATTATAAGCCTGTTTTTATCTTTTGCATCCTTAACCTTCATTTTTTCTCCAAAGCATAATATAATAAATTGTTTAATACTCTTTGGTTTAGCTCCATTTATAAGATTCTTTAAAAGAATAATTATTGGCAAAAAAATCATAAAAAACATGCCGTTTATAAACACCATTATTGGAAATGTGGGGATGTAATTGATATTTAAAATACTTCCAAAAGTGGAATGAATCGGCATGTCATACTTTGGAGTGAGAGCTCCCATACCCATTAACACTTTGCCATCTCCTCCCCCTACGCCGCATAAAAACATTAAGTAGCCCAATATAAAACACAACACAAATCCAGAAATGGAATTGATTAAATAATAGTAATTTCCAGTGGTAATTGATAAATATATATGATACCCCAATCCAAAAACTACCATGGATATCCAAATATAATCCTCAATCTCCCTACTTCTAAAATCCTGTATTGATGCCACAAGAAGCCCTATTAAACCAAATATATAATTTATCATAAATACCCCTATTTTATATTTATTTTATATTTTTTCATTTTATATTTTTTTAGACCTTAATACCCTATATCCTCCCTTAATGGTTATTATTCCCACGCAAACTTTAAAAAAGTTTGCTATTCAAATCCAACCTCCACTACGCTTCGCTTCGTGTCGGTTGGAACTTTATATTAATGCCTTAATTTATATTTTTTAGACCTTAATACCCTATATCCTCCCTTAATGGTTATTATTTCCACATTTCCAAAAACTTCTTCCATAAATTTTGTAAGTGATTTTGCCCCATGTTTTGTTTGGATAACTACCCAGATGCTACCGTTATCTTTTAAAAGTTCCTTTCCTTCCTTTATTATTCTATGAATTATTTCCTTTCCTGCTTTTATTGGAGGATTTGAAATAATTACATCATATTTTTTATTCTTAACATTTTCGTATAAATCCCCCTGAACAACCGTTATATCTTTATCCTTACTTATATCGTTTAATTTTATGTTTTCTTTTGCAAGCTTTACTGCCCGTTTGTTTATATCAGTCATTGTTATGGAATTTACCTCATCGGCTATTGCTATGCCAACAACACCATATCCACAACCAATATCAAGCACATCATCGGTTTTATTTAATTCCAGTGCTTCAACCAATATTTTTGTGCCCTTATCTATTTTTTTAGGGGAAAATATTCCAGTATCTGTTTTAAAAATAAGTTTTTTATTCCTTAAAATTCCTTCAATTGTCATTTCTTTATGTGCTGATTCTGGTTTTTCAGAAAAATAGTGCATAATCTCACTTTTAATTTATATTTCATTTTTTAATTCACTTAATTTATTTATTTTAATTTTTATTATGTCTATTTTTATTATGGTATTAGTTAATTTTATATTTATAAATATGCAACTAATTTATTATAATAATCATTTAAATTATGGTGATTTAATGGCTAAATTTTTCGATGAAATATATTGCAACATAGACGAAAAAAGCATAATGGAAGAAGATGAAAAATATATAATGAAAACCTATGGAAGATTGCCTGTTGTTCTTGTTAAAGGGGAAGGAATGTATGTTGAAGACATAAATGGTAGGAAATACTTAGATTTCCTTGCGGGAATTGCCGTAAATAATATTGGACACTGCAACCCAGAAGTAGTTGAAACTATAAAAAAGCAAGCTGAAACCCTTATGCACACATCAAATATATACTATATAGTGCCACAGGTAAAACTGGCAAAAAAACTTGTTGAATTAAGTGGATTAGATAGGGCTTTTTTCTCAAACAGCGGTGCAGAGGCAAACGAAGCTGCAATAAAACTTGCAAGAAAATACGGTAAAAACAACGGCATCGGTGAAGGGGAAATAATTACGATGGAACACAGTTTCCACGGAAGGACTTTAACCACAATAACAGCAACGGCAAAACCAAAATATCAAGAAGGATATGAACCTCTTCCAAGAGGATTTAAATATGTCTCATTTAACGATTTAGAAGCTTTAAAGGAAAATATAACCAATAAAACTACTGCAATAATGCTTGAACCGGTCCAAGGGGAAGGAGGAGTATATATTGCAGATAAGGACTATTTAAAAGGCGTTAGAGACTTATGCGATGATAAAAACATTGTCTTAATATTCGACGAAGTTCAATGCGGTATGGGTAGAACTGGAAAAATGTTTGCATACGAACATTATAACATCAAACCAGATATACTCACCCTTGCAAAGGCTCTTGGTG
Source organism: Methanothermococcus jasoni (assembly GCF_049075655.1). GTDB lineage: Archaea > AGJL01 > Methanococci > Methanococcales > Methanococcaceae > Methanofervidicoccus. The sequence continues at coordinate 825,467 of NZ_CP157522.1, read as the reverse complement.
CTGGATTCCCAATAGGTGCAACACTTGCAAAGGAAGAAATAGCTGATGCATTTACCCCAGGAAGCCATGGGACAACATTTGGAGGTAATCAACTTGCCTGTGCAAGTGCCTATGCTTCTGTTAGTATTGTGGAAGAGCTCCTACAAAACACCCAAAAAATGGGAGATTATTTTATTACCAAATTAAAGAATCTCAAAGATAAATATCCATTCATAAAGGAAATTAGAGGAATGGGATTAATGATAGGTATGGAATTGTCCTTTAACGGTGGAGATATTGTTAAAAAAATGCTTGAAAAAGGCTATTTGATAAACTGCACATCAGACACAGTTTTAAGATTCCTCCCCCCACTTATTGTGAAAAAAGAGCATATTGATGAATTGGTTGATGCATTGGATGAAGTATTTTCAGAAATAAATGAATAAAAGGGAATGTTATATTTTATTCTCTTTTGGTTTTTATTATCTCCTCCTTTTTATAAACAAAACTATCTGATTCCACATCTCTATCAATTAAACAGTTTGCCCCAATCCAGCAGGAGCTCCCAATTTTAACTCCTGGCATGAACGAAACTTGAACTCCTGTTTTTACATTATCCCCCATTATTACTCCAAGTTTTCTAACACTTTTAACAATTTTTCCTTTTATACTTACTTTAACAGGCTTATCATCAAATCTTAAATTTGCCGTAATGGTATTGCAGGCGATATTGCAGTTTTCTCCAATGATACTGTCCCCTACATAGGAAAGATGAGGAACCTTTGTATTTTTCATTATAATGCTTCCTTTTACCTCTGATGAGTTTCCAACTCCTGTATTTTCCATCAAAACGGTATTTGGTCGAATGTATGCCAATGGTCCAACAATTGCACCAGATTTAATTATTGCGGGTCCTTCAATTACAGTGTTATGTTTTATCTCTGCTCCTTCTTCTATTATTACATTTCCCTCAATTACAACATTTTTTCCAATTTTTCCCCTTATATTAGTTTTAATATCTTTTAAAAGATGTTTATTTGCATCGAGCAAGTCCCAAGGTCTTCCAATATCGTTCCAATATCCATTTAATTTTATACCCTTTATATTTCCATTTTGGATGAGCTCCTTTATAGCATCGGTGAGCTCTACCTCCCCCCTCTCCGATGGTTTTAAATTTTCCAATATCTCAAATATATTTTTTTCAAATTTATATATGCCTGCATTTATAAGGTTGGATTTTGGATTTTTCGGCTTTTCCTGTAATTCTATTATATTATCTTCATCATCTAAAACTACCACCCCAAAATTTTCAGGATTATCTACCTCAGTTAATGCCATTGCATTTTTATAATGCATAATATCTTTTAAATCGTCGTCAAAAATAACATCGCCGTTTATTACTAAAAAATCATCATTTATATGGTTCTTTGCCATTAAAACAGCATATCCTGTTCCATCAATTTCTTTCTGTTCTATAAAGGTTATTTTCGGGTGATTTTTGAAGTGGTTTATTATTATTTCCTTTTTATACTTTACAATCAAATATATATTATCTACAAAATCCTCAATTTTACCAATTATATGCTCCAAAATCGGCTTCCCTGCTATTGGAATCATTGGTTTTGGTCTGTTTTCAGTTAAAGGCATTAATCTTGTTCCTTTTCCCGCACATAATATAACTGCATCCATTATTTCCCTCACAATTATTAATTAATAAATTATTTCTGATAAATATCATTTAAATAACTTTTTGGGGGTCCATAATTCTTATTATTATAAAAATTATATTTATAATACTATTAAATAAATTATATCATAAAGTTATTTATATATAATAACTGTTCCAAATATTATATTATCACACAAAAAGGTGATATAGTGTTAAAAAAATTAATAGGATTATTAACAATCTTTATTGTGGCAGTTGGATTCTGCGGATGTATGGGCGGAACTAATGTCAATGGAACTACCACACAGACACAGACAGGAGTAGCCATAAATGAAGATACAGGAAAAATAAAAATAACAGACATGCTTGGAAGGGAAGTTGAAGTCCCCAAGGATGTAAATAAAATAGTGTGTGTAGGGCCGGGATGTTTAAGGTTAATTACCTACCTAAATGCAACAGATAGAGTTGTTGGTGTAGAAGATGCAGAAAAGAAATGGAGTATCTACGGGAGACCATACAGAATAGCTCATCCAGAATTTGCAGAGCTCCCAACTATTGGACAGGGCGGACCTAGTCCAAAGCCAAACCCTGAGGAACTTATTAAGGTTAAACCTGATGTAGTATTTGCATGCTACATAACGGAGGGACAGGCAAATGATTTGCAACAAAAAACAGGCATTCCTGTTGTTGTTTTGAGTTATGGAAAATTGGCAACATTTAATAACAAGGAGTTATTTGATTCCATAGAGCTCGCGGGAAAAATATTGGGCAAAGAAGGAAGAGCAAGTGAAGTTGTTAAATTTATAAAAGATTGCCAGACCGATTTAAACGAGAGAACAAAGAATATCTCAGATGATAAAAAACCAACAGTATATGTTGGAGGGATAGGATTCAAAGGAATGCATGGAATTGACAGCACATCCTGTAATTATCCGCCATTCATGGCAGTTAATGCAGAAAATGTTGTAGATGAATTAAACAAACCTTCACATGTGTTCATAACAAAGGAACAGCTCTTAAAGTGGAATCCAGATATAATATTTATTGATGAAGGCGGTATAAAACTTGTTAGAGAAGATTATAGTAAAAATCCTGAGTATTACAACTCATTGAAGGCATTTAAAGACGGAAATGTTTATGGACTTCTCCCTTACAACTACTACACAACAAACGTTGGCACAGCATTGGCAGATGCCTATTATGTGGGAAAAGTAATTTATCCAGATGAATTTAAGGACATTAATCCAGAGCAGAAAGCAGACGAAATATACACATTCCTTGTAGGAAAATCAGTTTATAATACAATGAAAGAGAAATTAGGAGGATTTGAAAAGCTAAAATTTGAATAATAATATTCAAATAAGGATTGGGTCAAAAAATCCATCAATCATCCTATCCTATTTAATTATTTTATTTTTATGAAATTTTCTCTATTTTTAAGATTAATTATTATAAACAGCTAAATATTTATATTTGATAATAATAATTTTTGGATAATACTAATTTTTATTAACATAATATTATATTATTACAGTGTCGATAAAATAAATTTACAGCCAATATTTAATTTAAATGTGATAATATGGATATTCCACAAAAATATAAACAATATACTGAAAAGAAGATAACTTTTGGGATTATATTATTAATAATCTTATTTTTAAGTGCAATATATGCAATGTGTGTTGGAGATTATAGATTAACTGTCAATCAGGTTGTAGATGCTTTAATAGGTAATGGAACAGGTAATGCGGAGTTAGTTATTTGGAATATTAGATTACCAAGGGTTTTTGCCGCAATAATCGCTGGAGTATCCATGGCTGTTGCTGGGGCAGTTATGCAGTGTATTTTAAGGAATCCCCTTGCAAGTCCATTTACAATGGGAATTTCTCATGGAGCAATGTTTGGTGCCGCACTCGCAATAATACTTCTCGGTGCAGGAGGTGCAGAAAGCACAGGTCGTATATTTGTAAATAATCCCTACTCCATTACAATTTTTGCATTTCTCGGTGCATTAATTGGAGTTTTTGTTATACTATTGCTTGCAAAACTGAGGGGGTTGTCTCCTGAGGCCATGATTTTGGCGGGGGTAGCTATGAGCTCACTATTTACAGCATCCACAATGTTGATACAATACTTCGCCGACGACTTACAGCTTGCGGCAATGGTCTATTGGACATTTGGAGACTTGGGAAGACCGCTATGGGATGAAATATACATTATGGTTGCAATTATGATTCCTGCATTGTTGTATTTTATATACAAGCGGTGGGACTACAACGCATTGGAGGCGGGAGAAGAAACTGCAAAATCATTGGGAGTTAATACCGAAAGAACCAGATTAATAGGGATGTTCATAGCTTCACTGTTAACCGCTGTAAATGTGGCATTCTTAGGAATAATTGGATTCATAGGGCTTATATGCCCCCACATTGTGAGGATATTTATTGGTGGAGATTATAGATTTTTAATTCCTATATCAGCACTATTTGGTGCGGTTTTGTTGTTAATTGCCGATACATTTGCAAGAACAATAATATCTCCAATAGTATTGCCTGTTGGAATACTAACGTCATTTATGGGAGCTCCGATGTTTTTGTATCTGATTATGAGAATGTATAAAAGGTAAAAAAGTGGTAATTATGATTCTTTCAGTTGATGGCATTGAGTTTTCATATAAAAGCAAAAGAATACTGGAAAATGTGAAATTTAAGGTTAATAGAGGAGATGTTGTTTCCATTCTTGGAGTTAATGGGGCTGGAAAATCAACACTTATAAAATGCATAAATAAAATTTTAAAACCAAAGCAGGGGACTATATTAATAGATAATTATGATATTGATAAACTGGATAATTTAGAAATTGCAAAGAAAATGGGATATGTTCCACAGCGGGCAGATGGAAACTACATGACTGTGTTTGATACTGTGCTTTTGGGAAGAAAACCCCACATAAAATGGGAAATATCAGAAAAAGATATTGAATTAGTAAATAATATTTTAAAACTTATGAATTTGGAAGATTATGCTTTAAGATACACAAATGAATTAAGCGGCGGCGAGTTGCAGAAGGTGATAATTGCAAGAGCTCTTGTTCAAGAACCTCATGTTCTCTTACTCGATGAACCTACAAACAATCTTGATTTAAAAAACCAGCTGGAATCCCTAAAAATTATTAGGGATATTTCAAAATCCAAGAATATTGCCTTAATTATTGTAATGCATGATTTGAATCTTGCTTTAAGATTTTCCGATAAATTTATAATGCTGAAAGATGGGAAGATTTTTGCAGAAGGTGGGAAAGAGGTAATTACTCCTGAAAATATTGAGGCAGTTTATGGCGTCAGAGCTCATGTGGATGAATACAAAGGAATACCCGTTGTTGTTCCGATATAATATGATAAAATAATAAAATAACAATATACATTAATATAACATTTTTATATTATTTAGTATATAACATGCATATTGTTTTTATTTTCTATTTTTTAATTTTAATTTACTACTATTTTTGGTGTAATTATGGATAAGATTAACGAAAATATACCCAAATCAAAGATTTGTGAATTGTCTGACGACAATATATTAATCCAGCTTAAAAAAATATTTCGGGAGGAAAACGATATATTATTTTTATGTCATCACAATGCAGACCCTGATGCAGTCGGTGCAGCTATTGGATTAAAGTATCTTGCAAATACATTAAATAAATCAAAAAATAAAAACATTAGAATATCTGCGAATTCTGTAAGCAAATTATCAAGGGCAGTATTGGATGAATTAAACGATAATATTGAGATTGTATATTATCCAAAATTGGCAAAAGTGGTTTTTTTTGTGGATACATCCAGCTTAAACCAAGTATCTGTTGATGAAAATAAATTAAAGGAATCAAAAATAATTTTAATCGACCACCATAGAAAAACAGATTTAATAAATTTATGCGATTTATACATTGTAAATGAAAGAGCTCCTTCCACCTGTGAAATAGTTTCAAATATATTTAGGGAAATGAATATATATCCACCAAAGAACATCCGAACTGCCCTATTATGCGGAATCGTCTATGATACAAAGCATTTAAAACTTGCAAATGAAGGGACATTCAATACAATAGCATGGCTTATAAAGGGAATAAGTTTCCAGAAGATTTTATACCTTCTTACTCAGGAAAGTGATGAAAGTAAGAGAATAGCACATTTAAAGGCATGTAGTAGGATGGAATTAAAGGAAGTAAATAAATGCGTTATTGCACTATCTCATGTGAGCTCCCACGAGGCATCCTGTGCAAAAACAATAGTGTCCATTGGTGCAGATGTGTCCTTTGTGGTTGCAGTGAGGAAGAGAGACCGAGAAATAAGAATAAGTGCGAGATGTAGAAAATCCATTTCAAGAAAAGTTCATCTGGGTAGTTTGATGGAAAAGATTGCAAAGGAACTGGGTGGAAAAGGCGGGGGCCATGCAGAAGCCGCAGGTTTAAATGCAAAATATGAGAAGGGAAGAAATAAAGATGAAGTTATAAAAGAAGTTTTAAATTTATGTTATGGGATGTTTAAAAAAGAATTTATTAGTTAATAAAATTTAATGGTGAGATTATGAAACTTGAAGAAAATGAGATATTCAACAGCTACTTTAAAAATTTATCAGATAGGGAAAGGGCAGTTTTTGAAGGAGGTATTACTCTCGGAGCTCTGTTTCATCAATTCGTTGGAACGCCTATAAGTTTAAAAAATAAGGAGATATTAGAAAAATCCATTGAAGAAGCTATGAAAAATCAACCTTGTGTTGAAGATATTAAGGTTGAAATTGTTGGAGATTTAAAAGAAGATAAATATGTTTCATTGGATGGCAATATGCTAAATGTTAAATTAAAGATAAAAGTAAATAATACTATTGCATCGTTAAGATTAAGATATATCAAAGAGTTGGATTATCCACTAATGTATGTTGAAGAGATTTTATAATTTTTTAATGTTAATTATTTATCATATTTTTATTTCTTAAAATTAAGATTGTAATTAATAGAATACTGAGAATTAGCGCAGGAATTGGAGGTGGCACCTTCATAGGTGTCGAAGCCGTAGATGTGCTATTATATGTTAGTTCAAAATCCTTAACAACATAATAATTGTTATTGATTGATCCCTCTAATTGCAAAATATTATCCCCATGTATTTCAAAATAACTTTTATCTACTGGAACACTTACATAACCCTCATTAAATGGAGCTTTATTATTTGTATCATCGATAGTATATATGAGATGACCATTCAGATATAAATATATTTTAGTGGTAGTGTTAAAAGTTGCAGCTCCATAATGGGTAAATCTTAAGAGATACTTATCTTCACTTGAATCTATATTCAAAGGGAAAGTATAATTATCGTAAGGAACAGTTTTTGTTAATCTTAAATCACCTCCAATATCTATCGTTTCACCATAAACCATTCCAAATAAACTAAAAATTAGCAGCATTAAAAACATAATTTTTTTAAACATATTACCGCCCTAAATAACTTTTTAAATATTAATTTAATTATATTTATATACAAGTTTTTAACAATACATTCTTGTTTGTTATAATACATTTTTTAAATAAAATAAATTTACAATTTTCATTTAAAATATTACCTAAAAACTTCATATCTATTTTATAAAATTTTTTCTTTAAATTTTGATTAATTTAATTAAAATTTAAATAAGTATGAGGATACCATGAACGGACTAAAAATATACATTGAAGGATACGGTTGCACGCTGAATACAGCAGATACAAATATAATAAAAAATTCAATAGCTGTATTTAAAGATTTTCAAATAGTTCAGAACCCAGAAGATGCAGATATCATAGTTATAAATACATGTGCTGTTAGGTTGGAGACAGAACACAGAATGATTTCAAGAATAGAACATTTTAAATCCTTAAACAAAAAAGTTATTGTAGCAGGATGTATGCCAAAGGCATTGAAGGAAAAGGTCGAAGATAAAGGCGATGTTTTAGTAATGCCAAAAGAGGCGCATCTATCTGGAAATATAATTCACGAGTATGTAATTCATAATAGATATAATCCATGCAATAATTCATCATCTATAGACTTAAATGATAAATTAAAATACCTAAAACCTGAAAACTCTTTAATTATGCCGCTCCCTATTTCAGAGGGATGTGTTGGAAAATGCTCCTACTGCATTGTCAAGGTTGCCCGTGGAAGATTAATATCTTATGATAGGGATTTACTAATTAAAAAGGCAGAGGAATTTATAAACAACGGAGTGAAGCACATCCTTATAACTTCACAGGATACCGCATGCTATGGATTTGATAAAAATGACACCCTTCCGAACTTAATAAATGATATTGCCTCTATTGATGGAGAATTCGATATGAGAATTGGAATGATGCATGCGAAAAATGTTCCTCATATAATTGATGAGCTCATAGAATCATACCAAAATGACAAAGTTGCAAAATTCTTGCATCTGCCTATTCAAAGTGGAGATGACCAAGTTTTAAAGGATATGAGAAGAGAATACACCGTCGATGAATTTATTAGCATAGTAAATGAATTTAAAAGAAAAGTGAAAGACTTGAACTTCAATACAGATATAATTGTTGGATTCCCTACTGAAAAAGAAGAAAACTTTGAGAACACTCTTGAAGTTTTGAAAAAAATAAATCCTGATTATATCCACGGTGCAAAATACACCCAGAGAAAGCATACCGAAGCAGCTAGATTAAAACAGGTAGATACAAAAGTTAGGAAAAAAAGGTCTGAGATATTGGATAAATTAAGAAGGGAGCTCAGCTATGAAAATAATAAAAAGTATATTGGAAAGACATTGAAGGTTTTAATTACTGAAAAGGATAAAGGAATTGCCCATAACTGCAAAGTTGTTAAATTTAACAGTGAAAATAAAAACATAAACATTGGAGAGTTTAGAAATGTAAAAATAACCGACGCAAAGACTTTTGGTTTGTTTGGGGAGATATTGGATTAATAGAAATAACAATTGGTGTAATTATGAAAGTAGGTATTACTGCAATAGTCCCTCCAGAAATTGTCTATTCAACAAATAATACTCCTATCGATTTAAACAACTTTGTTCCACAATCAAACATGATTCCAAAAAACAAATTATGCGCTTGGACTGCAACATGGAGGGATCTTGTTCTACAAAATAATATTGAAATTGATAAATTAATTGTTGTTGCTGGCGGGGACTGTCAAAATTCACTTGTAGATGCTGAGAAATTGGAAATAAAAAAGAATATCCCTACACATTATTTCTTTTATCAATTCGGCGATAAGGAACATTTTAAGAATGAATTAAAAAAACTTACTATGTTTTTATCTAATGGGGAAATTGACAAAACTAAAATGGGCGAAGTATATAATATCAAAAAACTTGTTAAAAAAGTTGATAAATTATGCTACAATGATAAAATAAAAGGAGTAGATGCATTCTATACATGTATATCAGCAAGTGATTTAGAGGGGGATGTGGGAAAATACAAAGATAAAGTCAAAAAATTGCTATATAGTGAGCTCGATATTGAATATAACAAAAGAATAGCAATTATAGGCATCCCGCCAATTTTCAATGATTTTTATGAATACTTGGAGGATATAGGAATTCACTGTGTTTATAATGAGCTCGCATATGAATTTATTAGAATGGGAGGTAAGTCAATAAACGAAATAGTAGATAGTTATTCTACATACTCATTTGCAAATCATATAAAACATAGGATCAAAATCATAAAAAAAGAATTGAAAAAAAGAAAGGTGGATGGAGTAATCCATTACACGCAAATGAGCTGTCATCATAAATTAGAGGATGAAATTTTAAGAGAGTTTATTGATTATCCAATGCTAACTATTGAAGGAGACATTCCACAAAAAACCCCTGAGCAGATAAAATTAAGAATTGAGGCATTTATTGAATTGATGGGATGAGACATTATGATAGGAATAGATGTTGGTTCAACGAATATAAAAATATACGATGGAAAAAAGTTTAAAAAATATCCAATATTCAAATTAAATGAATTATTAGAAAATTATAACAATAATGACTCCATATTTGCTACCGGATATTTCAGAAAAAAGTTTAAAAACAGTATAACTGAGATAACTGCTGCAATTTATGGAATTAGGGGAAAAGATGTAGATATAATAATTGATATTGGTGGCCAAGATATAAAGATAATAGATATAAAAACATTAGAATTTACAATGAATGATAAATGTGGTGCAGGAACAGGTTTGTTTTTGCAAACTATTGCCACTTATTTAAATATAGATATCGAGGATTTTGAAAAATATTATGTAGAAGAGCCGTTAATCTTAAACAATACCTGTGCCGTGTTTTCAATATCTGAAATAGTTAACTATCTCGTAAATGGATATAATATTGAAGACATAATTGCTTCAGTAAATTATACCATAGCAAGAAAAGTAAATGATATTATTCCATTTGAATATGAAACTGTGGCTTTAACAGGCGGGGTGGCAGAAAATCGGTCTTTCATAAGATATTTTAAAGAAATCACTGGCAAGGAAATTTATGTTCCAGAAAACCCTCAATTTATAAATGCAATAGGGGCGAGAAGATATGGTATCGAAGCAGAACGAAGAATTATTAACTAAACAGCAAGCAATGCTGTTTGAAATTTATGATTTATATAAAAAATTCAAAAATGAAAAAATTTCCAGTAAATCCGCAGATAAAGTTAAAGTTAATCTTACGGTTGATTATATTGTTGATGTTGATCATGTTGATAAAGTTCAAGAGATATTGTTGTCCTACTCAAATATTTGGGGATTTGTCCATAAATCTTCCATAAAACAATGGATTACTAGACCAAAAACCATACATATTGTTGGTATATTCAATCAGAACAGAAAACAGAAAAATTTAAATGATTATGATGATTTAATTGGAGTTATGGTTTATGGTGAGAAACCAGGCTACTTAAAAATCAACTATATTGCAGTTGATAAAAAACATAAAGATAATGCTTTGGGAAAATACTTCATATCTTTTTTAGAGAACAAATGTGTAGAGATGGGAAAACGCAAAATATATGCAGAAGTTCCAAAATCCAATGAAAATGGATTGAGATTTTTTGTGAAAAATGGTTTTGTAATAGAAGGTATTTTAAAAAATCATACTAGGGGAAATAAGGACTTGGTTTTAATGGCTAAATATATTGCATAAAATACGTTATTTAATATAATAATATTCAAAAAATGGAGAAAAATCTATTAAGGGAAACTATGGTGGAATTTTTTGCATCTATGACGATATCTCCCGGTCAAATTAAAAAAATGTGGGATTTGTTGAAAAAACATGAACCTAAAAAATGGGCGTTTGAAAATATAATATTTACGCCAATCATGGCATCGCAGGGGACTGCAAACATGATTAGAAGATTAAAAGAGGAAGAAAACTCAACAATAATGTTTGACAGTGGTGGTTTTTATGTTCAACAGGGCAAATTGACAATGGAAGACCTTTTATGCAAGTTGAAGCAATTCTACGAAGATAATAAATGGGGAGATTGGTATGTTCTTCCAGATTCTCCGCCGGTTTCCTCTGATAGTGTTGAAGTTGCATGGGGGAAGGTTCATGAAACCATCTACTGTGCGAAAAGTTTTAGCGAAGAGTTTAACGGCAAATATGAAAAAAAATTTATCCCCGTTGTCCAGGGAATCACCAAGGAGCAGATATACCATTGCGTCAATAGTTATTCTGAGCTAAATGTTAAAAGGATTGGATTTGGAAGTTTCGGAACAAGTGGGAAAAATAATGCTATAAACATATTAACAAAAAAGAGTTTAGAAAATTTAAGATATTTATCCATATTGGCAAAAGATTATGGGTTTGAATTGCATGCCTTTGGCATAGGGGGACCGAGTTCTATAAATAGGATTAGAGAATATATAGATAGCTTTGATAGTAGTAGTTGGGATAAGGCAGGGGGATTTGGAGATGTATTTTTGCCTAATAAAAGGGTAAATATAACGGGGAAGAGTCCGAGGATATGTAAAAACCACTATGTTGGATACCATTATGTATTCAATGAGTTAAAAAATAATCATGAGTGTTATTTTTGTAGTTCATTGAATGAATTGCGGAAAAACCGAATGTATCGGTCATTGCATAACATTATAGTAACACATGAAACGGTGAAAAAATGGCAGGAGGATACCATATTAGACATAACGCTAAGCCAGAAGTGATAAGGGAAATATTGGAAGTAATACACTACAATAACTCATCCAAAAGGGATGAAATAAAAAACTCTCTACCTCAATATATAAAAACGGTAATTGATGAGAGCATAATCATAAAAAATAAAATAATATCTAACAATGACATTGAAAAACTTTTAGAAATGGACGAAATAACATTTAACAATTATTTGCATTATAAGATGTATTCATCAGAAGAACCTATTGGATGGTCATACCGAAATGTAATAGATATACTTTACAACGAATACTGTGAAAAAAAAATAAATCTTCAAGATATTGAACAAAAAGTAAAAGAACGAGCTTTGGAAGAAGGTATTGAAAATATATCATTTAGTCAAAACAGTGTAAGGGGAGCATTAAACTTTATTTCAGCGTTAGAGCCAAATCCAGTAGATGATAGCAATGTGTTCAATTTAAGGAGCTACTGCCAACCGCATTTGATGTTATGGGGAATAGATTATATTTACAACAAACAGTGGGGGGGTGAATATGGGTCATTGATACTTCTTGATGACGAAAAGATTGAAGAATTGTGTAAATTTGCAATGATAGATAGAAATAATTTTGACAGCATATTAAAACAGTGCGATATGATTTACAACTTTTTAGAGGTTTCAACGAAGTTATTTGGTAAATCCAGTAGATTAAATCGTAAATGGACATTTGATGATATTTTGTAAGTAAGTATTTGGAGGGAGGGGTATGATAAATAAACAATTTATTCCAGAATTACATGATATTGGGAAGTTGGTTGATGATAAAGTTAAAGAAGATATTAAAAATCTCAATGGAAAACCATGGAAGGGACATTGCTTTGTTAATTTTGACTTTCAAGAACTACGAAACAAAGGTTATTATCTCACTAAATCATCATCACCATCATGGTTGGGGCAATATCATCATGAAGTGGATAATCGCATGGATATAAACGAATGGGATAAAGAAATTCCTGAAATTTGTAGATATTATGTTTTTTTATTAATTCTTGCAGATAATATAGCGTCGTCAGTATCGAGGGCAATTTCTGATAAGGACGGGTTTGAAGAATTAAAGGAAATAAGCCTTGAAGATGTTAATTTAAATAAAGGAGTTTATAAACCTTGGAATACGACATTCTACGACAATATGGAAAAAACAGGAAAATATTGGGCTGCATTTAATAATATTGATAATTTGAAAAAAGTATTTGAGGAAATTGACAATTGTAATTCTGGAAAAGATTTTTTAAATAAATATAAAGAAAATCTTCTTTTAACTCCTGAAGATAAGAGTATTTTAAGAAATATAACTTCTCTTTACGCCCACGTTGAATTAGTTGGTAAAATATATCGAGTTCTAATGAAAAACACAAGATTTAATATCGAATCTGATGGTTCAATTACTATCGAATATGATGAAGAAAAAGCTAAAACAATTAATGATGCTAAAAATAACTGGGAATGGAGATTAGTAAAATGTTGGATTAGATTTCCTCATTCATTTGTTAGATTACGTGATATAAACTTACTTAAAAAAAGAAATGAACTTATAAATTATCTCACAAATAAGTTTGAAGATGAAATATTGTTTGCTACATCAGATTTTGTTATATTATTTTTACCATTAAATCAAGATTTAAAAGAGATATTTAAACCATTTTTAGATTATGGATTTTATATTGAAGTGAATGAAATTGTATCAAAGTTAGAACTGTTTGAATCCACATTAGATGTAAAAATACTCGAAAAAAGAAAATCAGGCATTAATAATATCGATGCTAAGATTTATAAAAAATATCTTTTACCAGATATACCTGATGAAATAAATCCTCCAATCTGTGATATATGTCAGCAAAGAAAAGGAATAGAAAGAGAAAAAGAAAATATTAAAGAATGGATATGTAAAAAATGCCAGAAAATTAGAGAAATGGGAGAACCATTTAGAGAATATGCAGAAAAGTGGGAAAAAGAGAGTGTTAGAGTTTGTTGGTTTAAGTTTTCAATAGATCAAAGAAAATTAGAAGACTGGTTAATAAAAGCATTTGAAGAATACATAGAACAGATATATCCAAAAATTTTTGATAAAGTAGTTAGTAAATATGATTCAATCAAATCGGAAATAGGTAAACTTAAAGAAAAAGAAAATGAATTAGATGAAAAAAAGAAAGAACATGAAATATTAAAGAAGAAAGCCAGAAATGGTAGTAGTATAAATAATGAAGAAATAGAAAGGTTAAAAGAATTATCTCAAAAAATTAAAAAGATTAAAAAGGAAATTAAGAAACTAAAGAATAAATTAAAATCAAAGAAAGCTTATGACAAATTGAACTCCTTAGAGGAAAAGATAAAAATCATAAAAAATAAAAAACAGTATATAACATCGATTTTAAATGAATTTAGACCCTTAGCACCACAAATTGACTTTAATAAAGATTATGAAAAAATGTTAAAAGAGTTTTGGAAAAAATTTGAGGACCGAAATGACATCAAAAAACCAATCTCCGATTACGAGGAGTTAGGTGTTTTCAAATATTCTCCTGACTTAACCAAAGAAATTATCAAAACATATTTAGGGGTTTTTAATAAATATTTCCCAGATGTTAAAGGAAATAACGACTGCCCAATAAACTTATCTTTGAGCATTTCAAATATAAAATATCCAATTAGAGAACATTGGAGGTTCTTTGAAAAAGAAGAAAAAAGTTTCCTAAATGTAAGGAAACATAATGCATTCATCGAAAACTACTCAAAAAATGAAGTAGATAATATACTTAAAGTCATTAATGATATAAAATCAAAGTCATTTTTATATAAACTCACTGAACTAGAGAGTTCACTGAATTCTGAGATATACTTAAACATTGAAGTTTTCAACAACATGAAAAAATACCCTGAGGTGCATAAGTTATTTACAAAAAATATACATCCATTTAAGATTTTGAATTTATGTAGGATCCTACAAAGGGGAGGGTAAAATGACTAATGTAAAACTCCTTAAATTGCATCTTGAAATTGAGTCTGTTATCATTGGTGAAAGAATAAAAGGGGGTGTTTATAGGCCATGCCAAGAAACGATACCTTCATCCACAATTGAAGGGGCATTAAAACACTATTTTGGTGTTGAAGTTCCTGCGGTTGGATTTTTTGAAAAGGATAGTTATGAATTTGATGAATTCACCTGCTCAGTTAGAGATAGAGTTTTTGAAACTTCTAAAATACCCCTATTCACCGAATATATAAAGCCAGAAAATGGAGATAATAATATTAAAGCAGAAGTATATATTCCACTCAAAAGAGCAGAAGAAGAGGGATTACATAAGGAAATATTAGAAGGTTTTGAATTCCAGATGGGAGCTTTGAAAAGTAAGGGATTTGGAAGAACAAAAATTACAAAAGTTGAAGAAATTGAATCCAAACTAAAACAGGGATTTCTAAATGTCAAGTTATTTGAAGATGAAGCAGAGGATTTTGGGATTAAAATAATTTCCCCAATATATGGTTATTTGTTTAAATCTAAAGATTTAGTAAGTGGAATTTATAAAAGGGCATTATTCCCAAGAAGTTTAGTTAAGGCTCCAGATGTATTAATAAAAAATATGGAGGGGACTTATTATGACGAGTAAAATGGATGGGATTTTTAAAAAAGTTTTAAATGATATAGATATATTCGATAGTCCTTACGATAGTCATAAAAAAGATACCATTCCAAAACTCTTTGAGAGAGATGACTGGAAAAAACTTAAAGAATTATATGAAAAAGGAAAAAAAGATGAATTTGAAAATATGATTGATGATAGAATTAGTCAAATAAAACATAAAGATAAATATTCCAAAGGATGGAGGAAGTCAAAAATTAAAGAATTAACAGAAGAACGAGCAAACTGGTTAAAAAACTCATACAAAAACAAACAACATCTCTTAAAACAACTATTTGAAACTCTTGAATGGTATGGGCTTGTGGAATGCAAATTACCAAATATGAATGACTACGGAAAGGTTATTGAAAGATATGAAAAATCAATTGTTATAGAATACTTCACGAATAAGATAGAAAAATCCCCATTCCCAAAAAACCGTGCATTAACAAAAGTTCTTAATTATACTATGGAATTATATGATGCAGGTGTTCCAAGAGAAAAAATAGCCTTCATTGTTAGAAAACTTAATTCATTAGAAAAATACTGGGAGGTAATAAGATGAGTATGGAAATAAATATTGGAGAAAATAAAATCAATCTTAATGAAAAAACTTTGGGGAGAGTTAAAGTATTGGAGATTCCAATAACAATAACGGTTTGTGAAGATAGTTTTTTACATATAGGAGCATCTCCTTCACCACTAAATGAAAAGAAAACACCTGTGTTTAAAATAAATGGAAGACCTGCAATACCTGCAAGTAGTTTTAAAGGAGCTCTAAGACATGAATTAGAACTATTGTTTATTGAAAAAATTGATGAATTTGCTAAAATATTTAATATTGAGAATAAATTATTGAAACCTTGCATACCCACCCCAAATCCAACAAAAGCAGAACAAGAATTATTATGGGCATATAGGGGAAAAATGGATGGGAAAAAATATATTGGACATTGTGAAGTTAAAGTTGAAGAAGATAAAATATATGCTGGAAATTTAGGGATATGTCCAGTATGTTATTTTATGGGAGCTACGGGAATTATGGGATTTTTAAGAATTGGAAATTTCTGTATGGAAAATGAAGGTGGCGTGATAGACCAAACAAACATAAGAATTGATAGAAAAACAGGAACTGCTGCTAAGGGGGCAAAAGTTGAAGGGGAGCATGTTGGACCTGGTTCTATATTTAAAGGAAACATTGAAATTATAATATCAACTCCAATCCTTGAAATGCAGAGTATTCAATTTGGAGATGCAAGAAAAATTAACAATGTTGTAATTGACAAATGGCTCGAAAAATGGAGAGAAGGCGATAAAGATAAAAGAGCGAAATTTTTAATTGAAGAAGTATTAATTCCTGCAATACAAAATATAAAAATATTAGGTGGGCAAAAAAGCAAAGGTGCTGGTAGTGTAGTTGTAAGTGTTTACTGAATTATAACAACAATGAAAAATAATTGGGAAATTATGGTAAATTACCTTGAAATAATCAATTATATAAAGAATAATTACAATAAAGATTGGATGACTGACAGTCAAAAAGAGGCATACGATAGGGTAAATGAATATTTACTATATGATGATGTTGTAGGATTATATGGGGATGGAGGTGTTGGAAAAACATTTTTAGGATGGATTTTTGTAATGGATGGTTTTAAGTATTTTGAAAATGAAAAAAAATATAAAGAATATTCGAAAAATGTGCCTTATGCAGTTATAGATAATGGGAGGCTAACTAACATAAAAGATATTAGACGATTAACCACGACAAAAAGTGAAAAAGTGATATATATCACTAAAATAAAGTCAGTCCCATATTCTGTAAAATTAACACTCGATAATAGTGATATTGTCAAAGTGCTTGATAATTTGAAAAGTCTAAATATAAACATCAATAAAAATTATTCGAACAATAATTTGTGGAAAATTTTCAGAGGGGTTGTTTATGATTGGTAATTTGGAATATATTATCAACAAAAGTATTGTTGTAGATACATACTCGCCAGAAAACTTTATGGAAAAACCAGATGAAATTTATGCAAACTATGAGAAATATCTTTCTACATATATTCAAGTGGGGAGTTCTGATTTTGATAAAAGATTTGTGAGGGAAATAAAAAAGGGAAAAACTGTAAAAGGATATATCTCTGCACCGTATGGCTATGGAAAAACAAGTAAGGCTCTAAGTTTATGGAATTTCTGTAAGGAAAATAATATATTAGCAGTTCCTCCGTTTAAATTCGATGGGAAGCTTGATAGCATAATGGATGCAGTTTATGGCTGGACAAGATATGTTTTTAAACACAAATATCCTGAGTATTTAAACACTATTGAAGAAATCCACCTAAAATACAGAGCAGAAGGTAGAGAAAAAGTAATCAGGGATTTACAGCAAAAGAAACGATTAACAAGAAATGAAGCTGAGGATATAATCAATGAATTAAGTGATAATTTAGTAATTGGTATCACGCCGAAAATATTGATGCGGTTTTTGAAGGAAATAAATGGAATTATAAAAGAAAATTTTGAGGGTTTGGCGATATTCGTTGATGAAGTTCAGGGTATTACTAGCACAAACACAATTAACGAACTTAGAAACTTTGTTTTTGAATTGGGAACTTACAATGAAGGGATAGGGATATTATTTATAATTCCGGATTATCAGGAAGAAGAATTGGCTACACGGGCAGGGGATTTGATTGATAGGCTGAAAAAGGATGAATTCTATTTGAATTTAATAAATATATACACCAACACTTTTGCTGAAAATCTTTGGAAAATATATGGGGAAAAATTTGGATTTGAACCATATGATATAATAACAAAAGACTGCTTGAGGTCTATTGGTGAAGTATCTTCAAAGGAGCATTTGGGGAGAGGTCCAAGAACTGTGATAAACGCTTTCAAAAGGGCATGCACAATTTACAAAGACACTATGAACTCTTATGATGTTTTGGATTTTGTTAATGATGTATTGAATAATAAAGTGGAGTATGTCCAACCAAAATATGTTGAAGAGTTAAACCGAGCTCTGTCTTTGAATGAAATTAATTCCGAAGAAAAACGAAATGTTATTAAGTTTTTAGGGGCATTTCCAAATGGTATTAGTGAAGACAAAATTAAGGCATATGGATTATGGAATGCATTTGAGGAGCTCCAAAAGAAATTATATGGAACAATCATAAAATACACCATCGAGGGATACTCACTTGAAGGATTGGAACATGGAGATAGCAATGATTTCATAACTCAGCAGATTATAAAGTTTAGGACTCATTTTGCTGAAAATGAAATGTATGAGGGAGACATGACCGATGCATTTTTGAAATATCTAATGCCTGAGATTTTTCCAAGAAGGCGGGGAAATCAGATATTTGGATGGACTTACAAGGATGATACCCCAATACCAAATGGTCATTTCATTTTTTTGGAAGGGACATTCAATCCGAAATATCCAAACAGGTTTGTGGAAACCTATGTTGTTAGAAAAGAGTTAAATGAAAAAAGCAAATCATTCGTAGAAAGACTGGTCGGTAAAGCTGGTGATATCTCCTATGAATTTGTGCTTGATGTTGGTAACCATGGTGATATCTCCAACACGGATGATTTGAGAATCGATTACAATGCTGGACATGTGGTGTTTAAGTTTGACATGCTTAAAAAAGTTGCTGAGCATGAACTTCCGGGGGATTTAAAAATACTTCAAAATTATGTAAAACCACAGGATGTAAATCCAATGTTCATGCTATGTCTTTTGAAACATCTTGATAATTTAGAAGAAAATAGTGAGATCTATACAAAATTTGAAGGGGAAATTAAATCATTGAAAAGTTTGCTTGTCAGGTATTTGAAGAGATTTTTGTTCAGCGATGAATTGAAAAATAAACACAATTTGTCGAAAAATTATGAAAAAATGGTTGAAGAGATATTCACAAAGCTTTGTGTAATGAAATACCCTTGTTATCATACTTTAATACACTCAGTTAATTACCACAGGGATTTGGACAGATACCGAAGTTATTTAAAAAAACTACCAATTTCAAAGAGAAGGGGGGAACCTATCGAATCCACAAAAAGAGAACTTGTGGGTGAATTGACTGGAAGTAGAAATCCAAGTGTTTCAGGATTTTATGATGAATGCAAATCTGGAAAATGGAAAAATCTAATAAAAATCATATACTGGGGCAGGGACGACAGGGTGGAATTCAATCTCACTATGCATCCGCTTGAAAAGGATATATGGGATACCTTTAAAAATAAATTTGATACATTCGGTTCTGTAAAATGGGATGAAATTGAAGAATATGCGTTTGGAAAAGGTTATTTAATAGACGAAATTGAAGATGTCATTAAACTTCTCGAAAGTAGGGGATACATCAAATATGACGAAGACAATGACATTTTGATAAAACAAAGGCAAATATCAAATGTGGATGTGTTGAACAAGTTTGAAGAAGTTGTAAATATGGCAGGATATGTTGCTAAAATATGTAGAGAATATGGGGAGACTCCAAATTTGTCAATAAACTTTAACTTAAAAAATGAAATTAAAAATGAACACAATGAAGATAAATTACATGGATATATGGACAGAATAAATGATTGGGAACGAGGCATAAATGTAGAGTTCAGAAGAATAACCGAACGATTAAACAATGACAAAACAAACATGTTGGAACGGATAAATAAGACAATTGCAGAATTGAATAGAATCAAGACTAAGATAGATGAAGAGGGTAAAGCTTCGATAACCTGCAGTTCTCTCGCATCAATAATTGACCATATCAACAGAATACCAACAAATCTAAAAAGAGAATGTCAAAATTCCATAAGGGAAGCAAAAGAACTCAAAGAAAGTATAGAATATTCAGGTGGAGATTTTGCGGAATTAGCTAAAAGATTAAAGGGTGCTAAAACTAAACTGAATGATATAAAAAAGAATCAAGACAATATTATTAATAAATATAATAAATGGCAAACATGGAAAGAACTAATCGGTTATATGGAAGACATATTTAGAAATATTGACGAATACAAGGAGCATTTGGATATTGAAGAAGAAAATTCAAAGTTTGAAAACCTCATATATGAAATACAGCATGGTTTTGCACAATATAAAGAGAAATATTTATTCAACGATGAGCTCATAAAATCAAAAATTAACCAGATATCCACCAGTATAAAAAATAAGGAAAGATTGCTGAAGGAGGGATTTATCACTAAAAAAGGTGATGTTGAAGCGATATTGAACAGCATCATAAGAGATAGTGAACTTTTAAATTGTAAGCCCATAAGATACAATATTGCATTCAGCATTGAGGACAGAGACACTTCTTACCAGAACCTCAACGATTCCATAAAAGAGGATATGAAAAACTTTATTTCATCCTATGAAGACTATATTGTTGATATAAAGACAAAAATTGATATGAAAATTGAAAATGAATCCGAAAAGGATGAATTGTATAACAAATTACATAAAATTGAAGAGAAACTAGATGGATTAAAATCCACATTATTTGAGTTGGATATAATTGAGGGGTTAGATGATATTAAGGGCATGAAAGAAAATTTAATAGAATTGGGGCGAGAAATTAAAGAAATTGATAAAGATGTAAAACGGAGAAGCTCAGTGTTTGAACCTACTGAAGAGGAAAAAGAATCCTTGAAATATTGAACAAGGAAAAGGAAATGCCACTCGGGGAGCTGATAAAGAAAAGTGGCATGGATACAGAGGGGGTCATAAAATGTCTGAACAAATTAGACAACTATATCGAAATAATTGTAAGGAAAAAATAAAAAGGTTTCCAGTTTATTTGGGATTAAACCACAAACTTTCCTTATTATTTTTTGATTTGGACGAGATTTCATACGATGACTTTTGGAATATGATGGATAATCCACATATCCAAATTCCACAAAAAAACTATGTGATCACCGACCAGTGTGATGATAGATTACCAATGTATGAGTTAAATCACAATCCATTTACATTTGAACTAAATACTATCATTGAAGAAAAATACCATTTAATCGAAAAATACGCGAAAACACAGAAAGATGTCAAAACAGATATTTTGGAATATGTGAATTCAAAAACCCCAAAAACTGTGGTTTTGTATCTCATTGATGGGTTATCTTATATTGATGTTGTGAATTTAAATATAGGCAATATGTTTAAAAAAATCACACCAGTTTTTGTAAATGGTAAAACAAATACGATAAATGGTTTTAAGAATATAATTTTTGGATATGATAATATTCCAATAGCCAAAAGTCTATATTATTTGGGATATGATATCTATGGACTAACATATTGGAACAGGGCTAAAAACAAAACAACTGATGAGTTGTTTAGATACATGCCTGAAAATAACATTTTTATTCATGAGATGGATTTAAAAAATATGATCGAAAATAACCCTTGTAGAAAAAAATATATACAAATATATAGGATGGGGTTAGATGAAGATGCCCATAAAATAAGAACTACAAGTAAAGAACTTATAAATCATAAAATAAATGAAATTTTTGAAAATATAAAAAAATTAGTGGAATTTTTAGGCAAAATTAATGAATCGTTTGTAGTTTATGTAATTTCAGACCATGGAATAAAATGGGACTTTGAAAAGAACTATGGTAGGGGAGCTCATGGAGGAATATCCTTCGAAGAGTGTTTTGTTCCACTAATAATAATTGAGGGATAGCATGCTTTTTATCGGAAGGGAAAAAGTTAGAGAAAAGTTAGAAGATGACCAATATATTGATGCATCAAAATCTCATGCCATATTTATCTGTGGAAAAAGGGGTAGTGGTAAAAGTTATACCATGGGGGTGTTAGTTGAGGAGCTCCAAGAGAAATACCCTGATTTTTTGAAAATTATTATTGACCCAATGGGAATATTTTGGACTATGGCTGAACCAAATATTGAGCAAGAGGAAGAGCTCTGGGATTGGAATCTATATGCAAGGGAATATCCTGTTAAACTGATAGTTCCCGGAGAAGTGGAAAAACGGTTTGATAGTGAAGTGGTAAAAGAATTGGAAAATAAAGGAATTGAGTTTAAACAGCTTCTTTTAAATCCTTCAGACATATCACCAGAAGGATGGTGTGATTTGTTTAACATAAACATAAATGAAATGATGGGAATTGCATTATATAGGGCTGTGGATTCTATATCAAAAAAGTTTTTCACAATAGATGACATCATTTACGAAATAGAAAGGGACACAAAATCGAAAGAAACTACAAAGGAAGCGTTAATCAATAGATTAAATATGGCAAAGAAATGGGGGATATTTGCAGATGAAGAAATCCAAATAGAAAGTGTGTTTAGCACAAATGCCGTAAATGTCGTTGATTTAAGCACAATAGAAAGCGGAAGACATGGATTAAGAGATTTAGTGGTTTCAATAATCTCAAAATATCTATTCAATCAAAGATTGAAATCAAGAAAAAGGGAAATGTTAAATTTAGAGTCAAAAATGTCAAAAGTTTGGATGTTCATTGATGAAGCACATAATTTCATTCCATCTGGAAAATCAACATTATCTAAGGAAATACTGATAAGGTGGGCAAAGGAAGGGCGACAGCCTGGGCTAAATTTGATAATAGCTACCCAACAGCCATCAGCGGTTGATAACGAAGTTTTGAGCCAATGCGATATAATTTTTGCACATAAGGTTACCAATAGGGAAGATGTAAATGCACTAAATAAGTTAAATCAAGAATATATGGGGAAGGAATTGAAAATATATATTAAAGATTTAAATAAAGGAGAATGTGTATTTGTTGATGATGAAAAAGAATGTATAAAAACTGTTAAAATAAGACCAAGAAAGAGCAAACATGGCGGCGGGGAGAAATAATAAATATATTGGTAAATATGCCAAGTAATGACATATAATTACATTTTTAGTGGGGGGTAATATAATGAATGATATATTATCTAAGAATAATGGAGCAAAATTTTACACATGCGATCTTCACATACACACACCAGCCTCAAAATGCTACAAGGAGAAAAATGTAACTGCAGAAGACATAGTAGAAACTGCAATTAATAAAAAAATAGAGATTATAGCAATAACTGACCACAATAGTGAAGGATGGTTCGAGAAAGTTTCAGAAGCGGCAAAGGGTAAAAACCTACTGGTTCTTCCAGGCGTTGAAATAACAACACCACATGGGGGTGAGAGGCAAGTTCACATTTTGGCAATTTTTGACCCATTAGACTATAAAAAAGTGGATGAGCTATTAATAAAAATTGACATTTCACATGATAAAAGGGGAAAATCCGATACGGTGACCAATAAAACAATACCTGTGATAATGAAGATAGTGGATGAATTAGGCGGCATATCTATCCTATCACATGTGGATTCCAATTGTGGGTTGGACACAGAAATACAAAGACTGATTCCAGCTAAAAAAGAGATTTTAGAGTCCCCTTATTTGAGGGGAATTGAAATAACAAGAATGGAAACCAAGGAAGAATATAATAATAGGGGGTACGCCTGCATTCAAAATTCTGATGCTCATTCATTGGAGGATATAGGCAGGAGATACTCCTTGATAAAAATGGATAAACCAAGTTTTGAAGGATTACGACTAGCATTGGGGGATTATGATTCGAGGATTAGATTGAATGATGAATTACCCAATCATCCCCACATTATTGGTATTAAATTTGAAGGTGGATTTTTAAATAGCCAGACCATAAAATTTAATATAGGATTAAATTGTATAATTGGGGGGAAGGGTACGGGAAAATCCACAATTATTGAATTAATAAGATATGCTATGGGAATGTCATCAGATATTCTAGATATAAGGAAAAAAGAAGAAAATAAAATTAGGGGAGTTCTCGGCGACAATGGCAAAATTACAATGTTAGTGAATGCAAACAATGGGGAGAACTATGTAATAGAAAGAGTATATGGTAAAAACCCAAAAATCCTTAGAGAATGTGGCGAGGAAACCAGCATTGATATAGACCAGTTTCGGAGAGAATTTTTTAAAATAGAATTTTATGGCCAGGGTGAATTGTTAGAAATTGCGAATAGTGGTATAAGTCAGCTAAATATGATTGACCAGTATATTGATTTTGAAAATTTGAAAGAATGTAATGATGAACTATTGAAAAAACTAGCAATGAATAAAAATAAGATTTTGACGGAAGATGGAGCGATATATGAATTAAAGTCTAAAATAAAAGATTTACCAATCATTGAAGAAAAATTGCGAACATTGAATAGCAAAGGGATAGGGGATGAGCTTAAAGATCATATGTATTGGGAAGATGAAAAAAGGATTTTAAATGAAATAAAAAAACAAATGGATGACAGTATAAAATATAATGAAGAAATTTTAATGGAATTTAGGAGTAATAGATTAATAGCTCCAGCCATAGAGGACATGGGAGATTTGCCCAATAGAGATAAAATATCAGAATGTATATCATTGCTAAAAAATTCAAAAGAAGAGGTAGAATGTCAGATAATGGAGCAAATCAAGTTATTGAATAAATGTAATAAAAAGATTAATAAAATATATGCGGATTGGACTGATAAGTATAACTGTGAAAAAGAAAGAATGAGGGAACTGTTGTTGGTAATGGAGAATGATGGTATTTCAGTTAAGGATTATAACGATTACTTAGAATTGAAAAAGAAACGGAAAGAATTGGAAAAACTTAATGAAATAATTATAACTAAGGAAAATAATTTAAATAAGTTAAAAAACGAACGGAAAGAATTATTGGAAGAGCTTGAACAGAATAGAAAGGAGATATATAATAAACGAAAAAAATTGATAAATCGTATTAATGAGTCATTAGAGAACATTGTAAAAATTAAAATTGAAAAAGAAGGAGATAATTCCAAGTATAAGGAGTTTTTAGTTAATGAAGTTCTAAGAAGTTCTGATTATAGGATATTAAAAGAAGATAGAGCCAAAATTGCAGATAAAGTTCATCCTAGGGATTTTTCTAAGATTTTGGAACAGGAAGATCATGAATCTCTCGCAAATAGGGCATGTATCTCTGAAGATGCGGCAAAAAAAGCCATAATATTGGCTAAAAATAAACTATATGAAATACAGACAGCTCAGAGAGATGATAAAATAACTATAATGCTGAAGGATGGGAGAGGCTGGAAGGAAGTAGAATCAGTGTCTGATGGACAAAAATGCACAGCAATATTGTCTATTGCAATGAATGAACGAAATATACCTTTGATAATAGACCAGCCAGAAGATTCATTAGATAATTCATTTATATACGACGCAGTAGTAAAGATGATTCGTAAAATAAAAAATAAGAGACAGCTCATTATTGTAACACATAATGCCAATATTCCAGTATTGGGTGATTCTGAGCTCATGCTGGTCATGACCTCGAATGGAAGAAATGGGTTTGTTACTAAACGAGGTGCAATAGATGGTAGTGAAATTAAATCATCTGTTCAAAAGATTCTTGAAGGTGGAAAAGAAGCATTCGAGAAAAGAAAAGAAAAATATGGAATTTAATATTATCTAAATATTGGCTGTAATGAGCAGTATAGAGGCAAACTTAAAGGTCTGTATGGGAATCCTTTTGATTCTTCTTTTATTTTTCCGATTAACTCTTCAACAGTCATCTTTTCTTTAACTGGCTTTTTTAATGTTGATTTTTCTCTTACTGTAATGGTTAATGTGTCATTTTCAACTTCCTCATCACCAATTACCACCACATAAGGCACCCAGTCTTTTCCAGCGTTTCTTATTTTTTTACCTACGCTTTCTTCCCTATCGTCGTAATCTGCCCTTATATTGTTTTCTCTGAGTTTTTTAGCAACATTTAATGCATAATCCTTGTGAGCATCTGAAACTGGTATTACTCTCACCTGTATTGGGGATAACCAAACTGGCAACATCGGAGGAGCTCCTGCGTCAGCATCCATAGATGCCTTTTCCAACAGCCCGCATAATACCCTTTCTATACTTCCTGTAGGTGAGCAGTGGAGTATAATTGGATAAACTTTTTCATTTCCTTCATGAACAACGATATTGAACCTTTTTGCACTTTCCACATCTATTTGAACTGTTGGATTCTCGATAGGTCTTCCAAAGCTATCTATTACTGCCATATCTACCTTTCCAACCCAATAGTGTTTTCTCTTTGGAAGCAATTCAAGAATTACATCCTTCCCATATTTTTCTTTATAGTCCTTTGCTATTTTAAAGAACCATTCCTTATTCTCGTCGAAAAAGTCCTGTGTGTATCTAAATATTACTGAATAAGGCGTATTAAGGTCATCTCCTGTTTTTAAGCACATCCAGAATTGGTTTTCAAATTCTTCCATGGCCTGCTTTATATCCAAACATACAGTATGCATATCAGGCATTGTAAAAGCCCTTAATCTCTTCAATCCTACGAGCTCACCTCTTTGTTCATATCTGAAACTGTATGTTGAGAGCTCATACAACTTTAAAGGCAAATGTTTTGGAAGGATATACATGTCCTTTTTCATCATAAACTGCCCAAAGCATGCCGCAAACCTGAGCATTAAATCCTTGCTTCCTTGTTTGAATCTATACTGCCTTTCTCCAAATTTATCTGCATGTTCCCTTATTGCCTTGTTTCCTAAATCATACATTACAGGCGTTTCAACAGGCATACCGTTGTTTTCAACCACCATATTATAAACATAATCTTGTAAAAGGTCTCTTATGAGTTTTCCCTTTGGATACCATCTAAAATGTCCCGCATCTGATGATGGTTCATAGTCGCAGATTTCTTTTTCTGTGATAAACTTCACATGTGGTGGTTCTGTTTCTTTGCTTTTCTTTTCATGCTTTATTCCCATCTCATGCATTGCCAATGCTTTTAATCCTTCATCTTCCAATTTTTTTACATTTTTCTCATTTAATTCTATTAATTCTCTTGTCTCTCCATTTAATAGGTAGAACTTGGATTTTTCGGTTTCCTTTTTTTCTCCCTTTTCTTCTTCTTTTTCTTCTTTCATATCTGCGGTTATTTTCCTTGATAACTCACTTAATGGATGCCCTTTACAGCTTATTTTAAATGCCTTATACCATCCAAAAGGAGCTCTTAACACATTGTAATCTTTTTCTTTTAAATCTTCTTCTATTCCTTTTAAAACATCCTTTGCAACTTTTGGAGATGATAAGTCGCTTGATAAATGTGCATAAGGATAAACTACAATATTATTTACCTTTAAATTTTCCGCAGTTTTTATAATCTCATTTACAGTGTTATTTATCACATTTTCAGGATTTTCCTCATCCTCTTTTTCAACTGCTATGAATGCAGTTAAACATTCGTCCATTTTTCCCTTTAATACATCGGTGTCTTCTGCAATTTTTGTTTTCTGTTTTGCCTCAAATTCCAAATAGTCAGAATGGATTAATAATATTTTCACTATATCCCTCGCTTAATTAAGTTTTTATGTTTTTCATCCAATAATATTAAAATATTTATAATTACATAATCCTTTATAAAATTATTTAAAAAAGTATGTTGAAAATTATAATGAAAATATAATAATATAATAAATCAGTTGATGGCATGAGATATTTAACTTTAAAGGATGCGGTGTTTTTAACCATTACATCCATTGTGGGAGGGGGAATTTTCGTTCTTTCACCATTAACATATACAATAGCTGGAAAATGTGCAATATACGGATGGATTATCGACATAATTATAAGTCTGATAATGGCGATGCCCTTTGCCTATGCCTCAACCCAAATAACAAAGAGCGGAGGCCCTTATAAATACATTCAAAAAGTATTTGGCAATGAAATCGGAAAAATCTTTGGATATTTGCTATGGTTTGCCGGGGTATTGTCCATATCTGCGGTAGTTTCATTTTTCAATGTAATTTTTAACATTTATTTTGATTTTAAATATATTGGCATGATATTGGTTATAATCATAACTACACTTGTATTATCAGGCATTAGAGTCATTGGAAATCTTCTAAGGCTTTTCGCTATTATTACTATATTGATTCTTATTTTTATGGTATATTCCAATGGCTTGGACTTATCCATATTTTCCAAAACAAAATTTGATATTTCAAAGGTTTTAATGGCTAGTTATTTTGGATTATGGACTATGACTGGATGGGAAGGCATAGCCATACCCTCAGAATCCTTTAAAAATCCAGAAAAAGACATCTGCTATGGGCTTATCCTTGGAACTCTTATTGTGGGAATTTTATATCTATTGTATGCGTGGAGCATCTCTTCAACTGCAATATATGGTGATTTAGAAACGGTTATGAAGTTATTGATAAAAAATAACATGTTTGTATGGTTTGGAATGCTAATGATTGTCTCAGGGTGCATATTTAGCTGGACATTTACCCTTAGTTGGATGCCAAAATCCTTATTTCCAAAAATATTAGAATTAAAACCAGTAGAATCATTGGAAAATTTAAAAAAAGATATATCAATAGTGGGAGTTTTATTAAATGCATTTATCATTGCATTTTTTTCCATGAGCTCATCAAAAACACTTGTAGATATAAGTTTGTTTATAGCATTGGCATCATATTTTGGTGTGTATCTTGCAGTTTTTAAAGGTGCTGATTATATTATTCATAAATGCGTGGCTCTCATATCTTGTTTGATAGTTTTGTTTATATTAATATTCAGAATTTACTTCTATTTTAATAATATATAACCTTTAATCGATTTCATCCAGTCTCTGAGTTCTCTTAACTGTGAATGCAAAGAATGCAGGAAGCACTGCACCGCCTAATATTGCCTCAGTAAGTGCAACATCAGGAGCAAGAAGTGAGCTGAATATATATGCCAAACCCAATCCACCCAATCCAGTTAATACCACACATTTAATTAAATCCTTTTGAATCAGAGTTCCGATATATGACATAACAATTAACGCCAATACGGCAAAATCGATAAAATTCAAATACATAGCACCACCAATTTATTTATTGCTTTTATTTTACTTTTGCGTTTTATTTACTTTTTATTTTTACTTTTCTTCTTCGTTTTTATCTATTTTTTAACTATTTCCACTTTCCTTCAATTCATCGTAATAATCGGCATTAGCAATAGCATGTGCGGCAAAAGGACAGAGAACCAAATATATTAACGCCAATAATGGTTGATTTAAAACCAGCAGTATAACTATACAGGCAATATCTATTACTCCCGCAATATGAAGACGAGCATAAACCATGTTTTTACTGTCCTTTTGAATCCACAATCTAATTGATGCCAACAATATTCCTATTGAAACCACTATCAACACAATATCCTTGATTATCGAAACATCATACATAATTCCACCTAATGATAATGAAAATAATATTGTAATGATTAATCATTATAGTTTTTACATATAAATATTTAATGGAAAAAATTAAATAATAAAATTGTTAATGATACATTAAAATAAACTAATAATTCTATTGGGCAGACTTAAAGACTATGAGGCATGGATAATAAATTAAATAACTGACAGTGTGATTATGATATTCCTTTCTTTATTAGTTCTTTACCACACTTTTTAACGATTTCATAAAACGATAATCCATAGTTGTAGCTTAAGTATTCGATGCAGTTTGATACTACCGCCATAAATCTAATGAATCCAATATTACTCTTTTCAGAAGTTATGTAATTCCCTTCAACTTCTAAAATCGATTTATCCCTTTTATGTTTTTCTTCTATCTTTGGTCTCTTCATATACTCGATTATAATGTTCTCTGCCTTCTTTTTATAGTTTGTAGAGACTAAATACTTAGGTTTTTTCTGATTTTCCATTTGCACAGCAACGATTTTAACCTTGCCAACATTTGGAATATTCACAATCCTATCGGATAATTTGAACTCTATTCCATTAATCGTCCTTAATTTGAACTTTCTTTTTTGAAAATCCTTTTCGAACAATTCTTCCACTTTAACCTTCTTACTGAAAAACTCGATTATAATGTTTTTCCTAAGTTTGCCAATGTATTCGATTCCCAATCCCTTACATCCCTTTAGAATTTTCTTTGTTGTGATAAAACTGTCCCCTATAACCGTCCTGATGTTAGTTTGAGATAAAAATTCAATGATTTCAATAAATATGTTTGTGGATTTTTTGTCGAGTGGTTTTATCGTAGTGTGAATAGTATAAAGCCCTTTTTTTTGTGATAGATACAGCAGTTTATTTGCTCTTGATATAGTTTGCTATGATTTTCGATGTAATTGTATCTAATACTACAACCATAAATATTTTCACTCCATCTTCTTAATAATGTTGAATCGATTATTGCAGCG
Organism: Methanothermococcus jasoni; assembly: GCF_049075655.1. GTDB lineage: Archaea > AGJL01 > Methanococci > Methanococcales > Methanococcaceae > Methanofervidicoccus. The sequence goes on along the minus strand of NZ_CP157522.1, from coordinate 794,647 downwards.
TATTTAAATCTATTGTCATTCAAAATGTCGGGAAGGTTTAATAATTGAGCGTATAAGTAAAACTCTTCTTCGAAGAGTTTTTGCAAGTTTTTAACGATAGTTGTTCTGTGGATTTTTGAAATACTTTCTGAAAATGCTTTAATAGTTTTTATCGGCGTTAACGTTCTAACCAATGCAAACTTAGATAATTCTTCCGAACAGTTAAATCCTAAACTATTTATAGAATTAGTGAGCATATTACTTAATGTCTTTAGCATGCTGAATTCACCGTTTTTTAATGAGATATTTAACTACTACCTATTTCTATTTTTTGATTTTAAAGATGGTATTGTTAATTCACACTGTCAGTTAAATAAAGAAGTTAAAGATTGGCTGTTATAAGTTTTATTTGAAATAAAAATAAACTAAATAAGGAGGAGGGGCAATGGATTACTGGATATTTACATTATTTAGTTTATCAAATATTGTTTGGACATCATTCTCATTAATGTTTTTATTGATATTCCTTTCTATATTAAAAAGGAAATTAAATAAAATAAAATCAGGAAATAAATTATATTCTACAAAAATTAGTGTTTTTGAAAATATCAAATACAATTTTGAAAAAAATAAGTATAAATATACAATTTTAATAATTATAGGAATAATTTATTGGTTAATAATGCTTAAAATACTTTATATGGATAATATTACAGTAATCAGTTTCACAGTTCTTATTTTTTTACTATTATCCACGATATTTGCATATATGGTGTTTATTAAAAAATACTACAACATAGAAATATATGACAAAGGGATTATTTGGGATGATAAACCACTAAATTGGAAATCTTTTGATGGTTATAAAGTAAATAGAGATAAAATAGTGCTGTATAATAAACATCTATTAGGGGAGAATAATTACTGTCTGAATTACAATAAAGAGCTCGAAGATATTTTCAAAAACCACCTAAATGAAATAAAATAAAGTAAATAAAAAAGTGCAAAGGGGGATTATGGAACTAAATGAGTTGCTATTGCTTTTTGTTATTGGTCTTATTGTGAGTATTATAGTATTGCCAATTCTATTTTTAAAAAACAGAAAACTCTCTAAATCAGCAAAAATATTATGCAGTGCTAAAATAAACAAAAAAATGGATATAAAATATAGAAACAGAATTATTTATTTTATTCTTGCTGTAAATTTAATGATATTGGTTAGAAATATTATGTCTTCTGTAAGTAATGACTACATATCTATTTTAATATCAAATTCACTCACGCTGTTGTGTGTATTGGCATTAGTGGTTGTTCTAATTTTAATTAACCACAGTGTTAAAAAGAAGGAGCTCACCGAAGAAGTGCAAATAACCGATAAAGGGATTATGGTTAAAAATGTATTAGTTTATCCTTGGACTAATTTCAAAGGATATTTGAAAAAGGGGGAGCATATAGCATTGAGATTCAAATACCTTCATTGGATAATGGGGGATGTTTATCTATTGAATGATGATGGGAAGGTTGAAAATATTGTTAAAAATCATTTGAAAGAGATAAAATAAAAAATAAAAGTAAAATAAAACATTTTTGTGGGAGGGGCAAAATGAAAAACATTGGCATTGATTTTTATTTAACAATAATGATTTTGATAATAATATTTATGATGGTGGCTTATTCCATATTTTCAATTTTAACAAGGCATAAATCTAAAAACTGGAATTTAGAAGGAACTGCCAAAATTGACTTCATAGACACCATAAAAAACAATATAAAAAATAATAAATTGTTTTTCCCAATGTGGTTCATTTTTGTATTTTTTGTATTTAATAATGACTTGGTATATTTCGGAGCTCCGTTTATTGTCATAACAATTATATTTGGAATAATGTATTACATACCACCTATGCGGAAAAAACTATACAATCCAGAAATAAAACTATTTGATAAAGGAATATTTATTGAGGGATATGGACACCTAAAATGGAATAATTTTAAAGGATATTATAAGAAAGGAGGGCATATTTATTTAGTTTTAAGTTATGGATTTTCTAAAATGGTTCATTCTTTAAAATATAATAACAAAGTGGAAAATATTATTAAAAGTCATTTGAAAGAAATAAAATAGTGAGGATTATGGACAATAATGGCTATATCATGGCTTTTGTATTTGCAATTGTTGCAATCGAAATTTTATGGATAAAAATAAGTCAAATTAGAAATAAAAAAATAAAAATAAAAAATAGAGATAGTAAAAATTATAATCTAAAAAATCCAAAGGTATTGTATTCCATTAATATGAAATTTGATGAATTTTCTGGTTTTATTAGGAAAATTAAAAAGTTTTCACTTATTTATTTAAAAACAATTTTTTATGTCGCAATTTTAGTATGTATTATTTCAATAGCATTTGCTGGATACCTGTTCATCAATATGAATATTTCTTTTGAAAGTGCTTTAATTTTTATAACAGTTCTAATTATGGCGTATTTGGTAGTAGATTTCATAAAAGCATTTACATTTGCATATAATGGTATGAAAAACATAGGAAGTTATGAAATAACAATAAATATCTTAAAAGAGGGCATTCAATATTATAGCGAAACACTAAACAAAGATGTATTATTAAAATGGGATGAGTTTAGAGGATATAAATTGAAAAATAATTCAATAGCCCTATATGGAAATTCTAAAATTTTTTCAAAGATATTTGGGGCTAAATACTATCTAAAATGCGATAATGAAAAAACCGAAGGTTTATATTCAAAGAGCTTCAAAAACCTTGAAAATATTGTTAGAAGATATATAAGAGAGCTATAATATGATGAGGGGATAAAATGAATTTCAACTACTTACTATATAGTCCATTATTTATATTCATAACATACATCGTTGGAATGGTTTATTTTGCATTGAAAGACCTTGCAAAAACTTCAAAGCGTGGGAATTTGCTATGCACTCAAATATTAAGTTCTATTGAGTTGAATTGTGGGGGAGGTAGCGGAGCTCTGATTAACATGCTAAGGGAATATTTTTTATGGGAAGAAATGATTATTTTTGATTTCTTCTGGAAAAGAAAAATATCTATTTACGAAGGAGGATTATCCACGGGCATTTTATTCTACCGATGGGATGAGTTTAAAGTATATAAAATAGAAAATGGCTATATTCATCTGATATATAATTGTCCAAATATTATTAGATATTGTTTTTGTAGGGATTTTTATTTAAAATACGATATTAATCTTGAAAATATTATTAAGCGATATTTAAAGAAATTGGACTAAAAAGAGATATTATGTATAAAAATGATAAAAATTGAATATATAAATATTATTAAACTCTTAATGGAAATAAAAGAATATTAATTTATTTTTATTTTTTTATTTTAGAAATATGTTTTTATTCTATGTTAGTAGGTCATGCAAATGATATCCAAATTATCTCATACATTATCATAAGAGATAATCGGACATCATCTGCTTTATAGGTAGAAACTACCTAATGGGTGAGACCCGCACCCTCCTACCCGCTACTGGATTCGCGGTTTGCTTACAAATACATTACCTACAAAGCAGAAGAATACGGTATTAAAGTGATACTTACAGAGGAAAGCTATACTTCTCAAAAGTGTAGCAATTGTGGAATAGTTAGAAAGAATAATAGGAAGTATAGTGGATTATATATTTGTTCTGAATGTAAAATATTTATTATATCACCGATGGTATGATATGTAATGTTCTATATATAAACTTTTCAACAGAATATATACATTATTTGAGTAAATATGATTATTAAAGAATGAAAAATCATTGACTATATGTAAAAATATATGGTGATATTATGATTTCCAACAGATGCAAAAACATAGAACCTTCGGAAATAAGGAAAATATTCAACATGGCTACAAAGGATTCTATAAATTTGGGCATAGGGGAGCCAGATTTTGACACTCCCCAACATATAATAGATGCCGCAAAAAAGGCACTTGATGAGGGAAAAACACACTACACACCAAATAGTGGAATACCGGAGCTCAGGGAAAGCATAAGCAATAAATTAAAAAATGACAATAACCTTGATATTGGTCCAGATAATATTATCACAACCTGCGGAGCTTCTGAGGCGTTAATGCTGTCCTTAATGGCAATAGTTAATAAGGGAGAGGAGGTTTTAATATCTGACCCGGGATTTGTATCCTATAAGAGCTTAACCCAATTGTGCGAGGCTAAACCTGTTTCTATGAAACTTGATGAAGAGTTTAATATAGATATTGAAGAGATAAAAACCTGCATTACAGATAAAACAAAATGTATTATATTAAATTCCCCTGCAAATCCAACTGGAAAGGTAATGGACAAAAGCGAAATAAAGGCAATATGTGATATAGCAGAGGATAATAATATTATTATAATATCCGATGAAATCTATGAAAAAATAATTTACGATAAAAAACATTATTCACCTATGGAATTTACAGATAACTGCATATTAATAAACGGATTTTCAAAGGCATACGCCATGACTGGTTGGAGAATCGGATATTTGGCAGTTAATGATAATTTAAACAATGAATATGATTTAATAGACAATATGATAAAAATACACCAGTATGGATTTGCCTGTGCAACATCTTTTGCTCAATATGGAGCATTGGAGGCATTAAATGGAGACCAAAGCTGTGTTTATGAAATGGTTAAAGAATTTAGAAGAAGAAGGGATTTAATAGTTAAAGGATTGAAAAAATTATTTAAATTAACTACTCCTGATGGTGCATTTTATGTATTTCCAAATGTTGAGGAATATGGGGATGGAATGGAAGTTGCCCAAAAACTAATAGAGAATAAAATATTATGTGTGCCAGGTGTTGCATTTGGTGATGGCGGTAAATATAATATTAGATTTTCATATGCTACAAAATACGAGGATATAGAAAAAGCATTGGAAATAATGGAAAACATTTTTTAAAGGGATATTATGATAATCAAATTAAAATCTAGAATTAAACCAACAGAAGACGAGGAAAAAGTTATAAAAGCAGTGAAAAACATATTTAAGGATGCAAAAGTTGTTGTAGAAGATAATCAGCTAATTGGAGAAGCTGAGGATATAAGTAGATTTAAGGAGCTCCTACGAAGTCAGGCAATATTGGACACTGCAAGGATGGTTCTTGAAAAGGGAATTGTAGGAAACTCTACAAAATTCAACATAAACAAACAGGCGGCTTTTGCGGGTCTTGTTAATTTTGATAAAGACATACACGGTGGAATATTTGTAAAATTAATAGCTGAGGAAGATGAGGATTTAATGAAACTAATAAAAGATATTGCACCAAAAACAAAGAATGGAAAGATTATTGATGAAGATGAAGAAGAAGAGATAAACGATGTGAAAAATTAATCGTGCTATTTTATATTTTAATCTATTTTAGTGCAATATTATTTACTTGTTAATATTAATTTAAAATTCTATTTTATGGTGATTTTATGAGCGGTAAGAAAATTAAAAGAGTTCCTGCAAAAAAGATAGCACACAAAATTATAAACGAGTGCCATATTATTTTAGCAGTATTAGATGCGAGAAATCCAGAAGGCACGAGAAATAAAAATTTAGAAGATAAAATAAAAGAATCAAATAAAAAACTAATTTATGTGTTAAATAAAGCGGATTTAGTCCCTGTAAAAATACTTGAAAGATGGAAGGAGATAATTAAAAGTGAAAATCCAGAGGCATCTGTGGTTTTTGTGAGCTCTAAACATAAAAAGGGAACAAAGATATTGAGGGACGATATTAAAAAATACCTTCAATTAAAGGGCATTAAGGAGGGAAAAGTTGGAGTTGTAGGCTATCCAAATGTTGGGAAATCATCTCTAATAAATGCCCTAACTGGAAAGAAAAGTGCGGCTAGTGGGCTTGTTGCTGGACTTACAAAGGGAGAACAATGGATAAAGCTAACAAAAAATATAAAATTACTCGATACACCGGGAGTAATTGAACCTAAGGATGAGGATGAACTGGTGATGATAGGAGCTCTTAGGTATGAAAAAATCGAAAATCCTGTTGAACCTGCTATAAAGATACTGAAAAACCTATATGCATTTGATGAGAATATTGTTAAAAATTACTATAATATCGAGATAAATAATATAGAAGACATAAATGAAGAGTTTATAGAAAAAATAGGTAAAAAATTAAATTACTTAGGGAAAAACGGAATAATCGATATGAAACGAACAGCAAAATCCATAATAAAAGACTATCAAGATGGAAAACTTAACTACTATCCTGTGAAGGTAAAAAAATACGGTCAGAAGAGGGGAAAGATATAGGATTTATTGCAAAATATCTAGAAGATTTCCCATTTATTGATGATGCAAACAGCGTAATATCTCATTTAAGTGATATAAGTGAATTGTCGAGTATGAAGATAAAACAGCCAATAATTGGCTCTAAAAAGATAGATGATGTTGTTGTAATAATATCATTTGGAGAAAAAACAGCTGACAGCGGGAGAAAAAAAGTTGAAGAATATGCGAGAAACAATAACATATCATTATATTCCACAGGGAAGGGAAGGTGCGGAGGAAATCGATTATTTGTTGGAGTTGGAGAATCCGCTGAATAGTTATATTCAAATATATAATCTGATAAATTGGAAACATTTATATCTAAATAATTTAAATATTTTTAAAATAAAAATTTATGCTATTATGAGGTGAATTCATGAAGATATATTTAAACGGCGAATTTGTTGAAAAGGAGGACGCAAAGATTTCAGTTTATGACCACGGTCTTTTATACGGTGATGGAATATTTGAAGGTATAAGGGCTTATGATGGCGTTGTTTTTAAATTAAAGGAGCATATCGACAGATTATACGACTCTGCAAAATCCATTACTTTGGAAATACCTATGACAAAGGAAGAGATGGAAAAGGTTGTTGTTGATACTGTTAAAATAAACAATTTAAAGGATGCATATATAAGGCTCGTAATTACAAGAGGAGTTGGAGATTTGGGGCTTGACCCGAGAAAATGTCCAAAACCAACAATATTCTGTATTGCAGAACCTATGAACCCATTGCTTGGAGAGGATGGAATAAAAGTAATTACTTCATCAGTTAGAAGATTGCCTGTTGATGTTTTAAACCCTGCTGTGAAGTCATTAAACTACTTAAACAGTATTTTAGCAAAAATCCAGGCAAATTATGCGGGAGTTCATGAGGCATTCTTATTGGATAGCGAAGGATATGTTGCAGAAGGAACTGGGGACAATATATTTGTAGTTAAAAACGGCATTATAAAGACCCCACCAGTATCTTCAAGTGTTTTGAGAGGAATTACAAGAGATACTGTAATCGAATTGGCAAAAGAATTGGATATACCAATTGTGGAGGAGAGGCTCACACTACATGAGCTCTATGTTGCAGATGAGTTATTCATTACAGGAACTGCTGCTGAGCTCGTGCCTGTTGTTGAAATAGATGGAAGAGTTATAAACCACGGAGAACTGGGAGAGATTACAAAAAAATTAAGTGAAGAGTTTAAGAAAATAAGAAAAGTTATGGGAACAAAGGTTTATGAATAAAAAATATTTTACATCATCCTTCTTTTTATTTATTAATTATAATATTGCTGTAAAATAGAAACATCCAAATCATCATTGCTATGGCAATTAAAACAGATAATATTGCCAATGATGGAGAATTTCCAAACACTATTGGAATAGGACCTATCATTACAACGCCCGAAAACCCTACATCCTGTTTTTCATTGTATTCATTATATTCATCCTGCTGATTGTTTTCACTGGATTTGCTGGGATATATCATTCCAAGAGTCAGCACAAACAACCCGATAGTAATTAAGAACATGCCCAATATTACAAGGATGGGTTTCATAACAATAACCTTTTTTTAATGATTTTAATATATGTCGATATAAATTATTTATGTAGTAATGGGATATTTATGGATTATGAAAGCATATACGATAAAAAGATTATAGAAAGAGGAAAGGATTATTATAAAAATAATTTAGTTAAATTTTGCGTAAGATTTGAAAATAAATTATATGGTAAGGTAATGGGCGGAGATGAATATAATACAGTTGTAGATTTGAATGATTGGACTGGATTATGCTCTTGCCCTTATAAATATAACTGTAAGCACTCCTATGCATTAATTGAAGCATACAATAACAATAATTACATTGACGGGGATGAATTATTCAATAATTTAAAAAATAAATCAAAGGACGACATATTAAATGTTTTAAAAAATATAATTTTAAAATACAATTTATGGGATGAGCTCACCCAAAATAAAAACAATCTTGTGGAAAAGGGAAAATCCATTTTAAAACTTATTCCTATTGAAAAGAAAAATATATTTACCTTTAAGTCCTTTTTAAGAAATCAATTTTTAAAAAATTCCAAGGATGATGAATTGTTGGAGCTCCTAAATGAAGTTGGAGCTTCTGAGTATTTAGAAGCAGATGATAAAGATACCATCGATATTGTGGAAATGATAGTTTTAGAAATATTTGAGAGAAAAAATAAGGACTTAGCTGAAAAAACTTTGAAGCTCTCAAAGAAATATAAAAATAAGTTGTGGATTGTTAAGGAATATTATTATGATTATTACGGGGATGAATTTTATTAATTTTTATTTTTAATTTTTTTATTTTTATACTAATGAAAGTAAAATTTATATACCATTATGTAAAGTATATTTAACATAAAGTAAAACATTATTATCATAATTTATAATGATATATAAAGTTGAGATTATGGATATAAAAAATAAATTAAAACTAATAATTGCAATTGACATTTTAGCGGTTGGTATTTTATCATTGCTATTAAATGAGTGGAGATTGTGCTTAATTCCACTATTTGCAATATTTATGATATGGTTTTTAGGAACTGGTGAGGGTAAAACCGAGAAAATATACAAATTGACAGTATTGGCAAGTATTGGATTTATAGAAGGTTGTTTGGTAGTTTTTGATGTAGTGTATAACTCTATGGACATTCATACTACAATAATGGCGGTTCTGTGTATTTTGGTGGTTTTAGGTGTGCTTTATTTTTCAAAGTATGCTCCAAAGTATCCCTATGTTGAGGATGAATTTATGGAACATATTGCAGAAAAATCTGGACATTTTGCATTTATATCTGCCATTATCTTAATGATAACTGTTTATGTATTTTTATTTATATTATACTCCAATAAAATTACATACAGTGTTAATGTTATGAATTATACTGTGGAAATCATGTTATTAACTGCATTTAATTTTGCAATGTTTAGGAATTATTTATTTAAAAAATATTTATCTTAAATCGGTGGGAATATGGGCAAAAGTTTAAAACTTACATTGGGATTTGTTGCATCCATGATGTTTGGATTTTTTATATTTGCATATATTTCAAATAATAATCCAGATTTATCAGTTTCTGGCTCAATAATTGGCATTTTAGCATATTTTATAATGTATTTAATTGCAATGATTAAAAAAGGTGAGCTCAGGGAGAAATTTGGGGAATTTTACAATCCTTATGAAGTTTATATTCCATTTATCTATGGTGCAGTAATGGGGATTTTATATATATTTGCCCTGAGCTCCGAGACCATACAGTTTATATTTTCCGCAATTGTTTGCACGACTATAATAGTATCAATAACCCCTATGTTAAAAGAAAATCCCAATGAAAAAATCGACGAGTTAAAAATGGAAATACTAAAAAATAGTGGATATAGTGCATTTAAATCAATTATAATGTTTTTAGCAACTATTACGCTTTATAGTATATTGGCTAAGTATATCGCACTATATGGAGAAATGATAATTTCTGGAAATTCCATTGGATTATTGATGATGTATGCCCTTGCAACATATTATGTGTATTATGCTCATTATATCAAAAAATATAGTTGATACTATGAAAAACAAAATTAAAGTTTATAGGGCAATGTATGATTTAACACAGGATGATTTGGCAAAAAAATTAGGCGTTAGTAGGCAGACCATTATATCAATAGAAAAGGGAAGATACGACCCATCCTTAAAATTGGCGTTTAAAATTGCAAAATTTTTTAATGTTAAAATTGAGGATATTTTTATTTATGAAGATAAAAAATAAAAAAGAATCTCTTAAATAAGATTTAGAGTTTAAAAAAAAGAAATTATTATTTTAATTATTTATTTATCGGATAATTCGGAGCTTCGTTTGTAATAAGCACATCGTGAGGATGACTTTCTTGCTGACCGCTTTGAGTTATCAATACAAATCTTGCCTTCTCCTGCATTTCTTTTATATTTTTAGCACCACAGTATCCCATTGATGACCTTAAACCACCAATTAATTGAAATACCACATCTTTTACAGGTCCTTTGTATGGAACTGCCCCTTCAATTCCTTCTGGAACCATTTTAACATGCTTCATGTGGCTTTGGAAGTATCTATCAGCTCCTGCACCAACGCCCCCTGACATAGCACCAAGGGAGCCCATACCTCTATATTGTTTGTATTTTCTTCCGTTAATTGTAATTAACTGTCCCGGAGCTTCGTCTGTTCCAGCTAATAAGCTTCCAAGCATTACAGCATTAGCTCCCGCAGCTATTGCCTTTGCTATGTCTCCACTGTATTTTATACCACCATCTGCAATTACTGGGATATCGTGTTCTTTTGCAACCTCTGCAACCTCTGCAATTGCTGTTAATTGTGGAACCCCAACTCCTGCAACGATTCTTGTGGTACAAATACTACCTGGACCTATTCCTACTTTTAAGGCGTCAGCTCCTGCATCTATTAAATCAATTGCCGCTTCTTTTGTTGCTATGTTTCCTACGATTAACTTTATGCCTGTGCCTTCGAGCTCCTTTTTAAGTATTTTAATATTATTTACAACATTCATATTGTGAGCATGGGCACAGTCAATAGCTATTGCATCAACTTCTGCTTTTATAAGTGCCCGAGCTCTGTTTAAGTCATTTGGACCACATGCCGCAGCTACTAAAAGTCTTCCTTCTTTATCCCTTGCGGCATTTGGGTATTGTTTCCTTTTTAAGATATCCCTTAATGTAATCATGCCTATTAATTTATTGTTTTTATCCACAATTGGAAGTCTTTCTATTCTGTTTTCATACATGATGTTCATGGCTTCATCATGGGTAATATCTTCATTACCATGAACAACATTCTTTGTCATGGCATCTTTTACAAGGGTGCCCTTATTCTGTATATATTTTACATCCCTTGTTGTGATTATCCCTAAGAGCTCATCATTTTCATCAACAACAGGAAGTCCGCTGATAGAATACTCTTCCATAATCCTTTCAGCATCATCTACGGTGTAATCTTGTGATATTGTAATTACATCCCTTACAATTATATCTTCGGCTTTTTTAACAGCCATTACTTGATTTACCTGTTCCTCTATTGTCATATTTCTATGAATTACCCCAATACCTCCTTTCCTTGCAAGTGCTATTGCCATTTCCTTTTCAGATACGGTATCCATTGCGGCAGAAATAATAGGGATATTTAATTTCAGTCCTGCCAAATCTGTGGATATATCGGTATCCTTTGGCTCAACGTAGGAAGCATTAGGGACCAATAAAACATCATCAAAAGTATAAGCTTTTTTAGCATTATCAATCTTATCCAAAAACAAAATCTCACCTTTAAACCTTTTTTAATATATTATTTGAATTAATATATATACTTTACAACTAATAACATATTATATTTATTACATAAATGGTATATCATAAATGCAATGCATGAAATATATAATTTTACTGCAATTATAATTTTATAATTTTATAATTTTTTGGTGAGATGATGATTTGCTTAGGTCTGGAAGGAACAGCGGAAAAAACAGGTGTTGGGGTTGTAGATTCAGATGGAAATGTTTTATTTAACAAAACCATAATATACAAACCACCTGTTCAAGGCATAAACCCACGGGAGGCGGCAGACCATCATGCAGAGACTTTTCCAAAATTAATAAAAGAAGCATTTAATATAATTCCAAAAGAGAAAATAGATTTAATATCATTTTCCCAAGGTCCTGGATTAGGTCCAAGTTTGAGAGTTACTGCAACTGCTGCAAGAGCTCTATCCCTATCACTAAAAAAGCCGATTATTGGAGTAAATCACTGCATAGGCCATGTGGAGATTGGAAAGCTAACCACTGGGGCAAAAGACCCGCTGACTTTGTATGTAAGTGGAGGAAATACTCAGGTATTAGGATATACCTGTGGAAGATATAGGGTTTTTGGAGAAACTCTCGATATTGCAATAGGAAATTGTTTAGACCAGTTTGCAAGAAACTGCGGTCTTCCACATCCTGGGGGTGTTTATGTCGAAAAACATGCAAAAGAAGGAAAAAAATTAATAAACCTGCCATACAGCGTTAAAGGTATGGACATTACATTTTCAGGGCTTCTTACATCTGCAATAAAGAAATACAATGCTGGAGAAAAACTGGAAGATGTATGTTATTCCATCCAAGAAACTGCCTTTTCCATGATAACAGAAATTACCGAGAGAGCTCTCGCACATACAAACAAACCTGAGGTTATGCTTGTAGGCGGTGTTGCCGCAAACAATCGACTGAGGGAAATGTTAAATATTATGTGTAAGGAACAGAATGTAAAGTTTTACGTGCCTGAAAAACAGTTCTGCGGAGATAATGGGGCAATGATAGCATGGCTCGGACTTTTAATGTATAAAAATGGAAAAAAAATGAATATTGATGAAACAAAACCAATTCCAAATTACAGGAGTGATATGGTAGAAGTAAATTGGATTGAAAACGGCACTTGTGAGAAAAGAAGGATACCTGAGCATTTAATTGGGAAGGGTGCCGAAGCAGATATTAAAAAAACATCATATTTAGGATGGGAATCCATTACAAAGGAAAGGATAATAAAAAATTATAGAATAAAGGAGCTCGATGAATCAATTAGAAATAGAAGAACTATTAAAGAAGCTAAATTTTTAGCACTTGTTAAAGATTTTAATATTTGTGCTCCCTATATATTTGATATAGATAAGGAAAATAATATTATAACTATGAGCTACATAGATGGAAAACTTGCAAAAGAAGAAATAGAAAATGGAAATCTAAACTGTTGCTATGACATGGGGGTAATTATTGGAAAACTCCATGAAAACGACATAATACATAACGACCTCACAACATCAAATTTTATAGTAGGGGAGGATTACGATGCTAAAAATAATAACAATGATAAGGTGTATATTCAAGGGTATGCAGAATATAATCAAAATAATCAAAATAATAAGAAAGATAAAAAAATTAACAAAAATAATAAAGTCTATATTATAGATTTTGGGCTTGGAAAATTCTCAAATCTTATAGAAGATAAGGCTGTGGATTTGATTGTATTAAAAAAATCCATTCTGAGCATTCATTTTGATAGATTTGAGGACATATGGGTTAAAATCTTAGAAGGATATAAAACATATTCTCAGTGGAAAACTGTGATAAAGCATATGGAAGATGTTGAAAAAAGGGCAAGATATTTCTAAGTTATAGTAAATTTCCTAATGGAAATGGTGAAAGAATGGAATTTAACATTAGCTTCTTTATTTATGCATTTACCTCTTTGTTTATTATTATGAACCCCATAGGTCTTGTGCCATTATTTTATATCTGGACATCAAACAATACCGAGAAAGAGAAAATAACGCTGTTAAAAAAATCTGCGGTTGTGGTCATACTTACATTGGTAACCTTTGGATTTTTTGGAAAATGGATATTTGAATTTTTTGGAATTACAATAGATTCATTTAAGGTTGCAGGGGGCCTTTTAATATTAAAAATATCGTGGGATATGCTTCATGCCCAAATATCAAAAACTAGGCAAACTCCAAAGGAAAAAGAAGAAATGGTGCAATTGGATGATATTGCAGTAGTGCCCCTAGCAATTCCTTTATTGGCAGGTCCAGGTACCATTACAACGAGCATTATATTAATGGAGCATAGCACTACAATATATGACAAATTAGCAATACTCCTTTCAATATTATTAGCAGCGCTACTATCTGCGGTAATACTTTATTTATCAGATAATATCGCCACAATTCTAAAAACTTCGGGGATAAAAGCAATAGTAAGACTTATGGGATTAATATTAAGTGCAATTTCCATTGAAATTATATCAAGTGGGATTTTTGGATTAATACATACATCTGGATTGTTGTAAATATAGTTAATTTTATTTTCGAAATCATTATATAATATAATTATTTAAAAAGTATTTTCATGGTGAAATAATGATGGTGATTCCAGCAGTAGATATAAAAAACAAAAAATGTGTTCAGTTAATACAGGGAAACCCAGATAAAAAGCATTTAGAGCTCGACAATCCATTAGAAATTGCAGAAAAATGGATAAGTAAAGGAGCTCCGATGATTCATTTAGTTGATTTAGATAAAGCGATATATCAAACAAATACGAACGAAGAAATAATAAAGGAAATCATAAAGTCAGTATCCGTCCCTGTTCAGATTGGCGGAGGTATAAGGACAGTTGATGATGCGTTGAACCTTATAAATATTGGGGCAGAACGAGTTATTTTGGGAACATCAGCAGTTGAAAATCCCGATATTGTAGAAGAATTATCAAAAAAGGTTGGAAAAGAAAAAATAATGGTTGCTCTGGATGCAAAGGATGGAAAAGTTGTAATAAAAGGATGGAAAGAAAAAACAGAATACTCACCTGTTGAAATTGGAAAAATATTGGAAGAAAAAGGAGCTGGAAGTATTTTATTTACAAATGTAGATGTTGAAGGTCTCTTAAAGGGCATAAATATTGAACCTGTTAAAGAGCTTGTAGATGCACTCAATATACCAATTATAGCCTCTGGGGGAATAACTACCTACGATGACCTTTTAAAATTAAAAGAAATAGGAGTTGAAGGCGTAGTTGTAGGCTCTGCAATTTATAAAAATCTTATAGACCTAAGTGAAGCCATTAAAATTGCAGGTGATGATTATGAGTGAATATATGGATACCAATGAAACCAATAATAAAAAAATAATTTCTGTGGGACATATAGCACTTGATTATATATTTAATGTTAAAAGCTTCCCTGAACCAAATACCTCTGTTCAGATACCTTCTGCTAAAAAATATTATGGAGGAGCCGCCTGCAATGTTTCAGTTGGAGTGGCTAAATTAGGATTAAAATCAGGCATTGTTTCATGCGTAGGTTATGATTTTATAAACTCAGGATATAGCAGCTATTTAAAAAATTTAAATATTGATGTATCCAATGTATATCACTCCGATGAAGAAGAAACACCAAAGGCATGGATTTTTACAGACCCCCATAATAACCAGATAACCTTTTTTTTATGGGGAGCAGCTAAACATTATGGAGAATTAAATCCTCCAAATTTTAATGTAGATATTGTTCATCTGGCAACGGGAGACCCAAAATTTAATGTGAAATGTGCGGAAAAGGCAAAAAATTGTGGAACTCTGGTATCCTTTGACCCTGGACAGGATTTACCTTTGTATAGTAAGGAGGATATGGAATCAATAATAAACCATTTAGATTTCATGTTTATGAACAACCATGAGTATGAAAGAGTTTTGAAGTTATTGGATATAGATTCGGCGGAGCTCATGGAAAAAATAAATACCTTGATAATAACCTACGGTAAAGATGGAAGTATTATTTACCATGATGGTGATGAAATAAAAGTTCCTGCAATTCCTACGAATGTTATAGACCCAACAGGAGCAGGAGATAGTTACAGAGCAGGATTTTTAACCGCCTATTTAAAAGGATATGATTTAAAAGATTGTGGGCTTATTGCATCTTGCGTAGCTTCCTTTGTTGTAGAGAAAAAAGGCTGTCAAACTAATTTTCCATCATGGGATGATGTAGTAAATAGACTTAAAGAAAAAGGAATTACCAATATTTAATTAATTAAGGGATATAATGGCAAGAGAACTGTGGGGTTCCAATATAGGCTTTATACTGGCAACAGTTGGTTCAGCTGTGGGGTTGGGCAATATATGGAGATTTCCATACATAGTATATAACAACGGAGGGGGTGCATTTTTAATCCCTTATCTTGTAGCATTATTCTGCGTAGGAATATCTATAATGCTACTCGAATTCGCCCTTGGACATTCGACAAAAGGCTCCGCACCACTTGCATTTAAAAGACTGCATGAAAAAAGTGAATGGATAGGATGGTTTGCAGTAATGTCCGGATTTACTATAACAACCTATTATATGAGTATTATTGGATGGTGCATGTATTATTTATACAATCTATTATTAAATGGATTCTATTATTAAATGGATTCCCCACTGATTTTGGAGATTATTTTTTTGGAACAATACTTCAAGTTTCATCCAACGCTGGAAGTCTTAAAGGATTTTCCATGGGAATATTGATTTCTGTGATAATAATATGGTTAATCAATTACACCATCATCAAATCGGGCGTTAAAAATGGCCTTGAAAAAGCCAGTCGAATATTCATGCCTGCATTATTTATTCTTACGTTAGTTTTAGTAATAAGGGGAATAACCTTGCCCGGAGCCATGGAAGGTTTAAATTGGTATTTAACCCCAAACTTTAACGCTTTGTTATATCCAAGTGTTTGGATTAGTGCATTTTCCCAAATATTCTATTCGTTAAGTTTGGGGTTTGGAATAATGATAGCCTATGCAAGTTATCTGCCTAAAAAAGTAGATTTAACTACCAGTGCTTTTACAATATCCTTTTTAAACTGTGGATATTCATTTTTAGCAGGGTTTGCCGTTTTCAGCACATTAGGGTATATGGCATACAGCACGGGAGCTCCATTAAATGAAATCGTAGATAAAAGCATAGGTCTCGCATTTATTGTGTTTCCAAAGGCATTATCTTTAATGCCATTTATGGGATTGGAACTAACAATAGTGTTTTTCTTAGCACTTACAATAGCAGGACTCTCATCTTCAATATCTCTTGTAGAAGCTATGACTGCCGCAGTGATGGACAAATTTGACGTAAGTAGAAAAAAGGCTATTTCAGTTGTAGCATGCTTGGGACTTCTTGGAAGTTTGATATATACAACAAAAGCTGGAATTTATTGGATTGATATTATAGACCATTTCACAGCAGGATATATGCTTCCAATTGTGGGGTGTGCTGAAACGATTATGGCCATGTGGATATTTAAAGGAGATAAATTATTAAATCATCTAAATAATTTATCAGATATAAAAATAGGAAAATACTGGAAATTATTTGCAGGGATTTTAACACCGTTGTTATTGTTGTTAATAATTGGACTAGATATTATGAACTTATTGAAGGTCCCTTATGGAGGATATTCATGGAAATATTTAGGTATTGGTGCATCCATTGTAGGATTGGGCTTTTTGATATCCATTATACTCTCAAAAATTCCATGGAGCAAAAATATAGAATCGTGGATGAATTCATAAAAAAATGCAGTAAAAAAGGTGTCTAAATGAATAAATCTGCAATAATAATGTTTTTATTTGGTGCAATAATATTGTGGGGCGGTTCAGCATATTTTCTGTGGAAATTACTGAAAAAGCGTGAAACATGATTGTAAAACTTAATCTTTTGAATTTTTTCAATTAGGCGAAAAACCTTTCAGGTTTTCGTTGCTTGACAAAAACTCGAAGAGTTTTTGTAAGTCAGTGAATCCTTTGGATTCGCTTCGACATCGAAAGTTTTCAACTTTCGAAGCTTGAAATTGTGAAACAATTTTAATGCTCCCTTACTTCGTAAGCGAAAACAATAATTATTTCGATATACCATATGGAATTAATAATAACTTGATGTTTTGTAGGGCACATATTCATAATTAAATAATAATTTTCAATTATATTATTTATATAGGATAATATATATTAATTTTAACATTAATATTGTAAGAATATATTTTTTATGATAAGGGAGGATTAATTTTTTACAATAAATTGGTGGTTAATATGTTGTTTAAAAAACTTTCAACAGTAGAAAGAGTATATAATATTGGATTAGAGCAGAACTCACTATCGCATATATTTGATAATATTAATGTTTTTGTAAAGGAGGCTGAAGAGGATTTAATAAAACTTTACGATTTAAGGATTTTAGAAAAAATACCTGTTAAAAATATTATGACTAAACATATTATCACAATTAACAAAGACGACGATATTAGCAAATTAAGGGAATATATTGAACATTATAGACATATGGGATATCCTGTTGTAGATGAAAATGGAAAGTTAATAGGGGTTGTTACATTTAAAGATTTGGAAAAAACTAACAAAAAAACTATTAAAGATATAATGACTCCAAAAGACCAGCTTATATTAATATCTCCTGAAACCTCCGCATCAGAATCACAAAAAATAATGGCAAAAAATGATATTGGAAGGCTTTTAGTCGTGGATGGCAAGGGAAACCTTATGGGTATTGTAAGTAGGGGAGATATTGTAAAAACATACCGAATATACAGTGAAAAAACTTCAAAAATCCAGAAATGTTCCAGAATAACAAACTTTTATTTTTACGACAAAGATAAGAATTCAAAATTAAAAAAACTTGCAGAGGATTTAATAATATTACTTGGTGGAAGGGATTATATAGTATCTGAAAAAGATGACTATATAGAAATGCTAACACGAGATTGGGAACCTCTGGCTAAAATAATGAAAAGTGGGGATAACATAGACCATATATCTATAACAACCAAATCAATAAATATCTTGCAGATGAATATTATTCATGAAATTTTAAAAACCATAGAGAAATACGGTTTTGAAGAAATTGTAATCACGGACCATATAACACTTATTGATGAAAAATCAGCGATTCAAAGGATTATAACTGATGTAACATCATTCAAAGAAAGCAAAAAAACATTTGGGACAATTACCATCCGGTCTGATTTCTAATTATATTTCTAATTATATTAATAGCATAATCCTTGGTGGAAAAATGTATGAAATTGTTAGATATGAAGGTGGAGTTTATAAAAACAACATACTCAAAGAGTGGATTGAAGATGTAGGGGGGTTTGTAATACAGGAGCATATCATGCAGTTAGATGTATATATGACAATTGCATTACCTCAAAATGAAATAGAAAACTTTAAAATAGAATCCAAAAAGTATAAGGGAAAAGTCGTCGAAACCCCATTGGCTGGAACGGAAATCGCAGTGGTAGCTCCCAGTTTATCGAGGCATCACCTTCCCCACACAGCATGCGATATTTCAGAATATGTTAGAAGATTTGGAGCAAAACCAAACATGATAGGATTAGCCCATGGTGCAGGGAAAAGCATCAGCAGTATCAAAGAAAAAGAAAAAAGATTAATAGAAGAACACGATATTGCAGTTTATGTCATGGGGAATTTTGAAAGCTGCCTATTGGATAAAACCCATTTATTTGATGTAGATATCCCAGTTGTAATAACAGGAGGTCCTGAAAAACTGGACATACCTTATCCATATGTGGGAAATTTAGGAAGAAGAGCTCACCGACTAAGGCATAGTGAAGAGAGACAGGCTTTAAAAAAGATGGTGGATGAAATTACAAAATTGATTAATCGAAAAAGGGAGGAGCTCTCATACGACCCCCCTGTAATTCCCCCTGTTGTGTTGAAGGATGAACTGGAAAAAAAGGTAGATGAGATATTTAATATCCTTTCTCCAATGCCTGTTGTAACCCAGTTGGATGGTTTAAGAATAAAACTGGATTATGACACATACCATGAAAAAATAGAAAATGTTAAAGTTGGAAAATACTTATTAAAAGATATAGCATATATCTCAAAATCTGAGATGAAAAATTATATACTTGTTAAAATAAAACCAACTTCCGAGGTTGAATAATATAATATATTTGCAATTGTCAATATATTATTAATAAATATATGCCACTATTTTTATTATTTTTATACAATTTACAAGGAGGAGAAGAAACCATGGATGAAGCAAGCAATTTTGATGATGTATTAAATAATATTGTAGAAATTCCACTTCCGCCGGGAATTCCACAATCTGTTATAGTTAGAGTTATAGAAACTTGTGGAGTTAATTATGAAGTAAAAAAAGATGAATTATTTGATAAGGAGTATCCTGTGCTTTATGGTGAAAAGGAAAATATAGAAAACGCAAAAAGCTATTTAATATTATTCACCGAGGCAAAACTGGCATTGAGAGATATTGCACGACTTGCTAGAAGGTTTAAAACAAAGGTTAAAGTATATGCCGATGATGAAGACTTAAAACCAGTAATAGAGCTAATATCAAATGATATTACAAATAAAGATAAAATTGAAATTTTGGATGAGAAATTGGACTCAGAAGACTTTGAAACTATCGATGTTTGTGGAAAAACGGTTTATATATTTGTTTAAGGGATATTATGCACTATTCAACAATAGAACCGATTGTAGATGAAGAAAAGCTATTAATCGATAAAGGCTCTTTAAAAACAAAACGAAAATTTGCTTTTTTGCTCGAAGAAGGGGATTTAATTCTAACAAATAGAACTCTGGATGTAAATGAAGAAGTTGAGGTATTAATTGACTATTCTTACACAGAAAAAAGCAAACGGCCAAAGGAATCAATTAATATATATAAAATTAAAGAATTAATAAAGGAATAATAAAACCATAATAATAGCAATAATAACAATACATATAATACAAAACAATGAAATTTTAAAATCAAAAGGTGCAATTATGGATTTAGAAGGAAAATCAGCAATAGTCCATACGATTGGAGGAATAGCATTTGGATTATTAACTAACTACGTATATACCGCAGGTCTTGGGATTTTCAGCGGTATTGCATCATTGCTGTTTCTATTCGTAGGACTTATAATAACTGGACATATTACCGCAATGGTATTTGGTAAAGAAAGCCTAAGCCAAAAACAGTGGCTGGGAAGCGGAGGTGTTCCTTACTTTTTCACAGCAATTGTTTTTTGGGTTTTAGTGTATAATGGAGTATTACTTTAAAAATATAAGAAGGGATAAATATGTATGAGGAGTTCAAAAATATAAATCTGTCAAAATCAAAGGAATTATTTGAAGAAGCACAGAAATATCTTGTAAAAGGTGTAAATAGTCCAGTAAGATACTTCAAACCATATCCATTTTTCGTTGAAAAGGCAAAGGATTGTTATTTGTTTGATGTAGATGGAAATAAATATATTGATTACTGTTTAGCTTATGGCCCTGCTGTATTGGGGCATGCAAATGAGAACATAGCAAACGCTGTAAAGGAACAGCTTGAATTAGGAACTGCCTATGGATGCCCTACTGAAAAGGAAATTATTCTTGCAAAGGAAATAATAAATAGGATGCCCTGTGCAGAGATGGTAAGGTTTGTAAATTCCGGAACAGAAGCCACTATGAGTGCCATTAGACTTGCGAGGGGAATTACTGGGAAAAATAAAATTATAAAATTCGATGGTGCATACCACGGAGCTCATGACTATGTGCTTGTGAAAAGTGGAAGCGGAGCTCTCACACATGGAGCTCCAAACTCACCAGGGATTCCAGAAGAAACCACAAAAAACACCCTTTTAATTCCATTCAACGATGAGGATGCTGTTAAAAAGGTAATAAATGAAAATAAAGATGAAATAGCATGTCTCATTGTTGAGCCAGTAATGGGCAATGTGGGATGCATACCACCAAAAGAGGGATATTTAGAATTTTTGAGAGAAATAACAGAGGAAAACGATATAATATTAATATTCGATGAGGTAATTACTGGATTCAGAATAGCACCAGGGGGAGCTCAGGAATACTACGGCGTTGTTCCAGACTTGGCAACTGTTGGTAAGATAGTAGGAGGTGGTTTCCCAATTGGTGCAATTGTTGGTAAGAAGGAGCTCATGGAAAACTTCTCACCAAATGGAACTATCTATCAGGCTGGAACATTTAATGGAAATCCAATTTCAGTTACCGCCGGTATTGAAACATTGAAAAACCTTAACGATGAGTTTTACAGCTACACTTCAAAAACTGCCAAAAAAATAAGCGATTTCATAGGGGAAACCGCTGAAAAATACGAAATACCAAATCAAGTATATAATGTGAGCTCGATGTTCCAAATATATTTCAACGAAAATGAAGTTTTAGATTATGAAACTGCCAAAAAGAGCAATACAGAAAGATTTATGAAATACTTCTATGGTCTCTTGGATAACGGCGTATTCATAGCACCATCTCAGTTTGAATGCTGTTTCACTTCCATAAAACATAACGATGAAGTTGTTGAAAAAACATTAAATGCCATTGAGGAAGTATTTAAAACATTAAAATAAAACAAATTATTTATTTAATTAATTTTGACTATATTATTCATTCATTTTTTTATAATTACCTAATTTTATGGCATTTTTTATATTGGGGAATGTTCTATTCATTATTTTTCTATATATTATTTCAAAGATTAACACTCCGATAAATGTTGTTATTATTCCATAAAATACAAATCTATGAATTATCCATTGGTAATACAATAGAAGTAGGAAAACTCCCAGCACCACAATAAAACTAAAAACCACAATTTCTCTTTTTCCTCCAATTTTATCAATAAGGATATAATGGGAAAGAATAACAAAGAGGTATATCATCATAAATACAGCACTTGTTATTGATGCTACACCCTCCATATTAAATAGTAATGCAAACAATATTCCGAGAGCTGATGTGATATAAAGCCCCTCTGTGGATTTGAACCATACCTTTCTTTCAAAAAATTTTGGGAGCTTTCCATCTTTTGCCAATGAATAGGCAACATTAGCTCCCCCATATATTGTAGCATTCATTGCTGATGAAATTGAAAATAAAGCTCCAATGGAGATTAATAAAAATCCTAAGTTTCCCAAAAATGGCTTTGCCGCTACTGCCAAAGCATTTTCACTGGCTTTAATTAACTCATCTATTGGTAAATTTCCTATTGCCGATAGGGCAACGCCAATATATACACACATTACTAAAAATATACTTATGAATATTGCCCTTGGGATATTCTTTTTAGGATTTTCAATATGCTCTGAGGCGTTTGTTATAACTCCAAATCCCATATAGGATAAGAAAAATATGGCAGACGCAAATATTGTCCCATTTATTGAAGATGGAGATAAATCAGGAATTATATATGACGGATTTATAGTCATTAGTCCAGTAAATATAAATAGTCCCAATATTAACAATTTAATCAAAACAATAAAAAATTCAGCCTTTCCCACAGCTTTGGAGCCAAAAAAGTTTAAAGCGGTGAAAAATGCAACTATACCGATTTCAGATATAACCATATTAAATGTAGTCATTGGAGCATTTATTAATGGTAAAAAATAACCTGCAAACCCCTTTGCAAATAAGGCAATCGATATAACATAACTTATCCAGAGTAAAATACTCAAAGCACCAGTAATTATATTATCTCCTATGGCATTATGTATATAAGCTATGGGTCCTGCATCTGAAATTATTTTTGCCCCAAGTTTTGCGTAGGAATATGCAACCAAAAGTGCATAAATTCCAGACAATATAAAAGTTTCTGGAAGACATTTTCCAGCTATTTTAGCACCAACTCCAAAAATAGAAAATATACTAGCTCCAACCATTACTCCAACAGCCATAGATACAGTTTCCCATAAACTAAGCTTTTTATTTTTTATCCTCATACCCCACACCTCTATATTATGGTAAATGCCATTTACCATTAACTACATAATATCATTGTTAATCTTTAATATTTTTTATAAATAAGTCTTATAATCAATTTTAATATTATTTTAATATTTATATATGCATATTGATTTTAAATTTTAAAAATTTCAAAAAAAATAATTGAACATAATTATAATTTATTATTCATTTTTAGTTCTTAAATATACACTTATAATATCACTTAAAATAGCAGATGAGGTTTCTATATCTCCCGCACCTCTACCAACTACAACAACTTCTTTTGCCAAGTCGGTATTTAACATTGCAACATTTAGAGAACCTTTCACATTCATGGGGTCGTCAATTGGTATTAATTTTGGACCCACTTCAAGTTTATTTTCACTCACTTCTCCGATGAGTTTTATAGTATATCCGCTTTTATTAGCCATTGTTAATGCCTCAGGCGTAATTCTTGTAATTCCTTCCAGTTTAACATCCTTTATGGTAACATTTTTATTCATAATCGAGTTTGCAAGTATTACTATTTTCGCAGCAGTGTCAAGTCCGCTTATATCTTGATGTGGGTTAGTCTCTGCTATGCCGAGCTCCTGTGCCTCTTTTAATACCGTATCAAAATCGAGTTTTTCCTTCTCCATTTTTGTTAATATATAGTTCGTAGTTCCGTTCAGTATTCCTTTTATCTCAGTTATTTCATTTCCCGCAAGTGTTTCCTTTGCCAAATTTATTATAGGCATTGCTCCTCCAACAGAGGCTTCATACCTAAATATTTTATTGTATTTTTCAGCACATGATATTAATTCATTAAAATACAGTGCAAGAGGTCCTTTATTTGCAGTAATTACATGTTTTCCGTTTTTAAATGCCTCAATCATATGGGTTTTTGCAGGCTCTCCTGTTTCTATATCGGTAGGGGTGGCTTCAACAATGGCATCGGCATCAACTGTTTTTATAACATCAACAATGGACATATTTGTTCCTTTTTCAGGATAATTTGATATTTTTCCAGTTTCTTCCTTAACCTTTAATGCAGTTTTTAAATCCAAACCATTCTCATCTATTGCCGCACCGCTTCTATCACAGATAGCCACGACTTTCAAATCCATACCATATTTACTTTTTAAATACTCTTTTTTTCTTCTATGACTTTTACTACTCCTTTACCGATTACTCCAAAACCGACCAATATTACCTTCATATTTTCTCCTCATAAGTTTATTATATTAAAAGGATTTAATAAACAGCAAGTTCTTTTCCTCTGATATTTTGTCGAGTTCCTTACATAAATCATCTAATTTATCAGTCTCTATTATTACTTTCATTCTTGCAGAAGATTCTTTAAATGGGTCAGGCATTGAAAGGTCTAAATCTACAACAATACCATATTTGTTTAGTCGGTCTATTGTATCCCTTACATCCGTATCAACTACATGACCAACAACAACTATGTCAATATCTGTTTTTCGGATTGTTTCATTTACTTTTGTAATAATTATGTCCATTTCTTCAAGTTTATTTATTACATCGTTTAATAATTTACTATCTACATCATTGATAACAACCCTTACAGGGACCCTACCATCTGTCTTCTTTTCTCTTAAATGTATCACACTAAATATATTAACTCCCATGTTTGAGATAGGTGTTAGAGCTCTTATTAATTCACCAGGAACATCTCTTAACTCTAAATCAAGGGTAATCATGTTTTCACCATTTTTTATGAGTGCGTCTAATATATATTATATCACATTGAATGTATAATTATAGTATTTCTATATTTCTTTATTTTTTTATAGATTATTGTATCTTCTCAAAAAATATTATATTTTTTCAAGAAAAATATATGACACATGAAGACAGGAGAATAATAAAATAAGTGAAAAAATGGAATAGGATGGTGTTGATAATTACCACCACACTTTTTTAAATCCTAATTTATATGCCACAATGTTGCCAAATAAATGAACTGTTGGCGTTATAATTATCAACATAATAATCATTTCAAAGGAGATGGGAGCAATAGGATATGCAAATAATATAGCAAACACAACAAAACCAAGTTGGTCAAGAATTGGTGCAGGCCTCCCCTGCGCAAGTCCTATTCTTCTTTTAATAAAACTCCCAAACATATCTCCAAAAAGGGCACCAAGCGATAATAAAAAACCAACATATGCCCATTCAAAAGTGTTAAAATAAAATGCAGTATTGCCCACAATATTTAAATTTATAATTATACCCTCTAAAACAGCTACAATAGTTCCACATAATAATCCAAAAAAAGTTCCCCGGTATGTCACTCCATTTCCAATTATTCTTTTACCATCAATAAATTTTTTCCCTACATCTAATGGCATGCCTCCACCAAATATACATGCCGAAGCATTTGCAATATATGCAGGTAGTATATATATTAATGAATTATATAATAATTGAATTATACTCATAAAATCCCTCGTTTAATAAAATTAAAAATATTTTTGTAGAATTATTCTTTTAAATAATATTTAAATATATCCTAAATTAAAGTCATATATGTATCTAAATATAACGATATTACTGCACATAAAAATAAAATTTTTTTAATTAAATAAAAAAAGGGGGGGGGTAAAATAGAATGGGGAGGGGTTTAAAATAATCAAAATTTCATTAAATTATATCTTAAATCATTAATTATTTATTTCCGTATTTATTTGGGGGTATGAGGGGGTGGGAATGGGATTTAGGAGACTTGTCTCCTACACGGTGTTATCAGCAGCTGGGTATGGGGGGTGTAAAATAACTTCATTGCCACTGTCCCACACCGTGCATAATCATAATGCACTTTTAAGATATATATACTTTTCGCTAATTAATTTAATTTACTGATTATAGTCAATATTAATTATATATAATAATTTTAATATGTAATATTAGAAAATTTAAGAATATATATTTTTATAATAATATTGGATTAATTATATACGCATATTATATTGATGAATGACATACACCAGGAGGTGAATACATGAGCGACCCCAAAGTTGGGGTATTTGTTTGCTACTGCGGTGCCAACATCAATGGTGCTGTGGATTGTGAAGCAGTAAAAGAATTTGCTTCTAAACTTGATGGTGTAGTATATACTGCCACCTATCCATTCATGTGTGCTGACCCTGGTCAGAACTTAATTAAAGACGCTATTAAAGAACATGGATTGGATAGGGTAGTTGTTGCAGCATGTACGCCAAAAATCCACGAGCCAACATTTAGAAATTGTCTCGCAGAAGCAGGCTTATCCCCATATTACTTAGAGTTTGTAAATATTAGAGAGCATGATTCATTCGTCCATATGGGCGATGTAGAGGCGGCAACTAAAAAAGCTATGGAATTAGTTGCCGGAGGGGTAGAGAGAGCTAAGAGATTAGAGGATGTTCCTCAGAAAGTTGTGGATGTTGATAAAAGCTGTCTCGTTATTGGAGCAGGTATTGCTGGAATACAGGCAGCTCTTGACTTAGGAGACCAAGGATTTAAAGTTTATTTAGTAGATAAAGACGAATCTATCGGAGGAAGAATGGCACAGCTCGCCAAGACCTTCCCTACCGATGATTGTGCTCTGTGAATTCTCGCACCTAAAATGGTTACAGCAGCGAACCACCCTAACATTGAAACAATTACCTATGCTGAGGTAAAAGAAATTTCTGGATACATTGGTAATTTTGAGGTAACAATTGAGAAAAAAGCAAGATATGTGGATGAAAACACATGTACCGGATGTGGTGCATGTGCCGCAGTCTGTCCTATTGAAGTGCCTAATGAATTTGACTTAGGATTAGGTACTAGAAAAGCAATTTATGTGCCATTCCCACAAGCTGTTCCACTGGTATATACAATAGATAAAGAACACTGTATTGACTGTGGATTGTGTGCAAAAGTATGTGGTCCTAATGCAATAGACTACAACCAGAAGCCACAGGAAATCAAAATAAAAGCAGGAACAATAATTACAGCAACAGGTTATGACGAATTCGATGCTTCATTGAAGGAAGAATACGGATACGGAGTATATGATAATGTCATCACCACACTAGAAATAGAAAGGATGATTAACCCAGCAGGACCTACTGGCGGTCATGAAATAAGACCAAGTGATGGAAAGCATCCACACAGAACTGTATTTATACAGTGCGTAGGTTCCAGAGATGCAAAGGTTGGAAATCCTTACTGTTCAAGAATTTGCTGTATGTTTGCACTGAAAAACGCTCAGTTAATGAAAATGCACGACCCGAACGCAGAAGTTTATATCTGCTACATGGACATTAGGTCCTTCGGTAAGGGATACCAAGAATACTACCAGAGAGCTCAGGAACAGTTTGGAGTTAAATTTATAAGAGGAAGACCTGCAAGTATCAGCGAAGACCCAGAAACCAAAAACTTAACAGTCATGGTTGAGGACACATTGATGGGAGAAATCCTTGAAATTGAAGCGGACTTAGTCGTTCTATCAGCAGGACTTGTGCCAAAACCTGACACCAAAAATGTGGCTAAGCTGATGGGTCTTGATGTAGGTCCAGAAGGATTCTTCAAGGAGCTCCACCCAAAATTAGCACCAGTTAATACAAAAGTTGATGGTATAGCTATTGCAGGTGTAGCTCAGGGACCTAAGGATATTCCTGACACAGTAGCTCAGGCAAAAGGTGCAGCAAGTGCTGTTGCAATTCCAATGTCTCAGGGACAGGTTGAAATTGAGATGATAAGGGCAGTCGTAGATGAGGACGTATGTGGTGGATGTGAAATTTGTGGTGCAATGTGTCCATACAGAGCAATATCCTACGAAGAAAAGGACGGTCACGTAGTGGCAGTCGTAGATGATATTGCATGTAAAGGATGCGGAGCATGTGGAGGAGCATGTCCAAGTGGAGCTATGCAGTTAAGATATTACAGAGATGAACAGATACTCTCTGCAATAGACGGAATGTTAGAAGCCCATAAAATGGTTAATGAATAAAAAACAAATCAACAAATAATAACTAAAAAACATCTTGTGGAATGGCATACTCTGAAATTAATAATTAATCTTTAAACAATAAAATTCTCAATACCAATACCTCAGCAAAAATAATCATATAATAAATAGGGTGGTTAAGATTCATCAGATGAGGCATCATCCGAAGGCTCTGCCAGGGTGGTGCTGATGGGAGCTATGTTGCTCTTAATGGTCTTACCAATCATCTAAAATAACTGTAAATAAAAATAAAATAAAAAATAGTAACGTAAAAATTAAATAAAAAAGGCGATAACATCAGGCGAAATAAAAATTTCGCAAATGTTATTGCCATTGCAAAATCTCGGAGAGATTTTGAGAAATTAAGACTCTTCGGGTTTAATTAAAAGATAAAAACCTGGTGATAACATGGCTGAACCAGTTATTATGGCATTTGTCTGCTACCAGTGAGGATATGGTGCAGCAGATTTAGCTGGAACAAGCAGAATGCAATACCCTGCATCAGTCAGACCCATAAGAGTGCCATGCACAGGTAAATTTGACATTACCTACGCATTAAGGGCATTCCAAAAAGGTGCTGACGCAATATTCGTTGCAGGGTGAAAACCTAACGAATGTGCATTCGAAAGCGGAAACTTCAAAGCTGAAGAGAGGGTCAAACTCACAAAACAGCTTTTAGACGAGCTCGGCATTGGCGGAGAGAGAATTGAAATGTACTTCATGAGTGGTGCTGATGCTGGTAAGTTCGTTGAAGCTGTAAATGAGATGACTGAAAGAGTTAAAAAATTAGGTCCGAACCCTTCTCAAAGCTTAAATGTAATAAAAAGGATGAATTCCATGGGGAACCGAAAGGACCTGTGGAATGACTGCCTCCAATGTGGGAGGTAATTACTTTTTTAAATTTTATTCCATATATTGGGTGATTAAATGGCAGACAAGGTTAAAATAGGACTGATACAGTTATGCGGATGTTCTGGATGCCACATGTCATTATTGGATTTGCATGAAAAACTGCTCGATGTCCTTCCAAACTTGGAGATAGTTTATGCACCTATTGTGGCAGATGCAAAAGAGATTCCTGATGGCATTGATGTGTTCTGTATTGAAGGCGGAGCTCGGAACGAACATGATAAACATCTCATTGAAGAAATTAGAGAGAAATCAAAAATAGTAGTTGCATGGGGAACTTGTGCGGCATTTGGTGGTATTCCTGCACTTGGCAATTTGTATTCAAAAGAAAATCTCATGAAAGAGGCTTATTCAACAGAATCATCAGATAACCCGGGTGAAGTTCCAAATGATTGTGTGCCTGAATTATTAGATACTGTAAAGCCGGTATCTGATATAATAAAGGTTGATTTAGTATTGCCGGGATGTCCTCCAAAACCAGAACATAACGCAGAAGTTATTGTTGCACTTTTGGAAGGGAGAGAACCTCAAATATCAACAAAAATTGTATGTGATGAATGCCCAAGGAAAAAAGAAGGGACATATCCTGAGAAATTTAAAAGGACATTTGAAGGAACGCCAGACCCTGAAAGATGTTTATTTGAACAGGGATATACCTGCATAGGTATGGCTACAAGGGCAGGATGTGGGGCAATGTGCCCAAATTCAGGTGTGCCATGTAGAGGATGCTTTGGAAAAACAGATGCAGTCCTTGACCAGGGAGCTGCGGCAGCAAATGCATATGCGGCTTCAGGAGATGCAGCTTTAGAAATTACAGATAAAGTGGCATTATTCAATAGGTTTTCAATGGCTGCTGCATTGATATCCAAAAAAGTAGAAAAATAATAAACATTTGAATTTAATAATATAACATAATAAAGTAAAATATGGTGACTCTAAATGGGCAAAATTACAATAGAACCATTAAGCCGTGTTGAAGGGCATGGAAAAGTTACAATTACATTGGATGAGTCAGGAAAACCAAAAGATGTTAAGTTGCATATTACTGCACTAAGAGGGTTTGAGCAGTTTGTTGTAGGGAGACCTGCTGAAGAAGTTCCAAGAATTGTTCCAAGAATTTGTGGTATATGTCAGACAGCTCACCACCTTGCAAGTGTTAAGGCAGTTGATGCAGCATGGGGAGCAGAAATACCAAGCGCAGCTAACAAACTTAGGGAATTAATGCATATGGGTAATATGATACACAGCCATGCATTGCATTTTTACTACTTGGCAGCTCCTGACTTCGTATTGGGTCCAGATGCAGACCCTGCTGTTAGAAATATAGTTGGAGTCATAGATAAAGCTCCCGAAGTAGCTAAAAAAGCAATAGCATTAAGAAAATTCGGTCAGACATTAGTTGAAAAAATCGGAGGAAGACCTATCCACCCAGTTTCTGGAATACCTGGTGGAATCTCCAAGGTATTAAAAGAAGAAGAGAGAGACGAATTCTTACAAGAAATAGACACAATGATTGAATATGCGAAAGATGGTATAGACTTGATAAAATCATTAAATGAACAGTATATGGACGAAGTAAAATCTTTGGGTGTAATCGATACATGGTATTTAGGTATGGTAAAAGATGGCAAACATAACTTCTATGATGACACCCTTAGGTTTGTTTCACCAGATGGTAAAGAAAAAATGGAATTCAAACCTGATGAGTACTTAGATTATATTGGAGAACATACTGAACCACATACTTACTCAAAATACCCATACAACAAAAAAGTTGGATATCCAGAAGGTCTTTACAGAGTAGGTCCATTGGCAATGATGAATGTATGTGACAGTATGGCAACACCACTAGCAGAAGAAGCTAGAAAAGAATTTGCAGAGATATTTGGAAATCCAGCAAACCAGTCTTTGGCATACAACCATGCAAGATTGATAGAAGTGCTTGCAGCATGTGAAAGAACCAAAGAACTCTTAAACGACAGTGAAATTACATCAACAGATGTAAAAGCGGAAGTAGAGCCAAAGGCAGGAAATGGTGTTGGAGTCGTAGAGGCTCCAAGAGGAATTTTAATACACAATTATGAAACAGACGACAATGGAATTGTTGTAAAGGCAAATATGATTGTAGCATCAACACACAATGTGCCTACAATGGAAAAAGCGATTCAGCAGGCTGCGACAGAGATATTTAAATAATTAATAAAATTAAAAGAACAAAATTTAAAATATAGTATATCGATAAATTAATAATATTCATTAATAAATTATCCCCCATTCCTTTGGTGATAGGTATGGAAATAGATGAAAAAAAATTGAATTTGATAGAAATCGTTTTAAGAGCTTACGACCCATGATACTCATGTGCTGCCCACATGATAGTTAAAAATGAAAAGGGCGAAGTGATATTTGAATTAGTTAAAGATGAATAAACTCCTTCAACCGAACCCATAAAGGGAGGTTGCAGGAGATGCCTTCTATGCAGGAGGTAAATTACAACTTAAAAAAATACTCCTCGTATAGCCGGAGGATGAAAAAAAATAAACCTTCGGTTTTATTACTCAAAAAATCAACGGGGGTTTTACATTGGAAGGAATAAAGATTCAAGAGGATGCATGCTTAGTGTGTAATGCATGTGCGGCGGTCTGTCCAACAGATGCCATAGAGATAGCCCCCTTTAAGACATGCACCTTGTGTATGCAGTGTACGCAGGTGTGTCCAACAGGGGCTTTGTCAGAATTGGATGATAAGATAAACTACAATCCAACAAAATGTAAAAAATGTGGGGCATGTGCAGAAGTGTGCCCAACAAAGATAAAGAAAGTAGATGATACATTCCCATACTCAAAGGGACACTGTGTTTTATGTAAAAAATGTGTTGAAGTATGTCCGATTGAAATTATATCAATCCCAGGACTGGTAGAAAAACCTAAAAAAGAAATAAACATTCCAAAGGACCCAATAGCAGTTACTGATGCCTGTGTTGGGTGTGAAGTGTGCGTTCCAGTATGTCCAGTAGATGCTATTACTATGGAAGACGGTAAAGCAGTTGTGGATAAGAATAAATGTATATACTGCTCACTTTGTGCTCAGACATGTCCATGGAATGCAATATTTGTCGCTGGAAAGATTCCTAAAAAGAGGAAGAAGGAAATCTTAAAATTCGAAGTGGATACTGAAAAATGTATTGGATGTATCAAATGTGCTGAAATATGTCCTGGCAATATGATTAAAGTTGATAACGAAAACCTTGTGATTGAAACTCCAGTGGCATGTCCAGCATGTAATTTGTGTGTGAATATCTGTCCAGTGGATGCTTTAACACTTGATGTAAAATACGAATCTGCTCATCCAATTACAGATGAAGGTCTCGTAATAATTGAGAAGGATTACGATATATTGGAAAAATGTGCAAAAGTATGTCCAACAGACGCCATAGTTGCAGATAAAAAATCAAAAACCATAAAAATGTGTATAGTTTGTGGAGCATGCACTGTGGCATGTCCAACTGGTGCTTTGAAGATGGGCTCAATAAATCACAATGGAAAGGACTACAACAGAATAGAATTCAGCCCACACTTATGTGATAAATGTGGAAAATGTGTTGAAGTATGTCCAATGGACACTTTGAAATTAAGTAAAGGTAAAATCCCATTGAAAGGATACTGTGTCATGTGTCTCCTTTGCCTCTCATGTGCAGAGGCAGAGAAAAAGAAAGTTTTAGAATTGCGATAAAAAACAGCAATTAATAATATAAAAAATATT
This sequence comes from Methanothermococcus jasoni, assembly GCF_049075655.1. Taxonomy (GTDB): domain Archaea; phylum AGJL01; class Methanococci; order Methanococcales; family Methanococcaceae; genus Methanofervidicoccus. Next base: position 761,297 of record NZ_CP157522.1, on the reverse strand, counting down.
ACATACCCTAAGCGGGGTGATTTATTTGGTAGAAATAGTAAAGAATGTTGTATGTCCATTCTGCGGCACCCTTTGTGACGACTTAGAAATTATGGTTGAACATGGTCACATAGTCGGAACAAAGAATGCTTGTAGAATAGGAAATGCAAAATTTTTACATTTTGAAGGTGCTGTAAGATATACAGAACCTGTAATGAGAGAGAACAAAAAAGATGATTTCAAAAAAACCGATTACGAAACTGCAATAGAAGAAACTGCAAGATTATTAGTTGAATCAAAACTTCCTTTAATGTATGGATTCTCAGCGACAGAATGCCATGCTCACCAAGCAGCAGTTGAGCTCGGTGAAAAAATAGGGGCAGTATTGGATAACACAGCTAGTGTTTGACACGGACCTTCCGTATTGGCTTTACAGGATGTAGGATACCCAGTTTGCACCTGCGGAGAAGTTAAAAACAGAGCTGATGTTGTCATATTCTGGGGTTCAAACCCTATGCATGCTCACCCAAGACATATGAGTAGATATTCGGTGTTTGCCAGAGGGTTTTTCAGAGAAAGAGGAAGACACGACAGAACAATGATTGTTGTAGACCCAAGAAAGACAGACACTGCGAAATTAGCAGATATCCATTTACAAATCGAACCTCATAAAGACTATGAATTAGTAAGTGCTATGAGGGCAGTATTGAAGGGCTTCGAATTAGAAGTGGATGAAGTTGCAGGTGTTCCTACTGAAACAATCTACGAAGCAATGGACATCTGTAAAAACGCTCAGTTTGGGGAGTTATTCTTTGCCATGGGAGTAACAATGTCCAGAGGAAAGCACAGAAATGTCGATAACGCAATTGAGCTAATCATTGACCTAAATGCCCACACAAAATTCGGATTGATGCCGATGAGAGGGCACTACAATGTGAATGGGTTCAACCAAGTTTCCACATGGATTACTGGTTATCCATTCGGTGTTGATTTCTCAAAAGGATATCCAAGATACAACCCTGGGGAAACCTGTGCAAATGACCTCCTCCAAAGGGAAGAAACTGACATGATGCTTAACATAGCATCTGACCCAGGAGCTCACTTCCCACAAAAAGCAGTTAAACACATGGCAAGAATCCCTCTGGTATGTATTGACCCTCACCAAACACCGACTACTGAATTGGCAAACATCATAATCCCTCCTGCAATAGCAGGTGTTGAAGTCGAAGGAACCGCTTATAGGATGGATGGTGTTCCAATAGAGCTCAAAAAGGTAATTGATGCACCAGAAGGACTTTTACCTGATAGAGAAATCATCAAAATGTTGATGAAAAAAGTCGATGAAATGATGTAATTCAATAAGTAATATAATATCGTAAATACTAAAATACTAACTAACTATATTGCAAACTGGTATCCTAATCCTGTAAAATATTAAAATGTTTTTGCTTTGAAGAGGAACCCTTTTTGGGACTCTTCAAATTCTTTATTATTAAAAAATCTTTTTTAATGATTTAATTTTAGGTTATATAGTATGGATTTTAGTAGTTTATATTTATATATTTAAGAATTTTAGTATTATGATTATCGAGTGTAATGGGCAAATCTTTAAAAATAAATAAAGTATAAAATCTAAAAAAATCAATTTTTAAAATTTAAAAATTTAAAGCTATAAGGTGGGTAGTCATGGAAATTATCCCAGTAATAGACATAATGAACAATATTGCAGTTCATGGGAAAAGCGGAAATAGAGAAACATATAAACCCTTAAAAACTGTTTTATGCGATTCATCAAATCCTATTGACATAATAGAAAAATATAAAGAAAATGGAGCAGAAAAAGTATATATTGCTGATTTAGATGCCATAATGAAAAATGGAAATAATTTTAATATTATTAGGGAGCTCGACATTTATAAAATTGTAGATGCTGGAATAAGCACTAAAAAAGATATAGAATATATGAGAAACCTAAATATTTGTGATAAATTAATTGTTGGAACAGAGACATTAGATGACTTAACTATTTTAAATGATAAGAACATTATTTTAAGTTTGGATTTCAAAGATGGGAAATTATTAAATTATGAGCTAAACGACATATTGGGAAATATTAATAAAAATATTCCGTTAATTATATTGGATATATCATCTGTTGGAACTGAAAAGGGAATTAATAAAGAATTGATAAAAAATATAATAGATAAAACAAACAACCCTATTTATATAGGCGGTGGAATAAAAGATAAAAATGACTTAAAAGATGCTTATGATTTAGGAGCTCAGGGTGTGCTGATAGCCACTGCAATTCATAGAGGTATTCTGGATTTAAAAGAGATTATTGAAAAATACAAATAAATAATCCATAATAAAATATATTTAAAATTAGGTGGTAATTTGCAAAAATTAAGAAGAATCGATATAATAAAAATTTTAATGGAATATGTGGAAGATGAGTTGGTAATAAGCAATATAGGATTTCCAAGTAAGGAGCTCTATCATGTAAAAGATAGAAAAGAAAATTTTTATATGTTGGGCTCAATGGGATTATGTTCTTCCATAGGTCTAGGTTTGGCCCTATCCACAGATAAAAAGGTAATATCAATAGATGGGGATGGTTCGGTTCTAATGAATTTAGGTTCTTTATCTACAATAGGACACACAAAACCAGACAATTTTATACTATTGATTGTGGATAACTCTGCCTACGGTTCAACAGGAAACCAACCAACCCATACAAATGGCACAAATCTATGCAAAATAGCACAGGCATGTGGAATTGATGCCGTAGAGGTATCTGATGAAAAAGAACTAAGGGAAGTAATTAAAAAATCACTAAATGAAAATAAAACAAAGGTAATTGTTGCTAAGGCAATACCTTATAACGAAAAAACAGAAAACATTCCAATTCACCCAATTGTTATAAAAGATAGATTTATGAAAGCTGTTAAAAATTAAATATCATTGAAATATTTTCTAAAATTAACTATTTCATTGGCATCATTATTTATCGGATATCCAATTATAATATCATTTTTATTTTTTAATTCCTTTTTTGTAAGGTTATCCAAAGAAAGTATGAAATCATTATAATTTCCATTATATTTCTTTCTCCTATTGAGATAATTTTTCATAGATTCAAGTATTTCCTTATCAATGGTATTTGCAAAAGGGGCATAAACCGCTTTTTTTGAATTAATATGGGGATGTTTTCCACCATAAACATAATAGGCAATTAAATCATTTTCCTCAATGACATTTTTTACAATATCTTCAACGCCTTCTGTGCCTATCCATATTTTATTACTGCATCTATCCAATGCTTTATTAATTACTTTCAAAATTATATCTCTTTTCAATTTTGATTCTTCCTCAGATAGATAAAAATTATTTCCAAGCACCACACATATATCAAAATCATAGGAAGAATATAATTCAAGCAGTTCAAAGGCATCCTTCCTTTTACTTTGGATTGTTAAAACACATTTTTTTAGATTGTTTAAAATATTTTCATCGGTAAGTGGTAGGAGCTCCGCATCAATTACATGATAATCAAAATTAGAACTGATGGTTTTATTGAGTTCTAAAAGTTCGGAATAATCGTTATTTATTTTGCTTAATTTTGTGGCTATACCATATTCCATAATATTCCTTTTTTATTTTTATTATTCTTCAACAGTTATTGCCTGGTCAGGACACTGTAAAACGCATAATTGACAATTTGTGCATTTTTCAGGATTCTCCGCAATAGGTGGATAAACTCCTTTTTTGTTCAATTTATCGGATTTCACAAAAACATCTCTTGGGCACACAAATATGCAGATATCACAGCCTTTGCAGTAGTTTTCATTTATTTCTATTTTCATAATATCACCATATTTTTTTAGTTTGATTTTATTTTTTCTTACTTTTACCTTTTTTCGTTTTCCACATTCTTGGATATGTTCCGGGCTTCATCAACACCCTTTCAGTATCCACTACTGGATTGTTATATTCTGTCTCTTTTAATATATTTTTTGTGCTTAATAATGCCTTCCCTATTGCCACTGCCTCTCCCTTTAAGGTCTCTATTAAAACAGTCTCATCAATGCCTATTCCTTTACTAAGTTTTGCAATACCGTTCAAATATACATCCGCACCATGACAAACTGCATCCACAGCACTATCTTTTATTACAATCTTTTTTAAGTGTTGAAGTCCGTATTCCATAGGTTTTACTATTTTTCTCAGCTCTTCCTCGTCCCCCTCTTCTTTCCAAAATATGTAGGCATCAGCCAAATCCTGCAAATAAACAGCTTCATCTTCTCCAAAGGGTCCGCTTTTAGTTCGCCTGAGCTCCTGCATATGAGCCGATGTTCCAAGTGCTTCTCCAATATCTTCCGCAAGTGTTCTTATATATGTTCCAGATTGGCATCTTACCTTAAATAAAATATCCCTTCTATCCATTTCAAGAATTTTGAGCTCGTATATTTTTCTTATTCTTAAACTTCTCTTCACAGCCGCCTTTAATGGTGGTCTTTGAAATATCCTTCCTGTAAATTCCTTAAAAATACGTTTTATATCCTCTTCTTCTGCATCTCTATGAAGGTGCATTAAGCACACATACTCCTTTGGAAGCATATGCCAAATTGGTATGCATTTTGTTGTATTTTCAAGTGCAACAGGTAAAACTCCCGTTACCTTAGGGTCAAGGGTTCCAGCATGTCCTGCAAGGTTCAGTTTTAGTATCTTTTTTACCCATGATGAAACCTCATGAGATGTAGGTCCAGATGGTTTATCGATTACAACAAGACCGTTTTGTAAGAGCTCACATATAGGTCTGTTGTATGGATTACAACCATATTCATAATTTGTTTTTGATTCTTCCCTTGTAATTAATTCCAAAATATCACCGATAGTTTATATTATTTTATTATAATTTCCTTTTTGTTTTTATTACTTTCTTTTTTCTCTGCTTCTTATCAATTTAGCAAATCTTAAAAAAGCCATCAGAACTCCAATCAAAAATCCTACCACAATAAATACATTGTTATCGTAGTAGTTTGATAAAAAATAACCGATAATGATACCCATAATAATAGATAAAACAAATTCATAAGCCAATTGAATTGAATTTATTGAACCCATATAACTCCCTGGAATTTAAGATAATAAAAACCTTCGGTTTTTAATCTCCCTCACTTCGTTCAGAATAATAAAATTTAGGTTTATCAATCAAGGCAGTGTAAATCATTATATTAATTTTAATTTCTTTTGTTTTTATTTATTTTTATATCTATTTCTATTTTTTGTTTGAATTAATTCAAATATTCAATTGATTTAAATAAAAATTTATATGTATGAATTAAAAAAACTTTTATATTATATCAAAATATGTTTATTATAAAGATGGTTCAATAGATATTTCGGATGTGGTTTATCTGTTTAAGAACCGAAATATCCCAATAGAAGTTGGAGATTTAAACTGTGATAATTCAGTAGATATTGCAGATGTTACTTATATATTCAAAAACTACGATACATTTAGAAATCCAGTTGTATTTGCCAAAAACTTCCAATTAGACCCTCATTGGGATGAAGGATATTGCTATGCCAAAGATGCGAGTGGGAAATGGTATGTTATCGTAAAAGAAGGCTATTCAAAACCATCATATATCCCACCTAATGCAGAAATTGTATATACTGGTCAATCTACCAAAACTAACCAAAGACAGTTTGGGGAAACTACATTTTTAGGAATGGTGGAGTGGGTTAAATTTTACTCCGCATTTAATGGAGAGGACGAGTATAACAAAGCAGATGCATTCTTCCAAAATACATGGAAAAAGAAGAATAGCTTATTAAGAATAACAAGAAATGCAAAGAATGAGCCAAAGATTGTTGTATTCTGTTGGTATAAAGAGAAAAATAAACCATTTGTTTTTGAAGCACAGAATTTTAGGGCAAATTGGGTAAATGATGTTAGGGGAGACTATGTATTTAACAACATGCCTGGAACAGCTGGGGAATATATGGATACAGAAGATTTTTATGAAAAGGTAATGGGTGCCGATGTTTGTATTCTTTTGGACTATACTGGGGATGCTAAAACAAAAGATGATTTATTAAAACTAAATCCAAAGTTTGCAAACTTCAAAGCATTCAGAAATGGAAGGTTCTATGTCTCTAAGGAGAATATTCTTTTAGCTAATATGTATGATGCAGGAAATGTTATGGAAGACTATGCAAGAATGGTTCATCCAGAATTATTCTCTGGTGGCGATGGGGAGTTAAAGCACTTTGTGAATATTAAATATGGTAGTAATAGTTACGATGCAAATTATCTAACTTCAAATGACCTTTTATCTGATTTTGATTTCGTAGTTAAATTGGCAATTGGAGAAGATTTATATAAGTTTGCATGTGGTGAAGAATGTAATAAAGTTGGATTGGCAATTGATATAGCCACACTTCCAGTATTCGAAGGAAAAGCTATTGTAATAGGTGGGAAGTTATGTGCAAAAAAGTTGATTCCTGTTATAATTAAATTTGTTGTTAAGGATACTGGGAAGGATGTAATTTTTAAAGTTGGAAATATTGTATTAAAAGAGGAGTGGTGGGGACATATATTAAATAGGCATGTTTATGGCACTGAATTAAATAAGGATGCGGCTACATTCTTCCCAATGGGACAAACGGTAAATGGGAAGAAACTACCTAAGATTATAGATGATACTGATGAGTTGAAGAAGATAATTAAAGAAGCGATAGAAAAGAATGAAAAGAAATTCTATGAAGATGAAAATGGTAATCCAAAAATAAAATATATGTATGAAAAAGGTGGTAAGGTTATCGAAATTACTTTACATTTTCAAAAAATGAAAAATGGAGTATATGAACTAAGAACGATATATCCAGAAAAAGGAGATGGGGTCTATAAATATGTTAAAAATGTAGGATGGTTCAAATCAGTTTATGATAAAAATACTGGAAAATGGAAATTTGTTCCAGAAAATTAAAATCTTTTATTATTTTTCTTAAATTATTTAGAAAATTCTATAAAGAAAAAGAATATCTAATTTTATGTGGTGAATTAATTATGAAATTGGTAGAATTAAAGTATGATAAAAATAAACATAAAGAGAATATAATAAAATATAATGGCTTTCATGGGGAATTTTTTGAGCCATTAAAAGTGATATTTAGAGTTAAAGGTGAGCTACTAGGTGGAGGATGTTTAAAAGTTTATGGAGGAGTTTACGGATATGATTTGTTTAATCCATATTCTTTCTTCCAAGAGATGTTAAAAGGATTAGCGTTTTTATTAGATGAAGGAAAACATACACGGAGATATTATTATAGGAAAGATGTAGAGCAACATGGGCCTATAGACCAAATAAAAAATCCTGATTTAGCATATTATGCTTACGATCTTGGTTTTATGTATAATGACTATACATTAGAGTTAGGTAAAGAAAAAGATGAGTTAATAATTCATTACTATAATGATCCATTGTCATATACGGACTGTGAAGAGTATAAAGGAAAAGATAGCGGTTCTATTAGAGCGCCTTTAAAAGAATTCACAAAGGAAATCGTTAAATTAGCGGAGAAATATATAGATCTGCTTAAATCAACAAATGTAGAAGAAATTGACCATGATATTAAATTCTTAGAAAATCTATTAACTGATATTAAAAAATACTATAAAGAGCGTTATGGTGAAGAACTGTAAATAAAATTTTTATTTTTTCTTTTTTTATTTTATAATCAATATAATCTAAATATTTAATAAAATAATCTAAATGACAATAAAAAACTCGGTTGGATGGACAACAGGATAAAAAATCTTAAAGATGACGGAATAAAAACAAGCACAATAAACAATATCATCAAAAACAGCAACAAACCAAACGATGCACTTAAAAAAGTAGCAGACGAAACAAATAAATTATCTAAGATGGGAATATCTAAAAGTTCCATATCTAAGATTACTAAAAATGCTAACAATGTAGATGACCTAACAAAACAAAGAAAAATCATTGGAGAGTTAAAGAAAAGAAGAATTAGCAAAGAAGCCAAAATAAACTAATAGAAAAAGGTCAAGATTTAGAAAAGGTTAAGGAAGTAATTATAAACCTAAGAAATAAAGGAGCTCCAGCAAAGATATAGATGATTTGGTTAAGAAAGATGTTTCATTAGGATGAATTAAATAAAATATCTAAAATTAATATTAAAAATTCTAAGAAGTATTTTAAGGAGTTGGAGGAGTTTTCTAAACCAGAGAAAATAACGATAAAAAATGGTGATGAGAAAATAATCGTCAATCTCATAGGGGGAGATGCTAAAAAAGGTTTAATCCATATTATGGTTAAGACATATGTGGGGTATGAATCTGATAAGACAGCCACCACATTCTTCCCAATGGGACAAACGGTAAATGGGAAGAAACTACCTAAGATTATAGACGATGCTGATGAGTTGAAGAAGATAATTAAAGAAGCGATAGAAAAAAATAAAGATAACATTAAAGGTAGCAATCCAAAAATAAAATATACGTATGAAAAAGATGGTAAGGTTATCGAAATTGAGTTGAAATTTAAATTAGAAAATGGTGTATATGAATTAAGAACAATGTATCCAAAAGGTGGAGATGGAGTTTATAGGTATGTTAATAACTATGGATGGCTTAAATGTGTTGGTAAGAAGGGCGATAAATGGATATTTGAAAAAGAATAATACCACTGGTGATAACAATGAGTTTAGTAGAATTAATTTATGATAAGGAGGAACATAAAAAAAGGATAAAAGAAGATGGTTTAGGATATCCTGGCGGAGTAATAAAAACCATATTCAAAGTTAATGGTGAATTACTCGGGGCTATTGTGTGGGTTGAGGAAGGTAAAATCGAGGGAGATGAATGTGATTTATATGGTTTCTTTGAGGAAATGCTAACATTACTACCATACTTATTAAGTGAGGGAAAATATTATAGATTCTCTAAAAATTCACAAAACTTTAACTTAAAAGAGGTGAAATCATGGATTGATATAAATAATGTAAAAAATCCAAATTTGGCTTGTTGGGTGTCTCTACATTTTCAATTTAATATCTATATCTTTGAACTCGATAAAGATAAAGATGAGTTAATAATACATTATCGTAATGATATGTATTTATATAAAGATAGGGCTGGTAAAGAGGGGATAGTTAGAGTTCCATTAAAAGATTTCACTAAAGAAATCGTTAAATTAGCAGAGGATTATCTTAAATTACTTAGAAATTCAGAAATTCCAGAAAATGATAAAGATTGGATTAAAAACTTAGAAAAATACTTAGCAGATTTCAAAAAATACTACGAAGAAAGATATGGTGAAGAATTATAACCTAATTTTCCTTTTTTAAATTATTTTTTTAGATTATACGGGAGACACTAAAAAAGATTTATTAAATCTAAATCCAAAGTTTGCAAACTTCAAAGCATATAAGAATGGAAAGTTCTATGTCTCTAAGAAAGACATTCTTTTATCCAATATGTATGATGCAGGAAACGTTATGGAAGACTATGCAAGAATGGTTCATCCAGAATTATTCTCTGGTGGCGATGGGGAGTTAAAGCACTTTGTGAATATTAAATATGGTAGTAATAGTTACGATGCAAATTATCTAACTTCAAATGACCTTTTATCTGATTTTGATTTCGTAGTTAAATTGGCAATTGGAGAAGATTTATATAAGTTTGCATGTGGTGAAGAATGTAATAAAGTTGGATTGGCAATTGATATAGCCACACTTCCAGTATTCGAAGGAAAAGCTATTGTAATAGGTGGGAAGTTATGTGCAAAAAAGTTGATTCCTGTTATAATTAAATTTGTTGTTAAGGATACTGGGAAGGATGTAATTTTTAAAGTTGGAAATATTGTATTAAAAGAGGGGACAGAAAGTTGGGGGTGGAAACATATAACAAAAATACGGGCAGGTGGAACTTCTCATGCAGATGATATAAAAAATGAATTTAATCTACCCGATAATGACAATGCTGTTAAAAATCTGATAAAAGAAGCACTAGAAAATTACCAAGACAAAAAACCTGACCCAAAAGGTGGATGGGATTATTATTACAAACCCACAGGAGCAAAAAAATATTTAAAAATAGTGGTAAGTGAAGATAGTGAAAAAGGCATAATTACAGCACATCCTATTGATGTTATAAATTAGATTAAACTGGTGAAAAAATGGTTATTCATAAAGTGAAAATTAAAGATTACTGGTTAAATAAAGTTGATGAGATGGTTTCAGAAGGGGATTTGATAATTGAAGTTGATGGATACTTACTTGAGGCGTTTGTTACAGACTCTGAGCTTTTATATGCATTAGATGAAGGAAAAATCAAACAAAATGATATTGTGGAAATTAACTTATCAGTTCTTGATTTTTACATTAGAAGAGTTGGTATAAATAAGAAAATGATTGAGAGTCTTGGAGGAGACCACCACTTATTCATTGGAGAAGTAAAGAAAAAATGGACAAGAAAAGATATTTTAGGAGACGAAATAGAAAGAATATGCTTCGATTGTGGGGTAGTATTGGAAACAGGTTGGGAAAATAAATATGGAGTTTTTGATGAATTAAAGGAAGGTAGTTATATATTAGTTATCGGTAGGTTAGATGCTTATTTACCATAAAAGTATTAATAATTCAATTTTAAATAATTTTATGTTTTATCTTCTCTTTTATAACTTCTGTTATAATTAAATTGTTGTTGGGGATACTGGGAAGGATGTTGTTGAAAGATTAATAAAAAAAGGATTAAGTAGGGAAGTTGTTAAAAGTTATGAAAAGACGGGTATAGATTTGAATAAACTCGATTATGCTTTGGATAAATTGAAGGGGGTTAAGGGGTATGATGGAGTACTTGAAGAGATTAAAAAAGGAAAAAGCGGAACTCCGTATGAAGCAATAGTGGTTGCTGAAAAATGTAATGTTGATGAGATTGTGGAGCTGTCTAAAGATGGTATCAAAACATCTCGGGGACCTACGGAGGCTGACATAATAACAATGGACAAAGTTATTGAATGTAAAGGGGGAGATGTACTCAAAGATTGGAATAGATTTACACGACAATTGTCAAAATTATCCGAATATGCAAAAAACAATAATAAAAAATTAGTTTATTACTTTAGATTAAAACCTGATGACAAAGTTATCAAGAAATTAAATAAAGCAAAAAGTAAATATGGTGTGGATATTGAATATCATGTATATAATCCATAGGTGGCAATTATGGGAAGTATTGAATCTATTGAGTTTATTATTAATAAGAAATGTTTGAATGGTGATGACATAATTAATCTTGTTAATATATTAAAGACTCTCGAAATAAGACCAAATGAATTAAGATATGGGTATAATAGGGATAAATGTAAAGATATTTTTTATTATAATTGTGAAAGTACTGATTACAATGATTATCTTGCAACATTGGAAGAAGTTTCAAATACTATTGCTAAAGATTGTGGGGGCATGTTGGGTCCGTTTTGGTTTTACAATGAGGAAGCAGATACCGAACATGGATTTGATTTATTAATCTCAAAAAATTCCTTTGAATTAACCTTTTTCTACACCTTATCGCGGAGACCTAAAACTTTCATAAACAAATTAATCAACATTATAAAAAATCTTTATCTAAAAACAAAGCCCTTGATAGTTCAATATTATGACGGGGAAGAATTGGAGGATGAATATATATCCACTTACGAACAACTTATTAAAGATGGAAATCCAAATATAATAACTGGTTTAACTATATTATCCCCAGAGATTGTTAAAAACATTGGAAGAGAAAAAATCTTATCTGCCCCAATTTATAGAGTTGAAGAGTTAGAAGACGGGGGAATTTTAATCTTATTGGATGAAAATCCATTTAACCATGGATTTTTAACTAAAAAAGTTAAAGAAGTGTCCGAGTATTTATTAAGAACTGAATTTTAATTATTTTTTCTTTTGATTTTATTCATTTCTATATCTATTTCTATTTTTGTGTTTGAATTAATTCAAATATTCAATTGATTTAAATAAAAATTTATATGTATGAATTAAAAAAACTTTTATATTATATCAAAATATGTTTATTATAAAGATGGTTCAATAGATATTTCGGATGTGGTTTATCTGTTTAAGAACCGAAATATCCCAATAGAAGTTGGAGATTTAAACTGTGATAATTCAGTAGATATTGCAGATGTTACTTATATATTCAAAAACTACGATACATTTAGAAATCCAGTTGTATTTGCTTAAAACTTCCAATTAGACCCTCATTGGGATGAAGGATATTGCTATATTGTAGATGCTGAGGGAAATAAATTTGTAGCACTAAAAGAAGGGGCGACAGCCCCAGATATTCCTGATGCTAAAATTGTTTATACGCCATTAAAGAAAGTCGTAAGTGGAGACTAGATATTATTAGGAACTGTATATATTACAAACGATGAAATATCACCAATAGCTTAAAAGCGATGCAATATTTAAGTTCCATCGCCCCTAAATATAAAGATGAACTTCCAAAATTATATGAAAAATACCAAAATGGAGAGATTTTAAATGCTGGAAGAGGGACAAGTCCTAACTATGATAACATAGTTAGCGTAAATCCAGAGATATAGTATTTATATATAAATTTAGTTATACTGACCCAATGGCAAAAAAACTTAAAGAATTAAATATCTCATACGCAAGAACAGGAGCATACTGGGAAGATTTATTTATGGGAAAAACTGAATGGACTAAATTCTTTGCAGCATTTTATGGAAAAGATGATTCTGATAAAATGGAGGATTATTTCCAGAATGCATGGAAACAGAGATATATTGAGAAAAGTTAGGGGCATAAACACTTATCCAAATGTGGCATTCTTTTACTGGTCATCATCAAAAGGTCCTTATGTATGAGAAGCACAAAATTTTAGACCAAATGGATAAATGATGTTAAAGGAGAATTTGTGTTTAATGACATGCCCGGGACGGGTGGGATGTACATGGATAAAGAAATATTCTATGAAAGGGCAATAAATGCCGATGTTGTTATATTGCACACAAGGTAAAAACATAACAACAAAAGAACAGTTGCTTGAACTAAACCCTGAGTTTGCAAACTTCAAGGCATTTAAAAATGGAAGGTTTTATGTATTACATTATGACAACACTAAAAAGGAAACTCTGGACCCCGCAGGACCTCCTGGATGATTATGCAAAAGCAATACATCCAGAAGTACTTGGCAGTGATTTGAAGTATATCATAAAGATAAAAATGACTAAATAAATATTTATATTATTATTTCCTATTTTTTTATAAATTTTAATAATTTACGATTAGGTGGAATTTTGAGAGTTAAAAGATTTTTGGGATTATTTACATTATCCTTAGTGTTGTTGACAATTTTATCCTATTTTAGCATTACAGAAGGGACAGTTCCAATAAAAGATGAACAATTGGAAAAATATTTATTTGAAGGAACATCTGGAAATGCCATTATAGACCAAATTATTGGAAAACTAAGGCTTCCCAGAACTATTGGAGCAATTATTGTTGGATTAGGCATTGCCGTAGCTGGAATTTTGATGCAGGGATATTTTAGAAACCCTTTGGCAGACCCATATTTAATGGGAGTAGCAAGCGGGGCATCTCTGGGCGTTGTTTTGTATATATTTACATCGTTGCTGTTTAAAATGGGAATCCCTCATTCTATATATGGATTCATTATCTCTGCATATGTTGGATCATTGATTACCATGTTTGTTGTTATAAATATTGCAAGAATTGTAAAGCAAACTGCAACCCTGTTAATTTGTGGTATTATGATAGGGGCAATAGCTTCTGGACTAACTACACTTGTTATATATACTGGGGATTATATGGGTGAAGAAAATTCCAAACTTGCAGGATATTTTATGTGGGGCATGGGCTCAGTCAATAATTTAACATGGTCCCAAATTAATCTAATGACATTTTTGATTATTCCAATAGTTATTTTAGCATACATATTTCTTTCAAAAAAACTTGATGCAAATCTACTTGGGGAAAAATATGCTACAAGTGTTGGGGTAGATGTAAAGAATCTAAGAAAATGGCTAATAATCCTATCCTGTGTATTAACAGCAACAGTTGTGGCATTTGCCGGTCCAATCGCCTTTGTAGGATTAATATGCCCAATTATTGCAAGGATGATATCTAGAACCTCAAAGCATGCCTATGTAATACCTATGACTGCGATTTTAGGTTCTGTATTTGTGTTATTTGCAGATATATTAACAAGACCGGGAGTTGTTGTGCCCCAATCTTCGAATAATCTTCCACTGTTAAGCCCACTGTCTATAATCGGAGCTCCGATTGCCATAGCAATATATCTAAAAGTTAGGAAAATGGGAATTTAATATAAAAATAAAATTTTACATAAAATTAAAATTTAAAAAATAAGTGGGATATGATGAATTATCGATATATTATAATTTTGGTTTTAATTGGTTTAGTAATTGGATTAACTATTGCAGGAATATATTTTGGTGGAAATGCCAAATCAATCACCTTAGAAGATACTACAAATTTTGTTATCCATCAAACAAAAATTACGGTGGATTCCATATATTATAAAATAACTGGAAATCATATTTTTCCCCAAACTCCATTGGATGAAAACACTAAATTTAAATATATGTTATTGAAAGAAGTTCGTCTTCCGCCAATTATCGGAGCAATTCTTGTGGGATTAACGTTATCAGCCTGTGGTTTAATGTTGCAAACATTGTTTAGAAACCTTCTTGCATCGCCCTATACAACAGGTATATCCAGTGGTGTATTATTTGCCGTTGTGCTTGTAATCTTTATAGATAGTTTTGCAGAATTATTCTCAACTTTTGGAATAAATGCCACCATGTTAGCAGGATGGTGCGGTGGATTACTGTCGATAATTATGCTTATAATTATAGCCCTTAGAATTAAAGAAGTAAATGGAGTTTTAATTGTTGCCCTATTGATGAGTTATTTATTTGGGGGAATAAGGGCATATTTAATAGCAAATGGAACAGACATATCCATTCAGGATTATTTTAATTTTATTATTGGAAATGTAACGAGAATTCATTTAAATTACATCCCTCCAATGGCTCTATGCACAATATTATTTATAATAGGATGTATTTTTCTAATAAAGCCTTTAAATGCCTTGTTATTTGGAGAAACCTATGCAAAGAGTTTTGGATTAAATGTAAAAAAAATCAGGATATTAACATTACTATTAACATCATTTATTGTGGGAGTTATAATTCCATATGTTGGATTGATAGCATTTGTAGGAATTGCCGCCCCCTATTTAGCAAGACCCATTATAAGAACCTCAGACCATAGGTGGTTACTTCCTACAACCATGCTTGTTGGAGTGGCGTTAATGCTTGTATGCCATATTATTTCATTAAAATACTGGGTTCCTATCTTTTATATATATGGATTAAATCGTCCAGCCCAGGTTTTACCAATAGGCTCCATCCTTGATGTAGTGGGTGGATTATTGGTAATATATTTAGTCTATAAAGGTGAAAAAAAGATAAAAATACAATAAATACATATAAAAACAGTTAAAAAATTTTGGCCGTTTAAAACTGTTTAGTTTTTTGTGAGTATTTGTGAGTGTATGGGAGCATTTAGTTTTCGAAATGTTTATATAGTATTTTCATGCATAGTTTACAGTGCCAATCTAATCAACCCCAAGACTTTCCTAAACCTCTTTTAAACATGTTAAAACATCCAACAAATTGTCGAATTGATGGGTGGAGCTGGGTCCCCACGACAGGGGAGGAGACCGATGACATGCTCCCAATGAACCCAGAGGGATATGAGGTTGATGACGCCCAAGTCCAATGTGGGCATTTACTCACCAACGCTCACATTGGACAGACCCCTAGTATCCTATCATTTCTTTTAATGACTTAATATTCCCATCATACTTTATAACATTTTTATTGGCATTAATTGCATGTTCAACAAGTTTTTTATTTAAGATATTAGTTTGTCCCACTGGAAAATCTGTATATATAACTAAATCAGATGCCCGGAGCTCATGTAATGCCTTTTCAAATTTTTCATTTGATATAGGTTCATAAGGTTCTTCACATATTATATCCAATTCCATAGTTTTTGCCACAATATAATCTATATCATTTTTATGCAATATTCCAACAACCACATTATACCCGTTTTTAGTAAGAAACCTTAACACATCAACCCCAGTTCCTGCACCGCAAACTAAAAAAATCTTACTATGATGCTCAAATCCAGAATTTATATTTTTTAGTTCAAAATAACCTATTATTTCGTTGTAATTTGCATTGTCCAAATCATAAAGATTATTTACGATTTCTTTTTTCATAACATCTTCTGGATGCCCGTATGCTATGACCCTATGGTTTTTTATCAATGCCATCTTATCGGCTATTCTTAAAGCGAGCTCTATATCATGAAGTGTTACTATTATTGCTAAATTATTCTCTGTTGCAAGTTTTCTCAGTAAAAGGGTCAGTTCAATTTTATGTTTTGCATCTAAAAAACTTGTTGGTTCATCCAGTATGAGAACATTAGGTTCCTGAGCAAGAGCTCTTGCTATCATTATCTTCTGTCGTTCTCCATCACTCATTTCAAAAAAGTTTTTATTTAATAGATACTCAGCATTTACGGATTTTGCAGCATGTGTGATTATCTCTTTATCCTTTTCAGTTAATCTCCCAAATAAATCTGTATAAGGATGCCTTCCAATAGCTACAATGTCAAATCCAGTCATATTGCCGGGATTTACTCTTTCAGTTAATACAACTGCCATTTCCTTTGCAAGTTTTTTTGGCGTTAAATCATGTATATTTTGACCATTTAAATAAACCACTCCCTTTTTAGGTCTCAAATATGTTGCTATGGTTTTTAAAAGTGTGGATTTACCTGCACCATTTGGACCTATGATACATAATATCTCCCTTTCCTTTATATGTAAATTTACATTTTCAACCACGACATAATTTTTATATCCAACAGTTAAATTTTCAGTTTTTAACATCATATCACGATTTAAATTTATTTATTATTTTATAATACTATAACTTATTATATAATTAATTGTAAATTTTCTTTAATAATATTATAAATACTTTTATCAATATGATAAGTGCCACCCATAAAACCATTAGACAAAAACCTTCGGTTTTTGTTGCTTGCTTACTTCGTAAGCAAAAACTAAATGGGAAGTAGGTTATAAAAATAGAAAAAATCAAATGCTGCAACTATTCGTCTATTTTCTCTTTTAACAAATCATCTATTCTCTCAGTAATCTCATCGATTCCTTCCTCAGATAAAGGATTTGGAATAACTTTCTTATCATTTTTATAAATTGTATCTGCGAGCTCTCTAAAAACATCTGCAACCTCGCTATCTGGTGCATATTCTATTACAGTTTTTTTGTAAATTTCCGCCTTTGTAATGATATTGCTCATTGGAACCTTCCCCATAATATTTGTTCCAATTTTTGAAGCAAACTCCTCCACAATGGATGGCTCGTCTATTACACTTCTTCCATTATATACAATTCCCCCCAGTGCCACTTTTCCTCTATTTGCATACCTTCTTATCCCTTTGCAGATATTATTTGCCGCATAAATTGCCATGGGGTCGCATGTTGTAATAATATAAACATCATCTGCAAGGTGTTTTTGTAGTGGCATGGCAAATCCACCGCATACAACATCCCCCAATATATCGTAAATAATTACATCGGGATTTAAAGTTTCAAATGCTCCCAATTTATTCAGCATATCTATTGCCGTAATTACTCCTCTTCCTGCACATCCCACACCTGGTTCAGGTCCTCCACTTTCAATGCAGTAGGTTCCACTAAATCCTTCAAAAACTATATCTTCAAGTTTTATATCTGCTCCTTTTTTTCTGAAAACATCCAAAACAGTTGGAATTTTCCTTCCCATTAAGTTTCTGGTTGAATCTGCTTTTGGGTCGCATCCTATGACCATTACTTTTTTACCAGATTCGGCAAGTGCCGCAGCTATGTTTGATACATTTGTGGATTTTCCAATTCCCCCTTTTCCATAGACGCAAAATTTTCTAACCATTCTATCACCAAAAATTACCTTCCTATGTCCGTATTATTTTTTTATTATATTTATTATCTTTTATTCTTATTATTTCATCCATTATCCATTGTTTATCTGTTAATCTGATTTCTTATTATTATTTTTATTGTCTATTCATTTATTATCATCTATCGCTAATTTTAATGTAATTAAATCAGGTCTTGGTTTATTTGAATTGTATTCTTCCCTACACATGTTGCAGAGCTCCCTTATTCCAAAGGATATTACATCCTCACTTGACGGTATAATTCTTATAAATATCCAATTGGCGTTTATTCCATAATTATTCGATATCTCTTCAAGTTTTTTTATAATCCTATTTTTAAAAACATCCGCTTCATCGATTAAGACCCCTCTTACCATTATCATTATTCCATAGCATCCGCATTTTGATGAAAAAACATCCATTTCAGGAACGAAAACATTTTTTCCAAAAGATTTTGATAAAAATTCCTCAAAATCTCGTCTATCCTTTTTTATAAGTTCTTTAATGGTTTTACCGTTGGCAGTATTGATACTATTATCATTATTATCATTACAATTACTCATTTTTTCACCGCAATTACATTTTCCGCTAAATTTTTACAGTAGTTACATTTATTGCAGAATTTATCGCAGGTTTTCCATTTTTCAATTGCCCCGCCCAATAATTTGTTATCAATATAGTAATGACTTTCGAGCTCCCTTGGACAATCGAGAATTTCCATAAGATTTCCATCATAGTTTCTATTTAAATAAGCATTTAAAACCCTTTTTATCCAGCCAATTGGATGGCTTCTCCCAGATAATTTATAAATATCCACCAGTTTATCGTATTCCTTTAAATCCTCCGGTCTGATAAATGGGCTTTTTATTATCAATTCCTTATCCCTAACTCTCATATTTATACATCTGTTGTAGTAGTAATCATCTAAAACAGGAATATTCTGCATATTTGCATGGGAAAAGAAATTGAAGTGCTGAGCTCTCATAGGACATTTGTATAAACATGCCTCATTAACAAGAATCTTCAATTTACAGGATACAGAATCCCTTATGTTTTCAATGATATCAAAATGCCGATTTATTGAGCTATCAAGGGTGATGGCATAAACCTCTTTGCTGTCATAGAACTCTGCCTTTTGGGGACTATCAACCAAGGATATACAGGATACATTTACCTTTAAACCGCAGTCATTTGCTAAATCAATCAAATATGGGTCTGCAAGGGTTATACTGTCTATATTAATATCTGCAAATATATTAAATAAATTTTTTATATAGTCGATTCCCTTTGGGGTTAAATGTAGAGCTCCCATACATGCGGAGTTTATGGCAATCTCAAACCTTACTTTATTCTTATGGGCATATTCTACCTGTCTCTTAATATCGTCAATAGCCGGTCTGTATAATGTGGCCCTCCCAGTGCCTATAAAATCGGCATATCCCAAATACACTTCAAATTTATCTTTTTTAAATGTTAGATTCTTTTTGCCATTTTTACTATTTTTACTATTTTTTCTGTATTTTTTTATTTCATTTATAATGGCAACCAAGCTTTCAAAGTTTCCAGGATGAGGTATTGAGAACATTATAAACACCGATTTAGTGAATTATTTATAAAATTCCATTGTTTATATAATATTTAAATCTATAAATTAATATCTCTAAAAAAATATGCCGTGGGGGTGATTTGAACACCCGACAACTGGATCTTCAGTCCAGCGTTCTCCCAGGCTGAACTACCACGGCAATTACATTGCTTACAATTCCAAACTAAACAATGTATTCATCATATATATACTTTTCGCCGAAAAGTTTATATAGTAGAAGCTAAATTGTTATTGTGCAAATAAGATAAATTGCAAGAGCCCCCATAGCTTAGTAGGTAGAGCGACGGACTGTTAATCCGTAGGTCGCAGGTTCGAGTCCTGCTGGGGGCGCCATTTTTTTATGAACTTATAAATATTATGGGACCGTAGCTCAGCCTGGTTGGAGCGCTCGGCTCATAACCGAGTGGTCAAGGGTTCAAATCCCTTCGGTCCCATAAATAGCAATGCTCCAGTGGTGTAGTCCGGCCAATCATGCGGGCCTTTCGAGCCCGCGACTCGGGTTCAAATCCCGGCTGGAGCACTTTAATTCTCTATGCAGGGGTTGTCGAGCCTGGCCAAAGACGCAGGACTTAGAATCCTGTCCAATAGTGGTTCCAGGGTTCAAATCCCTGCCCCTGCACTATTTATTTGGGGTAGGGATGGAACTTATAACAGTATGCCCTACTGCAACCATTAATTGCTTTTTTATTGTGGCCGGGGTGGGGTAGTGGCTATCCTGGGGGACTGTGGATCCCCTGACCCGGGTTCGATTCCCGGTCCCGGCCCCTTTTTTTGAATTTAAAAAAATGATTTTAGTGATTATATTATATTTACAATCCTCTTTCTTCCCATTTTATATGTTTTTATAAGTTTTTTCTCTTCTAATGAATTTATATATTTAATAATTGCAGGAAGAGATACATTAAATTCCTTCGCTAAATCAGTAATTGTTTTTTCTCCTTCATTTAATGATGCCAATATATTCCTCTCAAATTTTGTTAAATTGTAGGGGTGAGTTATTTTTGGAAATTCCAATATTCTCTTATCATGTACATAAACAATTTTATCGATTTTCTGAAACTCATAGAGGGAAGCATACAATAATGCAAAAGAAGTTACTTTTCTCCCGCCAGTTAAATTTACAATAATATTATCATCTTCTTTTTTTATAATCTCTCTAAATATTTCAACATTCTTCTCAAATTCAATACCAGTTACTTTCACTTTTTCACATTCAATACCAAGCATTTTGCATAAATCCTCTGCCTTTTTAACCGCATTATCTATTGTTTTGTGGTCTTTTTCAGTAAGATACTCTTCATTATCCTTTGCATATATAATAATAACCTTTTTTGCTCCAAATTCAGCAATTGGTTTATATGCATGTTCTATACTATATCCTATGTTTATTATGTGGGTAGTCATGTTCTCACGATTCAATGCTATAAGTCATATAATTTTTAATATTATTTATCATCATTTTCATCTTCCAGCATATTTATTACTTACTAATAGTTAATATTGAATTAATACATCCCAATATAATATTTCAAATATATGTTACATATCTTTCCACTATAGATAACCTAAAAATATAAAGTCTTTTGATTAAAAAATGGTCAAAAAAATATTGGAAATTTTATATCATATAAAAAATATACAAATATCAAATTAAAAACTTAATTTTTTAAAAAATTTCATGAGCAGCAATTAAGATTTACTAAAGAATGAGCTCATTAAATCTCTTCCAATTTAATTTCATAATCATGAATTACAGGATTTGCCAATAATTTTTTACACATTTCTTCCACTCTTTCCATTACCTTATTTTCATCATCCCCTTCAACCATGAGCTCTACACACTTGAAGGTTTTTGCATCCTTTACTTCATCGTATCCTAAGAAGTTCAGAGCTCTCAAAACTGTTCTACCTTCTGGGTTTAAAACTCCTTTTTTTAATTTAATTACAACTGTTGCTTTATACATTTTATATTACCTCCTTATTCCATACATCCTATTCTTTTTGCTACAACTTCGTATTTTCCAACAACATCTCCCATGTCCTTTCTATAAACATCCTTATCAAGAACATCCTTCGTTTCCTTGTCCCATAATCTCATTGTATCTGGGCTTATTTCATCTGCAACTACTAATTTTCCATCTTTTGTTCTTCCAATCTCGATTTTGAAATCTACAAGGATTATGCCCTTTTCATCAAAGAATTTTTTTAGAGTTTCATTTACCTTTAATGCCAATTCTTTTAATTCTTTTAATTCTTCCTCTGTTGCAAGGTTTAAAGCAAGAGCTATGTCATCGTTTAACATGGGGTCTCCGTAGTCGTCATTTTTATAATCAAACTGCACAATAGGAGTAGCCAACTCCTTACCTTCTTCAAATGGGTATCTTCTGCATAAGCTCCCTGCGGCAATATTTCTAACTATAACTTCAATTGGTATGATTTCCACATTTTTAGCAATCATGTAGATTGGCTCAATGTATTCTATGAAATGTGTAGGAACATTATTTTCATTTAAAAGTTTGAATAATTTTGAAGATATTAAGGCATTTAGGTGGCCTTTTCCCTTTTTCACATCGTGCTTTTCCCCATTTCCTGCTGTAATATCATCTCTGAATTCAATCAAAACCTTATCATCATCTATTTCATATATGGATTTTGCCTTTCCACTGTATAAAGGTTCTTTTTTTAATATTTCGTTAATATTCATGTCCATTTTATCACCAATTCTATTCATTTTAGTTTTACATCAATCTTTCTATTTAATTTTATTTTTTATTTTTGTATTATAATATTACACCCTCTTAGCAACCTCCTCTGCCATTTCAAATGTTGTCAATGTTCCGCCCAAATCAGGTGTTGTTAATTTGTTTTCAAGAACCTCTTCCAATGCCTTCTCTACTCTATCCGCGGCATCGTTTTCTCCAAAATATCTCAACATTAAAACTCCTGTTAATATTGTTGCTGTTGGATTTGCTATACCTTTTCCAGCAATGTCTGGAGCTGAACCATGAACAGGTTCGAACAATCCGTATTTATCACCAATATTTGCGGAAGGAGCCATTCCAAGACCTCCTACTGTTCCTGCGGCACCATCTGATAAAATATCTCCAAATAAGTTTGAGGTAACAACAACATCAAAGGTTTCAGGTCTTGTAATTGCATACATATTCATAGCATCGATGTAGAAGTCGTTTGCCTCTATCTCTGGATAGTCCTTTGCAACTTCATAGAATACGCTTTTAAATACTCCATCTGTTAATTTCAAAACATTTGCCTTGTGTGAGCATGTAACTTTTCCTTCTTTCCCCTGCTTTTTTCTATCCTTTGCCATTTCAAATGCAAATTTGAATATTTTTTCACATGCATCTCTTGTGATTACCCTTGTTGCAGTATAAACGCCATCTGCCACTTCTGCCTCTATACCTTTGTATAAACCTTCTGTGTTTTCTCTAACTATTATGTAGTCGATATTGTCCTTTAAGCAGTTTATCCCCTTGTATGCCTTAACAGGTCTAACATTTGCATAGGTATTTAATATTTTTCTCAACTTAACAATCACATCAGCGGCAGTTTCCCCTGCTGCACCGAATAAAACAGCATCGCATTCCTTTGCTATTTCCACAGTTTCTTCTGGAAGAGCCACTCCTGTTTTTTCAAAGACTTCATCTCCTGCCTCAGCATGAACAAATTCAAAATCAATTCCTGTTGCCTTTAAAACATTAACTGTTGCTGGAACTACTTCTTTTCCTATTCCATCTCCTTCAATTACGCATATTTTATACATGTTCTTCACCTATTAATTTATCGTAATCTACATGTTAAAAAATAATAATTACATTCTAATCATCAAAAATAGTATATATGACTTTTTATTTTTATATTTTTATTAATTATTGGTTAATTCTATCAATCCTTATTATCCTATAAATATTTTGGTGATACATTGAGATACGACTTTCATACCCATACAGTTTTTAGCGACGGAGAATTGATACCATCCGAGCTCGTCAGAAGGGCAAAAGTTTTGAACCATAAGACAATAGCAATTACTGACCATGGGGATGCGAGCAACTATAAGGAGCTCATTGAAAAAACCATTCTTGCAAAAGAAGAATTAAAAAACTACTGGGATATTCAACTTATAGTAGGTATAGAGCTCACACATATTCCTGCAAAATCCATTCCAAAGATGGCTAAAAAATGTAAAGACATTGGTGCTGAAATTGTGGTTGTTCATGGAGAAACGGTTGTGGAACCTGTTGAGGAAGGAACCAATTACTGCGCATCCATATCCGAAGATGTGGATATTTTGGCACATCCGGGAATAATAGATGATGAAACTGCACAAAATGTTAAGGAAAATGGCATATTCTTAGAGATTACTTCAAGAAGAGGGCACTCTTTAACAAATGGGCATGTTTTAAATGTTGCAAGGAAGTATAACATACCTACGCTGATAAATACCGACACACATGCACCTTCTGATTTAATAGATATTGACTTTGCAAAAAAGGTTGGTTTAGGATGTGGAATGAGTAATAAGGAGCTGGAAAATACTTTAACAAAATATCCAGAGGAACTACTCAAAAAGATTTAAAATAATACAAGTGATATAATGCTTATAATTGATGTAAATCATGGTGCATTGGACATTGCAAAAGAATATATTGATTTAGGACATAATGTCTCTGTTTGGGATATTTATGGAAAATTGGAAAAAGATAAAGATTTTTTAAAAAATTTAAATTATTCTATTGAGAATATAAGTCTAATATCATCAAAAGAAAAACCAGATTTTGAAAAATACGATAATGTTATTGCCCCAATTCACTGTCCTATTGACTATGATTTTATCTCTTTTCATGATGCAGTTTCGGAGCTCATCTATAAAAAATACGGAAACATATATAAAAAGTTCATAGAAATTACAGGAGTGAAGGGAAAGACCACAACAACAGAGCTCCTACACCATATATTAAAGGATGACTATAATATCTTTCTAAACAATAGCAATAAAGGTTCTATCACTCCTGTATCTATATTAAATCATATCAATAAATTAAATGAAGCTAATAATCTTGATTTCTATGATTTATTTATATTTGAAGTATCCTTGGGAATTACAGCATGTGGATACGGAGCTCTTACAAATGTGTTGGAAAACTATCCAATTGGTGGCGGTAGAAGAAATGCACTTACTGCCAAATTATCAACTTTAAAAAACGCCGATAAAGGATATATTAACAAAAATATTCTTGATAAATGCGGTAAAACTGCTGTGGTTAAAAATATTAAAAATATTAATTCATCCCAAAACAATTTAACAATTATAAACTCAGAAAATGCTGAAATTATATCAAAATATCCTTTAAAATATAAATACAACAACAAAACCATCGAGTTTAGCAAATACATATTCGGAGCTCATTATATAGAAGATTCCCTATTCGCTCTAAATATATGTGAAAATTTTGTTGATTGTGAATATATTATTGATAAAATAAAAACTTTTGAAATAAAAAATAGAATGAATATTAGAAAGATAAAAAACCACTACATAATTGAAAATATAAATCCCGGTCTTGATGTTAAATCTATTGATTATGCCATTAATGACTTTGCAGATGTTTTTGATAGTGGAATTGTTATAGTTGGTGGAGACTTCGGATGCACCTGTGAAGAAATAGATGTAAAAAAATTACTAAATGTTATTGAGAAATATAAATCCAAAAATATTAAATTTATACTTGCAGGAGCTCTTGGAAAAGAACTGAAAAAATATGTTGATTATCCATATATTGATAACTATAAATTAGAATCCGAATATGATGAAGACATATTAACAATATATCGAAAATCTATAAATTAGTTTTATATAATTTTTCTGCTAAATAAAAATAAAATTAGTAATAATTAGATAAATATACCATAATTCAAAATAGCTTCCAAAACCATTATTGTAATGGTAATGCCCAGAACTTTTTCAGGGGATATTTTAATTTTAGATATATCCTCATCCATATATCTAACTAGCCCCGCACTTGTGCTAAGTCCAGCATCTTCATTTTTTCTAGCCATAATATCACATTGATATATATCTTTTATTTTATCTTTATAATATATTTTTTGATATATAAATAACTTCTATCTACTTTTAATTTTTTAATTTTTTAATTTTATTTTTTAATTCAACATAGATTGAAGTGGTGATGGTATTCTTCCACCTCTGTTTATAAACTCCTCTGATGAATATTCATTTACGGGCATTATTGGGGCTTTTCCTAACAATCCACCGTATTCCACATAGTCCCCAACATCCTTGTTTGGAACAGGTATTATTCTAACTGCTGTGGTTTTTTTGTTAATTACTCCTATTGCCATTTCGTCGGCTATTATTGCAGATATTGTTGAAGCTGGTGTTTTTCCAGGTATTGCTATCATATCAAGACCCACTGAACATACACAGGTCATAGCTTCAAGCTTATCCAATTTCAATGCACCATCTTCAACTGCTCTTATCATTCCAGCATCTTCGCTTACTGGAATAAATGAACCACTCAATCCTCCAACATAACTTGCCGCCATTGCCCCTCCTTTTTTAACTGCATCGTTTAATAAAGCAAGTGCCGCAGTTGTTCCGTGCGTTCCGCATCTTTCAAGACCAATTGCCTCCAAAATGTTTGCTATACTGTCCCCTACCGCAGGAGTTGGTGCAAGGGATAAATCCACAATTCCAAATGGAACATTTAATTCTTTTGATACCTCTCTTCCTATGAGCTCACCAACTCTTGTGATTTTAAATGCGGTTTTTTTAATCTCGTTACATACTGTCCCTATGTCCGCACCTTTGAGTTTTTCAACAGTTGCCCTTACAACGCCGGGTCCTGAAACCCCAACATTTATTACTGCATCACCCTCTCCAACTCCGTGGAATGCCCCTGCCATAAATGGATTATCCTCAGGAGCATTTGCAAATACCACAAGTTTTGCACATCCCAACGCATCTTCTGTCATCTCAGATGTTTCCTTTATTACTTCCCCCATTCTCTTAACTGCATCCATGTTTATTCCAGCTTTTGTTGTTGCCACATTTACTGATGAACATACTGTATTAGTTTCTTTCATCATATATGGTATGGAGTCGATTAACATAGCCTCGCTTCTTGTAATGCCCTTTTGAACAAGTGCTGAATAACCGCCAATAAAATCTATATTTATATCCTTTGCAGCCTTGTCAAGTGTTTTTCCCACTTCCACACATGCTTTAATTGCCTCATCTCTGTCCATATTTTTTATGGCACTTCCAATAATGGAACCTATTGGAGTAACTGAAACCCTCTTTGTAACTATTGGGATTCCATATTTTTTAGATACTCTTTCAGCAGTTTCCACGAGATTTTCTGCATTTGAAACTATTTTATTGTATATATTTTCTTTTAGAGTATCTATATCTTCACAGGCACAATCCTTTAAGTTTATACCCATTGTAGTTGCTCTAATATCTAAATTTTCATGCTCTATCATTCTAATTGTTTCTATAATTTCTTCTGGAACATACATAATATCATCCTTTTTCGTAGCTTTTATTTCTTATTTTTTATTTTATTTTTAATTTATTTTATCCTTTTTTATTATTTTTATTATTTTAAACTATTTAACTCCTTACATATTAATGAAGGCATTACAGAATCCTGACCTCCATACTTGGAGCTCCTTCTATCGCAATAACCAACACTTGCAGGAGTGTTTGTTTTAGAGAATATTAACTGTCCAATCCTTTGATTTTTATAAAGTATTACAGGTTTATCATAAGCCACTATCTCCAATGTAATTTTTCCCATAAATCCTGCATCAATCCATCCTGCTGTTTGATGAGATTGTAAGAACACTCTCCCAAAGGAGCTCCTACCTTGATACTGAGCACATATATCATTCGGGAGTTTTACATACTCGTTTGTAGTTCCAAGTAATCCTCCACTAATCACAGCATCTACTTTGTATTTTTTCTTATAATATTTTATTGTATCATCATCTAATTTATGATATAATGGGCATACCATTATTGAGTTTTCTATTTTAAATTTTTCGTGTTTAAGTTTTTCCTTTAAATCATAAACTTCATCATTATACACTATAAACTCGTCTCCAAGTGTAACATCATAAGAACATGGTCCAACAAAATCCCTATTAAAGGGTTCAATCAATAGTTTATTGGATTCCACGTATTCAAAAATATCTTTATCACTTAATATCATTATTTCACCATAATTAATTAAATAATCTTCCTTTGGCATTTAAAACCCAGTTGGGGATTTTATGAATTTTATGATAATAGTAAGATTATAAGTAGTTGTTTAGTTTTTTAGTTAAGTTGTTTGTTTGATTATTAGGTGTAATGTTAGAGCTCCTTAAAATGTTATTCCATCAAAATACGCAATAACATGAGATGATATAAAGTAAATTATTTTTCAAGTATCACAAATTTTTCTTTTTTTGATGGCATGACCTTTATTTTTGCGTCATCGTAATCTCTATAAAGCGTTTCTCCTTCAAACAGCCTATCTAAAAATATGGCAATTGCTGCAACCTCTGAATGTGGCTGATTTCCAATGGAAATGTTATAATCTGCCAGTTCGTAAGCTTCCTTTGGAACCTTTTCTGCACCAATTATTATTATAATATTTTTATCTGTTTTTATATTTTCCTTAATGTTATCTATCGTTTTATTTATATTTTCTCCATACATGGTTAAATGAACAACAATTCCATTGTTTTCTTTAAATCTTTTTACATAGGATTTCCACGAATCTACCACTTCAAATTTAAAATCTCCGCCCCAATTTTCCACTATCCTATTTACACTTTCTCTTACATGATTATCCTCACATGTGAATATTATTTTATCTGCACCCAAAGCTCGCGCAGTTAATGCAACATGTGTAGATATTCTTTTATCTCGTTCTCCTCTATGACCCAACCTCAAAACTTCAACAACCATTAAATCACCTAAAAAAGTATTATTTTAAAAATTAAAAATTTAAAAAAGTTAAAGATTAATAATTAAAAGTTAAAAGTTAATTTAAATATTCATTTCCATAATCCACTTTATAAACCTTAAATCCTGGCTGAATTCCATAGTTTGTAGGGTCTGTGGATTCCTTAACAAGTTTAATGTGTTTTAAACCTGCTCCATCAAGGAAATGAAGCTTTGTATATACACTATCTTCGAGATTTCTTGATGAAATCCAAACATAGGCATAATACTGACCATTACCTGCTGGTTTTAATCTAACAATTTCACTCATAGTTCCATTTTCATTGAATGTATTTTCATATATATTATCTCCATCTTTAACAATTATTTTGTGGAATCCTGTGATTTTTTCACTCATTAAAGTTTTTGTTTTTAAGTTATAGGTAATATCATAACTTACCATGGTTGCATTTTTTATTACAATGAGATTCATAACCATATAGTCATTTGTTTTCTGCAATGGAACTCTCACAATAAGTGACTCATTATTTAAAAACCCTTCTCCGGTTAATTTTTGATAATATCCTTTTTCTCTTTGACTATCTGGAGTATTTGGTGAAAGATTGAAATCCCACATACCAAACATACTCCAAACCGGAGCAATATCCGTCATTCTGTTGTAGGTAATTAAGTAATCAGGATTTGGATTTTCTGGATGGGTTGCATTTAATACTTCATTTGCTTCCTTACTGGTTAAGCCATACTTATTCGTTAATATATTATATGCATTAGTCCTATCCAAAGGTAGTATTTCATTTAATATTTTTACAGTTTCCGCTACGCTGTGGTTTGTTTTGTTCATTAAAATTCCATCTCTTTCAAATGCCTTATCTCCACTTGTGGCAAGCATTCTAAGTATTCCAATGGAAAGATTTTCATTTGATGTGGAAAATGCTCTTCCTACCCAGTAAGCCCTTGGTGAGTTTTGGCTACCTCCATCAAATGTTACCATTTTTCTTGTAGCCCAGGTATATATGTGTCCATTGTCCCACCAGCAGGTAATTACTGAGTTATTTGGAGTTTCTGTTTTTATCCAATTTAAACTATCCAGCCATCCGTTATTTAATGTTGGTGCTGTGTTCAATGGAACAGCATTTGCCAATGGTGGAAGAACCAAAGTTACTGCCAATAATATGCTAACAATCTTTTTTGCCTGTATTTCCTTATTATTTGATGAAATTATATCAACTATTTTATATACTACAAGTATTGCAAGTGTGAGCAACATACCATAGGCTGCAATAGGAACATAGGTTGTAGGAACCAATATCTCCAATAATTTAGGTGCTGCAACTTTAAGTGCCATCAAAAATGAAATACCAATTATAGGATACAATGTCCATTTTGTTAAATCATCACTCCTTCTTTTTATTATATTTATTATCTGTCCAGCAAATATACCTACTCCTATGGATAATGGTGGAACCATCAATCCTATAAATCTAACACCCTTTGTAGATGCATAGAATGTTGCAAATAACCAAAGTGTCAATAATATAGCATATTTTGCATCAAATTTAACCTTCATTTCCTTGTATCTCATTGAAATAAATGACAATATTACCCCAACTATACCTAATGCAAAGAGATATGTGCTACCTAATGAGTTATTTATAATATCATGTATGGATGGAGTAGCGAGCTCCGATACTGTTGTATATACATTCGGCCATCCTGATGCATGTGAAACTGCCTTTATTGTTGTGAATCCAATAGGTGCAAGAGCTCCGTTTATAAAGCTGTTTATCCCATAAATGGCAGATATCAATAGAGCTCCGCCCAGGGTAAATATCCCCATAATCGAAAGTATGTTTTTTATGTTTCCAACTTCTACAACAGATTTTTTATAGTTATTCTTGATGATATAGCTATATATCAAATACAACACTAAAAATCCGCTCACAATATCGTATCCATACCACCAACCTGCCCACATTCTTGGAGCCATTGCCATTACCAGTGTTGCCAATGTAGCAAATATTACGGATTTTTTTAGATTTTCCTGATGATGTATTGCCTCCATAATAAACCATACTATGAACAGTATTGGCAAAACCTCAAATATTGGAGTATCTGCAAAACCTGCTGAAGTTTTATACAATAGAGCCGGACTTGATACGATTGCCAATGCCCCCACAATTCCTCCAATATTACTTAATGTGGTTCTCCTCACTATAAAGAACACTGGGATTCCCAACAACATACCCATTACAGCAGGAACCCAATAAGCCGCATTCATCAGCGTTACAGTTGAATCAAACGAATGCCATATATTATATATCGCAATTGTAGTTAATGATATTACTGGAACTGAGCTCGTTATTGGATGTCCTGGTGGTGCATACTGGCAGGTATCATAAGGCACCAATTTTCCATTAACTTCTTTTAGTGTCTCCCCAAGATGTCCATTATAATAATAATCTTCTGTCATTCTTAGGTAGTAATAAGGGTCTAATGCCACTAAATACATCCTTCCATTCTCATCTGCAAACATGCTCTTCAATTGGGGATTATTTGTGAATCCCATATCTGCTGGCTGAGCTCTTAGCTGAAAGCTTATGAGTCCTATTATCAAAACTATTAAGAATAATTTTATATATTCATGTTTATTAAAGAACTCAGATATTTTATTTAATATATTCCCCATATTGTGCCTCCAATAATTTAATTATTTGAAAGATATATCCCATTAAAATAATAAAATAATATATTTATAAATAGTTTATGAATCAATACATTTTAATTGTAGCATGCTATAAATCGTTGATAGGAATTATTCATCCCAGAGGTCTATTTAAAGGTGAAAAAATGCTTGAATACCATTTAAATATTTACGTTTTAGGTGTTTTATGTTTATTATGTTTTGCATCATCATATATACTTACAAGGATTTTTATAGTTAAGATGATTAATTATAGATACGGCATTGATTTACACAAGAAAGAAAAAACCAAAGTGCCTGAAATGGGAGGAATTGTCCCCGTATCATTAAGTGCTTTGGTAATATCTATTTTCAATCCCCTAATATCATCGGTTTTGTTTATATCTGGACTTATAGGAGTATATGATGATTTATACAAATTATCCCCCTATAAGAAACTCATATTACTTGGATTGATTGGTATTCCAATAGGATATTTATTATTTGGTTTTGATATTTTTAAGATAATACTTCTTGTTTTGGGCATATCAATATCGTCAAATTTAACAAATATGCTCGCTGGATTCAATGGATTAGAAATAGGTTTGGGCATAATCTCAGCATTTTTTTTAGGAATTATTTTATTGTTAAACGGAGATTACTATGGTTTTGAAATTGTCATGGTATTTTTGGCATCTTATTTTGGATTTTTTATACTTAATAAATACCCTGCAAAGGTATTTCCAGGGGATGTTGGAACTCTTCCAATTGGAGCGTTTTTAGCTACGATAGCAGTATGGAGGAGTATCATTCCAGAATTTGTCATTATTATGATGCCCTATATTATTGATGCTTCTTTAAAGTATTATTCAGCTGGTATAACCAAGAGGGAAGAACATAAACCTACAATATTGGGAGAAGATGGAAAGCTCCATGTTATTAGCGGATACCTATCACTTCCTAGAATCATATTAAAGAAAAAACCTATGAAAGAATATGATATTGCCTTCATACTGTGGAGCATATCTATATTTTTTGGAGTATTGGCAGTTTTATTTAATGTGACATTAATAAAATAAATAATAAAAATTGAAATTATTTGATTTTATTTTTTACTTACTTTTTTATTTTTTAGTTTTATTTTTTAATTAACTTTGCAAGTGCTGGGTGCAACTCTGAAATTTGCTCTTGAACAAGCTGCTCATACATTCTATAAACTATGGAAACTGTAAGCAAAACTCCGGTTCCTCCACCGAGAGCTCCTGTGAAATCAGCACCTGCTGCAAGTAGTCCAACAAATGCTGAGCTCATCACAGTAATAGGTTTTATATATCTTTTTAACCTCTGCTCTATGGACTTTGTGCTCTTTCTAAATCCTTTAATTGCCATGTCAAGACTTCCAAGCCTTCTTGCCATGGATTTTGCATCAAGACCTGATGTTTCAACCCAGAATATACCAAAAATCACACAGAATATCATCATCATTATTGTGTAGAATATGGCATGTAGTGGGTCAGATATTACACTTGTTAATCCGTATGGTGTAGAGAAGTAATAGGCCAAACCATCTACTGCCCTACCATTTACATAATGCCCCAAAATTGGGAATCCCATCTTTTCAAGGAACATACCCCACAATTGGATATTTGCAAATAATGCAGCAGCAAGTATAACTGGAAGGTTTGACACATATATGAATTTTATAGGGTATTTACCCACTGCACCCCTAACTCTTCCATGTGCCAGTGGAATCTCCACCCTCATACTCTCAGCATATACTACTATGAAAAACACAAGAATTGTTCCCAGTATTGGTAATATAAATTCCAGTGCAGTTCCCAATGCTCCCTGTATCATAGCGTTGAAGAATTTCCACAAGTACCCTTCTGGACCCAGAGCTCCCACAAATATTGTCTGGGAAACACCTGCGGCAATGAAAAGACCAATACCTGAACCGATACCATACCTTGAAACTATCTCATCAAGGTAAATCAATAGTATAGCACCAATTGCCAATTGGAGAACCAATATCAGCATTAAAATCGGAGATAATGGACCAAAAGCACCTGCACCAACAAACATTATACCTTCCAAGAAACACATGAATATTGCAAATAGTTTTTGAAGTCCCTGGAACATTGCCCTGTTGTTTGGATTGGATAAGTCCAGTTTTATAATTTCAGCCCCAACTAAAAGCTGCATGATAATTCCCGCTGTAACAATAGGTCCAATACCCAATGTAATTAATGACCCCATTTTAGATGCAGTCACAGTTTGCCAGAATTCAAACATTGGTGGAATCTGAGCTCCCCCAGTATATACATCAATTGTCCCCATGATAAAATACAATGCAAGAACGATTCCTGTCCATTTTAACTTTTCTTTAAATGGTATGTCCCGTTCAGGTCGCTTTACTTCTGGAATGTATTCGAGTATAGGCCTTATTTTATGAAGAAATTCCTCCAAGGTATCACCATATATTTTTTAATATATTCGTATATTCCTTCTCCATTATTCGTCCTTTAATAGGTTTATAGGATATAGATTATATAAAGCAAATAAATAAAAAAACATAAAATTAACATTATGTCATATACTCTATGTTTATACCAGATAATAAATATTTTTTATATTTATTATTTAACAATATATCCTAAAACAATAATAAAAATAAAATAATATAATCAAAAATAAAAAACTGTAAAAAAATAAGAATATTAATTAAAAAAATATTATTACATTCAAATACATTGAAATTATTTTTAGAAGTGGTATTTAGACTAACATCGTCGTATTTATTAAAAATAAGAAAGAGCAATAATATAATCAAAAGATTTGTTTTAATTGAATTATAATTCAACAAACTCTCCACCAGCAGATTCTATTTTTTCTTTTGCTCCTTCTGAGAATTCTACTGCTTTTATAATCATTGGACAGGATAATTTACCTTTTCCAAGAACTTTTTCATATTCAAATGCTGTTACATCAACAACAATTTTTCCGTCTTCAACTTCAAATGCGTCCTTGTTTTTGGATACTAATTCATCAATGTCTCCCAAGTTAATAGTATTTAATTTTTTAACCAAACTTGGGTGTCTTTTGAATCCGTATTTTCCAAAGTGGTCTGGCATGTATTTGACAATGTGAAGCCATTTGTGTTTATGACCTCCTGCCAAACCTCTACCTCCTCTATGACCTGCTCCTCTGTGCTTTTTAGCTGCACCATATCCACAGGTTCTGCTACCTCTTAACTTTGTGATTTTTTTACTTTTTCTTATCATCCAATCACCTTAAATGTAATTGCTTACATCATTTTCTCTAATAATGTGTTTATCTCAGCTCCCCTGTATCCCAGAGCTCCGCCTACTGAGAAAGGTTTTTTGATACCTGCTTTGTCGTATCCCTTTCTTGGAGGGTGGAGTCTGAATACTGGTTTCAATGGGGTGTTTTTTAAGAGGATTTCTTCATTTACGATTTTTTCAGCTAATTCTTCAACGGATAAATCCATCAATTCTTTAACTTTTTCTTCGTTTAATCTTTTATTTCCTGGCAATCTTCCTCTTTTCAATATCAATTTTACAAGGGTATCTTTATCTATTTCACCGTAGGTAATGTAGTCCTTTGCTTTATTCAACATACCTTTATATGTTTCGGTGTTTGGAACTATTACACAGTGATTTACCCTATGTAATCTTAACATTTTAAGGGTATCTGCAATGTCTCCTCTGACACCTACGCTACCTCTAACCCTTACAACTGCGTAAGCCATGTTTCATCACCTATATTATTAAAAATTAAGTAAGATATAATATTTATTCGTTTTCTATATATCTATATATGTATACTAATTACAATACCTTACCTTCGGTAATTCCAAGTGTTTTCTTGTGTTCTGGTAAATATCTAACAAAGTTCAAGTTTTTAAGTGCATCAAATGTAGCTACTGCAAAGTTGTATGTTGTTCTTGTGTCTCCAAATGTTTTTGTCCAAATATCCTTTATACCTGCGAGACCCAATACTGCCTTTGCAACATCCCCTGCAACTAAACCTACTCCTCTTGGTGCAGGCAATAACTCAATTTTTACACTTGCACAGGAACCTTTTGCAGTGAATGGAATTGAATGAGGTGTTCCACAACCGCATTCCCATGAACCACATCCCAATCTTATTCTAATTAATGATAATTTTGCATGAGCAATAGCTTTTCTAATTGCAGGTCCAACTTCTTTTGCTTTACCCATTCCTACGCCAACATAACCGTTTTTGTTTCCTACTGCAACGGTAGCTCTAAATCTTGCTCTTCTTCCTGATTTGTGCATTCTCTGAACAAGTGAAACATCTAAAACCTGTTCGGTAATGTCTGGGAGTAATGCATCTACAATTTCAGGCTCCAACAAAGGAAGACCATTGTCTAAAATATAGTCAATATCAGTAATGGTTCCCTCTTTCACCATTTTTCCTACCTGGGTTTTAGGTTCCCAGGCTTCTACATTAAATCTTTTTTCAGCTGCCATGATTTCACCTTTATATTTCTCTCACTATTATAAACTGAGAACCTTCTCCTTTATTTCTTCAAAGTGTTCTGGCAAATCTTCAGGATTCAATCCTTTCTCTAAATACTTTGAAAACTGTTTTTTGTATTTTTCTTCATCTTCTTCTTTTAAGAGCTCAGCATATTCTTTTACATGAGAACCATTAATTCTCTCATCTTCTGGGAGAATGTCCTCGCTGTGTGGTATATCCATTCCTGCATCAACTGCACCCTTTAATATAGCAAAAACAGCAGCTCCTTTTGTAGCACTCTGTAATCCTAAGTCAAGAACTGCTTCATCATAACCTTCTTTAAGTGCCTTTTTACCCAACAAAAGTCCTGTTAAGTATGCAGCAGGTATGTTTCCGCAGTGTCCTTTGTATCCCATTTTTACGAGCTCTCTTGAATGAGCTGAAACTAATATTTTATCTCCCTTCTCATCATAAGCCACGAGCTGAGCTATCATGTTATTTAAAGATTTTCTAGCAACCAATCTTGGTTTTTTTGATAACAACAATTTCAATCTTAATCTATAATTCGTTTTTCCTTCCCTTCTCCTTCTAAAAGGGACTCTATATTTAGCACTATGTGCCATGCTTATACCTCCTTATATATTTTAAGTGAAATGGAATTTGAGAGCAAAGCGAAGTTTCCAGCACCAAAATCTAAAAAGACTTTAATTTATTCAGCAAGAAGTCCATGGTCTTTCATGTACATTTTCATGTGGTTCTTACTTCTGAATGCTCCACCTTTTGCCATTCTGTATAATTTTCTGTATGCTGACCTTTCTATAACTTCCTCTTCTCTGAGCTCCTTCAACATTCTTCTCAAAGGTCTTATGGTGTTTATCCATTTCCTTTTCTTAGGTGTTCTAGCACCTTTTGCCCCTCTTCTTGAACCAGGACCTTTTCTTTTACCTTTTCTTTTCTGTTCTTTTAATTTTTGTGTTCTAGCTTTGCTTATTCCTTTTTTCTGTTTTTTTACGATAATTCCATCTTTGATTAACATCCTGATATCATCTTTGGTAATAGCCATTTTGACCTTATCCAAATTTTCAGGGTCAATCCATACTCTATCAATACCACAGTCCAGCACATCTGCGGCAATTCTCCTCTGGGTTGATATATCCATTATATCACCTTAAACATAGATAAAATTAATTATTTTATTCTGTTTCCACTTTTGAAACTTCCTTAGTAATATTCAAGAGTTCTTCTTGTTTTTCTTTGGAAATATTTAATAACCTAATGCCTAATTCATTGGCTCTTTTTACAATTTCTACTCTTTTCCTTTTACCAACAGTTGAAGCTACTCTTGCCCCCTGTGTTTCAGGATTTAATGCCTCTAATTCTTTTACATTGTGGATGAGCACATCCTCTAAACCTGATGGGTGCAATCCCCTTACAAGAGTCGGAGCTCTGTATCCTATTTTGACAATAGCTGGTCTGTGTTTCAACTGTTTTCTCATTCCACTGTGCAATCCTTTTGGTCTTCTCCAGCTTGTGCCTATTCTTTTACATTTGAACCAATCCTGTCTTTTGAAGTCAGGTTTCTTTTGTTTCATTTTGAGTTTTAATCTCAATAACCTTTTTTTACTCATGAAACCACCTTATAACACTTTCCCTGCTTTTTCTACAATATAGATACCATCCTGGAATACTCTGGTATCTCTTCCCTTAACTCTTGTTGCCTGTTCAATGTTTGCGGCGGTTTGTCCTGTTTTTTCCTTATCAATCCCGCTAACTATAATATCTTCACCGCTCACTTTGACATTAACTCCTTCCATGATTTTTGCTTTTCTAGGGTATTTTTCCCCTAAGAAGTTGTCTATGATTACTTCATTACCTTTAACACTAATTTTCATAGGGAAGTGAGCATATCTTATTTTTAACTTATATTCAAATCCTTCTGTTACTCCCTTTATCATGTTGTTGATATGGGATGCAAATGTTCCAATAATTGCTGCCTGTTTTTTTCTTGGATATAAACTTTCAATAACTACTGTTTTATCATCTTCTTTTTTAATGCTTACATTTGGGAAAGAGAGTGTTCTTTTAAGTTCTTTTCCACCGGATTTGACAACAACTTCGTTGCCATTTATCTCAACAGAAACGTTATCAGGTATTTCAATCTCTTCCCTCATTACAGCGGCAACTGGCATAACCATACCTCCATTTAATTCGTGTTTAATATAATTTAAATTAGTATATGTATGAAATTAATCTTCCACCTAATCCCTGCTCCTTTGCTTCATTATGAGTCATTAATCCTTTTGGTGTACTCACAATTAACAATCCGAAACCTTTTGCAGGTAAATATCTCTTTTCAAATTTCTCAAATTCATTCTTTTTAACAGCATATCTTGGCTTAACTGCTCCACATTTGTTTATATGCCCTGTTAATTCTACCTTATAAATTCCTGCCTTACCATCTTCTATGTATTCAAAGTTTCCTATGTATCCTTTGTCCTGCATAACTTTCAATACTCTTCCTATGAGTTTTGAGGCGGGCTTTATGTATGCCACATTCTTTCCCACTCTTTCACAGTTGGATAGATGGTTCAATGCATTCGCAAGTGGGTCCATTAGACTCATGTTGATACCTCCTTAATCCTTATCCTTAATCATACTTTTTAAATCCTAATTTTGGTGCTAATTCTCTAAAACACTGTCTGCATAAATTTAAACCGTATTTTCTAATAATTCCAGGTCCTTTTCTTCCGCATCTTTTGCATACTTTGGAACCATATCCATATTTTTTCTTAAATGGTGCTTTTGCCATTTTTTCACTCTCTCTTTTTTTTAGTGAAAAGAATTCGAAATCTTTGATTTCGCGTATTTTTTCATACGCTTTCTTTCCAATTAAAAACTCTTCGAGTTTTAATTTCCAAATCTTCGATTTTATGACATAGTGAAAAATCTTTAAATTTCTTTATTTAATCACTATTATTACTCTTCTACTACATCAACGCCGAAATTCAATTTTATGTATTCAATAGCTTCATCTTTTTTAACTTGGTGTCTTTCTGGAAGGTTATTCTTTTTTGCCTTTCTTCTTTTAACTCTATATCCTGGTTTTTCAAAGGTTACACATACATCCATTCCATAGATTCCGACATCTGGCTCATATTTTTGACCAGGGAAGTCGATATGTTCTGGAATACCAAAGGAGAAGTTTCCTCTTTTATCGAACGAATAGGAGTATAATGTTTTTCCTGATGCTTTAAATGCTATGAATGCATTTTTTAAGAATTCTTCTGCTTTTTTCCCTCTCAATGTGACTTTTAATCCAATTGGGAGCTTTTTTCTGATACCAAATGCAGGGTTAGTTTGTTTAGCCAGTGTTCTTACAGGCTTTTGACCAGTGATTTCTTCTATAACTTTTGCACCAGTGAGCAACCTATCTCCACTTTCGCCTACACCCATGTTGATGGTAACCTTTTCTATCCTAGGTTTTCTCATAGGCTGTTTTTCCCATGTTTCTTGGAATGTCATTTTTCCACCATGTTTATTTATTCAAATTTTATAATTATATTCTCATCTTTAAGTGATGATTTACTCTTTATTGTGTCTTTAATGATGATAAAACAGGCTCTTCATCGCCGACTACAAATACGTAGTCTTTAATAGTTTTAAACTGTTCTCCATCTTTTGTTTCAAGGGTAATAATGTCAGGATATAACTTTCTCTTTTCTATCTCAATTATTTTTGCAAAATCTCCTGCGTGTTTTCCACCTGTAATATATGCCAATTTTCCTTCACCGAACTGAACATGACCTACTATTTCTTGTTCAGGGATTGAGATGAGAACGCAGTCTCCAGTTTTATAAACATCCTCTTCTGCCTTTGTAGCATCTGAAACTTTCACAATCTGGTTTCTACCATCATGAAGGTTTAACTGGATGTGTCCGCCTTTAATTACGGTTTTGTTTTTAATTTTGCATAATTTTACATCATTTTTATCTGTTTTCTTCAATGTAATTCTGCCTTTTTCATCAAGCAATACTAAAAAGTTCTCATTTGTATCAGGTATGGAAATTACATCCATTAAACCTGCTGGATATCTGTGTTCTTTTCTTTTTACGCCATCAACTAATATTTTACCCATTTTAATGATTTTTTTAGCTTCTCTTGCATTATCTGCATAGCCTAAAACATCCCTAACAATCAACAATAATGGCAATGAGTTGTCCATTGAATGTGGCCCTGGCAAAGGTCTTGTGGTAAATTTTTTAACTTTTCTTGGAAGTTGCCAATTTGTTGGAGCGGGTAATCTTTTTAGATGTCTTTTAGGTCCCTTACTTGCCATATTCGCACCTCAGTTATTCATTTTTTAAAAATTTAAATCTCCTTTCGTCTGAGTCGTCCAATTTAACAATCATGACATTTGACGGATGAATTGGATATGGAGATTCTTTTCCATCCTGTTTTCTATTTACTGCCCCTTCTACATAGATTTTGTAGGATTTGTAATCAACTTTTGATACTTCGCCTTCTATATTTTTGAAGTTTCCTCTTAATATCTTCACAACATCTCCTTTTTTAACAGGAAGTGCATTTTTATTGTATTTTTCCTTTAACTCCTTTGAGAGCATTGCAGACATCAATCTATTTCTCAAATGGAGCGGAGCGTTGTAAAGTGCTTTTCTTTGTTTCCTTGGCTGTTTTGAGTTTGTCAAAACCATTTTATTCACCTTTTATTTTATAATATTAATATTCGTACATTAGTGAATTATCTTAGCCAGTCTTGATACACCAGGCCATCTTTCAGCTGCTTCTTTTGCAACAGGTCCTTTGATTTCTGAACCTTTTGGGTTTCCGTCTGGGGTTACAATTACCGCAGCGTTATCTTCAAATTTAACTCTTGAACCATCAGGTCTTCTGTATTCTTTTTTCTGTCTTATGATGATAGCAGGCAATACTTGTTTTCTCATTTCAGGAGTTCCTTTCTTAACAGAAACAAAGACCATGCTTCCTACTCCACCAGCAGGCAGTCTTCTAGCAACACCCTTGTAGTTTTTAACTGCAATTACTTCAAGTTCTTTTGCCCCGGTGTTATCAGCACAAACCAATCTAGCTCCATTTGGCAGAGCTCTTATTACTTTTGAACCAAATCCCTTCATGAAATCACCTTATTCTGTAAGTTCTGTTTTTTCAATAACTACAAATGACTTAGTTTTACTTACAGGTCTGCACTCTGCAATTTTTACTTTGTCTCCAACTTTTGCATCTATGCATGATGGATTGTGAGCAACCATTGTTGTTGTTCTCTTCTCGTATCTTTCATATTTTGGTATATATCTTACAATCTCCCTTTTAATTACAACGGTATTGTGTCCTTTGTCACTTACCACAATACCTTCAAATATCTGTCCTCTTACTGGCAAATTGCCATGGAATGGACAGTCATTATCATTACATGTGTTTTCAGGAGATTTCACATCAATTCCTATATTTCTCATAATAATACCTCCTAAATATTTACTTTAAGTGGCATGGATACCACATTAAAGATTCCAGAGTAAATACTAATTACAAGTATATAATACTTTTTGATAATAGCAATATGGCATATAATCTCTAAATAATATTAATTATATGCCATTAATTCACTTTGGGGACTTTAAAATAGATAATGAATCAGTATGGATAAATGGTTTTTATTTTTCTCTTCAATCTATCCTCTGGTCTTCCGATTAAAAGGCTTCCTATAACATCAACAGATTTGTCATTTAATTCAAATCTAAATACTGCAACATCCTTTGGAATTCTTATCTCTTTACCATTGTCAAATCTTTCAATGACAAAGGTATTTCTTGATTCATCAACAACTTTGCCTTTTATTCCAACCAGGGATAGATTTGAAGATTTTACAATCTCAACATTTAATCCAATTAATTCATGTCTCAATATGTTTTGTGGAGTTATCATTTGGGTGTCCCCCGACCCATAAGGACATAAGGGTGTGCCAACAGGCATCCTTATTCCTTGATTTATTATTAATTTTTATAATACGCATTAGAGCATAATAAAATATAATTATATAATTGCATCACTTCAATGATATAATGATTATATCATATATAAATATTATCATCAAACCGCGGAGCTCATCCTTACCTAACATCGATAGTGTCCTTTGAGAATCCCATCTTTATCAGAGCTTCTTCCACTTTTCTCCTGTGGTCCCCTTGTAATTCAATGGAATCTTTTTTCACAGTTCCCCCACAGGCACATATATCCTTTAATTTCTTTGCAAGGTCTTTAACATCAATCAAATCTACATCAAAGCCCTCGATTACGGTCATTAATTTTCCAAACCTTCTTTTTGCAACATATATTTTTATTTTTT
The DNA here is from genome assembly GCF_049075655.1 of Methanothermococcus jasoni. Classification (GTDB taxonomy): domain Archaea; phylum AGJL01; class Methanococci; order Methanococcales; family Methanococcaceae; genus Methanofervidicoccus. The sequence goes on along the minus strand of NZ_CP157522.1, from coordinate 719,014 downwards.
GTTCTTCCTTTGCAATTTCTTCACATACACACAATTCTTTTGGTAGCCCACATCTTGGACAAATTTCAGGCATTACTGCACCTCTTGGTTTAAATATTAATCTTATTCTTTTAAGAATATGGTCAATTAAATCTCAATGATAATTTGTTAGGCGACCATATTTATAATTTTTGTTAAATTGTTAATATATTTATTTTGTAATTACTTTAATTAATTATGCCTCAGCTTCTCCTTTCTTTTCGTTCATTATTGTATATATTCTTGCAATTGTTCTCTTTATCTCTTTGATTCTACCTGGATTTGATGGAGAGCCCCCTGTGGCTTTGTTTGCATTTTCTTTCATGAGTTCTTTTTTTAATTCAGCTAATTTCTCATTCATTTCAGAAATAGTCATTTCTCTTATCTCGCTAGCTTTTAATATAGCCATTTTTATCACCCTTCACTGGATCAATAATTTTTTCATTTATTAAAGGTGATAAAAAGAGTTTATCACCTTACATTCTAGATTTGTAAATCTAATCACGTTTATTCTTCTGACACTTCACTTACTTCTTTAACTTCCCCAGCACTTTCCCTTATAACAATTTCATCTGGCAATACAATTTCTGGTGGCATGATTTTTACAGTAACTCCGATTATTCCAAGTTTTAATTTTGCAAGTTTGTGTGCCTTTTTAACAAGAACTTCTGATGGTTCTCCACAGTGTTTCATATATCCGTCCATGAATTTTTCTGTTCTTGACCTTTCCCCTGTTAATTTTCCTGAGATAATTACAACAACACCTTTTGCACCAGCTCCCATAACTCTTCTAACTGCTGAGTGAGCAACTCTTCTGAAATGCATTCCTCTTTCAAGGGATGATGCTATCTTCTGAGCTACAACTTCTGGGTCTAAATCAGGGTTTTCGATTTGTTTAACTTCAATTTGTGGGTTTTCTACACCATATTCTTTTGCAATGGTTTCGGTTAATTCTTTTACCATTCTACCTTTTCTTCCAATCACAAACCCTGGTTTTTCAGCGAATATTGTTATTCTTGTTCCTACTGGTGTCTTTTTTATATCCATGTGGCTGTATCCTGCTCTTGGCAACTTGCTTTTAAGATATTCATCAACTAATGTTTCTACAACATTTTCTTTTACAAATGCTCTTTCAATCATTATTTTCACCTAATATACTTTTTTATTTTTTATTTTTTAATGGAACTCTTCCAATATTACCTGAATATGAACTGTTTCTTGGAACTTAGGTGATGCCCTACCAAATGCCCTTGGCATGTATCTCTTTATTGTAAATCCTTTGTTTGAAGAGATGTGTTTTATTCTCAATTTTTCTGTGTTTAATCCTTTGTATTCTGCATTTTTCTTTGCATTGTCGAGAACTTTTAATATTTCTTTTGATGCTTTTTGTGGGAATCTTCCTGCTGTCCAGCCGTATTTTCCCTTTTTGTGCGGAACATCTTTTCCATGTCTTTTGAACGGAACTACCTGTTTTAACTCAATTACTCTATTCAAGTATGCAATAGCATCATCAAGCTTCATACCATTTATTTCTCTGCAAATTTCAATTGCATGCTTTCTTGAAATTCTTAAAGCCCTTCCCATAGCTCTTGCGGTCTTGCTTGGGTCTGCTTCTACCTTATAACCTAATTTGCTCATCCTTTATTCACCTTTTTTCTTTTTCTTTGGTTTGATAAAATTCTAACGAGTTATAAACCGAAGCTTTGCTTCGATTTTTAAAACATTTATAATTACGACCTCAACAACTCAATACCTAATTTTGCTATTAATTTGGTGGTGTTTATATAATGAATTTTCACATCACCAACTGTGTTTTTTACCATATAATTGGATTTTTTAGTCCCGACTTCTAAAATAGGTTTATCTTTATGATGAATATAAATAGAGTATCCACTATCTTCAATACATTTGACAACTTCTTTCATTTGCTTAAACTTGTTTATATAGTTTATCATGCTATCATAATGTATATTATGGATATACCATCTAATCATCATAAAATAATTAATAAAAGAATAAAAATTAGCTAAATTAAACTAGTGAAACCTCTACGGCATCTACGCTTTCTACCTCTTCCAATTCAGCCAGTGCGTTTTCAACAGGCTCTGTTCCACCTTCCCTTTCCTCCATCTCTACAAGAACATATATTGCATACAAACCAAATGCTAATGGTTCATCAGATACATTTCTACATATTGTATCCATTTTTTCTACGGTTTCTTTTACTTTTTCTTTTAAACTTTCTTTATCCACTTCTGGACTTACAGGCATTACCTTTAATTTTGCTATAACTGTTGCCATATATCACACCTTTCATTTCTTTTAATAATATCAATAATAAATAAAATAATGAATAAAATTATGGTCCCTCATATCCACAAACTGGACATTTGTAAGGGTTACTCAATTTTCTGCATTTTTCACATCTTACTATCTCTGCATCTCCGCAGTTTGGACATAAGAATTTTGTAGCATGCTCTCTTGGAGCTATCTCTGCATTACATGATGTGCATTTGTATTTCATATTATCACCATTGTTTTTATAGGTTATTGTTCCGATTATTTTTTATCAATTGTAATTTTGGTATATATATCATTATTGTTTTTTAAAATATTTATTATTCTACCTGGATGTTTTCCATTGACCACGAAACATTCGATATTGTGTTTTAATAATAATTTTGGTAAATAACTATCAACCGATGTGAAACCTTTAATGGATTTTGCATTTATAGTATTTAATAGTTTTCCTTCTGGATAGTTATCATATATACCATCTACATCAGTAGCTATTATAATGTTATTTAGATTCAAAAGTCTAGCAATATAAGCCGCTATTGAGTCTGATGTAATGTCCCATGAATGTGGGAGCTCATCAGTTGATAATACAATTTTTGAAGGAAGTAATATAACAATATTTTCTTCTTCCAATAGTTTTTTTGCATCATATAGATTATCTGCTGTTTTTATACCTGAAATTTCGGAGAAATAAATACCTGTCAAGTCCATGGACATGGTGGCAAGTTTATGGGAGCTCCTGTTGTTTAAACCACCTTTTTCATTTAAATCCCTAACAACATTGGCAAATGCTCCACCGCCAGGAACTACAATTATTTTATTTTCTCCACCATTGTCGCTACCATCACTACAAAAAATTTTTAATTCACTTAAAAGGTGTCTTGCAAAATATGTTAAACTTCCACCTACTTTTATCAGATGCATGATATCAATTCCGAAAAGTATATATATCACTTTCTAATTTGTATATTTATCGTATTAATATAATCATATTTATATTTTGGGGATATGGTGTAGTCTGGCCTATCATCGGGGACTCCAAGTGCCTATATGGACCTGGACTAAATCCCGATGCAGGAGAAATCCCTGGACCTGGGTTCAAATCCCAGTATCCCCACTTATTTTTGACTATTTTTAAAGAGATATTTAGGAGATTTAGTTTATTTTTTTAAAGTTTTGTTTTGGGCAGTTAAACCATAAGTTTTAAATATAAACAGGCAATTATATTTAATCATAAATAAATTATAGGTGGTGCCATGAAATTGTTAAAAAAATTAACCTCTAAAAAAGGGCAGGTGTCAATGGAAATTGGTATTTTAGTTGCTGCTGCTGTTGCCGTTGCTGCTATTGCGGCATACTACTATGTAAAGAATGTTAAATCTAGTGCAAAAGGTGCTGAAGTTGCTGCTAGCGATGCAACAAGCAAATTAGGTAATAAAACGGTTCAGGCAAGTGAATTAATTAATAATACCAAATTAGATTAAAATATTTTTGTATTTTTAGATTATTTTTTATTTTGGTGTTTTTTATGTTAATTAAAAGGCTTTTTTCTAAAAAAGGGCAAGTTTCAATGGAAATTGGTATTTTAATTTTTTCTGGAATTGCTGTTGCAACCATTGCATCCTATTATTATATATCTAATTTTAAAGGAACGCAGATGGATGTTTCGGGCGAAAATGCAAATAAAACGATTAATACATTGAATAACTTAACAAAAAATGCATCAAATAAGATAAATAATACAATAATTTATAAATCTTAACTAATTAAATTATTTTATGTTATTTATAATTAAAACTTTAAAAACTTTTTTCAAAATACTTAAAAATTATATTATACATTATCCCAATTAATATTTTTTAATAATTATACTTTAAAAAATTTCATTCAATATAAGTTTATAAATCAGTTGAAAAATATATTATGGTTAAAAGAGGCAAACCATGAAAGCAAGCAAAGCCGTATATAATGCAATTGAAAACTCTAAAATAGATTTTATTGTCGGAGTTCCATGTGCAAATTTGAAAAATGTTATAAATTTGATTGAAGATGGTAAAGATAGTAATAAAATCACATACATTCCTGCCACAAGGGAGGAAGAAGCCATCGGAATATGTGCCGGAGCTCACTTGGCAGGAAGAAAAACTGCCATATTGATGCAAAATTCAGGACTTGGAAACTCGATTAATGCGATAGGTTCCCTATGTAAGGTATATCAAATACCAATGTTGATAATAATAAGCCATAGGGGAGAATTAAAAGAAAAAATACCTGCTCAAATTCCAATGGGTAGATGGACTAAAAATTTACTTGAAACTGCTGAAATTCCATATTACTGTCCAAAAACACCAGAAGAGGCATATAAAATAATAATTCATGCATCTGAATATTCTGAAACAATGGGGTATCCCGTCGCAATATTGTTAGATGCTTTGTATTGGGAGCATGACATAGTGCAATAACCACAAAAAATAAAAAAATATAATATAAAACTAATAAAAACCATAAAAAACTTAATAAATCCTATCCATTATAAAATCAGCAATGGCTTCCAATCTTTTTCTTTTTTCAGCATCAAATATTTTTAAATAATCCTTAGCCTCTTCTGTGGCATTCTTCATAATATTTTTTGCATAATCTATGGAATCACTCAATATCCCTATTGCTTCTTTAATCTCTTCATCTGTGGCATTGTTATTTCCAAGAACTTTTAACAGTTTTTCCTTTTTATCAGCTGGGAGATTTTTAAGAGCGTGTATTATGATAACAGTTTTTTTACCTTCTTTTATATCGCTTCCCACTGGCTTTCCAATCTTTTTCTCATCCCCTATTAAATCTAAAATATCATCTTGTATTTGGAATGTCATACCTATTCTTTTAGCATATTCACATAAGGCGTTTCTTTCCTCTTCTGTGCATTCTGCCATTATTGCACCGATTTCAACAGGAGCCACAATTAACGCCCCTGTTTTCTTTGAAATCATTTCAAAATAGTCGTCCAGATTGATTTCATCCCTATCCTCAAATTCCATATCCATTGCCTGACCTTCACATACCTCTACGCAGGATTTTGACAATACCTTTAAAACCTCATGAGCTTTTTTTGAGTCTTTAATATATGATATTGCTTCAAAGGCTTTTGCATAGAGCAAATCACCAGCAAGAATAGCTATTGGCTCCCCATATTCAACATGCACAGTTGGTTTTCCCCTTCTCTCATCGTCATTATCCATTATGTCATCATGGATGAGTGTATAATTATGAATTAACTCCACGGCAACAGCAGGTGGCAAAATCTCATTAAGATTATCTTTTTTCAACATATACGTTAGTGTTGCTAAATAAGGTCTTATTCTTTTACCGCCAGCAAATAAAAGATGTTTTGAGGCATCATATAATGTATCCTCCTTTTCAACATGTTTCTTTAATTCTTCCTCTATTTTTGACAATAAATTTTTATCGAATATTTCCATGATTCCACCAAATGTAAAGTATAATTTGAATTATAATAATTTAAATAATAAATTATAATGATTGATAATTAATAATTAATGTTCTTCTTTTTAAGTTTTTTGTTTATATTACTTAAATAATCCTTTCAAATTTCAAACTCTGTCCATTTCTTAAAAGATGCACATCCTCTCCAAGTCGATATCCTTCCTCCTCTGCAAGCTTTGCATAGGTTGCCGTGAGATTGAAATCTCCATGAGATGGTATCAGGTGTTCAGGATTTAACCATCTTATCATATCCCTGTGGTCTTCCTTAGCAGCGTGCCCTGAAACATGAGCTCCTTTAAATAACCTTACACCCATCAACCTCAAACGAGCCTCTAACATATACCTCTGTGCTGCATTCATTGGATTTGGTATTACATCTGCTGAAAATACCACCTGGTCATGTCTTTCAAATCTAAACGGAGTTTTATTTGTTGCCATCCTTGATAAAACAGCTCCTTCTTCTCCTTGGTGTCCCGTAACAACAAGCATATAATTTTCTTTCCCTTCTTTCATCACTTGATGGAATATTCTATCAACAGACGAGGGGTCTCCTGCTATTTTTGTATTCTTTGGGAATTCTACAAGACCTATATCCTCTGCTATTCCACAATATTTCGCCATAGACCTTCCGATTAATACCGGTATTCTGCCCATTCTTTCGGCAATATCTGTAATAGATTTTATCCTTGCAATATGGGATGAGAAAGTCGTGATTACAACACCATTATTTTCATTATCAGTCCCCAATAAATCATTTTTCAAAAGATTTGCCGCCACGCCTTCTGATGGGGTTTTTCCCTCAAAATCCACCCTGGTACTCTCGGAAATCATGCAGATTACGCCTTTCTTCCCAACTTTTTTTATTGCCCTGTAATCTGGTTTTTCACCCACAATAGGGATGTTATCAAATTTAAAATCATTCCCATAGATTACAGCACCATATGGCGTATGGAGAACTGGAAGAACAGCGTCTGGAATACTATGTGTTATTTTTACAAATTCCAATGATAGATTTGGAGTTAAATCCATCGTTTCTTTTGCATTTAAAGTTATCAATGGATTTCTTACATCAAATTTCTTTTCACTTAATATCTCTCTTTTTACGAGCTCCAATGTATATGGTGTTCCGATAATTGGAGCATTATATCTATGAGCAAGCTTTGTAATCGCACCTATGTGGTCAAGGTGTCCATGAGATACCACAATTGCTTTAACTTCCCCTTCTATATTCTTCATTACAGTATCATCCGGGATTACACCCATTTCAATTAAATTCAAGCTGTGCATTTTTGAAACATCACTGTCTTCATGTATCATGACCCTGTCAAGTCTCAATCCCATATCAAATATTATTATCTCTCCATCTACATTGACAGCGGTCATGTTTCTTCCAACTTCTTCATATCCTCCAATGGCTACTACTTCTAACTGCAAAATATCACTTCCTTTTACTTTATTTTTGTTTTTTATTTTTCGCTTAAAACAATGAATAACAATAAATAATGCTAATAAATAATAAATACAAATATAATAATTTAATAAACAATTGCAACAATAATAAATAAAATGATAAACGATAACAATGCAAAGATATAATTATCACTTGCTAATCCATTCTTTTAACTCGTTTCTTATAATATATCGAGATTTTTTTAAATCAACTATATTATCGCAGCCCATTAAGAACATGACTGTTTTCAGTTCTTTTATCATTTTTTCAAGAACCTTTATCACTTCATCGGAGCTCTTTAATGCTGCCTTTAATATAGGTAGTGCCACACCACAACAATCGGCACCTATTACCATGGATTTTGCAATATCCATTCCAGACCTTATACCTCCCGTGCCAATTACTGTTCCATCAAAAACACTTCTAACCTCCAATATAGACGCCGCCGTTGGAATTCCCCACTCTAAAAATTGTTTTGAGAAATTTCTAAGATTCTCATCCTTTATCCTGTAATATTCAACAGCTGCCCACGATGTGCCTCCACTTCCTCCCACATCAATTGCATCGAACCCAAGATTCTTTAAAATCACTGCATCTTCTTTTGAGAAGCCTTCTCCAACCTGTTTTGCTATAAATGGGATATTTTTATACCCTACCTTATAATTAGACATAATATTTTTTAATACATCTATTCCTTTAAAATTAACATCCCCTTCTGGTTGGATTGCTTCTTGAAGTGGGTTAAAATGGATTGCCATGGCATTGGCATCTATCATATTTACAGATTTATCAATTATTTCTTCGTCCCAATTATCCTCTATAAAATTAACTGCTCCAAGATTACCAATAACTAAGGATGAGGTATAATCCCTTACAACTGAATATGTATCTATCAAACTACTGTTTAATAGTCCTGCTCTTTGAGAGCCTACACCCATCCCTAAGTTAAGTTCTTCCACTGCCTCGGCTATATTTTTGTTAATTTCCTTTGCCTTGGAATGACCACCAGTTATTGCAGCTACAATCAATGGAGCATCCAATTTTTTTCCAAAAAGTTCAATTGATGTATCAATGTCGTTTAAATCACAGTTTGATGTTCCACTGTGGATTAATTCAACATCATCAAGAAGTGTTCCTTTATTATATTCAACATCACAGTAATTGCACACCAAAAGGTGTTCAAGTTTCCGAAATTCTATACTATTGTTATTCATTAAACCACCTGATATATAAGATTACCTATTATAATATTACATATATATTAATCCATAAATTTAAATAGAATACTACCAAATAATAAAAATAACTCCTTTTAATTTAAACTAAATAATAAAAAACATTAATAGTATATAAAATTTTTAAAAATTTTAAAAATGATAGTATTGAACAAGGTAGTACCATGACAAACCTAACTACAACACTTAATATAAAATATGATGGCAAATCCATAACTGAAAATCAAATAAAAATACTTAAACTAATTTCTGAAAAAAAATCTCAAAATAAGGTTGCAAAAATATTGAATATTCCGCCATCTTCTGTAAATATCCAAATAAAGAGGCTTGAAGAAAAACTTGGTGTAAAACTTATTTATTCTTCAACATCTGGTACAATCTTAACAGAACCTGCTCAAAATATAGTTAAATATTACGAATCGGTGCAAAAAAGAGTATCTAAACATCCATTTATAGCCTGTGGATTTATAAGCGGAGAATTGGGCAAAATACTATTTGATGATATACTAATATCATCATTTGATAACATCCTAAAACTTTATGAGATGGATTTAACAAGCATTGTTGGCATAGATGACCCTTATTGGAGTTTCAGACTTGGAGAGCCCATACCAATAGCCTATGACCATTTTATCATGGCATATAAAGAAAATTTTAATGTAAAAAATCTCATAGGAATAAGATATTCTCCCCAGAGGATTGTTTGGAATATATTAAAAAATCAAAATGTCGATTTCAAAATAACAAAAGTTGTTAAAAACCCATTCTATGCTATTGATTTAATTGAAGATGGATATAGCCTATTTTTAAATGAAAGTTTTGCTAAATATATAAAAAAAGATTACGTCATTGAAAAACCTTACTTTTATGAAAAAACGAAACATACTTTAAATTTTATAGCGTCAAATGAAGAACATGAAAAACTAATCAACCATGTTGTTAATAAAAAGAAAAAAGAAATAGAAAGCCGAGGATTTGAAGTTATTGAGTGTTTTTAATTTCCTTATTCTGGAATATTGCCCCCTGGAACCATGACAGTTAATTTTACCTGTTTTACACCTTTTTGAGAGGTTAGTTTATCGGTTAAATCCCTTATTTTCTTAGCATCCCCTTTCACAAGCACAACTTCCATGCAGTGGTCGTGGTCTAAATGCATATGGAGTGTTGCCACGATTAAATCCGCATGCCCGTGCTGTATTTCAGTCAATTTTTCCATTAAATCAGATGCATGATGGTCATAAATTATAGTAATAGTCCCTGCTCTTTCCCCTTCTAAACTATGTATCCATTTGTGTTTTATAATATAATCTCTTATAGCGTCTCTGATTGCTTCACTTCTGCTTGCATAACCTCTGTCAGCAATTATTTCATCAAATTCTCCTAGTAATTTAGTAGGCAAGGATATACTTATTCTGTCCATATCTACCATGTTATCTACCTGTCGATTTTTTAATTTTTTGTCATACTATATCATTTGTTATTATTTTTGTATTTTTAATAATTAATAATATCTTTTTATAAGTATTTAAATATTGTGTAATATAGTAGCTTAACAAAAATCTATATATATTACTAATTATAATTGTGGTTATTAAGGTATAATTTATAAATATTAAAATAAATTTTATAAATGTAATAATATATTTATTAATAGATTTTTAATAATTTATATACTTTATAAAAATTTAAGGTGATAATATGAGTATTGTAGTAGGTTATTATGGAAATAATGGGGCAGTAATTGCAGGAGACCGACGAAATATAATGTTTAGAGGAAATCCTGAAAAAAGAGCAGAGCTCGAAAAAGACCTATACTCTGGAAAAATAAAAAATGAAGAAGAGTTGAAAAATAGGGCGGATGAATTAGGCGTTAAAATATTCATAGAAGATGAACGAACAAAAGTAAAAAAAATAGGAGATGTTCTCGTTGGTGAAGTTAAGTCCATAGGGGTAGATTCTCAAAGACGGAGAATGTATTTAACAAAGGGAAATTGTGCAATTGTAGATATATTAAATGACACAATTACAAACAAATCCGTAAAAAAGGGAAGTGGGATTATCCTCTTTGGAAATAGATACTTAAAAAACATCGTTCAGGAAGAATTAAAAGAATATATGAATAATTTTGGAAGAATGAATATCGTGGATGTAAAAAATATTATCGAGAAGGCTTTGAAAAAATGCGATGGTCCAACATTATCCAAGGAGCTCGACATTATATATTCTGACAGAAAGGCATTTAACCTAGAAGAAGTTATTAAGAAAGATTTAAATGATTTAAAAGAATATAGAAATGAATTAAAACAGAAGATGGTAGATTTTAAAAAAGTAATGGTCATAGCAGATAAAATAGAACATAATGGGGAAGTTGGAGTTATTAAAAATGGAAAACTCGTTTTGGATGAGAACCACGTGGCAATAGATAAGGTATGTCCAAATCCAAAATTGTTCAATGAAATAGAAGTGGAAGGGGATGTTGAAGATGGAGATATTGTAGTAATAGAAAATGGAAGCTTAAAAATAAAGGGGAAAGATACTCCAATTGCTGTAAATCGTATTATATGTAAAAAATAAATATATAAAAAATAATTTTTTTCTTTTTATAAAAATAACTATAATTTAAATATTTAATGAGAATATAAGGACGATGAAAACCAAAGCCCTAGTTAGTTCATTGGATGCCCCTAAGACATCGCCTGTAACATATTTTAGATTTTTATTTGAATTCCATGCAATGAAAGTGCCAAAAAATACTGCAAATGTTGAGCACAACACCCCTATTTTTGGAATGCCCATTATAAATGATAGTATCATCAACAATAAATATCCCATGAATAAATGGTATTCATCGGTGTTTTTAACAAAATATCTACCTGTGCCGTCTTTTGATGGTATTCCACAGCATGCACAGGTTAAAAGCCCCAATCTTGAACAAGCCTCAACTAAAATAATAAATTTTACAAAAAGTAAAAAATCCGAATATGTTATTTCATATAGATGCCCTATTGACGCCACAGAGATGAGCTCCGTAAAAAATATAAACACAAATGCACCGACACCCATATATTTATCCTTCATTACATCCAACTTTTTTCTTGCACTTCCCATCACCATCCAGGCATCCCCATAATCCCCCAATCCATCAACATGATGGAACCCTTGAATATATAACATAATAAACAATACAAGAGCTCCTACAATAATGTTAGATTTAATTCCCAAATGATAAAATGGATATGATGCAATTGACCCAATAAATCCTATAAACATACCTATGAATATGATAAACACTAAATATTTTGACATCTCTTCGAAACCACTTTTAAAATTTCCCATAGGTATTCGAGTCATAAATGCCGTTAATCCTCTTATAGCATCTATTGCACTGTTTATTTTAATTAATACATCTTTGAACATAATTCCACGATTAGCTTTTTAAGTTTTTTACAATATCCACTACTTCCAGCAAATTATTTACTTCATAAACACATTCACCGCCTTCTACATCCCTGTATTTGCCTTTTAAGATTCTAATAGCACACATGCCAACTTTATTGGCGGGAATTATGTCCCTATCTATCCTATCACCCACATATACTGCTTCATCTGGATTTAAACCCATCTTTTTAATGCCGTATTCGAAGAATTCTACATTGGGTTTCCCAAGTCCAAACTCTTCTGATGTTACCACTTCATCGAAAAAATCCACTATGCCGAGCCGTATAAGTTTTTCCCATTGCTTTATTGTAATGCCATCAGTAATTACTCCCAATTTTAATCCCATTTTTTTTAGTGCTATAAGTGTCTTTATAGTATCTGGGTAAGGTCTTAGAAGAGCAAATTTAACATTGTGGTAGGTAATTATCCCCATAGTTATTATCTTTGGCTCGTAATGTCCCATAATTGCCTTTACAAGGTCATCAAAATGACGGTTATAATTTGAACCTTTCTGTTTTATTATTCTTTGAAGGATATTATATGCCTCTTCCTCTGTGGCATTTAATCCTGCATCTATCATCATTTTTATTGCCTCTCTCCGAGCTCGGTCTGCAAAGCTCGAAGAGTCGTAGAGTGTGTCGTCCAAATCAAATAACACTCCTTTTATCATAAAATCCACCATAAAACCTATAAGTTGTTATATATACATATTACATTAATTTATAATATATCTAATGTCGGCGGGAAGACCCCTCCCGTGAGGGAGGGGATGAAATCAGATGAAATGCTTCGCATTTCATTACTTTCCTTCGCTATTGCTCGGAAACCCGACGAAAAATATAAATACTATGTTATAATAGTATAATATGTCAATGGGCGAAAACCAAGTCCATTCTATACTATTTTCATGCACCTGCGGGAGGCGGGGGTGAGCCTGTGGAGAAGTGAGCCCCTACCTAGGTAGTTAATAACTACCGATGATGGCAAGCTCGTTCAGTGAAGCAGGAAGCCCCATCCGTAAGGGTGGGGTACTTCACATTAATTAAGCCCTTTTTACTCTCTCCTGAACCATTTTATACATTCCCACAAAATCATCTTCAACACTCACTGGAACAACGATTAAACCAAGATTCTTATGTCTCTCCACCCATTCATCATCATAGGCAGGCACATCTATCTTTATAGGTTCATCCGTTGGATTACCAACAATTACATTTCTATAAGGAAATGGTTTTGCCTCATCCTCACCATAAGGCTGGACAGTTTCCCTTATATATCCTCCAAGAGCCATTGTAAGTTTTGGAAGTAGAACCATTTTTGGCATTTTATCAACTCCTTTGACTGCTATTTATTATTTTGTTTATATCTTTTTCAGATGATATTTATAGGTTTTTAATTAAATTTAATTATAATTTAATTTTAACCTTTATCCTTCTTTCCGTATTTCCATCTCCAACCGCTTCTCACCCATTCATCATCTAAATTATTTCTTTTTGCATAATCTATTAAGAAATCTTCCCATCTTTTCCAGAGCTCAGGATATAATTTTTTAATTAATTCAATTTCTCCGAGCTCCATGGCAGGACACATATAGCATCCAACTCTATCAAAACATTTTTCATATAATTTATTATATGGTGCATTGTTTTTAAATAGGTAAATCCAAACATGCATGGCAGACCAGTTTAATATTGGGGCGGAAAGCATTTGTTTTTCAATATGGGGACTTTTCCAAATTCTTGGCTTTTTTGAACGGTTCATGGACTCGTATTTCCTTAAACCTACAAATGTTAAACAGCCATTAGGGTATCTATCGTTTATTATTTTTTCAAGGGGCTTCATTTTACATACTTCACTGCACCATCTGTAATCCCTTCCAGGGGGTCCGTATTCTTCAAGTTTTTCCCAAAAATCAGTTGATTCTGCTTTAATTATATTTATATTGTATCTTTCCTCAACATCGGATATATTTTTTAAAGTTTCTGGGAGCTCCAAATTTGTATCTGTAAATAAGACATCAAAATCAATATCTTCATTTTCAAATGCCTTCAATGCAAGTAAAAGCACCACAAGACTATCTTTACCTCCCGAATATGCAACAACTGGCGGTTTGTTTGTCCTTTCTTTTATTGTATTTCTCATAAATCCTACTGAATTGCTTTCAAATTTACTTATTGCATTTTCATTTGCTTCAATCATTTTTTTAATTGATTCTTCAAAATTCCCAGTTTCTTTTAAATAGTTTGCCTCTTTCGGTGTTTCGGCATGCCTGACCTTTGCCACCATACCTTTTTCTGAATTAACTATTTCGTTGTAGTCCATTCTCGCCCTTCCAACGCCTAAAACATTTATGTCTTTGAGATTGGTATTTTTTTCATGTTTATATTTTTCATAATTTTCATCTTTTTCTTCATTTTCATTCTCAACTAAAATAATTACATCGTCATTTTTTTCTATATCCTCTGATGCGTATATAACTCCCGGTCTTAGAACTGATGCATGTTTTTTTAGAATAAATGGAACCACATCCTTTTTTATAACAATTATTTTTTTATTACCTCCTATGTTTATTATCCTCCGAGCTCCTTCAACAGTAGGTATAATTGACCAGCTGTTTTTTTCTTCATCATACTTCAAAATCCCAAAAACAACTCCATCAAGTATTATTTCCTTCATGTAGTCCTTTCCGGGAATTTTATTTATGAGAATTATTTTATTTTTAAAAATATTGTCATTTACTCCAAATTGATTTTTTAATATATTATTAATCATAACAATATCTTCTTTAAATGCTGGTCTCGCATCAGCTGGTGGCGTTAATTTTACATCAAATGTATCATATCCACAGATTCCGCATTTTTTATCAAGAACTGGGACATTGCAGTTTTTACACCATTTTAAATGGATTTTTCCAAGTATTGTTTTCATGAGCTCACCATCATTATTTGTTATTTGTTATTCAGTAATTTTATCTTAAATTACCATCTTAATACCTACAATCATCAATATAATTGACAGTATGTTTCTTAAAATTTCCGATTTTGTTTTATAGGCGATTTTTGCTCCATATTTAGAGAATATCATGGCAATAGGAGCTACAATCAATCCAGCAAATAAAGAAACATACCCAATATTATATAAATTATAATCAAATGGATAGGGATTAATCATATATCCCAACAACCCCGTAAGTGAAATAATGGTCATCATGCCAAGGGATGTTCCAATTGCTGATTTTATCGGAAACTTTAAAAAAATATTTAAAAAGGGAACAACTATTATTCCGCCGCCTATTCCAAAAATAGATGATAAAAAACCAGTTAAAAAACCCATAATACCAACATTCTTATAATTAATGTTATGGCATGTATTGATTATATTGTTAATCATATCTAAATTATTCTTATCTTTAAAATTGCTGTATATTATATTTAATGAAATAAGAATTAAAAATATGCCAAATAATACTTTATGTAAATTTCCACTTAAATAATCTACAACTACCTTAACACCAACAATTGAACCTAATATACCAAATAATCCAAGGATTAATGAGTATTTCCAAATTACATTTTTGTTTAAACTATGTTTATGAGCTCCTGCAATTGAAGTTAAAAAAATTACAAACAAACTTGTTCCTACTGCCATTTTTACAGATATATCATCAGAAACCCCCATGAAGTCAAATAAATAGATTAATATTGGCACAAGTATAAAACCGCCGCCTATTCCCAATAAACCGGATATAAATCCAATGAACATTCCCAAAATAACCAGTGAAAGGATAATGATTAAGTCCATCATACCACTAAAAGTTAAAATTTAAAGTTTAAAAATTAATAATTAAAAAATAAATATATTTGGAATATATATTATTAATCGAATTTATTCGTCTTATTCGTCTTTTTCCAATCCACACATTTTTCTCAATTTTTTACCTGTTGTTTCAAGTAAATGCTCGCTTTCCAATCTTCTCATAGCATTTAAGTGAGCTCTACCACTTATGTTTTCCAATGCCCACTCTCTTGCAAATCTTCCATCCTGTATTTCTTTTAAGATTTCTCTCATTGCTTTTCTTGATTCTTCGTTTATTATTCTTTCTCTTCTGCTTAATCCACCGTATTCTGCGGTGTTTGAAACATCATGCCACATTCCAGCAAGTCCTTTTTGGTATATCAAATCAACGATTAATTTTAACTCGTTGCATGTTTCAAAGTATGCCATCTCTGGTGAGTATCCTGCTTCAACAAGTGTGTCGAATCCTGCCTTTATGAGCTCTGTTACTCCACCACACAATACAGCCTGTTCTCCAAATAGGTCTGTTTCTGTTTCTTCTCTGAATGTTGTTTTAATTACTCCTGCTCTTGTTAAACCTTCTGCCTTGGCCATTCCAAGAGCTATATCTAATGCATCTCCTGTTTCGTCCTTTTCAACACATACTAAACCTGGAACACCGAAACCTTCTTCGTATGTTTTTCTAACCATAGCACCTGGGGATTTTGGAGCAACCATAATTACATTTACTCCTTTTGGTGGAACAATGTATCCGTAGTGTATGTTGTATCCGTGTGAAAATCCTAATGTTTTTCCTTCTTTTAAGTATGGTTTTATCTGTTTTTCATAAACTTCTGCCTGAACTTCATCAGGTATGAGTATGTGTATTATGTCTGCCTTTTCTGCGGCTTCTTCTACTGTCATTACTGTGTGTCCATCTGCTTTTGCCTTTTCCCATGAAGCTCCGTTTGGTCTTAAACCTACTATCACATTTAAACCGCTGTCCTTCATGTTCAATGACTGAGCTCTACCTTGGCTACCATATCCTATTACTGCTATTGTTTTATCCTTTACAGCATCAAAATTTGTATCTTCGTCATAATATACTTTCATTTTTTCACCTCAAAATTTGTTATAGTTTATTGTTTTTAAATATATATTGTTTTTTATTGTTTTTATTATTATTTTTATTCTTACCACATCTTTATAATCAATGTTATTTAGTTTTTTCATTTATTTATTGCTATGTATTATATAAATACAACTAATATCGTCATTTACCGAAATAAAATTTGCAAGATAGGCCCATAATTCCAATAAAAACCACGAAGATTAAATATTAATGGCAGATATGGCATAAAAAACGTTTAATCATCTTTTAAGTAATTTTACAGCCTGACGATTATATAATTTTTAGTAATACTATTTTTTTATAAAATAATAAAAAGGTATATATATCTTATTTATGTGTAAATTATAATGATTAATAATGATAATTAACTAGTATCCATTGTAATATTGATATAATTCTTATTTTGGTGGAATCATGAAAATTGAAGGAGATATAAAAAAAATAGTATCGCCAGTGCTTAAATCCAAAAACTTAAAAATAACCGGCAGTATAAAAATAGGGGATTATAAAGAGACCGACGAAGAGTGGGAGCCTATGGGGCCCACCCCTAAACCAAAAGTGCCTGATTTGAGAAAATGGGATTTCAAACTTTTAAAAAGATATCCTCCATTTTACATGCCAATCTGCGATATGTGCTGTCTATGTACCTTTGGAAAGTGTGATTTAAGCAGGGGGAAAAAGGGAGCTTGTGGTCTCAATATAAAAGCACAGCAGGCAAGAATTGTATTAATAGCATGCTGCATAGGGGCTGCATGCCATGCTGGACATAGTAGGCATGTTGTGCATACATTGATAGAAAGATTCGGAAAAGATTATCCAATAGACCTGGGGAACAGTATAGATGTAGAGGCACCAATTACAAGAACGGTAATGGGGATAAAACCAAAAACTCTCGGAGATTTGGAAAAGGTATTGGATTACTGTGAAGAGCAGATTACACATTTACTTTCAGCTACACACACAGGTCAAGAGGGGAGCTATTTAGATTTCGAAAGTAAAGCCATGCACGCTGGAATGATAGATGATTTGGCAAGAGAAATTGGAGACATTGCCCAGATTGTTGGATTCAACATGCCAAAAGGGGACATAGATGCACCATTAATTGAGATGGGGCTTAAATGTGTTGATAAAAGCAAATCTGTAATTTTATGTATCGGACATAATGTTGTTCCCGGTGCTGAAATAATGGATTATATTGAAGATAATAATTTAGAAAACGAAATAGATGTATGCGGGATATGCTGCACCGCAATAGATGTCAGTAGATACAACGACAGGGCAAAGGTCATAGGACCTCTTTCAAGACAGTTGATGTTTATTAGAAGTGGAGTTGCAGATGTTGTAGTGGTGGATGAGCAGTGCATAAGAACGGATATTCTTGAAGAGGCTGTAAATACTGGTGCTGTTCTAATAGCCACAAATGAAAAAATGTGCTTAGGATTGGAAGATTTATCCCATTTAGATGAAGATGAGATAATAAGTAGAATATTAAGAGATAGAGCTGGATTAATACTTGACGAACATAAAGTTGGAAAGGTAGCTGTTGAACTGGCAAAAATCATTTCAAAAGAAAGAAAAGATATAAAAGAAAAATGCCTACCTACCTTGGATGAGGTAAGAGCTCTTGCAAACCAATGTACAGAATGTGGATGGTGCGATAGAGTATGTCCAAACTCATTTGAGGTAATGAATGCAATGATAGGGGCAAAGGAAGGAAACTTCGATAAATTCATAGAGTTGTATGAAAAATGTTATGGCTGTGGAAGGTGTGAATGCGAATGTGAAAGAAAGCTTCCAATAGTATCCATGACAACAAAAGTTGGGGATTACTTCTTCAAAGATTTAAACTTTAAAATGAGAGCAGGTAGAGGTCCTATACAAGATGTTGAAATAAGAAATGTAGGAGCTCCGATTGTGTTTGGAGACATTCCTGGAATTGTTGCACTGGTAGGATGTTCTAACCATCCAAATGGTGAAGAAGAGGTTGCAATGATTGCAAAGGAATTTTTGGAGAGAAAATATATCGTTGTGGCAACAGGATGTGCGGCAATGGCGTTAGGAATGTGGAAAGATAAAGACGGAAAAACATTATATGACAAATATCCTGGGGAATTCAAAGCAGGCGGTCTTGTAAATTGTGGAAGCTGTTTAAGTAATTGCCACATTACAGGAGCTGCCATAAAAGTAGCCAATATATTCGCTAAACTTCCATTGAGAGGGAACTATGCTGAGGTTGCAGATTATATATTGAATAAGGTCGGAGCCGTTGGTATAGCATGGGGTGCTATGAGCCAAAAGGCTGCGGCAATTGCAACTGGTGTAAATAGATGGGGAATTCCTGTAATAGTTGGACCACATTCAACAAAATACAGAAGAATGTATTTAAGCGATGGAAATGATTTTGAAGTATATGATAAGAGAACCAAGGAAGTAATACCAGTAGAACCGGTGCCTGAGAACTTAATCACACCTGCTGAAAGTATGGAAGAATGTATATGCATGATTCCAAAATTGTGTATGAGGGCATCAGATGGTTCAAAAGGAAGAAGTATGAAAATATACCACTATGTGAGTGTTTATGAAAAATACTTTGGTTGCATGCCCCCTGATTTAGAAAAATTCGTTAGAACAGAGTCTGATATTCCATTTATGATAAAGGATAAAGTAATGGAATATTTGAAAGAAAAGAACTGGAAACCGAGAGAAAAAATACCAAAAGAACCGACATTGATTTACTAAATATCAATATTAATTATAATTTTTTGGTGAAACTATGATTGGAAAAACCACACCATATCAACCAACTGCTGGAACAAATTTAAATCATGCTGAGATTGTGAGCACAAAAATAGCTGTGAGCATGATTAAAAGGAGCAAAAACCCAATAATAATATTGGGGCCAAAGAAGGAGTGTAATGAATATTTAATGAACCTAAATATAAAAAAAATATACACTCCAAGGGATATGAATTTATTATCTGCTATAAAAAAGGTAATTGATGAGGGTCATGATTTAGTCATATTTTCAGATATTACCTATTACTACCTTGCTCAGGCAATCACTCACTTAAAGCATTTTTCAAAATGCACAACTTTAACATTGGATAGATATTACCATCCAAATGCCCACTATTCCTTTCCAAATATGGAAACAAACGAACATATTGAAGCACTTAAAAGATTGGTTATGCTTGTTAATACCCCTTAGGTGAGATTATGAATCCAAAACTGGTAGTTCTTGACCCTTCAAAATGCACAAATTGTGATGACTGTATAAATAAATGTAAAGAAATTCACGGAGTTAGTAGAGTAAAAAAAGCAGGAAATGTTCCAATATTCTGCATGCAGTGTGAAAGTGCCCCTTGTATGAACATTTGCCCAGTAAATGCAATATACTTAAAAGAAAATATCCCTATTGTAAATAAAGAAAGATGTATAGGATGCGGAATGTGTGAAATTGCCTGCCCTATTGGAGCAATATATATTGAGGAAATGGTGGCACATAAATGCACATTGTGTTTAGATGCTGACAGAATCACCCCTGCATGTGTAGAGGCATGTAAGGATAATGCTTTAAAATTAATCTGCGATGAGTGCCTTGATATGATTAAAGATGCCCGAAGAAAAAAACTGATAAAAATAATATCAGAAGAATGGAGAGATGAAGTTTAAATTAATTTCTAATAATATTATGATATGAGCTCCTGTATATTATTTATCCTGTATATTATTTTTTAATATATTAACATAATAGTATATTTTTTTATTAAATATTCTTATTATTTTATTTTATTTATTAAACAATTATTTATATTATTTTTTAGGATTTTTAAATGACTATTCGATTTTATATTGTTCAGTAAATAATTTTCATATATTTGCATAAATTGGTGAAATGATGGTAGTTGAAAATATAATATCTGGCGGAAAGGCAGTGTTAAATTTAACCAAAGAACTTTTAGCTGATAAGGAAAACAGAAAAGTTGGATATCCCACAACAAATTACAATCTTCCAATAATATATGGTTTATTGGGTAAAAAAATTGAGAATGTTGAACAGTTGAGGGAATTAATTAATTCTCTTGAAATTAGTGAAGAGCTCACATTGGATAATGCCCTTGATGTAGGGGTTAAAACATTATTATGTGCTGAGGCTATTGAGGGATTAAAATATGCAGAAAATGAAAATCCATACGGAGCTCCCTATGTAGGATTTATTCCAGATGAGGTTTTAAGAGATTTGGGGGTTCCACTTGTCGAAGGAAAAATTCCAGCAATACTTGTGGTTATCGGTAAAGTGGGTGATGAGGAAAAATTAAAAAAATTAATTGAAGATATTCAAAAAAGAAATATATTGGGGTTATTTATTGGAGACATTGTTAAAGAAATGGAAGAGGCTGGAATAGAATTTGGATTGGATAAACTCCTTGTTCCAGTTGGTGATGGCATTACATCTGCAATACATGCCGCAAACCTTGCAATAAGAGCTCCCCTTATATACGGTGGCATTGAGCCAGGTAAAACTGAAGAAATCATTGAATATATTACAAACAGAGTTCCTGCTGTTGTAGTCGCATTGGGTCCTGTTGATGATATTACCCTTGCCGCAGGTGCGGGCTGTATAAAAGCAGGAGTTCCAGTAATTACAAACAATCCTGTGCCTGAAATAAAAGGTGCATTGGAGAGCTCAGATATAGAAAATATTGTAGAAAATGCTTTGAAGATGAAAGGAATCGAGGTTAAAGTTGCGGAATTTGATGTGCCTGTTTCAGTGGGCCCAATGAACGAAGGGGAAAGAGTTAGAGGACCAGATATGCAGGTAGAATTGGCTGGTCCAAAATCCTACGGTTGTGAAATTGTTCTTGTCAATGAAAATGCAGAGGATGGCGTTGAAATCATTGGGAAGGATATTGATGAAATAGAAGCAGGTAGCAGAATACCATTTGCAATAGTGGTTGAAGTAAGTGGAGAAGGGCTTGAAGAAGATATTGAAGGAGTTTTAGAAAGAAGAGTGCATGAATTTTTAAACTACATAGAAGGAGTTATGCACTTAAACCAGAGAGACCAAGTTTGGATTAGAATTAATAAAGATTCTTACAGCAAAGGATTAAGATTGAAACACATCGGAGAGGTTGTAAGAACTCTATTTAAGGGGCACTTCCCAATAATTAAAAACTGCAATGTAAAAATTATTACCGAACCTGAAAAGGTTAAAGAAGCTATTGAAATGGCACAGGTTAGGTATAAGGAAAGAGATGCAAGAGCTCGGGCACTAAGTGAAGATGATGTGGATACATTTTACGGATGTGTAATGTGTCAGAGCTTTGCACCAAGCCACGTATGTGTGATTACACCAGACAGAACATCACTTTGTGGTAGTATAAGCTATTTTGATGCAAGAGCTGCGGCTAAGATGGACCCTGAGGGACCAATATTTGAAGTTCCAAAAGGGGAATGTTTAGATGAAAAACTTGGAATATATGAGGGCGTTAATAAAGTTGCTCAGGAAAGGTCAGGCGGTGCTATTGAAGAATTTGCGCTCCATAGTGCCATGGAAAAACCATGCACATCCTGTGGTTGTTTTGAGGCAATTGTATTTTACATACCTGATGTGGATGGATTTGGTGTGGTCCATAGACACTTTAAGGGAGAAACTCCATATGGTCTCCCATTCTCTGCAATTGCTGGACAGTGCAGTGGTGGAAAGCAGGTAGAAGGATTTGTAGGAATAGCCATTGAATACATGAGGTCTCCAAGATTCTTAAAAGGAGATGGAGGATGGGATAAAATCGTTTGGCTTCCAGAGGAATTAAAAGAGAAAGTTAATGATGCAATTCCAGAAGAATTAAGGGATAAAATAGCAACAGAAAAGGATGTTTCAAATACAGAAGAACTTGCAAAATTCTTGATGGATAAAAAACATCCTGTAATGGAAAAAATTGGAGAAATTAATGCAACAGTTGAAGATATGGAGAAGGAAGAAAAACCTGTTGATACACCAGTCGAATCTGAAATAACCATTCCTACAATAAGCCTACCTGCTGGATTTGGAGGGCTTCCACCAAATGTAAAAATAATACTGAAAAATGTAGTAATAAAAGCAGAAGAGCTAATAATTACAAGAGAAGACCTTGGAAAATCCAAATCTAAAAAATAGAATACACAATATCTATTATTTTATAACATTAATTTTTAATTTTTTATAAATACTAATTTATTTTATATTAATCTGAGCTCTTTTAGTTTATTTACAGTGGTAATACAATTTTTAATTTTTTTCACAATAAGGTATATATATCTATATATTAAATATTTAAATTATAATGATTAATAATGATAATTTTAATATTGTATTGACAATGGTGAAAAAATGGCTGAAAATATAGAAATTCCTGTTTCGGTAGGTCCAATGAACGAAGGGGAGAGAGTCAGAGGACCTGACATGTTTGCTGAATTGGCGGGCCCCAAATCTTATGGTTTTGAATTGGTCAGGGTTGTAGATAATGCTTCTGATAAAATCCATGTCATAGGGAAGGAGCTCGACGAAATGGAAGAAGGCAGTAGAACACCATTCGCAGTAATAGTTAATGTTGGTGGAGAATCCTTAGAAGAAGATTTAGAAGGAGTTTTAGAAAGAAGAATTCATGAAATATTTAACTATATAGAAGGAGTTATGCACTTAAACCAGAGAGATAGCGTTTGGATTAGAATTAATAAAGATTCCGCAGAAAAAGGTTTGAAATTAAAACATATTGGTAAGGTAATTCAAGACATATATAAAGCAGAATTTCCATTTATCAAACACGTTGAGGTTAAATTAATAACTGAACCAGATGTAGTCAAGGATGAGCTCGAAAAAGCAAGAGAAATATATGCTAAAAGAGACGAAAAAACAAAAAATTTACATGAAGAAGATGTTGATGTATTCTATGGATGTATTATGTGTCAGAGTTTTGCTCCAACGCATGTCTGTGTGATTACACCAGATAAGCCTGCATTATGTGGTGGAATAAATTATTTCGATGCAAGGGCAGCATCTAAAATTGACCCTGAGGGTCCAATATTTGAAATCCCAAAAGGAAATTGTTTAGATGAAAATAAGGGTATATATGATGCAGTAAATGATGTAATTTACGAGAGGTCCCAGGGGGCCATTGAGGCGATGACATTACACAGTGTTATGGATAGACCTTCGACATCTTGTGGTTGTTTTGAGGCAATTACCTTCTATATTCCAGAAGTTGATGGGTTTGGAATAGTGGATAGAAGTTATAAAGGAGAAACACCAATCGGAGTTCCATTCTCAGCACTTGCTGGTCAATGTAGTGGAGGAAGACAGGTTGAGGGATTCTGTGGTATGAGTATATCATATATGAAATCCCCTAAATTCTTCCAAGCAGATGGAGGTTGGAAAAGAGTTGTCTGGTTGCCTAAGGAATTAAAGGAGAAAGTAAAAGACGGAATTTTAGAAGAAATGATTGATAAAATAGCAACAGAAGAAGACGTATCAAACATAACTGAGTTGCAGGAGTTCTTAAAAAATAAAAACCACCCTGTTGTTGAAAACTGGGGAAGTATGGAAGAAGAAGTTGGAACGGATGAAGAAGAAGTTGAAAGAGAAGAATTATACGGAGATGAAGAAACCGAAATGTCTGTTTCTACTATGAACTTACCTACTGGATTTGGAGGGCTTCCACATAATGTAAAAATAATATTAAAAAATGCCACTATTAAAGCGGAAAAAATAATAATTATGAGAGAAACTGAAAAGCCTAAGAAAAAATAAAATATTTATCTTTTTTTCTTTTTTATCTATTTTTCTTCTTTTTTTTAAAATTTTCAATAATAATATCTCATGATGCTGATTATTAGAATTTTATAAATTCCTTTCTTCTAAGTTTTAAAATTCAAAATTATGAATATAAAATAATTATTGTAGCTAAACTATTTCTTCAAAATAGAATCATACAAAATTTATAGGAGCTCCGTTGTATTTAAACTTTAATCTAAATATATATGCTGTTAAAATAGATATATTATAAATTCGTATATTAATATATATGGATTATATGTTTAAAAAAAATATATTTTTCCCCGATGCATAAGCCCCTATATCTTTAAGTGTCCAAGTATCCCAAATATCCCTCGGGCGGTTAGTACTAGCGAACTAAACACCTCGGGCGAACCCTTGGTGCTTACATCCCTAGCCTATCAAACCCGTCTTCTACGGGAACCCTCGTCCCCGAAGGGACTGGCTGCCTGTTTTCAGGATGGGTTTCGGGCTTAGATGCTTTCAGCCCTTATCCCTTGGTGCGTGGCTGCTCGGCAATGCCCTGTCGGACAACCGATAGACTAGAGGCACCGGCGGTTCGTTCCTCTCGTACTAGAACCACCTTTCCCTCAGGCAGCCAACACCTCCAGCAGATAGCAACCAACCTGTCTCACGACGGTCTAAACCCAGCTCATGATCCCCTTTAATGGGCGAACAGCCCCACCCTTGGATCCTGCTGCAGATCCAGGATGGGAAAAACCGACATCGAGGTAGCAAGCCGCGGGGTCGATATGGGCTCTTGCCCGCGACAACTCTGTTATCCCCGGGGTAGCTTTTCTGTCATCCCTGGCCCCCATCGGTGAGGCACAGGGGTTCGTTAGGCCCGGCTTTCGCCTCTTGGTTGCGTATTTTGGGCAACCAAGTCAGGCCGGCTTTTGCCCTTACACTCAACAGCGGAGTCCTGACCCGCCTGAGCCGACCTTTGGGCCCTCCTGATGCATTTTTAGGAGGGTACCGCCCCAGCCAAACTGCCCACCTACCGGTGTCCCCCTACTTGGGGTGAGGGACATGGTCATGGGAGGGTGGTGTCCCATGGTTGCCTCCACCTCCCCTGGCGAGGAGGTTTCGACGGCTCCCACCTACACTGTACACCCACAACCATGCCCCAACGGCAGGCTGCAGTAAAGCTCCACGGGGTCTTCGCTTCCCACTGGAGGTCTCCGGCCTTTGCACCGGAATGGTAGGTTCACCGGATTCCAGTCGGGGACAGTGGAGGTCTCGTTACGCCATTCATGCAGGTCGGAACTTACCCGACAAGGAATTTCGCTACCTTAAGAGGGTTATAGTTACCCCCGCCGTTTACTGGCGCTTCGCCCGGTTGTACCCGGGGTTCACGTACCAGCACTGGGCAGGCGTCGGCCTTAGTACACATCTTTTCAGACTAGCTAAGACCTATGTTTGTATTAAACAGTCGGACCTCCCTGGTCACTGCGACCAGCAACCCCACATATAAGTAAGGTCGCTGGCACCCCTTCTCCCGAAGTTACGGGGCCATTTTGCCGACTTCCCTCGACTGGATTCATCCGATACGCCTTAGGATACTCACCTAGGGGCACCTGTGTCGGTTCTGGGTACGGTCATCTAAAATCCATGCCAGTTCCCTTTTCACGGGCTCCAGAGCTCAGCCAAACCATCCTAACGGACAGCTCATCGTGCTTTCATCCGGTTCTCGTTATTACAACTCTCCCCGGACTTATACACTTGACTACCCAGACAAAGGTAGTTGGCCTACCCTGAAGCGTCAGAAACTGGCCTTGCGTTGCCGCGTGTATTTAGATGGCACAGGAATATTAACCTGTTTCCCTTTCCTTCCAAAGGAGTTACCTCGGAAGTTAGGACCGGCTTACCCACAGCTGACGAACA
This sequence comes from Methanothermococcus jasoni, assembly GCF_049075655.1. Lineage (GTDB taxonomy): Archaea > AGJL01 > Methanococci > Methanococcales > Methanococcaceae > Methanofervidicoccus. Next base: position 692,477 of record NZ_CP157522.1, on the reverse strand, counting down.
TTGCTGTGGAACCCTTGCCCCTTCGGCGGTGGGGATTCTCACCCCACTTATGCTGTTACTACTACCGGGATCTTCATTTCTACGAGGTCCACCTGACTTCACAGCCAAGCTTCTGCCCTCGCAGAACGCCCCCCTACCGGATCACCTTTCGGTGCCCTCAGGTCTCGGTGGCCGATTTAGCCCCGTCCATTTTCGGGGCCCCTGACCTCGACAGGTGAGCTGTTACGCACTCTTTTAAGGATGGCTGCTTCTAAGCCAACCTCCCTGCTGTCTTAGGCCAAGGACGCCCTTCGTGTTCACACTTAACCGGCACTTAGGGACCTTAACCTGAGTCGCGGCTATTCCCGTCTCGGACATACAGCTTACCCGTATGCCCTTACTCAGAGGCTGCGGCGACGACAGGTTCGGAGTTTGACAGAATGGCGAGGGCTTTCGCCCCCTAACCACCCTATCAGTGCTCTACCCTGCCGTCTACCTAACCTCCGGCTAACCTTAGGGTTACTTCGGGGGGAACCAGCTATCTCCGGGCTCGATTGGCCTTTCACCCCTAGACCGAGGTCAGAAGAGTGCTTCGAACGGCAACACCTCTGCAGGCCTCCATCCCTCTGATGAGGGACTTCACCTTGCCCCGGCCTAGATCGCCCGGTTTCGGGTCGTATGGCTGTGACTCCGGGCCCTTAAGACCCCGTCCCTCGGCAAAGCCTGCGGACTTGTCGGTTTCCCTACGCCTCCGACCTTTAAGGTCTTAGGCTCGCCACAACCATACACTCCCCGGCCCGTTTTTCGAAACGGACGGCACAACCCTGGACTCTGCTCCTCGTACTACCCTTTTGCAAGGGGTTCCTTCGGAACAGTTGCCTTTGGGGCCATGCCATACTATCCCTATCTGGTTTCAGGCTCTTTTCACACCCGATTAAGGGTGCTTTTCAGCTTTCCCTCACGGTACTAGTACGCTATCGGTCTTGGAACGTATTTAGGGTTGGAAGTCGATGCCTCCCAAATTCCCGCGCGATATCCAACGCACGGTACTCAGGGACACCTCAAACCCAGGTTGGTTATACCTACGGGACTTTCACCCTCTATGGTGTGCCGTTCCAGGCAACTTCGGCATCCCTTCCTGAGTTTTGAAGAGGGCCCTACAACACCACATCTCCCTTGCGGGATTCAGTTTGCCCTGTTCCGCGTTCAGTCGCCCCTACTAACGGAATCCCTATTGGTTTCTTTTCCTGCGGGTACTAAGATGCTTCAATCCCCCGCGTTCCCGATCCTTACGGACCGCCCAAAAGGGCAGGAAGTCCCATTCGGAAATCCCATGTTCCACGACTGTATGCGCCTCGCATGGGCTTATCGCAGCTTACCACGTCCTTCATCGGCGTTCCAAGCCAAGCCATCCCCCAGATAGGATAATGGATATATGGGATACTTGGATATCACCAGATATAGGGGCTTATGCACAACCATCATCTTAAATCAGGTTTCAGTTCATAACCCGTGAGGATTATGAACCTCGTTATGGACCCGGCGGGATTTGAACCCACGGCCTCCGCCTTGCAAGGGCGGCGCTCTCCCAACTGAGCTACGGGCCCAATCCTCAGCCCGCAACCATTTAGTGCTTAGTAACGACCTTTTTTTCTTAGGAGGTGATCCAGCCGCAGGTTCCCCTACGGCTACCTTGTTACGACTTCACCCCCCTTGCTGAGCCCAGGTTCGACCCTAGCCAAAGGCTAGGGCCTCACCTCAACCCAACTCGGGTGGTGTGACGGGCGGTGTGTGCAAGGAGCAGGGACACATTCACCGCAGTATGTTGAACTGCGATTACTACGGATTCCAGCTTCACGTGGGCGAGTTACAGCCCACGATCCGAACTACGATTGGGTTTAGGAGATTTGCTTCCCCTTTCAGGGTCGCATCCCATTGTCCCAACCATTGTAGCCCGCGTGTAGCCCAGGGGATTCGGGGCATGCGGACCTATCGTTGCCCGCTCCTTCCTCTGGTTTAACACCAGCGGTCCCCTATGAGTGCCTTCTCCCCGGAGGAAGAAGTCGCAACATAGGGCACGGGTCTCGCTCGTTACCTGACTTAACAGGACGCCTCGCGGTACGAGCTGACGATGGCCATGCACCACCTCTCAGCGCTTCAGGTAAGGTCGTCAACCTGACCGTCATCATGCTGTCGCCCCTGGTGAGATGCCCGGCGTTGAATCCAATTAAACCGCAGGCTCCACCCGTTGTGGTGCTCCCCCGCCAATTCCTTTAAGTTTCAGTCTTGCGACCGTACTCCCCAGGCGGCGGACTTAATGGCTTCCCTTCGGCACCACCTGGGCCCAAGGCCCAGGTGACACCTAGTCCGCAGAGTTTACGGCCAGGACTACCCGGGTATCTAATCCGGTTCGCGCCCCTGGCTTTCGTCCCTCACCGTCGGACCCGTTCCAGACGAGTGCCTTCGCCATAGGTGGTCCTCCAGGGATCAACGCATTTCACCGCTACCCCTGGAGTACCCTCGTCCTCTCCCGGTCCCAAGTCCAGCAGTATCCCTGCCAGCCCTACGGTTAAGCCGTAGGATTTAAACAGGGACTTACTGGACCGGCTACGGACGCTTTAGGCCCAATAAGAGTGGCCACCACTCGGGCCGCCGGTGTTACCGCGGCTGCTGGCACCGGACTTGCCCAGCCCTTATTCCCCAAGCTGTTTACACTTGGGAAAAGCCTATGCTGTGCATAGGCACTTGGGGTCCCCCCATCGCACTTTCGTGCATTGTGGAGGTTTCGCGCCTGCTGCGCCCCGTAGGGCCTGGGGCCGTGTCTCAGTCCCCATCTCCGGGCTTCCTCTCTCAAGGCCCGTACCGATCGTAGGCTTGGTGGGCCATTACCCCACCAACTACCTAATCGGACGCAGCCCCATCCTCAGGCGGATGTCCTTTCAGGGAAGGATCATTCCAGACCTCTTCCCCTATGGGGTATTATCCTCAGTTTCCCAAGGTTATCCCCCACCTGAGGGTAGGTTAGCCACGTGTTACTGAGCCGTCCGCCATGGACCGAAGTCCATAGACTCGCATGGCTTAGTCGAACCCCAATAGCAGTGGCCTCCGGCGGGATCAACCGGAATTATTTGCTAAGCATAGCTTAGCAAATACTCTTTGGAGTCGGTCAAAAAGTTTTTGGAATTGACTCGGTCGTTACTAAGTATCACTTGGTTGCGGGCTTACATCAAACCTGAGCTCCTTTTCTCTCAGGCTATCATTGACTGCATAATATGATGGTGGTTTGGATGATGTATTGTTTTTAGGTTTGGAACAATATTATTTATTAAACCATATCGTATTATTAATTGGTGATATTATGGCATTTGACATAAACCATAAAGAAATTACAATAGGCTCTTATGTAAAATACATTAACACAGGAACCAAGGGCATTGTCAAAGACATAAAAAAAGAAGATAATACGGAATGGGTGCTATTAGACAATAATTTAATGTATAAACCAAATACATTAGAAATTATTGAATTTGAAGAGAAAAAAGAAAAAGAAATTGATGAGAAAGAAATAGAAGAAATACTCGAAAAAGAAAACATATCAGGTGTTGATACAAATGTAGATGCCTGTGGTGCAGGTTAATACCTTTTTTCTTATTAAATATTATTTTTACAATTTTTATCCTTCTACATTATATAATAGTTAAATCTTCCAATTTTTTGGTGATATTATGAAAAATATATCTGAATTAAATAGATTGGAAAAAGCCAGAGCATTAATACGGGGCGTCATAACGGAAAAAGGAAGAAAACATTTATACGACCTCACAGGCATTGCTGGGGGATTTGAAATTCCCAAAACAGATATGGAGCTCTTAGAAACATATGTTGGTCCGGCAATATTTTCAGAAAAATTAAACGAAGTGGGGGTTTTACACTTTGGAGGAGCTCCTACTATCCACAAAGCAGTAGGATTTAACAGGACATCTGCGGCAATATTCTCCACAATAATGGCACTATCAAATACTGTTAAAAATGTAATTCATTATGTTCCAAAAAAACCATCTCATCCATCAATCCCAAGAAGTTGCAAAATATTTAACCTCGACTACTTTGAAAGCGACGATGTGGATGAAATATTAAATAAGATAAATGAAAAAACCCTAACAATCATCACAGGAGCTACAATGGACCATAAAATTGTCGATTTAGAGGATTTGAAAAAAATAATATCTTGCTGTAATGAAAAAAATAGTATTGTATTCATAGATGATGCCTCTGGTGCAAGATTAAGATTATTATACAACCAGCCACCAGCACTTGAACTTAATGCAGATTTGGCAGTTACAAGCACTGATAAATTAATGAATGGTCCAAGGGCAGGCCTATTATGTGGAAAAAAAGAATTAGTTGATAAGATATACAATGAAGGTTTAAAATTTGGTTTAGAAGCTCAGGCACCAATTTTGGCTGCAATGATAAATGCACTAAAAAACTTTAAACTTGATAATTTAAAAGAGGCATTGAAAAGAGCAGAAAATATTGACTTAAATCCATTGGCCAATGCAGGTTTTGAATGTGAAAGAACCCCAACAGGATTTATTATCAAAAATCTTTCGGAAGACGAATATATCAATATCGCATTGAATATGCTTGAAAACTATGGAATAATCACAATTACGGCCGCAGGAATGCCAGGTGCAAGCAAAACATTAAGAATCGACTTTTGTTCAAAGGATGCTAAAAGAATATCTGATGAATATATTATTAATGCCATTATTGACTCAAAATAAAATGGTGAAAAAATTAATAATTTTATAAATTTAATAACTCTTTCTTAATTTTTTCAATCTTCCCAATCTTCTCATTTATTTCTTTTTCGTAATTGTTTATTCTATTTTTATAAGAATTTATCGCCCTTTCAACCTCCTCAGGTGCTGGACCTCCAATAACCTTTCTCATCTTTACATTTTCCATAGGATTAAGTGCCTTTTCTATCATCGATTTGTCGAGCTCTAAACCATATCTATCCAAAACCTCACCAATTACCTCATCCATATTTTTATTTCTTTCAATTGATATCCTTACAACCTCCCCAACAATTCCATGAGCTGTTCTAAATGGAATACCGCACTCCCTCACAAGAGTATCTGCGAGCTCCGTTGCTGTGGAGTAATTCTTTTCTGCCAGTTCTTTCATTCTATCAGTATTCACCTTCAATGTTGAAATCATTCCATCAACCATATTTATTGTATCAATGGTCGTATAGACGCTTTTCCATAAATGAGGGCTTATTTCTTGCAAATCTCTGTTGTATGTATTTGGAAGTGCCTTTAATATAGTTAAAACACTAATTAAATTTCCATTTAATGTTGATAACTTTGCCCTTGCAATCTCCGCAACATCAGGATTCTTTTTCTGTGGCATTATTGATGAGGTTGAAGTATATTCATTGGCTATCTCAATAGTTCCAAACTCATAGGTTGAAAACAGCACCATCTCTTCACAAATCTTTGATAAGTTTGTTCCCAACATTGACAGGCAGGACATTGTTTCCACTATGAAATCCCTTGCAGAAACTCCATCCATTGAATTTTCTATGATGTTATCAAATCCTAAAAGTTCCATTGTTCTTTTTCTATCTATGTCAAAACCTGTTGTTGCCATTGCCCCACATCCGAGTGGTGAAATGTTTATCCTCTTGTATGCATCCAATAACCTTAAAATGTCCCTTTCTATTGCTGAAACATAACTTAAAAGATGATGTGCATAAGTTGTCGGTTGTGCGTGTTGTAAATGGGTATATCCTATTGTAAGTGTCTCTTTATGCTTTTCTGCAAGTTTTAAAATGTTTTTTTCCATATTTATTAGCTGTTTTAGTATTTGAAGTATTTTTTCCCTAAGTGCCATTCTTAAATCTGTTGCAACCTCATCATTTCTACTTCTTCCCGTGTGCATCCTTCCTGCAACATCCTCACCAAGTTTTTTTATGAGCTCACTTTCAATTACCATGTGTATATCATCAAGGGAAGGGTCTAAATTTAAAGATTCCATTCCATTTTTAAAGATATTTATTAATTCCTTTATTATTTTGTTGCCATCTTCCTCTGAAATAATATTTTTTTCCATCAACATCTTTGTATGGGCAATATCGCAAAGTATGTCGCTTTCAAATATTTCTTTATCAAAACTTAGGCTTGTAGTATATAGCATCACATCCTCTTTTACGGAGTTCCCAAGTCGTCCTCTTCTTAAAATATTATTATCATTCATAAACATCACCGTAATTGTAATAAATATAAATAAATTATAAATAATAAAGCAGATGATAATTAGATACTACCATAGTAATATTATTTTTGGTGTAGTATTTATGTTTTGGGAAGAATTTGACGTGTTAAAAGATTTAAATTTTCTTGAAGAACTAACCAACCTCAATGTTAAATTGATAAAATATTTACTACAATATATATTCGAAGATGATAATTCATATTACGATTTCCTAAATAGAAACTTAGGCAGTCATAAAGACCCCGCAGACGCATTAATTAATCGTTTAACACTTATTATAATTGCTCATACTAAATATTATAATATTTACATTAAAAAATATTCCGAAAAAAATTACAAAAAAATTGCTTGCACAATACCCAACAAAATCAACGTCTGGGAATTCATAAATATCGCTTCTCAATCTAGAAATAACGATTTACATTTAGAAAGAATGTGGCTAGACAATGGTTATGTGCATCTGCCAAATAAAATGGCATCTAATGGAAAAACCATAAAAGAAACCTACGCCATAGAGCTCCTACGAGTTAAACTTAAAGAAATGGTTGAAAGAATAAGACTACATGAGCTCCCAAAAGAAGTAAAAAACAACGAAAAAATAAAAGAGATTATTAATTTTATAGGAAGTATTGTAAAGTTCGAAGGCGTCGAAGGCATTAAAATATCTGGATTCAAAGGCGACATTCCAAAGGAATGGCATCCACCATGTATTAGAGGAATATTGGACGACATACTAAGCGGCGGTTCTCCATCCCACTATGCAAGAAGAAGCTTTGTTGTATATTGGTTCTGTGCAAAATTTAATCCAAATTTAAGACCAATTGAAAATGGGGAACTGGTAAATATTGGTGCATTAGATATTGCAAAGGATGATGAAATAGAGAATTTTTTAAATGAAGTTGTAAGTATATTTAACACAGTGGGAGATTTTGATGTGGATAGGACAAAATACTATATAAGCCACAATATCGGCTATAAGGTAGCAACCCATATTACTCATTGTGAATACTGCAAGAACTGGAAGGAAGATGGCGGAAAGGGGCTTAGTTATTATTGCAAACCTGATAGTATTTGCAGAATGAGAAACGAGAATGGAAAACCTAAAATAATTCACCCCTTGGACTATTTATGCTATAATATAAATAAACATCAAAATAAAAAAGAAATAATAAAAGAAAAAGAAAAGGATAAATAAAATAAATAAAAACAAAAATAATATAAAAATTTAAAATTTATAAGGGAAACTATGATTAACGATTTTTTAGATATTGAAGTTTTACTATCGCCGAGCTCCTACAATAGGATTAAAAAAATCTCTGAAAATGAAAGAGATAATTTAATTAATAAAATTAAAGAATTTAAAGATATAAATAATAAATTTATACTGCTGGATGCCCATTTTTTAGACATTTTTTTAAATCATAGTTTGGACGAAATTAAAAAAAATTATGGAGATTTTGATTTTTTAGCATATTATAGTCCTGATGCTAATTTAGAAACTGACAATTTAAATAAATTTAAAAATAATACAGAAGAAGAAATTGATGCATCAGCAAAAAACCAAATCCTTGAAATTGAATCTAAATCCGAGTCTAAACCTGAACCTAAAAAAGAAATAAAGCACCAAATGCCTGCAAATATAGACGAAGATAAAATTGAAGAAATATTAAAATCCCAGTCAGAAGAATCAGAAAGATTAGATATATTGGAAAAGGAAAGAGAAAAACGACTTACCGAGATAAAATCCATAAGAAACAGCATAAACAAAAGAATAAACTATATATCCAAGGATATCGAAGCTAAAATTAAAGTATATGATGAATGGGACATATCTGGAAAATCCACATGTGAAGGAACCATTGATGACTTTGTAAAATATTTTAGGGATAGATATATTAAAATTAAGGCAATGATTGAAAGAAAAGTCAGTAGGAAAGCATACCCATTAAATAAAGTCTATAAACTTAAAAAAGAAAGTGATGTATTTGTTGTTGGTATTGTATCCGATGTGAGCTCCACAAAAAAAGGTCATAAAAGAGTAGAGATAGAAGATGAAAATACAAGTTTCACAGTAATTATGATGAAGGATAAAATTGCAAGCGGAGATTTGCCTGATGACATACTACTCGACGAGGTTGTGGGATTTAGTGGATTTATACCCGATAGTGGGAATGTAATGTTTGCAAACGAATGTATAAGACCAGATATTACACCAAAAAAACCAAGAAGTATCGACGAAAAAATATATACTGCATTTTTATCAGATATTCACGTTGGAAGCTATGAGTTTTTAGAGAAATCATTTAGAAAATTTATAGAATTTTTAAATGGAAATGTAAATAGTGGATTAGAGGAAAAAATAGCCAGTAGATTAAAATATATATCAATCGCCGGGGATTTAGTGGATGGTGTTGGTATATATCCTGGTCAAGAGTATGATTTATATGATGTGGATATTATATCTCAGTATAAAGAAATTGCAACATATTTTGAACAGATTCCTGAACACATCCATATAATAATATCCCCTGGAAACCACGATGCCCTTAGACCTGCTGAACCCCAGCCAATATTTCCTGAAAGAATTTTAAAGCTATTTGATGGATTGGATAACATCACATTTTTAAGCAATCCGGGATTTGCAAATGTTCATGGTTTGGATTTCTTACTATACCACGGTAGGAGCTTTGATGATGTAATAGGTCAGATTTCCTCGGCAAAATATACTGACCCAACATCCATTATGAAGGAGCTCCTAAAAAGAAGACACCTATGTCCAACCTATGGGGGAAGATGCCCAATTGCTCCTGAGCATGAGGATTATTTGGTAATACACAATGAGCCGGACATATTCCATACAGGACATATTCACATAAATGGACATGGTCTCTATAAAGGAACTGTGATGGTAAATAGTGGAACATTCCAAGAACAAACTGATTTCCAGAAAAAAATGGGTATCCATCCAACACCTGCAAGGATTCCAATATTGGACTTATCAAAAACTGGTAATCAATATATCGAATGGAATAATGGAAAAATAGAAGTCAAATAGTATTAAAAAGCACTAAAATAAAAAATAAAGAATATTGAATAGTTTTTATGTCTTATTATTTTATTTTATAATAGATTATTGAAGACATAAATGCTATTGTTAATATTATTGCAAATAATGGTATTGGGGTTTTTACAGGGGGGATTTCCTCTCCATTATTATTTGGAATTATTACGCCATCATACTGCACAATCATCTCTGCATGACGAATACCTACCCAATCATGACTATCTGGCTCAACCCTCATGGTTATGATTGTCGAATTACCAACGATAGTATCAATATCACTACCCGTAACTTCGAATGTCGTTATTGAATCCATATTATCATACGACGAATTACCAACCAAGTATCCCAATGATACATTATTTGCATATACCGGGACATAATTTGCCCTATCTACATCATGTGCCTGTATTACAAAGGTTATGGAGGTAATATTTTCAGTACTGGCTAACTCATGCGTCCATGTAATTGTATTTGGCACAGTATCTGAAATATCATCTTTCGAATCTATATATGTTGAATGAGTATTTGTTCCACTTTCGTATTCAACAGATAATGACGCGTTCCCAATTCCAACCCAGTCATTCTTATCAGGTACTACAAGTATACTGATAATTTTAGCTGTGTTATTGTTTGTAATAGCTATCAGGGTATCTTCATCGGATACTACGAATGAATTATATGACCATACATTGTTTCCTCCTGACAAATACCCTAATTTATGAGCATAATTTACATATACAGGGATATAATTTGCCCTATCTACATCATAAGCTTGCATTATAAATACCATCTTTGTAATTTTAGAATAATTATCAGGTAAATTATGTGTCCATGTAATCGGGTTATATGTTGTATCAGGATGCACTTCTTCCCGAGTATCATAATATACACCATTTAATACTGCCTCATCAACTACATATTCAATGGAGAGCTCCGATGTATCTACCCCTACCCAATCATCAGATTTAGACTCAACATATACAGTTAATGATGATGGATGAGTATCTGAAATTTGTTTTAAAGTATTTGCATCAGGGGTTAGTGTTGTGGTGTCCCATTGATTATTATATCCCCCATTTAAATAACCTATCTGTATCCCATTTATTGATACTGGGATATAATTTGACTTATCTACATCATAAGCCTTAATTTTAATTGTTAAAGAAGTAATATTTGTGCAATTGCTCGGTAATGTATGAACCCACGATATTTGGTATTTCGTAGTATCTGGATGTATGTTACTCAATGTATCTGAATAGAATTCCCCATTTACGCACACAATAGACCCAAACAGGCAAAGTATCAACAATAGAGTTTTATTCATATTACCACCAAATAGCACCATATATAATGTATAATATATGTAATTGCCCCCATATATAAATTACGAATTGATTTTGTCGATAAAATAGAGTAATGCCAATTACAAAATTTGAAAATTAAAAAAATTTAAAATAAAGTAACAACAAGAAATAATGAAAAATAATTATCTTTATTTTTTTAATTTCTCCATTCCTGCCTTTTTTATGGCATCTCTCATCTCTTTTACTGCATCGGGATTATCTTCAATGAGAGTTCCCGTAACTATAGCATCGGCACCGCTTAAAACCTTTTGATATGCTACTTCTGGCGTCCTTATACCTCCACCCACAATGATATTTATTCCACTTAATTTTTTTGATATTGCTATCATTTCATTGCTTACAGGGAACTCAGCACCACTTCCTGCCTCTAAATATGCCCACCTCATACCAAAGTATTTAGCAGATAGACAATACATTCCTGCTATTTCTGGCTTTCTCTGCGGTATCTCATTCACTTCACCTACAAAACCAACGGCGGTTCTTTTAATAGGTTCGATTCCCAAATATGCCATAGGTATTGCTTCCAAATTGTATTTTTTAACAGTAATTGCCCCCAATGTAGGTGCCATAGTTGTCCAGTAGGTGTTATTTGAATTCATTAAAGACATGAAAAAAACAGCGTCTGCATGGGGCGTCAAACCATCCACATTGCCAGGGAACAAAATAATAGGAATATCCCCAACTATTTCTTTAATTTCTTTTGTAATTTCATTTAAATTAGTAATACCTATGCTACCTCCCATTATTATGGCATCAGCGTAATCTTTTACCTTTTTTGCTATATCAATACAATTTTTTTCATCAGGGTCTATTAGTATAAAATATAGAGCTCCTTCTTCTTCCAGGATTTTATTCAATCTTTTTTCAACATCTCCAATAAACACCATCATCACACCACACAATACATCTTATGAATATATGTTATAAATTATAAAATAAAAAATAGTAAAAATATTAATATAAATTTATAGTCATTTCTCAATGATTGTTTCTTTTATCGCCATTCCAAAGTGTCTCGCATTTTCATCTGCTTTTATTAAAACTTTATCCCCTTCTTTTAAATCAACCACTGAGATTGGTTTCCCATCTTCTCCAACAAGCCTAATGGTTTCGGCATTCTGCAATATTGTTCTTATTATATCCCCACTATATTCTGCCTCTATGAGCATTAAAGGTCTTTTCTCTATTTTTACTCTGCCAACGATACCTTCTCTTGTCATTCCATCCTTATCAACTATCAATATGCTATCTCCTGCCTTCAACTCACTTAAATATCTTGTTCTGTTTCCCGGACATAATATATATGCATGAACAGGTCCTGCATTTACTCTAAATGGTCTTGTAGCAACATAAGGGTTTTCCACTGTTTCTGAATGCACTAAAAACAAGCCTCTTGAATAGGAACCTATCAACATACCTTCTCCGAGCTCCATCATTGAGCATGTGTCAATACATACCCTATCGCCACTACCAACAGGCTCAACCTTTTTTATAACTGCGTATTCCAATTTTAGTTTTTCGGAATTCATTTTCTCTATTAACCTTGAAAAGTCCTTAACATCGTTGGTATCCTTTGGAGCTAAAAGAACTCCATCTACACCTTTTTCAAGTATTTCATAAGCTGTTTTTGCATCTTCAATATTGTTTGCCACAGATACGATTTTTATATTTTCATTGAATAAATCTGCTATAAGATTTTCCAATGGAATAATTGTCCAGTCCTTTCCTTCCAAAATTATGTAATCAACATAATCGTATCTACTTACTTCTGAAGCGTATTCTTCATCATCCTTGCTTTCTATGGATACATAAACGCCAGTTTCTTTTCCAAGCTTTTTTGCGTTGAAAAGTATATCCAAATCTTCATCTTTATTTATTACTACAATATCTGCATCTAAATCATTTGAAATAATTTTTATATTTCCGAGCTCCCTTACTTTTTCAATGTCATTCTTTGGAACCATGACCGCAGGAATTGAGCTTTCAAGAGCATCTTTCACAGTTTCTTTTCTTTCTTCCCAATCTTCATTGTTTGCCAATATCCATCCAAATTTCATAAATTCACCATTTCCTTTTTTATAATATATTTAAAAATAATTTATAATATTATTTAATATTTTTTTAATTTTTTATATTTTTCAGTTTTTATATTTATTTTATTTATTTTACTTTTATAATTACTGCAAATTACAGTGTCTTTTTTTCATTTCATTTTCAGAAATATCCAATCTCTCCATTAATAAATATATAATTCCATCTAAAAATATAAACACAATCTCTTCAAATAATGTCCCCATTGGAAAGCACTTATCATTGTGGATTTCTAGATGAAGGTGCATATCAGATAATTCTTTTATAGTGTTTTCCTTTTTACAGCTAATTGAAACTATTTTTAAATTATTATACTTCTCATTTTTAAGTTCATTTGCCTTTTTTAATACATTAACTACTGAGCATGTTTTACCGCTTCCAGATATAACTATTAGTAAATCATTATCTGCAATAGCCGGACAGGTTGATTCTCCAATAAAATGTGAATTGAATCCCAAATGCATTAACCTCATAGCAAAAGCCATTCCCACATACCCACTTCTCCCAACCCCATATATAAATATCTTGGATTTTTCACATTTAGTGGATATGATATTATTTATAAGAATATTTATTAAATTCTCGTCAAATTCCTTCAAAACCTCCAAATTTTTTATCAGATGATTTATAAATTTAGAAAACAATTTAACCACCAAGGTAATAATATATCATTAAACAGATAATCACTATAAGTTTTTTATTTTAAATTGATAAACATTTATAAAATAAATAAAATAAGTACGTAAATAGACATTATAAAAATTATTATTAAATTAATATAAAACTACATTTTATAGATTACTATGGAGGTGCAATCATCATAGAAAAATTAATCAACACATTGCAGGAAATGAAAGAAGATGATTGGAGAGTTTTAAAAATCATTGAAGTATCAATGAGGTATTATGAATGGGTTCCATTGCCTGAAATAATTAAGAAAACAAAGCTCGATAAAAAAGAGGTATTATACAGGTTAAAAATACTGGATAAGTTCAAACTCATAAATAGAAGTAGCTATGGTTATAGACTCTCCCATAAAGGATATGATGCATTGGCATTAAATGCATTTATTAAAAAAGGAATCATTACTGCAATAGGCGGAAAATTAGGCGTTGGAAAAGAAGGGGATGTTTATAATGTCCTATTAAGCAACAACAGGGAAGCAGTTTTAAAATTCCATAATTTAGGGAGAACATGCTTCACAAGGGGAAAGAGATACAGGAGCTATTTGGCAGATAAACGACATATCAGTTGGTTATATGCTTCAAGATTAACGGCGGAAAAGGAATTTGAAGTATTAAGTGATTTGTTCCCAATTGTAAAAGTCCCAGAACCAATTGAGCAAAATAGACATGCATTAATTATTGGAAAAATGGAAGGGGATGAATTAAAAAGAGTGGATTTAAACCAATTGGACATAGATATTAACAAATTGTTTTGGGATATAATAGACGAAGTAAAGAAAATGTATGAGCTCGGATATATTCACGGAGATTTAAGCGAATTTAACATATTAATTGATGAAGATGGAAATTTCCTAATAATTGACTTCCCGCAGGCGATAAAAATAAAAGATGAAAATGATATAAAATTAAAATTGGATAAACTACCGGGAGAATTTAAAGTAAATACTGAATATTATTTAAAGAGGGATTTGGAAAATATTTTAAGATATTTCAAAAAATACGGAATAAAGGAGAAGTTAGATGTCGTATATAAGTATGTTGTAGGTAAATAATAATGCGGGAGGGGTGTTATGGAATATAAAGGATACACCACACTTCTACCAAATTGGGAATTTTTATTTATATGGATACTTTTTGTATTTTGGGCGGGACTTTATATTACAACTGGGGATTACATGAGCTCATTCCTGTTTGTGTCAATTATGGGATTGATTTATGGTATCGCAGGATATATTATATCAAAAAAACCGATAATTCTAAACGATGAAGGAATTAAAATAAGAAATAAGATATATAAATGGAAAGATGTAAAATGCGTTATAATATGCCCAAATCAATATATAATAATTAAAATTATAGTATCTAAGAAAATGGGTAAATATTACAAATATCGCTATGTGAAGACAAAATTGTCAAATGTTGCTGAATATATGATTAAATATGATGAAAATATTATAAAACTATTTAATGATAAAATCAAAAATAAGATTACTTATACGGATTATCAGGATTTAGATAGATTTATGAAAAGTTTAAAAAAATAAAAATAAGGTGATACTTTGGCTGATAATGTGGAATTTATTCAGGGAAACTTAGCATGTGTAAAAGGAGCTCTCAAAGCAGGTTGTAAATTTTTTGGAGGTTATCCAATTACACCATCAACAGAGATAGCCGAAGGTATGGCTAGGGAGCTCCCAAAGTTTGGAGGAAATTATGTTCAGATGGAGGATGAAATCGGAAGTATAGCATGTGTTATCGGTGCAAGTTGGGGCGGCTTAAAATCCATGACAGCAACATCAGGTCCGGGATTAAGCTTAATGATGGAAAACATAGGATATGCCTTTATGACCGAAACTCCCTGCGTAATAGTGGATATTCAGAGAGGAGGACCTTCAACAGGTCAGCCAACCTATGCAAGTCAGGGAGATATGATGCAAATAAGATGGGGAAGTCATGGTGATTACGAGCCAATAGCATTGGCACCATCATCTGTTCAGGAGATGTATGACTATACGATTATGGCGTTTAACTATGCGGAAAAATACAGAATTCCAGTTTTTATTATGGCTGATGAGATTGTAGGGCATATGAGGGAAAAGGTAGTTTTACATGATAATATTCCTATAATAAACAGAGCTCTTCCAGAAGAAAAACCATGTAAAAAACCATACCCATTTGACAAAGAAGTTCCTGAAATGCCAATATTTGGAGAAGGGTACAATGTTCATATTACAGGTTTAACCCATGATGAAAGAGGATATCCTGATGTATCATCTGAAACCCATGAAAAACTGGTAAAAAGGATTTGCAACAAAATACTAAACAATAAAGACGACATTATAAAATACGAAGCAAAATATATTGACAGCGAAACCATGTTTATATGCTATGGAACACCTTCAAGAACTGTAAAATATCTTGTTGAGGAAATGAGAAAAGAAGGGCATGATGTAGGATATATTAGATTGATTACAGTTTATCCATTCCCTGATGAGCTCATAAAAAACTTAAAGGCTTCAAAAATCATAGTTCCTGAAATGAATTTAGGTCAGATTGTTGGAGAGGTAATGAAATACGCTAAATGCGATGTGGTGCTTAGTGATAAAATCGGTGGTGAGCTCCACAGACCCGAAGAGTTAAAGGCGTTAGTTTTGGAATAATTAAATATATACATTTATTTATATTTTTGCTATTTTATAACCATTTTGCATGAGGGGGAACATGTATAAAACAGCAAGCATTTATGTGGAACATTTAAAGTATGTTATAATAACATGTGTTATTCAATCAACAATTATGCTGTATATTTTTACGGGGGATTTAACAGCATCAGTTGTTATTGCAGTAATGGTATTTTTAGTATTCTTGATAATAACATACAGCCTCAGCAGTAAAAAAATTATAATCACAGATGAGGGCATAAAAACTCGGCTTAAACTGTTTAAATGGAACGAAGTATCTCTTATTGCAGTATATCCCGATAAATTTATTACAATATATTTAAAACTACCTGGTGCCATACACCGTGTGGGCGTTGGAATAAGAGTTAGGAGCTCCGATATTGCCCAATACACTATAAAATATGATGAAGAATTAGTAGATATATTTAAAGATAAAGTAAAAGATAAAGTCCAAATAAAAAATATACCTTATTATTCCTTTAATTCACTTATAAACGATTTAAAAAATATTAAAAATTAATATAATGCAATAGATGAGGGGGAAAAGTATTAAAATAATAAAACTGTGATATTATGGCTTTTCCATCGTCCAAGGATATATTAATATTAATTCTCTCATTGGCTGTCTTATTGTTGGGAGGTTATGTTGTATTCGACAAATTCCACACAACAGCAGATAACAACCGAAATAATAATTTAAATAATTTTAATTACATAAATACATCAATTAATAATTATTCTATAAATAATAATGTAAGTCATACAAACAATAATAATGAAAATAATGAGCTCAACATAACCACCAACGAAAATGAATTCACCAACAACAATTCAGATGATATAATTTATGTAGATTATTCAAAAAATGTTCCATTGGATGATTTATTTATGGACTTACCATATTCAAATGTCCTCGACATATCAGAAGGATACAAAAAGGGAAAAATAAAGACATACATTAAAAATGGAAATGTAATAAATTTTGATGTGAGAAACTACAAACCAAATTTAGACAATCCAGAATATATAAAAGTTTCAAAAACTGAATTGCACTTTAAATATGGGGATTATTATAAATACACTTACTCATCCGAATATGAGAACAGCACACCAATAAGCTACTGCTATTATAGAAAAATAGGAAATTATTATATTACTATGGGATTTAGCGAAGTAAATAAAGATACTTCTGAAATGTGGTTAAAATGGAATGAATACATTTATAATTTATATAAGGAAAAAAATAATTAAGCATTAAATACTCTTTTTATTACTATTGTAGCATAGCTACCTTTATTCAACTCAAATTCAAGAGTTATTTTATATTTCCCTTTATTTAATTCATCTTTTTTAAAGGTTTCATATTTGATATTTTTTGGAATGGACAAAATATATCTTTCAGAATAAGAAAGTTTGCCTAAATCATTTAGTTTATTAAAATCATTCAGTTTGATTCCTTCCTTTTTCAAAACTTTTGATATTATGTTTTGATATTCTTCATCAAATTCATTATAATCAATATCTGGTGCAATTGTTGGGAATGTTTTATCCTTTAATTTATTAAATAGTTCATCGTCGATTTTTTTATAAAATAAAAATGTTCCACAACTGTAATCTAAATAAATCCTTTCATCCTTTGGGATGTAATTTTTTAGGAGCTCCTTCACACACTCGTTCCAAAGATAACTCTGATATGCAGATACAAAAAGCTTTTTTAGTCGATTATCAACATATTTAAGGGCTTCTTTGTAATTTATTTGATTTTCCTCATAGTTTAGGTATTTTATTATATTCACAAACATTTTGCTTTTTATTTTGTTGTTTTTGATGTATTTTAAAATCTTCTTCCAGTCGTTCCAATTACTTTTTATGTATCTTTTTAAATCTTTTATTCGTTTATTTTCACTTTTTTTGTAATTTATAAGCAGTATTTTTAGTGCATTTTCATAATTTCCTTTCAAATACTCTTTTGCTATGAATTTATTATGAAATACACTTCCAAACCTTTGGTCATCATAATAGTTCGGAGCTCCTAAGTTTAGATTTCTTAAATTTTCACCTATTTTTAAAAAATTGTTTTTATCAATGCCCCTAACTGTAATTTTAAATTTGTTTCCCTTTAAATCCCCTATTTTTAGTGGCTTTTTTATGGTTTTAATATAATTTAATTTTAAATTTTCCTCATCAATTGATAATGTCCCGTAGTTTGATGGAATGGTTATATACTGCGTAGTAATAGCGTGTCTATCCTTTAAACCGCAGTATCCTATGTCCTTCAATGGAATATTGAATTCTTTTGAAACATAGGATAACGCCTTTAAATTTTCTATGTTTGTTTTTTTTAAAATGTATAAATTAAAACTTCCCTTATCAGTATTACTTTTAATACCATCAATATCATTGTCTAAAATCTCCTCAACAATAAAATCCTCTGGAATCTGTCTGAGTTTCATAATATCACGTATCTTTAAAAATAATCAATAAAAAAGTAAAAAATAAAGATAATAAAGATAATATTTAATATTTAATAAATTAAATAAATTCCATCTCTTTAATGGCTTTAATAACCTTTTCATCATTTCTTTTTATTGCTATTTCCTTTATCTTTTCCAATATCTTTAAATTTTTACCGCAGAGCTTTTTATATTCTTTACAGTATTCCATAATATCCTTATAGAACATTTCGAGTATATTTTTATTGTATTTTGAGAGCTCATATGTTATGATTCCCTTTACCACATTATCATTTGAAAATATAAACAACGGATGCACCCAAATCATTACCATATTTCCTTCCTTTTCAGTGATGTTCTTAATAATCTCTAAATCCATAAATACATCCATATACACTACAAAATTATTATTATCAATACATCCTATCTTTTTTAAAACATCCTCAGTTATTGTATTGATTTTCATGTCAAAATCTGCAAGTTTTTCATCGAGCTCCTCCTCGGTGAGCTCATTCCACATTAATATTCTTTCCTTATGTTCATAATTTATAACTATGGATGGTTCAACCACCTTATAATCACTATCTACTTCAAAAGAATAACCATCTTTTGATTTTCTCGATGACATGTGTATTATTATAATCTCATCAATCATCTTTTTTAAACTGACTTTTTTAAATTTATATATCCTATTTTGAGCCTCAAAGGATGCAATGTTCTCACAATCCATTAAATTCTTTATATTTACCTTCTTTCCTGTTTTATCATCTATAATATATAAATTCTTAAATTGCACATCGAAATTGCATGCCCTTATCAAATCTTTTGAATATTCATCTAAATTTTCATAAATATCATTTAAAATTCTACTAACCAATTCTTTTGAATTCATGTTTTTCACATCTATTCTTTTTTTAAATTAATATAATAATTATCCACCTTTTCTCAAATACCATCCCTTGTCAATGATATTCTTGATTATATCTCCTCCACCATAGTTCCCAACACCAAGGAGCTCCTTATTTTTATTAAATACTGCAACCTTTCCTCCGCCATTTATCTCCAAAATCGATGATTTAAATACATCTCTGCCGTATAAAAATAAAGTTTCGCCTTTTTTATTTACAATCACATAATTTTTTATAATATCTTTTGAAATCAACGACATGCCTTCCAAGGATATTGAAAATTTAATTTTATTTTCACTGCCACTGCGCTTAATTTCAAAATTTCCAAATGAAATGCCTGCACCATAGATATTTCTATCAAAGTTTTTAAGAGTTTCGAGAACTTCTTTATTTGCATATATTGCCACATATTCATCTTTATCTTCCAAAACATATAGGTTCTCAAATTTAAAGTTTTCTATGTTTTTTCCGATGTAGTTGATTAATATATTTTTAACTGATTTAACTTCCTCACTATTTAAAGGTCTATGTTTCATAATTATCACTTTCTATTATTCGTTATATTACGCCCATATTTCCAATTATTTATTATTAACTCTTTTTAAGGTTCTCAAAATATAGCTATTTACTTTATCATCAATTTTATCTTTTAGAGAGCTCAGTAGTTCAATGTTTTTATCACTTATTATTATATCTTCATCAACATAAGGCGTATTTTTAAGTTTCTTTTTTCCTTCCAACACTTCAATATCTGAAAAAGTCCCCAGTAGTTCCCTTCCAGTAGATTTTATTTCATTTTCTACTGTGATTCCCTCTTTCTTTCCAAATATGCTAAATAATGGAAACTTTGTAATGGTATTTGAACCACTCATTATTAAAGGACCTATATTTGTAAGTTTATCAACCCATGTTCCCGTGATTACCTCCATCTTTGGAAAATTCAGTCTAACTGATGAAACCCAGTTCATATATTCTAATGTGGTAATGGACGGTTTTCCCTCAAATATTGTGTCTTTTTGCGGATTTAATGAATAAAATGTAATTCTATCTAAATCAAGCTCTTCAATTAAATTTAAAAGTTTTTCAATATCCTCTTCTTTTTCACCCATGCCCAATATTATAGTAATTCCAGTTTTTAAATTGTAATCCTTAGCTCTTAAAAGCATTTCCTTTGTTTTATCAATTGGTTTTTGCGGGCATAGGTAGTTGTGGAGCTCCGCATTTACTGTTTCAATTGCCCCAACTACTCCCTCAATTACATCTAAATTCAAGTTCTCAAAATCCACTATTCCAACATTTAAATACTGTTTTGATTTTTGAACATAGGAAACCATTTCAAGTATATCATTTAATTCCTCCACAGTATATCCATAGCCGCCAGAGATAAACTCCAATTTCCAGCCTATTCTTTTCATCAATATTGCCTCTGCAAGTATGGTTTCAATTCTTCTTCTTGCAGATTTTGGGTCTTTTATTTTCGGCTTTTGGGATGACATGTAGCAAAATTTGCAAGGTTCTGTTAAATTACAATACCATCCTAAAAACAGAGCTCTCTTTAAATCAGTATAATTTCCATGATATTTTGTTGTTAATTTATATGCTTTAATTGAATTTTCCAACACTTCTACGGCATCCATTTTAATCTCCTAAATTATTTTGATTAAAAGAGTATCATCTTATAATATAAATTAATAACGAAAATAAGAAGGTATAAAATTGAATATACTATAAATCTTTAAAATAAAATATTAATTCTAGTTAATTAAAATAGTCTGATAAATTGAATTTTTCGGTTTTAGTTCTTTTAGGGATTTCATTGGCTAATTGCTCTGCTTTACTAGTTAATCCCACCTTGTTTAGTGATTTCCCAATATCCTCCATAATTTCAAATTTAACATCCTCATTAAGCTTATTTTTAGCAATGTATATGGCTTTATCATATAAAGATTCTGCCTTATTGGTTAATCCAATGTTGTATAATGATTCTGCTATGGTCAATAAGAGTTTTGGTTTTGCATTAGCTACTTGGATAGCTTTATCATATATATTCATTGATTTGTTAGTCAATCCATTTTTATATTGGGATTCTGCTATTACCAATAATGCTTTGATTTTGTAATTGTAATCATATATTTTATCAGCCACTTGGATGGCTTTATCATACATTTCATTATTGCATAAAGATTCTGATATTTTAAACAATGATTTCGATTTGTAATATGTGCTTGATATATTGCCAACTATTTGGATAGCTTTATCATATAATTTATTATTACATAAAGATTCCGATATTTTAAATACAATTTTAGACCTATTCAGTTCATTAGATAATTCAGCAGATGCCTGAATAACTTTATCATATATTAATGTTGTTTTATTAGATAATTCACAATTACATAAAGATTCCGATATTTTAAACAGAAGTTCAAATTTAGATTTTTCATTAAGCTCATTAGCCACCTGAATAGCTTCGTCATATAATCCATTACAATATAAAAATTCAGACATTTTAATTAAAGTTTCATATCTATGACTTTCATGCGGTATTTTATTAGCAATTTGGATAGACCTACTATATAATCCTTTATTATATAAAGATTCTGATATTTTAGATAGTGATTTAGATTTATAATCATTATTAGGTATTTTAATGGCTACTTGAATTGCCCTATCGTATAATTCCTTATCACATAAAGATTGAGATATCTTAAATAGTGATTTAGATTTATAATCATTATTAGGTATCTTATTAACCACTTGGATTGCTTTGTCAGATAGTCCTTTATTACATAAAGATTCTGATATTTTAGATAGTGATTTAGATTTATAATCATTATTAGGTATTTTAATGGCTACTTGAATTGCCCTATCGTATAATTCCTTATCACATAATCTTAATGTATTATTATACATACATTTTGATATTTTAAATAATGATTCAAGTTTATGCTCTTTATTGGGTATTTTATTAGCTAATTGGATTGCTTTATTATACGCTCTTTCCCCACATAACTTTAATATATCATCATACATACATTTTGATAGCTTAGATAATGTCTCAGATTTATATTCTTTATTGGGAATTTCACTAGCCACTTGAAGTGCTTTATCGTATAACCCCTCTTCACATAACTTTAATGCTTCATCATATTTGCATTTGGATATTTTAGATATTTTGGATAATATATCCATCTTATAGTTCTTATCGGGTATCTTATTAGCCACTTGGATTGCTTTATCGTACATACCTTTGATATATAAAGATTTAGATATTTCAAATAGTGATGCGTATTTATAATTATTAGCAGGTATGTCATTAGCCACTTGGATTGCTTTATCGTATAACATACTACTACACAAATGTTTAACTATTTTAAGTAAAGATTTTGATTTACTCCCTTTCTTATTTTTAGCTAAACGAACTGCCTCATCATATAAACCTTTATCACACAAGTTATCAATTTCGCTTTTATCACCTGAACCCAATATACCACCGCATAATAAATTTACAAAAAACGATTTATTAAAAAATTATAATTAAAATAAATAAAAATTATTTCCAATATTCTAATGCCTTTTTAAGTTCTGGAACTTCTTCCGCTTTTTCATTTAGTGGGATGCCCTCAGCAGCTGCCTCAATTGATGCCCTCATTGCCCGAGCTCCTGCAACTGTGCCATCTGGATGTCCGTGAATACCTCCGCCTGCCTGAATAATTACATCATTTCCAAAGATATTCACAATTTCTGGAACTAATTTAGGATAAACCCCTCCTGATGATACTGGAAATACATTATTTAATCCATACCATTTCTGGTCAAAGAACTTATATTTATCATCTTTTTCAACATCCTCCAACACTATTTCATCCCTTATACTGCATACCTCCTCTTTTACCCCTTCCATCTTTCCAACAACTGTCCCAATATGAAGTTGGTCAACACCCAATAATCTGTATATTTTTGCAAGTGCAAGCATTGATATGCCCCATTCTTTGGAACGAGTAATAGCCGCATGCATTGCCCTGTGGGCATGAATTACAAAATCAAAACCTTCCTCTCTAATCTGCTGAACTGCTGAAAACCCAAGCACCACAACATCAATCATGGCATACTCACATTTTGCATCCTCTACGAGCTCAGCTCTTCTTACCATTTCCCTATACGATGCAGTGATGTTTGGCATGTATATTTTCTTTTCACCAGTTTCAGACTCTGCTTTATCCCTGTATTCCAATACCTTATACAATCTATCTTCAAATTTATTAAAATTCTGTGAAACAAGGTTTTCATCATCCTTTACTATATCGCAACCGCCTGCCCATGAATTATATGCCACTTTTGCATGTTCTTCGGAATTTAACCCAACTTTTGGCTTAACTATTGTTCCAACCAATGGTCTTTCCTTAACATTCAATAGGTTTCTTATTCCATCTATCCCATATTTTGGTCCAGAATAACAATCTATAAATTCCTTTGGGAACCTAAAATCCAATATTCTTAATCCTTTTAGAGATTTCATTCCAAAAATATTTCCTGCTATTCCTGCAAGAGTTCCCGGCATGTTGTTTGGCTCAAAATCATCCAATGGATAAGCTATTTTTACCAATCCAATTTTATTGTTCCCCTCACTTCCAATCTCCTTTATTTCATATACTCTTGGTCTGAGTTTTTCATATACCTCGCTTTTCATTGTTTTTAATTCAGTCCATGTTCCTATGGAGCTCTCACCTGCAATATCATTTGCCGCCTTTTCAAGGTTTTCAGCTTTTACTACCATGCATGAAAGTAGTTCATTATCCTTTGGTACATAACCGATTTCTAAATAATCCATAATATCCCCCTTTTTTATTTTATAGATATTATTATAATATTCATATTTATTATACTTATCCCTCAGAACGAGTTTATTATATTTGGCGAAATTATACATAGGTCGTGACATTACAACTGACTATTATACTATTTGATGAACAAGTCCATAATTATTTGATAATACCCACATTAGAGTATCGAATTCTCTTACAAACGAATTTATAATTATATGGTAATCAGTTATTACATCATGACCTATACATAATATATTATTCATAATATGAGAATTAATTATTCAATTTTGGAAACGACTATATATATTTTTCGAAACATTTATATAGTAGTAGTGATTGTTTATATATCATAGATTAACAATTAATAAATTAATAATTTTAAATACATGATTTAAGGAGCTCGGAGGAGTGATTTTGAAAAAAATAAAGATATTACATAAAACTCCTAAGGGGAAAATAATTGGAAGAACAGACCGCCAACCTCAAATAAATGCTATTGTTTTTTTAAAAACTGAGAGTAGAACGAAGCTTGGAAAGATTTACGATGTTTTTGGACCAGTTAATAAACCGTATGTAAAGATAATACCATTCAACGACGCAGTTGGCAATAGAGCTCTTGAAGTTGGGGAAGCAGTTATTTCAGATGCTAAAAAAGTGCAGAAGACAAGGCGGCATAAAAAACGGTCGAAATAATTATTATAATTAACTATACTAAATCATGAGTATTTATCATTATTTAAAAACCAATATTATTGCATTTTGTATTTTATGCATAATTCCATGATGGTGTAATTATGGAAATGAAATTAGTGTCAAAACAAAAAAATAGCGAAGAAACAAAAAAAGAAGAAAAAAAAATAATGGAAAGACCACCAATTAATGAAGATTCCTCTAAAAATGTTATTATTGAAAAAGAAGAAGAGTTAGTTTGCCCAATCTGTGGAAGCAAAAATGTTATTAAAGATTACGAAAGGGCTGAAATCGTCTGTGCAGATTGTGGATGTGTTTTACAGCAGAATTTATTTGATGTAGGTCCTGAATGGAGAGCATTTGACCATGAGCAGAGAGTTAAAAGAAGTAGGGTCGGAGCTCCGATGACATATAGTGTAGATTACAACGAGCCGATAATAATTAAAGAAAATGGAAATGTAAAAATTGTAAAAATTGGGGAGTTAATTGACAGATATATCGAAAACTCGAAAAATATTAGAAAAGAGGGCATTTTGGAAATCGCCAATATTGAAGATAAAAATTTAGAAGTGGTAGCATTCGATAGCGATTATAAATTTAGCTATATGAATGTATCCGAGGTTTCGAGGCATCCTGTAAATTCTGTGTATAATATAGTTGTTGAAGGAAATAAGCACATAAAAACCACTGGAAGCCACAGCGTATTCGCACTTAAAGATGGTGAAGTTGTAGAAACCAGAGTAGATGAGCTCAGAGAAGGGGATTATTTAGTGCTTGCAAAAAGATTGCCAAATGTTGAATATAATATTGAATTAGACCTATCGAAGTTGCTGAAAGGATGCTATATTCAATTCAATTATCCTTATGAAAACAGTAGTTGGAAAAAGAGACAATCCGCACCAGTTGAATATGTGATAAATTCAAAAATTGAAGTTCCAGAGTTTGCAACTGTTAGGTATGGCTCTGGATTAAAAATACCATCAAAATTAAAGATAGATGAAACATTTGCTAAAATATTAGGTTATTATATTGCCGAAGGACATTATACAGATAATAGATTGGTATTTTCATTTGGAAAACATGAAACGGAATATATCGATGAAGTTGTTTCATTCTTCAAAAAATTTGGAATTAAACCTAAATTATATCTTAAAAACAGCAACAAATCCGCAGTTCAAATCGAAATTACAAATAAAGTCTTTGTGGAATTGTTTAAAGCCTTGGGTATTAAATCTGGTGCAAAGGAAAAAAGAGTTCCATCTATTATCTACTTATTGCCTAAAAACTTAAAAATAGAGTTTTTAAAAGGATACTTCAACGGCGATGGAAATTTATATACAAACAAAAAATACAGCACAATTCAATTAACTGCGGTTTCTTCATCAAAGGAATTAATAAATGATTTAATGATGCTATTGCTTCAATTGGGCATAAATTCAAATTATAACTATGAGCTCATCAAAGGTCATGAGTTAAATGGTCAGCATATAAAGGATTCAGATGCCTATATGTTAAGAATTACAAATCCTAAGCATATAGTAAAATTAGGATATATTGAAAATTACAGCAAAGAAAATAAAAAACCGCCTATTGAAGAGTTAATTCCTGCACCTGCTGAGTATAAAAAAGAATGGAAATGTAGAGACAGAAAAAGAATAAGTAGAGCTCTTGCATTGAACATTGCAAAAAAATATAATGATAAGAAATTGGAAAAACTTGCGAGCTCTGATTTTATATTCTTAAAAATTAAGAAGATTGAAAAAACAAAACCAACAAATGGGTATGCTTACGATTTAACAGTTCCAAATGCTGAAAACTTCGTTGCTGGTTATGGAGCATTTGTTCTTCATAACACCATACACGATAAAGGATTATCCACAGTAATAGATTGGAGAAATAAAGATAGTTATGGAAAGGATATTTCAGCAGATAGGAGAGCTCAGCTATATAGATTAAGAAAATGGCAAAGAAGAATAAGGGTTTCAGATGCTTCCGAAAGAAACTTAGCATTTGCTCTCTCTGAATTGGATAGAATAGCTTCAAAATTAGGTCTCCCAAGAAATGTTAGGGAAAACGCCGCAGTTCTATATAGGGGTGCCGTAGAAAAAGGATTAATCAGAGGTAGAAGTATTGAGGGGGTGGCTGCCGCAGCTCTGTATGCCGCATGTAGAAGATGTAAAGTTCCAAGAACCCTTGACGAAATTGCAGAAATATCCAGAGTAGATAGAAAAGAAATCGGAAGAACATACAGATTTATTTCAAGAGAATTGAAAATAAGGCTTGCTCCAACAAATCCAATAGATTATGTGCCAAGATTTGCATCAGAACTTAAATTACCTGGGGAGGTAGAATCAAAAGCCATTGCAATACTTCAAAAAGCCAATGAAAAAGGTTTAACAAGTGGTAGGGGACCAACAGGAGTTGCAGCTGCTGCAATATATATTGCAAGTGTTCTGCATGGCACTAGAAGAACCCAGAGAGAAGTTGCAGATGTTGCAGGCGTTACAGAGGTAACTATTAGAAATAGATACAAAGAATTAACAGAGCATTTGGACATTGATGTAACCTTATAAAATTATACTATCAGACGGGGCGATATTATGGGTCTTTTTGATAGAATTAAAAACAAAGATATTAAACCTACTCCAGAACCTAAAAAAAAACTGAAAAACTAGAAAAAGAGACAGTAAAAACTGAGCCTAGTGCACCTCTTAGAGGTCTTGCTCCAAGTAGTGAAACTCGAAAATTCCCCTTCAACGATAAATCCACTCATCAAAATATTCAAAATATTAAAATCATATCTCCAAATGTAATTGACAATTATTTTTTAAAAATCGATGGCGTTGTGTTCAATATCCTTATAGAAAAAAAGGATGGGCGAATATATTATAACATTCCTGAGGTTAGCCAGATAATCGATGCGCTTTCCAAGCTTTCTGAGGAAAATATATCTGAGATAAAATCTGATATCTCCGAAGGCGGCTTTCAAAAAATTGAAGAAATCCAAGGGTATTTACTAAATTATTCTGAAAAGAATGGCCTGAATCTCAAAAATATTGAAATTCAAAATTTAGCTAAATATTTTTATTTAATAATAGGAAAACTTGGATTCTTAGAAGTTCCATTACATGATGATAATCTAGAAGAAATCATGGTAAATGGAATTAACCGACCCACTTTTGTATTCCATAGAAAATACCAAATGTGTAAGACAAATATTGTAATTAATAACAGTGAATTAACTAGAATTATTGAAAATATTGCCCTACTTGCTGGAAGAACGATAGACTCCAGGACACCGATGTTAGATGCGTTTTTACCCGATGGTAGTAGGGTCAATGCCACAACACAGGATGTTACATTGAATGGCAGCACCCTAACCATTCGTAAATTTTCAGCTGACCCGCTGACGGTTGTTGATTTAATTAAATACAAAACTTTTGACCTTGAACTTGCAGCATTCATATGGCAGGCCGTTGAAGGATACTTCGGAGCAAAACCTGCAAATACGCTGATTGTGGGAGGAACTGGTTCAGGGAAAACCACAACTCTTAATGTTATTTCAATGTTTTCCATGTATTCCGACAGGATTGTAACTATTGAGGACACTCCCGAATTGCAAATCCCTCATGAGCATGTAATAAAAATGATTACAAGACCTCCAAGACCTGGAATTCCAGAGTATGAAGTCACAATGGATGATTTAATTAAAAATGCTTTAAGGATGAGACCAGATAGAATATTTGTAGGGGAGGTTAGAGGTGAGGAAGCCCATTCTCTTTTAGTTGCTATGAATACAGGTCATGATGGTGCATTAGTGGAAGATGAACCCATTTATTTATCTAACGGACACATCATAAACATAGGAGAATTTGTTGATAAATTTTTTGAGAAATATGATTTAATGAAAGTAAAAGAAAGTAATGGATTTGAATGGATTGACGTATCTAATGAGAATATATTTATTAAAAGTTTTAACAAAAGCACCCTAAAAATTGAAGATAAATTAATATCAAGAGTTTGGAGAAAAGAATACTCTGGAAAGATGATAAAAATAAAAACAAAAAGCGGTAAGGAAATAATTCTTACTCATGACCATCCTATGTATATATTAAATAATAAAATATTTGAGATAAATGCGGAAATGGTTAAAATTAATGATTACATTGCACTTCCACGAGAATTGAAAACCAAAGATGGTAAATATATTGAAAATCCATATTTAATTGGTGCTTTATTGGGCGATGATCATTTAAGCAAATATTGTATTGACTTTATAAATCAAAATAGCGATGTAATTGAAAAAGTTTCAAGTGAAATGAGTGATTATGGAGATGTTGTTTGTTTAAAATATAACAACCACACAAAAGCCAAAGTGTATGGGGTAGAATCAGTCAGTAAACTTTCAAAATATATCCCAATTGGAAATAAAACAAAATCATTTAGTATTCCAATAGAGGTATTGTTATCAAACGATGATTTATCAGAATTTATACAAGGATTATTTGATTCTGATGGCCATATAAATGAAACTACAAGGCGTATTGAATTTGTAACATCAAACAAAAATCTTGCAATTGCCCTTCCATATTTATTGCTAAGATTTGGGATTATATCCCATGTTTCAGCTCAAGAAAAGGATGGAAAAGGAAATATAAATCCATATTATAAAATAACCATTGGTGGATATGATAACATATGGAAATACTGGAAACATATCGGATTTACACACCATACAAAACATGAAAAGTTAAATAACATACTACTTAAATCCAAAAATTCCCTAGATATTATACCAAATATCGGAAAATTGATAAAATATTATCGATTAAATAATAAATTAACACAGCAAGAATTAGCTGAGAAACTTGGATTAAAAACCAGAAGTTTAATCAGGGCTTATGAAACAGGTGTAAGAGACCCTTCGAGAACGAAGTTAAATAAAATAGCAGAAATATTAAATGCTGAAAACTTAAAAATATTAGCAAATTCAGACATATATTGGGATAAGGTTGTAAGTGTTGAAGAAATTGAATACAATGGACATATTTATGATTTAACAGTTGAAGATAACCACACATACATTGCAGGCAAGTATGGTGGATTTATCATTTCAAACTGTTCCGGGACACTTCACGCAAATAGTGCAGATGAGGCAATGATTAGACTAATGAATCCCCCGATGAACGTTCCAGAAGTTATGATTTCATCCCTGGATTTTATTATAAACCAGCAGCGAATTAAAAGAAATAGAAAAACCGTGAGAAGGGTATTAAATGTTATAGAAATTAGCGGGGCTGGAGAGGATATCTCAAAAACGAGCCTTTTTAAATATGATGGTATATCTGATGAAATTAAAAAAGATGGAATATGTATGTGGGAAGAACAGGTTTGCAATATTGCAGGTGTATCACGGGATGAGCTCATAGAGGATAGATTGAATAGAATAGAAGTGCTTAAATATGCCATTAAAAATAACATACGGGACATAAATAGCGTAGGGAATTTAATTAGGCAATATCAAGAAAATCCAGAAAATGTGCTAAAAAATATAATCTTATAACTTCTGGTGATTTTATGAAAAAAATGACCTACAAATCATTGAGGGATACATATAAACAATTAAGGTTAAAACGGATATTATTATGCAGGAGAATATATAAAAATATATTAAAATATTATAATAAATTGATGAAGTTAATCGATAGATTAATTTATATAGATTTAAGAATTGGGAGAAAAAGAAGGAGAATACGAAAAAGAAGAATATCATTAACACATGTAAAAAAACTATTGGATACCCATAAAGAACCAGACATTGGACTTATGGAATTTTACGACACATATGTTGAAAAAAAACCAGATGTGAAGATTAAGATGGATATTGATTTAGACGAATTAATCGAAAAAAGTTATTTTAACATGCTTAATGAGTATTCTAAAAATCTCTCATATTTGGTAACACACACTAAATATCTACCTTCAAAGATAGATTTTCAGTATGCAGGAATTAGAGATGTGAAGTCATATTTTCTAAAATTAATAATTGCATCCATTGGTATTGGGATATTATATTTCCTAAATAATGTATATGATGGATATATATTATATGGAATTACTGATGGATTATTTGCAAGTGCTATTTTACTTATTGCAGGGATATTTTATCCAAAAATAAAGTTATTACTATTCCGCGGGGAAATAAAAATTCAGATAATGATATCAATATTGCATATGATTTCTTCATTAAATTCAGGTATGTCATTGCAGGAAGCCATGAAAAATATTTCAGAAAATCCCGAATACGGCATACCTTCATTTGAATTTAAAAATATAATTTACGATATCAATAGAGGAGGGTATAGTTTTAAAGAAGCACTTGAAAGAGCGAGAATAAGAACTAAAATACCATTGATGAAAAAATTATACAGCCAGCTTATCATCTCTGCAAATAAAGGGGGAACACAATTACTTTTAAAGAATTTATATAATGAAGTCATTAGAGAATCATTGTCCAGAATAGATTCATCAAAATTTCAAATATCAAATTTAGGGAACCTTATATTCGGGGTTGGAATAATACTCCCATTTTCAGGTATGCTGCTATCCTCACTTCAAGGCAATATGGGATTTGACGGGATAATCAATACAACTGATTTATTATTAACAAAAATAACTCCTTTGGTCACTGCAATATTTGCAATATTTATTAAAATGAAAATAGAGTGAAATTATGGTGAATATTTATGACATATATAATTATATTATAAGACGTAATACCTTAATATTAAAACATGCAGGCATTAACATAAATGAAAAATCCTATTTTATGATGCTATTGCTTTCACCCATAATACCAATTGTGTTAAAATATATTATGAATCTTAATTCAAAAAGCACAATTATATTAATAGCATTATATGTCCTTTCTGTATTATCAATTCCATCTATGTTATATGAGTCTAAAATAGAAAAATTCGAACGTAATTTACCAAAAGCTCTTTATGTAATGATACTGTCATTAGAATCAGGTCGTTCAGTAATGGATGCCATTAACGAAGTTATAAATAGCGGCATTAAAGAAGTAGATACTGTTTTTTTAAAAATTGTTGCATTAATGACTGAAAAAAAATTAAGTTTTGAGGATTCCATTATATTAGTTTCAAATAGTATCGATTCAAAAATATTTAGACAGATTGGAAGACTAATTATAGAAAATAGAAAATATGGTGGGGAATTGGCAGAGGTTCTTAGAACGCTTGCAAAAACACTTGAAGATTTGCAAAATCTAAAAGCCCAATTACTCAGTGTTACAGCAAATGGTCTCGCAGTTGGATTAATAATAATATGTGGAGTTATCCCCGCAACTGCGGGCATTATTGGAGGTTATATAAATGCAATAGCTCAAATGACCCCAAATATCGTTGCTGTCACTCCAGAACAACTTGCAAAATGTATGGAAAACATTCAAATTGGAACTGGAATTTTTGGTATTTTGTTTGCTGTGCCATTATTTGGTTTAAAAATAAATAGAATGATAATTACCTGCACATTCTGCATGACCTTTGGTTTAGTGTCATTTTATGGAGTATTATTTATGACAAAAATGTTATTTTAAATCAACAATTTATTTATTTCATAGTTTAAGTTCAAAATACGAGTTATTGATGGATGGGATAAATTCATTCTTTTTTTAAATTTATTTACTACAAAATCAATATCCACCCTCTTTGTTCCACTTATTAAATTATCACAATGTGCCACAAGTTTTTCTTCCAAAGTCAGTGGAATATAATCTCTTGGTGGAAGTCCCAATTCTACTGCTTCATTTTTTGGGATTCCTGCACCAATGTGTCTTTCAGCAATTAAAGCGAGCTCTTCATTAAAATTATATTTCCTCAATATTTTTCCACCCTCTATTCCATGCTCTATACCATGGGTTTTGCATCTTCCAATATCATGCAAGAGAGCTCCTATTACTGCCAATTCAAGATTGATATTATGCCCCTTATTTTTTATTTTTAAACCGAGCTCATATGTATATACCGATACCGCCAAACAATGCATAACTACATTTTTTTCGCATAGTTTCGACAAAAGAGCATAGGATTTTTTGAATTCTGGACTATTGAATGGAGAATTATTAGATAAAAACTTTTCATTGCCAGGTTTATTGTCAAAAACGCATTTAATATCATTCTCTGGGAGCTCATTTAACATATTTAAAAAAGAATTATTCATAAAATCACCCAGTAAAATATATGATTAAAATAAAATATATAAATCATCCATATATTGTAAATTATAAGTTGTAAATATTTAAATTAAAAATTTAATTAAACAGTTGCTCTTATTTCTTTTCTTTGATTTCCCGTTCCTTCAGACGTAAAAAATAATGGATTTAATTTTAATTCATCTTCTAAGAATTTTATCTGCTCTTTAAGTATCTTTATATCATTTTTATTATTATATTCTTTGAGAGCTCCCCCACACTGCGGACACCTAAATCCATAATCCATGGCTTCTTCAAAAGTATATTTAAATTCGCAACCTGGGCAGTAAAAGAACATATTATTTTCCTCAATAATTAGCTGCTCTTTAAGTTCCTTTAATATATGCTGAGTCTTCTTCTTAACGAGAGCAGGCAATTTTTCAAGGGCAGGCTTCCATGTGTATGTGTACCAATTTGTTTCTTCGTCCTTTTCTCTGTCGTAATCCACAAGTCTTGCATCATATAATTTGTATAATAATTTCCTAACAGTATTTAGTTTTAAATTTAACTGTCTTGAAATTTCATCGTCGGTAACTTCCTCTAAATCTATAAGCACAGCTAAAACTTCAAATCCACTCACATCCTCATCCAATACTTCAAGTAGAACTTGCTGAACCAATGGATTATCAAGCATATCATATATCTCTTCTTTGTTTAATTTCATAATTAATCACCATCTTTGAAATACTATCAACTGCCTTGTTTATTTCATCATTATTTTTCCCAATCGCTGTGGCTAATGGTTCATTTTTTTCTATTATTGTATCATACATTGGGATGTCAAAAATATTTTGTTGTTTTTCAATGCGGCATATAAGTTTTTGTTCTGCAAACAATATCCTTTTCATATACTGAGTTTTTGGTTTTAAGTCACCACATGATGAAAATCCTTGATTTTCTGAATTTTCAATCATATATTTTACAAGATTTTTGTTTGACGACAATTCTATTGTTTCAAATGTTCCTAATATTCGGGGATTTAGTTCTATGATAATAGGAGCTCCGTCTTTAATCATAAAATCAATACCATTCATCCCAGCTAAATCAAATGATTCTATAACTTCTCGAAATGAATCTACAATACATTGGACTCCTTTGTTGTTTGTTTTTAGATTTGGGACATAAGGAGTTATATTTCCAACATACATGTTGTTTTTAATAATCTGTTTATTAAATGTGATAAAATTTGAACCTACAAATGATGCACTGAAACTATCTGATGTTATCATTTCTTGAACAATTACAGGGTACTCCAAATTTTTTAGCAAATTATATAATTTATCCGTGAAAGTATTTAAAGTTATAGAATGAACATTTATTCCGCCACTTCCACAAATGGGTTTTACAACAATAGACTTTAAATCATACAAATACTTTTCAAGTTGGCTATAATTGTAAGCAATATATGTTGTAGGGACGCTACAACCTAAATTTTCTAATTTTTTTGTAATGTAATATTTATTACTCATCCTTTTAATCTTTTTTGGTGGATTCCCAACAACATTCCAATCGGGTGTTTTTGAATGTTTGCTTTCAAATATGCCTGAACATACAAATATACAATCAATATCATCCACATAATACTCGGCAAGAGATAATAATTCTTTCTCATTATAATTTTCTCTAAAACACCCATGATATTTATCATTTATAAGATATTCTTTTTTATCGGCGTTTAAATCTACTGGATTATAATACGAAATAGAATAAACCTCATATCCCAATTTTTTAGCCGAATTAACCACAGGACGTGTATTAACTCCAATAACAAGCACTTTCATATAATCACTTAAAATTAAAGAGATTTGAAAAAATAAAATTACTTAGAAATAGGCATAATACAATCATACAGTAATAGAACAACGAAATATGAAATATAAAATATAGAATATGCAGCAAATATGGTAAATGTTCTATATATATTATAAAATAACTTAATATTATTTACCATTTAGTTCCAATTCAGCCCTCAAATCACCCATTTTAGAATATCTCTCTGCAAAAGCATCATGTCTATGAATACTTTCTTTATTAACCTGTCTAACTAGGACCTCAGTGTCATCTGGAAGATAGTTAAATTCATCTACAACCCGCTTAATCATCTCTCTTGCACAATCTTCAACAAATTTTGGGTTATTGTGTGCCGTTTCTACGACATAACCTTCATCAACTCTTTTTAATAGCTCATATACCTCTCCGCTCATGGATTTTTTAATGATATTTATAATTTTACCTATGCTGATGTCATACCCATCAGGCACTTCAATCATTATGGTTCCAATTCCCCTTTGATTATGGGTTGCAATAACAACTGAATCCAATATTTTAACGATGTCTTCATCCGAAAATCCTTTTTCCTTTAAATTATCCACTGCTTTTTCCTTTAAAAGATTCTGAGCACATGGGCATGCTGTAATTCCAACAACCTCCGCACCAACCATTTTTTTAATAACAATGTTGCCTTCTGAATCCTTTACTCCATATGCCCTTCCAATAATCTTACAAATTTCCTGGGAATTTTTTTCAGTTATCGGAGATTTTTCTTCCATCATATAGTCGCTGTGCATCAAAACTTCTGCCCTGCTGGCATACTCATGCCTTTCAAAAAGTTTTTTTACAATATCAACCGAGAGCTCCTCTATACCATAGGTTTCTTTATTGACAAGGTTTTCTATTACCTCCTCAATTACCTCAGGACTTCTTGACATATGTATTCCCTTTTGGGAGCTCGGCAAATCAACAAATACTTCAAAAGTTGGTAGTAAAATTATAGGTCTTTTAGATTCCCTCGTTATTTTAACCAGTTTTTTTAAATTGGTTACTCCAACCCTTGTGAGTGAAACTTTTATATCAGGTTCTGTTGCTTGAATATCACAAAACATAGACTCACCATTTGATTAATTAAAGAATAATGATAAATTATTGTATTTAACATTAATGTCTTTTGAAGATTTTAATATATTTAATTATATTAATCATCTTCATCATCGTTATTTATTAAAACCTCATTCAATTCCTTAGATAATGTATAATACACATTATTTCCAGAGCGTTCTTTATAAATATATCCCATCTCATATATATCCGATAGATGGGTCCCAACTGTCCCAGGTGAATTATTTAAAACTTTTGCAAGTTCAGTTACTGTTGATTTTCCTCCAAAACTTGCCAGTGCTTTAACTATTTTTGATTGAGCAGGGGTTAGGTGATTCAAGATTTGATGACCCACGCTTATTCCTAATTTTTTCATAGCCATTTTAACAATATCTTCATCTATCTCAGTTAATCCTTTCTTTAATCCTATGGAGATTGCCTCTGAACACGTCATAATAATTTTCCTTGGAATACCATCACATTCTTCAACAATCACATCCACTGCATTTTCAGTGAATGGTTCATAACCTTTTGCCTTTGGAATTTGGGCATCTTTTAATCTCCTTAATATTAAATCATAGGATTCTTCTTTTGATAGCGGAGGCATATTTATTATTTTAGGTAATCTATCCCTCATTGCAGGAGATACCCTAGTTAAATTTTCCATGAGAGTTGGGGAACCTGCAAAAAATGCTAAAATACCATCTTCATACAAAAATGAGTGGAAAAACTGCAAAAGCCCCAAACATCCTTTTTTAGCAAATTGGTCTGCTTCGTCAATTAAAATTATGCATAATTTACCATCTTCTTTTACATTATTCAACAAATAATCCAAATCCCTTTCTATTTTCTCCCTTGGATAATGAACGGGAGTTTTATCAGAATATGAATCCAATCTTCGATATATATCTATTATCTTTTGAGAGTGTTCTAAATAATCTGTTGATAAGGTGCCATCCATAGTAAATATATTATCCCTTATAATCCCATGCATTAACTGTATTAAAAACTGTCTTGGCGTAATCTGAGAAGCCTCTAATTCCACAGTCCAGTGGTTCTGCCTTTTTGCTGCATAATATATAACATTCAAAAGGGAGCTCTTACCAATACCTTTTGTTCCAACTATGGCGGCATTGGCAACACTACCATACTGGGCAGCACCTAATATATCGGCAATTTCCATTAATTCTGTGGTTCTACCTACAAAAAACTTGGTATTGCCCCTTATTGGTTTTTCAGAAAAAGGATTAGTCTTTAATTTCAACCTATTCATTGATTTTTTTGTTATTGATGAAGCATTTTGTATAAATTCAATAGGGTCCAACATAATACCACCAATATTAAAGTATATCATCCTACTGTAAAACCTGTTTTTATACTTTTCGGATATTTCTAATATTTTGAACCATCATCTATTCGAAAACCCAGAAACCTCGAAATTACTTGTTATTGTATATATTCATTAATTTATACATTTATTTATAAGATTATTTAACTCTAATCATTAATTTAAATAAAATATGAATAAAATATTTAAAATAAATTAAAATGTGAATCTAATGATAAAATTGAAAAACCTTTGAAATACATTCTCAAAAATGCTATAAAAATAACTTTAATAAAAATTTAAAAAATATATAAACTATCACTATAATTATAAAGTTTTTTTTAATTGAATTTTTAGTATATATATGAAAATTAAAAATGTGAATATAACATATATAATAAAAAAAACTATGAATCAATAATGCTAAATAATATTACACATAATATATCTAACTAAATAAAAAATAGCAAAACCACTACCCGTAAAAAATAAGAACATCCGATAAAAACTGAATTATAAATATATTCTTTGACAAAAAATTATATATAGTATGGAATTTGATAGTAAATCACAATGTGAAAAAATCATGAAATGAATCTAAGGATAAATTATACTAAATACAACTAAACAATTTATTAAATTACAAATTATCAATTATAAATACGTAATTTATAAAAAAATGGTGGTATGATGGATTATATCATAAATAAAACAGTATCTACTCCAATAAGGAAATTAATTTTACATTATGTGTTGATTCGTGGCACAGCCTATCCCCAGCAAATAACCGAAAACCTAAAAATCTCTAAGGGCATTCCATCACAATTTTTAAGGCTTTGCACTGCTTTAAACTTAACAAAAAGAGATAGAAACGGTCATAAAGTATTATACTCATTAACTACAAAAGGAATTGCAATTTTAAAGAGAGTATGCCCTGAAATATTTGACCTTAGTTTTTCGGGTCTTTTCGAAAGTCTATCGAAAAAGAAATTTAGAACCAAGTATTATCCAGTAAATAGAATAGGTTTTGAAATAAGGAAATTCACCGATGAATTTGGTGGAATCTCATTTAAATTCTATGATGAAAATGGAGAGGAGATATCAACGGTTTTTAAATCAAAAACAGGCACCTGGTGGTGTGTAGCATGTCAATCCTCGGATTGTAGGCATATTAACTATCTGAAAAAGTATTATGAAAATCAAAAATAATAGTAATTCGGGTTTTCGAGCATGATGTATGTATGGCCCTGGAAAATCTCCAAAAAAATTATGATTTTCAATTATTCGTAGAAAATTATTCAATGGAAAATGCTTATATTTTACTTAAACATTAGTATATAAATTTAATACATAATATACGGTTTTTTAATCTGATTTTATTTATATTTTGTTTTATTTATTTAGTTATATGTATAATGTAATGTTATATGTAATATTATAATGTATAATTCATTTTTTTTTGATTATATACATATTAAGTGCAAAAAAATAATACAATATAAAACGTCTGGAATAATTTTATTTTTTTGTTTTTGGACATACATTTTTATTTCCTATACATACATGAAGTTCGAAAACCCGAAACACTTTTAAGAAAATCATTTATATTCTCATTTCGTATAGTATTATTTTAAAACCTTATGGTAAAAATAGAAGTGTGTCATAACCATACACAAAACATATTTGATAATAAAAAACCATGATTATGTGTTATTCAATAAAATATCATACTATCCGAAAAGCCGAAATCCATTATGTATTGACTGAGAGTCTAAAAAAACACTGTAATGTAAGTCTTTATAAGGTATATTGTTAATAAAATAGAATAACTCATCTTTATTTAGGTTTAATTTGTATATTAAATTTCTTCCAATTCTTCTCTTTTTTAGCAGTTTCATATCAACTAAATCACTTAAATATGCATATATTGTAGGTATTTTTAAATTGATGTATTTTTCAATATTACTTATGCTGAATTTTTTCATGCTGCATACTATTTCCATTATGCGTTTATATTTTTTTGGAACAATCAATGGAATTATTTTTAACCATGGTATTTTTAAATCTCGCAATGTCTTTAAATCCCGTTTTGAATGCGGCAATATTAATTTTAGTATGTTTATATTCCCATTGGATATTTTTAATAAATATTCTGCTACTTTT
The DNA here is from genome assembly GCF_049075655.1 of Methanothermococcus jasoni. Classification (GTDB taxonomy): domain Archaea; phylum AGJL01; class Methanococci; order Methanococcales; family Methanococcaceae; genus Methanofervidicoccus. Next base: position 652,814 of record NZ_CP157522.1, on the reverse strand, counting down.
GTTGAGATATTATATCCTTTTAGTTTTCCATAGTACTTCATCACGGCAATATTGTTTATTTTTGAGTTTTCAAATGTTTTTTTTATGTGGTTTATGGATTCAACTGGGCATCTTATTACGATGCTGATGTTATGTTTATGAAGTGTGTTTATAAATTTTTTAAAACCTTCTATATGGTTCCATTTTGAAACATTATGGACATCAAATACTAACACGGGCTTTAATATTTTAAGTAGTATTATGGTTTTAGTAATGACCTTTTTAAAATTCCAATTGTTGATGTCTTCAAATAAATCGCCAATGAATCTATACCATGCTTTTTTTGTCCTATAATAATTTTTATTTGGGGTTTTGAAGTACATTTTGTCCAAGTATTTAAATATATTTAAATTAATATTTTCGTCTTTATTTTTAAATAAAACCATTTTATCTTTTATGGTATAAACTAACCTACTAATTGTTTTTTTTAAAGAGGGTGTTGCAAGCACCCTTAAAACTGGAATATTGTTAAATATTTTAATTTCTCCGCTTTCATCTAATTCAAGTATATTTTTCCTATCTGTTGGCATGACCCATATATCATTTGTTAAAAAATCTGATGCGGTCTGATATATTATGTTCATTGTATCACAAGTATTCTTTTTACATTAATATTTTTTTATCGAATGGATTTAATTATAATATGCCCATTATATTCGATGAAGCTGATAATGTTGAAGGTTTTTGATATTATATAATTCGGTATTTTCCATTCCTTGGTTCGTCGATGTCCCCCCTCTTTAATAATTTTTTAATGATGTTCTCGGTTTCTTCTTCATCCATTCCCTTCTTTTTAGTTTCTTCCAATATATCTTCGAATAACACCAATCCCTCGTTGTTCTTTTCTGAGAGTTTTTTAATAATTGTGTATATCTCCTTCATTTTATTTTTATCCTTGTTTGATTCTCCCGTAATCTTCCCTATATCAATCATACCAGTTTCTGGATCATAGGCTATCTCTTTTAGTGATTCCATTATTATATTTATTGCCTCTTCTGCATCCTCTTCTTCCACAACATCCTTTAATTTCACCTTTGCATGAGCTTCAGCAAGTCGAATCGCAGCTTCAAGCTGCCTTGCGGTTATTTGTATAGAGCTCTTCCTCATGTTTGTGTAGTATTCTACTAAAATATCCTCTGCATTTTTTGATATAATTGGCTTTTTCTGTCTAGCATATAATATATATTTTATGATAAATTCATCGTCGATTTCAACACCATTAATTTTAGTCTCTTTATCGACTTTTATGTCTCCTTCGTCCTTCTTCAAATATTTTCTATGGATATTGATAATATGTTTTGCTATGTCTTTGTCCTTTGCCCTATCTACTTCATCCTTTATTGGAAATATTATATCAAATCTACTTAACATAGGGGCAGGTATGTTTATCTGTTCAGGTATTGAAACATTGGGGTCAAATTTTCCCCATCTTGGGTTGCATGCAGCAAGAATTGCACACTCTGCTGGAAGCTTTGTATTTATACCCCCTTTATTAATGTGAATTGTTTGGCTTTCCATAGCCTCTAAAACAAAACTTTGAAGGTCCTTATTAACAGTTAGCTCGTCAATACATGCGGTCCCCTTGTTTGCTTTAACCAACAAACCTGGTTTTATAACCCACGTATCATCCCCAATTTCAGTTTTTTCCCTAACAACTGCTGCGGTTAAACCAACTCCTGATGCCGTGGTTACAGAACCATATAGGTTTCCCGGGAGCTCCGCTATTTTTCTGAGCATAACACTTTTTCCAATCCCCGGGTCGGTAATTAAAAGTATGTGGCTGTCGGCTCTTTTATTCCCTTTTTTAACTCCTTTTATCTGCTGTAAAAATATCGCCTTCTTTATAGTTTCATATCCTTTTATTTCTGGGATGAGTTCATTTGATAATATATCCAGCACTTTTGGGTGTTTGGCAACTTTTTCTATTTTTTCAATGTCATCTTCGGTGAGCTCACTTTCTAATTTATTTTCTATTATTTCGCAATTTAGCCCTCTTATGTATATGTCATATATTGGTAGTTTTTTACTACTTTGGTATTTGATGGGTATTCCTATTATTTTTACCCTTCCGCAGAATATGCCCGGCGAATTTTCTAAAAATACAGATATATATTTTGGAGGTTCCTCTGGGTCATCCATTAAATCCAGCGGTTGTTGAACTTTTAATTCCTGGAAGTCAATATACTCCGATTCGTTTTCTACTATCTGTAATATTCCATTACATTTTTCATTGGTGCATGATTTAGACTCTGGATTATATTCATAGGGATTATCGATATTTACAACAACCCTATTTCCACAATTATTGCATACATATACTGCTTTTTTTAATATTGATTTTATTTTAGTTGCTAATACAATAATTCCTTCAAATTCTATAAGTTTTCCCAATGTACTGCTTTTAATATCCTTAATTGTTAATGTTTTGTTGTTGTATTTTTTGAATACTTCGGGTATGTTTTTTATTGTGATGGAGCAGTTTGGATTTTCATTTTTTAGTGCGTAGTATGCTTCCACGTATGCATCTTCTAAAATCTTTAATCCATCGTATGGATTTTCATAAATATATTCTATAAAATCCACTATTCCATAATTATATAATTTCTCCAAGTCTATTACTACCCTTTCCTTTTCTGATATAATGTCATCACTGTGGAAGTTTCTTATATAGTTGGTAATATATGGTTTTAACTGCTCTATCTTTTTTTCATCCATACTATCCCTTGATAGTTATAAGTTATAATTCTTAAAAATAATGATTATTAATCCATTTTTTTAAATAATATTCAAAATCTTTATCTTCTTGGAGCGGAGCGGAGGGTGATGAAATGCAAAGGTTTTCCTCTAATTTTGCATTGTTATCGTTATTATTATCTATTTCAATTTTCGGAATTTCGAGCTTTATATCCAAATCCATGGCATTTTTACAGAAGTTTTCATAATCTATCTCAACCTCTGGCATCAGACCTCTTTTATCCATTTTTGCTTTTCCAACTCCTATTATATGTAATCCAATTTCATCTCCTATTTTTTTAACCTTCTCAAATACTTCAAAGTTATAAATTTTATTTAATATTATTCCTTTAACATTAACTCCCATCTCTTTTAATAATGAATAATATCCAAAACTTTCCACAAATGCTCCTTCAATACCGCTTTTACTGCATGATGATACAATATATACAGGGAATCCCAATATTTTCGATATTTCGGCTCCACTATAATTTTTTTTGTTCAATGCTCCTGTAAATGCACCCATCACTCCTTCGATAATATAATATGTATAATCTGAATTTTTAACAAATTTTAAAAAATCATCAACATCACACCAGCCCCTATCTGCGATTTTTATACTGCTGTATTTTGACATAGGTTCTCTTAAAATATAAAGTGATGGAACAATATCTCTCACATCGGGACCTATTTTTGCTACAAATGTTTTTTTATCCAATTTTGATACTATACATGTTGTTAGAAAAGTTTTTCCACTTTCGGAGCCAGTTGCTAGAAGAATCAATCCTTTTTTTTCATTAGTTTCTTTTGAATGTTTTGAAGGGGAGCTCCTATTATTAATATTAACCTTACTATTTACCATATTAGTATTGGTGTTTATTATAGATTTAGATTTTAATTTTTGAGTTATGTCCTTATTTTTTTTAAATATCAACTCTCGTTCATTTTCGTCGATATTTAACGAATTAAGCAAGTTTTCTTTTATATTTTCGTTATCTAAAAATCCATGCACCATTGTTCCAAAGATATTTTTATGATAAACACCGGATATGATATCTACATCTCCAACCATTTTGTAGTTTAATTTTTTAATTTTTGAAATACATAGTTGTTTTGTTTTTTTGTTGGTTATTTTTATATTGCCGTATGTGTGGCAATGAAATCCCATTCCAGCATCATTGCTTTTTCCAAAAATAGTGTCATTTTTTAATTCAAAATTAACTTCGTCTGTGCAAATAAGTGGTGAAAATTCAACATTCAACAATCCCAAACCTTCTTTAACAATGGGAACTGGACTTTTTCTACCAATATCTATTTTTTCAGATAATATTTGAAATCCACTACATATTCCAAGTATTATTCCATCAAATTCTATTATATGTTTTTTTAATTTTTCGTTCAATGAACCGCTTTCAACTAAACTCCCACCGGGTATAATCAGCATGTTTAAGTCTTTAATTTCTGAAGTGTTGTTTTCGTCTATTATTTTTGTAGGTAGGCCCCCAAAACTTTCAAAACAGGGTAATGAACCTTTTATATCAATTATGCCTATGTCCATAAATATCATCTTCATATTTTATGTTGATTATATTTATTAATTTATAGTTGGTAGTAATTAATTTATACATCATTATTATTTATATTTTCATAGATGTATTTGGATTTATATGTATTATATGTGGTAAGATGGAAGTTATAGATAGGATAAAACTAAGTATAGGTGTAATGGGAGTTGCGATTGTAATCTATTCAATAGTTATGATGAATATAGAAGGATTAAGGCCATTGGATGCACTGTATTTTTCAATAGTCACTATTTCAACAGTAGGTTATGGAGATTATGTGCCAAAGACAGAACTGGGGAAACTCATTTCAGCCATGTATATATTATTTGGCGTCGGCATAGGATTGTATGCCTTGGGAAATATTGCTGAATTTTTTATAGGCGGTTATTTTAAAAAAACAAATCAGATGAGAAACATGGATAAAAGAATAAAATATTTAAAAAATCATTATATTATCTGCGGATATGGTAGAAGTGGAAAAGTTGTTGCAGATAAACTTGAAAAATCTGGAGCAAAATATGTTGTCATAGATAATAATGCGGAACTTTTGGAAAATGAGCTCGAAGATAATCCGAATTTTAATTATATTGTGGGTGATGCCACCCTTGATGATACATTATTAAAGGCAAGGATAAAAGAAGCAAAAGGCCTGATTTCAACAGTTTCAAGAGACTCTGATAATGTATATATCACCTTATCTGCAAAAAGACTTAATCCAAATCTTTATATTATTGCAAAAGCCGATGAAAGAGTGGCCATGGACAAGCTCTTAATTGCAGGGGCAGATAGGGTAGTTTCTCCTTATGTTATAGGGGGTTTAAGGATGGCGGAACTTGCATTAAAGCCAGATATACTTGATTTTGTATCTACTTTTATGTCCATAGCTAAATATGAATATGATGAAGATTTAGAGATAAGAAAGATAAAGATTGAAGAAGGCTCTCGACTGGCAGGTAAGAGTTTATCTGAAACGAGAATAAGGCAGGAAAGTGGAGCTACTATAATAGGTATTAAAAAAGACAACGAGTTGATAACAAATCCACCGCCCAATATTATAATCTCCTCTAATGATGTGCTTTATGCGTTTGGAACTACGGAACAACTTGATAATCTGGAAAAGATTGTAAAGAATAAGTGATTTTTTTATTTTTTTATTGTTATTGTTAATTTTTTGAAGGATTATTTTTGCATATATATAATATTGTTCCAAACCTAAAAACAATACATCATCCAAACCACCATCATATTATGCAGTCAATGATAGCCTGAGAGAAAAGGAGCTCAGGTTTGATGTAAGCCCGCAACCAAGTGATACTTAGTAACGACCGAGTCAATTCCAAAAACTTTTTGACCGACTCCAAAGAGTATTTGCTAAGCTATGCTTAGCAAATAATTCCGGTTGATCCCGCCGGAGGCCACTGCTATTGGGGTTCGACTAAGCCATGCGAGTCTATGGACTTCGGTCCATGGCGGACGGCTCAGTAACACGTGGCTAACCTACCCTCAGGTGGGGGATAACCTTGGGAAACTGAGGATAATACCCCATAGGGGAAGAGGTCTGGAATGATCCTTCCCTGAAAGGACATCCGCCTGAGGATGGGGCTGCGTCCGATTAGGTAGTTGGTGGGGTAATGGCCCACCAAGCCTACGATCGGTACGGGCCTTGAGAGAGGAAGCCCGGAGATGGGGACTGAGACACGGCCCCAGGCCCTACGGGGCGCAGCAGGCGCGAAACCTCCACAATGCACGAAAGTGCGATGGGGGGACCCCAAGTGCCTATGCACAGCATAGGCTTTTCCCAAGTGTAAACAGCTTGGGGAATAAGGGCTGGGCAAGTCCGGTGCCAGCAGCCGCGGTAACACCGGCGGCCCGAGTGGTGGCCACTCTTATTGGGCCTAAAGCGTCCGTAGCCGGTCCAGTAAGTCCCTGTTTAAATCCTACGGCTTAACCGTAGGGCTGGCAGGGATACTGCTGGACTTGGGACCGGGAGAGGACGAGGGTACTCCAGGGGTAGCGGTGAAATGCGTTGATCCCTGGAGGACCACCTATGGCGAAGGCACTCGTCTGGAACGGGTCCGACGGTGAGGGACGAAAGCCAGGGGCGCGAACCGGATTAGATACCCGGGTAGTCCTGGCCGTAAACTCTGCGGACTAGGTGTCACCTGGGCCTTGGGCCCAGGTGGTGCCGAAGGGAAGCCATTAAGTCCGCCGCCTGGGGAGTACGGTCGCAAGACTGAAACTTAAAGGAATTGGCGGGGGAGCACCACAACGGGTGGAGCCTGCGGTTTAATTGGATTCAACGCCGGGCATCTCACCAGGGGCGACAGCATGATGACGGTCAGGTTGACGACCTTACCTGAAGCGCTGAGAGGTGGTGCATGGCCATCGTCAGCTCGTACCGCGAGGCGTCCTGTTAAGTCAGGTAACGAGCGAGACCCGTGCCCTATGTTGCGACTTCTTCCTCCGGGGAGAAGGCACTCATAGGGGACCGCTGGTGTTAAACCAGAGGAAGGAGCGGGCAACGATAGGTCCGCATGCCCCGAATCCCCTGGGCTACACGCGGGCTACAATGGTTGGGACAATGGGATGCGACCCTGAAAGGGGAAGCAAATCTCCTAAACCCAATCGTAGTTCGGATCGTGGGCTGTAACTCGCCCACGTGAAGCTGGAATCCGTAGTAATCGCAGTTCAACATACTGCGGTGAATGTGTCCCTGCTCCTTGCACACACCGCCCGTCACACCACCCGAGTTGGGTTGAGGTGAGGCCCTAGCCTTTGGCTAGGGTCGAACCTGGGCTCAGCAAGGGGGGTGAAGTCGTAACAAGGTAGCCGTAGGGGAACCTGCGGCTGGATCACCTCCTAAGAAAAAAAGGTCGTTACTAAGCACTAAATGGTTGCGGGCTGAGGATTGGGCCCGTAGCTCAGTTGGGAGAGCGCCGCCCTTGCAAGGCGGAGGCCGTGGGTTCAAATCCCGCCGGGTCCATAACGAGGTTCATAATCCTCACGGGTTATGAACTGAAACCTGATTTAAGATGATGGTTGTGCATAAGCCCCTATATCTGGTGATATCCAAGTATCCCATATATCCATTATCCTATCTGGGGGATGGCTTGGCTTGGAACGCCGATGAAGGACGTGGTAAGCTGCGATAAGCCCATGCGAGGCGCATACAGCCGTGGAACATGGGATTTCCGAATGGGACTTCCTGCCCTTTTGGGCGGTCCGTAAGGATCGGGAACGCGGGGGATTGAAGCATCTTAGTACCCGCAGGAAAAGAAACCAATAGGGATTCCGTTAGTAGGGGCGACTGAACGCGGAACAGGGCAAACTGAATCCCGCAAGGGAGATGTGGTGTTGTAGGGCCCTCTTCAAAACTCAGGAAGGGATGCCGAAGTTGCCTGGAACGGCACACCATAGAGGGTGAAAGTCCCGTAGGTATAACCAACCTGGGTTTGAGGTGTCCCTGAGTACCGTGCGTTGGATATCGCGCGGGAATTTGGGAGGCATCGACTTCCAACCCTAAATACGTTCCAAGACCGATAGCGTACTAGTACCGTGAGGGAAAGCTGAAAAGCACCCTTAATCGGGTGTGAAAAGAGCCTGAAACCAGATAGGGATAGTATGGCATGGCCCCAAAGGCAACTGTTCCGAAGGAACCCCTTGCAAAAGGGTAGTACGAGGAGCAGAGTCCAGGGTTGTGCCGTCCGTTTCGAAAAACGGGCCGGGGAGTGTATGGTTGTGGCGAGCCTAAGACCTTAAAGGTCGGAGGCGTAGGGAAACCGACAAGTCCGCAGGCTTTGCCGAGGGACGGGGTCTTAAGGGCCCGGAGTCACAGCCATACGACCCGAAACCGGGCGATCTAGGCCGGGGCAAGGTGAAGTCCCTCATCAGAGGGATGGAGGCCTGCAGAGGTGTTGCCGTTCGAAGCACTCTTCTGACCTCGGTCTAGGGGTGAAAGGCCAATCGAGCCCGGAGATAGCTGGTTCCCCCCGAAGTAACCCTAAGGTTAGCCGGAGGTTAGGTAGACGGCAGGGTAGAGCACTGATAGGGTGGTTAGGGGGCGAAAGCCCTCGCCATTCTGTCAAACTCCGAACCTGTCGTCGCCGCAGCCTCTGAGTAAGGGCATACGGGTAAGCTGTATGTCCGAGACGGGAATAGCCGCGACTCAGGTTAAGGTCCCTAAGTGCCGGTTAAGTGTGAACACGAAGGGCGTCCTTGGCCTAAGACAGCAGGGAGGTTGGCTTAGAAGCAGCCATCCTTAAAAGAGTGCGTAACAGCTCACCTGTCGAGGTCAGGGGCCCCGAAAATGGACGGGGCTAAATCGGCCACCGAGACCTGAGGGCACCGAAAGGTGATCCGGTAGGGGGGCGTTCTGCGAGGGCAGAAGCTTGGCTGTGAAGTCAGGTGGACCTCGTAGAAATGAAGATCCCGGTAGTAGTAACAGCATAAGTGGGGTGAGAATCCCCACCGCCGAAGGGGCAAGGGTTCCACAGCAATGTTCGTCAGCTGTGGGTAAGCCGGTCCTAACTTCCGAGGTAACTCCTTTGGAAGGAAAGGGAAACAGGTTAATATTCCTGTGCCATCTAAATACACGCGGCAACGCAAGGCCAGTTTCTGACGCTTCAGGGTAGGCCAACTACCTTTGTCTGGGTAGTCAAGTGTATAAGTCCGGGGAGAGTTGTAATAACGAGAACCGGATGAAAGCACGATGAGCTGTCCGTTAGGATGGTTTGGCTGAGCTCTGGAGCCCGTGAAAAGGGAACTGGCATGGATTTTAGATGACCGTACCCAGAACCGACACAGGTGCCCCTAGGTGAGTATCCTAAGGCGTATCGGATGAATCCAGTCGAGGGAAGTCGGCAAAATGGCCCCGTAACTTCGGGAGAAGGGGTGCCAGCGACCTTACTTATATGTGGGGTTGCTGGTCGCAGTGACCAGGGAGGTCCGACTGTTTAATACAAACATAGGTCTTAGCTAGTCTGAAAAGATGTGTACTAAGGCCGACGCCTGCCCAGTGCTGGTACGTGAACCCCGGGTACAACCGGGCGAAGCGCCAGTAAACGGCGGGGGTAACTATAACCCTCTTAAGGTAGCGAAATTCCTTGTCGGGTAAGTTCCGACCTGCATGAATGGCGTAACGAGACCTCCACTGTCCCCGACTGGAATCCGGTGAACCTACCATTCCGGTGCAAAGGCCGGAGACCTCCAGTGGGAAGCGAAGACCCCGTGGAGCTTTACTGCAGCCTGCCGTTGGGGCATGGTTGTGGGTGTACAGTGTAGGTGGGAGCCGTCGAAACCTCCTCGCCAGGGGAGGTGGAGGCAACCATGGGACACCACCCTCCCATGACCATGTCCCTCACCCCAAGTAGGGGGACACCGGTAGGTGGGCAGTTTGGCTGGGGCGGTACCCTCCTAAAAATGCATCAGGAGGGCCCAAAGGTCGGCTCAGGCGGGTCAGGACTCCGCTGTTGAGTGTAAGGGCAAAAGCCGGCCTGACTTGGTTGCCCAAAATACGCAACCAAGAGGCGAAAGCCGGGCCTAACGAACCCCTGTGCCTTACCGATGGGGGCCAGGGATGACAGAAAAGCTACCCCGGGGATAACAGAGTTGTCGCGGGCAAGAGCCCATATCGACCCCGCGGCTTGCTACCTCGATGTCGGTTTTTCCCATCCTGGATCTGCAGCAGGATCCAAGGGTGGGGCTGTTCGCCCATTAAAGGGGATCATGAGCTGGGTTTAGACCGTCGTGAGACAGGTTGGTTGCTATCTGCTGGAGGTGTTGGCTGCCTGAGGGAAAGGTGGTTCTAGTACGAGAGGAACGAACCGCCGGTGCCTCTAGTCTATCGGTTGTCCGACAGGGCATTGCCGAGCAGCCACGCACCAAGGGATAAGGGCTGAAAGCATCTAAGCCCGAAACCCATCCTGAAAACAGGCAGCCAGTCCCTTCGGGGACGAGGGCTCCCGTAGAAGACGGGTTTGATAGGCTAGGGATGTAAGCACCAAGGGTTCGCCCGAGGTGTTTAGTTCGCTAGTACTAACCGCCCGAGGGATATTTGGGATACTTGGACACTTAAAGATATAGGGGCTTATGCCCGCTTTATTTTTTCTGGCATAACGGTCATAGCGGAGGTGCCACATCCGATCCCGTTCCGATCTCGGAAATTAAGCCCTCCAGCGATACCCTAAGTACTGCCTTTCGGTGGGAACAGGGTGACGCCGTTAGCCATTTTTTTATCCAATATAGTTTCGAGTTTTCGAGTGTAATGTAATTTTACAATATATTAACTATGGGCAAGAGGACTGGCGACTCCCATTTAGGAGGAAGCTCCGCCCACCCATTATGTGCATAATATCCTGAGAAGGATTGAATGGTGTATAGAAACGACACGGCCTTGAAACAGATGACTATGATATGAAAATTGAGGAGTTTCAAGGAGCCGGTGAAACGAGGCCATTCTGCACGGGTGCAAGCATTTAGCGCTTAGCTGAATGTCGCCGAAATTACAGAAGGCGGGCTATAGTCCTCATGCCCATATTTTTTACAAATATATATTTATATATTTAGATATACTTAATACTTACTTTAATATTTATATTTGATGGACATATTATTTTACTAAATCTACAATTTTATAATATGGTGAAGATATGTTTCATGTGAGCTCCTCTAAGAATATGGAATCTTATTTTAAAAATATTTTAGAGAATGTTAAGGAAATTTACAATATTGCGGAAGAGTGTAGAAAAAAAGGATATGATGTATCTGATTTTGTAGAAATTCCACTTGCGAAGGATATGGCAGATAGAGTTGAAGGGCTTGTAGGTCCAAAAGGAGTGTCTGAGAGAATTAGGGAGTTAGTTTCTGAGCTCGGTAAAGAACCTGCTGCATTGGAGATTGCAAAAGAAATAGTTGAGGGAAAATTTGGAAACAGTGGAAATAGGGAAGAACTGGCGGAACAGGCTGTAAGAACAGCCTTAGCAATAATCACAGAAGGAATTGTGGCAGCTCCCCTTGAAGGTATTGCCCATGTTAAAATAAAAAAGAACAAGGATGGAAGTGAGTATTTAGCAATATATTTTGCAGGACCAATTAGAAGTGCAGGAGGGACAGCTCAGGCACTAGCCGTTCTTGTTGGTGATTATGTCCGAAAAAACATGGGATTAAATAGATATTTACCTAATGATGATGAAATAGAAAGATATGTAGAAGAGGTTGATTTATATCAATCAGAAGTAGGTAGCTTTCAGTATTCTCCAAAAGCTGAGGAAATAAGAACAGCAGTAAAAAATATATCAATAGAAATTACAGGGGAAGCCACAGACGATGTTGAAGTCAGCGGACATAGGGATTTAGATAGAGTAGAAACTAATCAGATAAGAGGGGGAGCTCTCCTTGCACTTGTTGAAGGTGTGCTTTTAAAAGCTCCAAAAATTTTAAGGCACGTTGATAAACTTGGAATTGAAGGATGGGATTGGTTAAAGGAGTTAAAGGGCAAAAAAGATGAAAAAGGAAATGAAAACGAAAAGGAAAACTTAGACGATGAAGTCAATGAAGTGGATGATGAAGAATTTGAAGAATATAGTAAATTATACGACGATGTTGAAATCGAAGCAATTACAAAGTTTATAGGGGAAGTAATTGCGGGAAGACCAGTTTTTGCCCATCCTTCAAAAGCAGGGGGGTTTAGATTAAGGTATGGGAGAAGCAGAAATACAGGATTTGCAACGGATGGATTCCATCCTGCACTTATGTATTTGGTAGATGACTTTATGGCTATTGGAACTCAGTTAAAAACTGAAAGACCGGGAAAGGCAACATGTGTTGTCCCAGTAGATAGCATAGAACCGCCTATTGTGAAATTAAAAAATGGAAATGTAATAAAAATAGACACAATTGAAAAGGCATTGGAATATAGGGACTCTGTGGAAGAGATACTATTCTTAGGAGATATTTTAGTTAATTTTGGAGATTTCCTTGAAAACAACCACTCAATACTTCCAAGCAGTTGGTGCGAGGAGTGGTATGAAAAAATACTAATTTCAAAGAATATATGTTATAAAAAGGAATTTATAAATAATCCAAGCCATAAAGAAGCTGTAAAATTTGCAATAGAAACTGAAACGCCACTACATCCAAGATATACTTACTACTGGCATGATGTATCAAAGGAAGACATATTGTTGCTTAGACACTATCTATTGAATGGATACTATGATGAAGAAAATGACGCATGGTTAATCCCATACAATCCAAAGTATGAGGAAAATACAAAGGCAAAGAGAGTTTTGGAGTTAATAGGATGCTGTCATAATGTATTGAATAAGGAAGAAAATAATAATATCAATAAATATATATCAATAGATGAATATTATCCGTTGTTATACTCATTAGGATACGATGTTGAAAAAAATCAAGATTTAATAAAGGATATAACGGAAATATATAATAAATCAAAAAATGCCATGCACTTTATAAATTTACTATCACCATTTGAGATTAAAAGAAATGCCTATGTTTATGTGGGAGCTCGTATGGGGCGACCTGAAAAAGCTGCTGCAAGAAAAATGAAGCCGCCAGTAAATGGTCTTTTCCCAATAGGAAATGCAGGTAACGTTGTTAGATTAATAAATAAAGCAGTAGAGGAAGGAAAAACTGATACAGTAGAGGTATATTCTGGAAAATGCCCAAAATGTGGAAAAATAAGTTTATATAACAAATGTCCATTTTGTGGAGCTCATGTGGAATTATCGGGACCCAATAGGATAGAGCTCCCGTTAAAGGATTATTGGTATAAGGCATTAGAAAATCTAAAAATAAATAAACCGGGCGATGTAAAGTGCATTAAAGGTATGACTTCAAAGGATAAAATAGTTGAACCACTTGAAAAGGGTATATTAAGGGCAATGAATGATGTATTTGTGTTTAAGGATGGAACCCTTAGGTTTGACTGCACAGATGTGCCTATTACTCATTTTAAACCTTGTGAAATAAATGTTTCCATTGAAAAATTGAAGGAATTAGGATATGATAAAGATATATACGGTAATCCTATAACTGATGAAAATCAAGTGATAGAATTAAAAGTGCAGGATGTAATCATTCCAAATTCTTGTGCAGAGTATTTTGTAAATGCAACGAAGTTTATTGATGATTTACTTGAAAAATTCTATAAAACAGACAGATTTTACAATGTAAAGAATAAAGAGGACTTAATAGGACATTTAGTAATAGGAATGGCTCCGCACACTTCTGCGGGAATGGTAGGTAGAATTATTGGATATTGTAAGGCAAATGTTGGATATGCTCACCCATATTTCCACGCATCAAAGAGAAGAAACTGCTTCCCACCAAATACAAGTATATTGGTAAATATCAATGGGGAAGTAAAAAGAATTACAATTGAGGAGCTCTACAATTTATATGACAATGAGTATTATGAAAATATGGCATATATTAAAAATAAACCAAAAAATAATCTAAATATTAAGGTTTATTCCTTCGACACATTAAATAAAAAAATGGTTTTAACGGATATTGAGGAAGTTTTAAAAATACCATCTCCAAATCATCTTATAAATATAGAGCTCGACACAGGAAGAAGTTTTGAAACCACGCCAGACCATCCAGTAATGATATATGATGAAAAAGAGGATAAATTTATAAAAAAGAATGCAATGGATATTGAAGAAAACGACTTAATGTTAATTCCAAAATTGGATTTTGAGGAAGAGGATATCGAATATATTGATTTGTTGGCGGAGCTCTCAAAGGAAGAATATAAACATATATGGGAGCTCATAAGAATTAGAGGAATAGCTGATTGGATAAAAAATAATATTCCAAAGGACTGTTTAAAAGAAAGGGATGAAAAGGGAAAAGGAAAACTGATTAAAAATATCACCAAATATATAAAACAAGACACAATACCATTGAATTTACTGTTAAAAATATTAAAAAATGCAGAATTAGATATATCTGATATTCCAAAGGATGTATTTATTGCAGTAAGACGGGACAAGGTAAATATAAAAAGAATTATTAAAATCGAACCGTTATTAAAAATAATTGGCTATTATTTAGCAGAGGGCTACATAAGAAAGACCAATAGCGTTTATCAAATAAACTTCTCAAATTACGATGAGGAAGTAAATAAAGACCTTAAAGATGCATTAAATGAGGCATTTGGAGATGGGTTTGGAATATATGAAAAAGACGGAAAAATAACCGTTGGTTCAAGAATAATATATTTGCTATTCACTGAGATATTGAAGACAGGAACAAATGCACACAATAAAAGAGTGCCTTCATTTATATTCAAACTTCCAAAGGAAAAGGTTAAATTGATGCTTTCAACATACTTCACAGGGGATGGAACAGCATTAAAAACTACGCCAAGAGTAAGCGTATATAGTGTAAATAAGGAATTGCTATTCGATGTTGATACTCTATTAAATGCAAAGTATGGAATTAGAACATACATTACAGTTGATAAAAATGCAAATGAAAGAAATGGAATTGTAAAAAAATATCATGACAATAGAGGGACAAGAGCTCCTATATCAAAGATTTATGCATTAAATATAACTTCAATATTTTATCATATGTTCTTTAAGGAAATTGGATTTACATCTTCTAAAAAGCAGAATGTGTATGAACTCCATAAACACCGACGAACAATATATTCCAATGATTGCAGTTATGGATGGATAGTGAGAGTTAGAAATAAAA
Organism: Methanothermococcus jasoni; assembly: GCF_049075655.1. Lineage (GTDB taxonomy): Archaea > AGJL01 > Methanococci > Methanococcales > Methanococcaceae > Methanofervidicoccus. Next base: position 637,749 of record NZ_CP157522.1, on the reverse strand, counting down.
CCATCGTTAAGGCAGAGGATGAATTTGTATATTCGCTAAATGCAAAGAAGTATCACAATATAGTTATAAATTCAAATATTCAAACATACCAATGTGATGGGGACGAAGACGGTATATTCTTGCTTTTAGACGCATTTCTAAACTTCTCCAAACGATTTTTGCCAGATAAAAGAGGGGGGCAAATGGATGCACCTCTTGTATTAACCACACTTCTTGACCCAAAAGAAGTTGATGGAGAAGTTCATAACATGGATACAGTTTGGGAGTATCCATTGGAATTCTACGAAAAAACACTTGAAATGCCATCTCCTAAGGAGGTTAAACAGCTAATAGAAACCGTTGAGGATAGGTTGGGCACGCCATCCCAATATGAAGGTATTGGATATACCCATGAAACTTCAAGTGTTGATGTTGGACCATTAGTTTGTGCATATAAAACATTAGGTTCCATGCTTGAAAAAACAGAGGCTCAATTGGCTGTTGCGAAAAAAATAAGGGCAACTGATGAAAGAGACGTTGCTGAAAAGGTAATTCAATCTCATTTCGTCCCTGATTTAATTGGAAATTTAAGAGCATTTTCAAGGCAGGGGGTAAGATGTAAATGTGGTGCAAAATTCAGAAGAATACCATTAAAAGGAACATGTCCAAAATGTGGTAGTAAATTGATATTAACAGTTTCAAAGGGAGCTGTGGAAAAATATATGGAGGTTTCTCAGAAAATGGCTGAAAAATACAACGCAAGTGATTACATAAAACAGAGATTGGAATTAATTAAAGAAGGGATAGATAATTTATTTGAAAATGATAAGAATAAGCAGGTAAAAATAGAAGATTTCTTTAAAATGGGATAAGTATTATTTTTATTTTTTATATCTTATTATTTTTATATTTTATTATCCATATAGATTTAAAGGCATTTCTCTCTTATTTCCATGTAATTTATTCAATGCATCATCTAAATCTTTTTCTTCAATGACTCCTCTGTCCTCTAATATCGCCTTGTGAAGTGCAGGTTTTAAGAATTTTTCTTTTATATCCCTTCCACTCATACCTTTTGTTTTTTCAACATATTTCTTCAAGTTTGCCTTAACTTTTATGGGCATCTTTTCTGTGTAGAGCTCCATAATTTTCAACCTGTCATCATCATTTGGGAGCTCGAATTTTATCTCTTCTTCAAATCTACTCCTTATAGCATTGTCAAGCATTTCAGGGTTGTTTGTGGCTGCAATTGTTACAATTCCTTCATTATCGTGTATTCCATCGAGCTCAGTTAATAGTGCATTTACAACCTCTGAGACATCACCCCTTAATGATTGATACTGCCTACTAAGTGCTATGGCATCGAGCTCATCTATAAATATAATACATGGTCTATCATTTAATGCTTTATTGTATAGGTCTTGAATTTGCTTTGAACCATCGCCCACATGTTCCCCTATGAGCTCCGTTGCCTTTATTAGATAAAGTGGAACATATGTTTCAGTTGCAAGAGCTCTTGCTAGAAGTGTTTTCCCGGTTCCAGGGGGTCCGTAAAATAATACATTTTTCGGTGCCCATTCTCCAAATAGTTCTGGACATTCGAGATATTTTATAATTATTTTACATTTTTTCTTTGCATTTTCCTGACCTATTACTTCGTCAAATCTTGCTTTTTTAAATTCTTTGCTGTTGTGGGTTCTCGCTGTTTTTAATTTAAACAAAGTGTCTCGCGTGATAATACCTCCTTCTTTGGGGTATGTCGAGATTACTTTAAATGCATAATCAGGAATAATTGTGTTATCGAATAAATAATCTCCTTCTTTTACACTCTCGCCTTCCCACTGCTCTCTCGCATATACGTTGAATAATTTTGGGTCGTCAATAGTGATTTTTAAGTTCTCGCTATTTATTTTAATGGGAAATCCCGCAGGTTCTATAATAACATATTTTAAAGCCATAACGTCATCAGATAATTTTGAAGGTTCTGATAATAATGGCTTTATTTTGATGGTGTTTATATTTATTCTGTTCATTAGAACACCTCAATTTTGTAATAATGTATGATGATAATGAATATTATGTGTATATAATATATACATAAGTAGTGTATATATTTATGTGCTCTGTATTTATAGGTAATTGTTAAATATATATTATTGATTTAATAAATATAAAGGTTAATAAATATAAAATATATTTTGATGCGTATAATAATCATTAATATCATGTGGTGTAATTATGGACCCATCAAGTCTTTTTTGGATATTTTTTATATTTTTATTCATGTATCCACAATTCATGTTTAGACTGAAATTATTACAAAGGTATAATTGTATCAAAGAATTGGAAAAGGAGAGAAAAGCTAGAGTAATAGTAATGATACATAGGCAGGAGCAACTGGCTCTTTTTGGAATACCCCTATATAGATTTATAAATATAGAAGATAGTGAAGAGGTTTTGAGGGCAATCAGAATGACGCCCGAAGACATGCCTATTGATTTAATACTTCACACACCGGGTGGTTTGGTTCTTGCCAGTGAGCAGATAGCCATGGCATTAAAGGAACATAAGGCAAAAACAACCGTAATAATACCACACTATGCAATGAGCGGAGGTAGTTTAATATCCCTGGCGGTAGATGAGATTATAATGGATAAGAATGCAGTAATGGGTCCAGTAGACCCGCAAATAGGGCAGTATCCTGCGGCATCTATATTAAATGCAGCAAATACCAAGTATATCGATGAGCTCGACGATGAAACATTAATACTTGCAGATATTTCCAAAAAGGCAATAAATCAGGTAAAAGAATTTGTATATGATTTATTAAAGGATAAAATGCCTGATGAAAAAGCAAAAGAGCTTGCAGAAACACTTTCAACAGGTAAATGGACTCATGATTATCCATTAACTGTTAAAAAGTTGAGGGAATTGGGAATATCAGTAAATACAGAGGTTCCAAATAAGGTTTATAGACTGTTTGATTTATATAAGCAACCGGTGAGCCAAAGACCATCTGTTCAATACATACCGACCCCTTATAAAAAGGTAGATTATGTTAAAGGTAAAATTAAATAATAAACTATATCGTTTGAGTATTGCAGATAATTTTGTAAAAAGAGCCTTTGGTTTGATGTTTAAAGATATAGGGCATAATGAGGGGCTTATATTTTATTATAATAAAAGAAAGCTCCATATACACACATTTTTTATGAAATATCCAATAGATGTTATTTTTCTATGGGATAATAAAGTTGTGGATATTGTTAAGAATTTAAAACCATGGAAAACCTATAAATCAAATGTTTATTCAAATGCAATGATTGAAGTGAAGAGCTGTAATTTGGATTTAAAGGTAGGAGATAAGTTGGATATAAAAAATTAAAATAAAATAATAAAATTAAAATAATTCTAAATTATCCTTTTAACTACAAATTGAATAATTAAATTATATATTAGGGAAACTATGAAATATTTGATGGGAATTGGCAAAACCAATGAGGAGGAAATTTTAAAGGCATACAATAAATTGATAGATGAAAATATAAAAGTCGAATTAATAGATGACCCGCAGGAGCTCGTAGAATTAACTGTAAAAAAGAAAGTGCATGGGTCCATAAGAGGCACGCTGTCATCTTCTGATGTTATACCATATTTAAAAGAACATATTGGAAAATTTTATAGGGCATCGATTTTAAAAAACCCATTTACAAATGATTATTTTTTACTTTCTCCTGTTGGCATTGACGAAGTAGATGATAATAATAGTTTTAATGATAAAATAAATATAATAGAATATGCAATAAATTTTTTAAATGCTAATGCTAATATTAATACTAACACTAAAAATCCGAAAATCGGAATTTTATCGGCGGGAAGACTTTCAGATTACGGTAGAAGTGAAAAAATCAGCAGTTCAATAGATGAATGTGAAAATATTGTTAAATGTATCAATAATAAATATAATAATTTGGTAATAGAACATAAGGGCATATTAATAGAGGAATATCTAAAAGATGGATGCAATATAATTGTAGCTCCTGATGGAATCTCTGGGAACTTAATTTTTAGATGTTTGGGATTAATCTGCGGTACTGAAGGATGCGGTGCAGTGGTCTTAAATAAAAACAATATAAAATTTATAGATACCAGTAGAAATGGAACTTGGGATAGATATTATAATGCAATAAAATTTTTAACTGGAAATATTAGAATTTGAATTTAAATAACTTTAATTTAAAGATTTAAAGATTTGGTGGTGAATTTGTTTTTCATTAAAATTTACGATTTTTTTAATAATATGGGGATATTTAAATTTTACGAGAAAATGCTTGAGAAGGAAATTAATAAAAAAAATATCCCAAAACACATAGGGGTTATAATGGATGGCAACAGGCGAATGGCAAAAATGCTGGGGGATAAACCTACAAGGGGTCATTACATTGGTGCAAAAAAGGTCAGGGAGTTTATACGATGGTGTGTAGATTTAAATATAAAAATAATAACATTGTATTCATTTTCGCTGGAAAATTTTAATAGACCAAAGGATGAAGTTGATGAATTGATGGATTTGTTTGAAAAGGAATTTAGGAAAATTGCAGATGATAATGATATTCATAAATATAAAATACGCATAAAAGCCATAGGTAGAATAGAGCTCCTACCAGAAAGAGTTAGGGAAGCAATAAATTATGCGGAAAATAAAACAAAGGATTATGATAATTATTTTGTAAATGTTGCAATTGCCTATGGAGGTCAGCAGGAGCTCGTGGATGCTATAAAAAAGATTGGGCAGAAGATAAAAAATAATGAGATGGATGTTGAAGATATAACTATGGAAACCATATCTAAACATTTATATACGTCCCATTTGCCATATCCAAACCCTGATTTAATAATAAGGACTTCTGGTGAGGAAAGAATAAGTAATTTTTTAATATGGCAATCGAGCTATTCTGAACTTTATTTTTGTGAAACATACTGGCCTAAATTTAGAAAAATAGATTTTTTAAGGTCTATTAGAGATTATCAAAGGAGAAAAAGAAGATTTGGAAAGTGAATACTGGGATACTATGGGAAATTATAAGACAAATAAACTGTTGGTATTATTTTCAATTTTTTCAATGGTGTGTTTATCTGCCTGTTTAGATTTTAATAATATGATGAATATTAAAAATATTCAGAATACCAACACCAACACTGAAATGGGAGATTATAACACATATAAACGCAATTTGGAACATTTTAGCAATAATTCTACAACTAATGTAAATAATACAAATGTTAAAACAAAACTTCCCATCTCTATTGAATATGATATAGTAGAATATGGAAAATATGGGAAGCAAGATAAAGAATATTATTATAATTATATTGATAAATGCAAAAATAAAACCATTATAGCAATATATGGTGGAAAAAAACCCATTGATTATAACATTGAAATAACAAAGATAGTTAAAAATAGCAATAATAGTATAATGGTCTATATAAATAAAAGTATTCAGAATAATAATACCATACTAATTACATCCCCCTATATAATTGTAGAAGTAAATGGTATATTTGAAAATATTAAGTATATAGATAACTGATTTATTATTTTTTTAAAAATTTATTTATATTTGAATATCCCTTATTTTTATTGAATTTAAATAATTATCGGATGTGGTAATTTGCGTGTTGAAATAATATTTTTAGGAGCTGGAGGAGGTAGATGGGAAACCATTTCACAGAATAAGGGAACGGGCGGTTTTAGAATACATACTGAAAAAACAAAATTACATATTGACCCAGGTCCCGGAGCTCTGGTGAGGATGAGTGAGTTAAAAATATCCCCATGGAATACAAATGCTGTTTTTGTATCTCACGACCATCCTGACCATTATACTGATGCTGAGGTAATAATAGAGGCTATGACAAACGGTATGATAAAAAAGAGGGGTTATATAATAAGCAATATTTCAGTGTTGGAAGGATTTGGAAATTATGAAAATGCAATATCTAAATACCATCAATCAAAACCTGAAAGAGTTTATTTATTAAATCCAAAAGATTCTGTGGATATTTTGGATGTTAATTTAACAGCAACAAAAACAAAACACGGAGATCCTTTCGGAATTGGTGTAAGGGTAAATACCAATAAGGGAGATATTGGATACACAAGTGATACTGAGTTTATGGAATCGTTAATTGACGATTTCAATGGGGTGAGGGTTCTTGTGGCAAATGTTGTCAGGAAAAAAAATGAGCGTATAAAAGGCCATTTATGTTCAAATGATTTAATAGATTTATTAAATGGAATGGCTAAAAAGCCAGAAATTGTGGTTATGAATCATATGGGATTAAAAATGACCAACCCTATTAAAGAGTGCGAATATATATTGGAAAATACTGATGTTAATATAATTCCTGCAAAAATAGGATTGAAAATCGAGCTCACAGAAGAATCTTGTATTATATCAAATATTCTAAAAAATTAGGAAATATGTTCTTATTTTACCCTTTTGAGTCTATGTCCGCAATATGGGCAAACCATCCATGACGGGTCAATAGGTCTTCTACAATTTGGGCATGTTAAATTCTTTTCTTCCTTTTCTTTTAATCTAATTCCACAATGGGCACAATATGACCATTCCTCAGAAATATTCTTATTACAATTCTTACATCTTTTTACATCATTGAATTCCATATCATTGATATTAGACCCGCAGTTTGCACAGTATTCCCATCCTAAATCTATAATTTCACCACAATTTTTGCAGGTTATTAAATCTCGGGTAAATTTTGTTCCCAAGGCTTTTTTTATTTTTCCAAGGGCTATTAATGCTTCCCTTTTTAATACATTATCCTGCTCCATACTGGATATCCTTTCAATTGAATCTATTATCTCCTGTATTGTCCTTTTATCAGTCATATCTAGGTATTGCAATGACTCAGGATGCATATCTGCAATATCCGAAATTTTCTTTAAAGTTATTAGTTTTGTAGCAGGCACACGGCTTCTAAGCCCTGCCAAAATACTCATTTTTTCTTCTTCATTAATTGGTGTTATCGTCATAATCAACCCTCCTCCAATATGGGATATTAACATCTTTAACTTTTAGCACTCCTAGTTTAATTATTTTGCGGTAATAATAATATACATCCGATGATATATCGGCTTCAGAAACATTCAAAAGCCCCGATATCTCAGCAGTATTTCTATCTATTTTAAATTTGTAATATTCATTTAATTTGCCCGAGTCATTATAATATGCAATTATTTGAACTTCATCAACATTATTATAATGATTAAATACATACCATGTAATATAGCATATTTCAGCTTTGGTTTTGGAGTCAATATTATTTGGAGCTATATCCTGAGATGGGTTTTTAATTTGATATACGATAGATACATTTTTATTGTTTATTTTTTTGGTTTCTATAGCGTATATGTTATATTTTTTTAAGACATCTGCTGCATTTGCATTAGTATATTGAATAACCCATAAAATAGGTATTGTTACCAATATTGACATTATGATTATGATGATTATTTGCTCTTTTTTCATATTTTCACGAAATATCGTTGTATATGCCATAATTTAAAATCTTTGAATCGATAATTCCCTCACCTTTGAATATGTTCCTATATCCGCTCAATTCTTTCCCGATATTTATTAAATAACATATTTCTTTTTTAAAATTTAGTTTTCTAAAATGCTCCCTTTTATTAAGTTCCCCTAAATATCTTATTATTTCTTCTTCATTTTTAATAAATATTTCGCTGCTGAGATTTAATTTTTTCATATTATTATATATATTTGATATGTCGTTGGAAATATCAAGTTTTAAAATATCTCTACATTTTTCAGAGAGCTCATCCAAACTACCACTATCAAAAATATACCTTCCGAGCTCTTCCCTCTCCTCCCATGTGATTAATGTATCGTTATCCAATCTGGTTTTTGCAGAAGATTCCACGCCCATAAGTCTTATTTTATTTAGTTCATCAAGATATAGCTCTTCACAGCATTCTATGGCATGTTTAATTATTTTATCATCGCATTTTCCTTTTTTAATGCCATTACAGTAATGTTTAATTATTAAAAGTAAATCTCCATTCCATTTGACCATAAAACTAAATGGAAATAATCTACACATGGCAGGTTTAAATTCATATCCTTTTTTAATCTGGATATTGCACAAATAGTCTTTATTCAAAAGGACGCATCCCCTCTCATTTATCTTCAATCGTCTATTGAATCCTAAATCGTTTATATCTTCTGTCTTTTCAATATATTCTGCATATTCCTTTAACTTCAAAGCATCAAAATATGATAAATATATTCTCCAATCTTTACAACTGCAACAATATCCGCAATTGATGCATTCATAAGTTATGCCGTCAAAAGTAACTTCCCACTTCGTAGAGCTCACCTCTTTTTTTATGTTATATAATTATTTATGGGAGCTCCCAATGTTATAAAATCCCTTTTTATATTATATTGTAATACTATATTATGTATTTTATTATATTATATATTCATTATAAACCTCCAAACATATCATCAGACGAAAGCCTTTCTTCATTATTGTGGTTATTATTGCCATTGCCCCATATATTTACAATATCTAAATCTTCTCCGCCGTATTCTCCATTAAATTTATTTATCTTAACTATTGCAGGAATCTTTAATGCAGGACCAAGTATTACAGCCTCACCAACATTCAACCCTGGAAGCTGTTTAAGTAGGTCCTCACTTAGATTTTCAGAGGCATGCTGAACATGGGATTGGTCAGAAGGTTCGATTAATTTTGAAATTATTAAATTATTACATTGTGATAACGACTCTTGGTCAAGGGTCTTTGGTCTTTGAGATACAAGGCATATTCCAACTCCAAATTTCCTACCCTCTCTGGCTATTCTCGATATGTATAATTTTGATTTTGTATTTCGGTTCTGTGGAACAATTAGATGAGCCTCTTCAAAGATTATAAATATAGGTTTCGGAGCTCCGTTTCTTAAAGAGTCCTTTCTATCTCGCAATATCTCCTTTGAGAAGTATGATACAATTATATCCATGTCGTTTTCATCCAAGCTTTCAAGTGAAAGTATGTTTATGTGATTTTCTCTTATTTCGTCTATTGGATTATAATGGAGAGCTATTAAATGCTTTTTAAATTGCAACATGTCCTCCAATCTAAAAATTGCAGTTTGAATGCTATCGGCATCTTTTTTATTGATTTCTGCGAATGATTCCAGTTCGATTATCACTTCATTTATATAATCTTCCGCAGAATTGAAATCACTTTCTTTGTATCGGTTTTTTACATTTTTTATCGCCTTTCTAATATAAGGTCTTTGTTTTGTTGCCTGAGCATCTACGCCGGCTAAATCTGCCAAACTACTGCTACTAATATTGTAAATATTTATTTTTGGCTTTATAATATGTGTTTTTAATTTATTATTTGAGTCGTGGGATTGAATGTATTTATACTCTCCATGCACATCACACACAAGCACAGTGGCATTTAATTTATTTAATTCAGAGAGCAACACAGCAACAGTATTTGACTTTCCCATCCCCGTAATTGCCAGTATTGCCAAATGTCTTGAACATAATTTATTTGCATCCAATTTAACAGGAACATCCTTTGAAATAAGCTTTCCTATTTCAATATGTCCATTTGAAAATATCTTTTTTAATACCTCTTCATCAGCACCATATACCTCAGTCCCCGGCTTTGGCGGAGCTCTTGGAATCTCCTTATTATCAATATCTCCCAAGACCTTTATCTTACCCATCACATAAAAAGAATCATCAGTTTCCAATTTTTTTAATTTTAACAAGTCCTCCACATTTAAAACTTCCTCAAAAACTGGACATCCCTGTATTACCCCTTCAATCATTCCAAGAATCTCCTTTCCATCGTCGTATTTTATAGAAACATAACTACCAATCTCTGGAATTTTATCTGATAAAAATGAGAGCTCGGTGTTTGTGGTTTCTCCAATAATGTATCCTAAAATTTCCTTCATAACAACCCCTATAATCATCAATAATTATAACCTATATTTACTATTATTTTTTAGTATTTTCAATATTTAAAATATTACGATGTTTAATTTATGTTTAAAATGTAATATGTTCATATATCGTTTTCCATCTAACTAACTGAAAGCCCATTAATGCCCCAACTGCGGCAGGAATTGAATAATTAAATCCAAATATCTCAACACATAACACGATAGAAGCAAGCGGAACATTAGCCATCGAAGACAGTAGTGTGGCTATTCCAACAACAATGAAGGGCAAAACATTGTGGAATCCCAACAACATTCCAAACAATGCACCTGAACAAGCACCTATGAATACAGATGGAAGAACTAGACCACCAGGTGTTCCTGTTCCAACTGTAAATGATGTTGTATATATTTTTCCAAATAATATTAAACTTAAAGAAATAATGCCATATTTTAAAAGCATTATATTTTCAGTAATTCCTACGCCTAATCCAAGAGATTGTGGTATATAATAACCTATAAGTGCTACAATAATTCCACCCATAAATGATTTAATATATTGGGGATACTTTAAGTTATCAAAAAAATTTCTTATTGAGATATAACTATGAATGTAAATATATGCAATAAACGCACAAAATATGGCACAGATAAATATGTATGGAAAATCCATCGGCGAAAAGTTATAATGGCAAGGGATATCAAAAAGTTTTATTTTTCCATATATTGTAAGATATACCATGTATCCAAAGATACTTGATAATATTGCAGGAAAGCATGATATATATTCGAACCCCTCTCTCCGAACGATTTCTGCTGCAAATATTGCAGAACCGAATGGGGCACATAAATCTCCGCTTAACCCTCCAGCAATACCACTTATTAATAATGCTTTTCTATTTTTTAATTTAAATATTCTGTATAAAAAATCTGCAAAAGAAGCACTAGCCTGAATAGAAGGTCCTACTTTTCCCGCACTCCCTCCAAGACCTATAATAATGCCGGACAACACAATTTTTAGAAATCCTATAAATGGATTCAAACTTATTTTTTCATTAAATGCCCTTAATGTTCTATCAACACCAGACCCTTTTAAATCTCCATATTTATCAACAACATATCCAGCAAATGCCATAGCAAATGGTATGCTAAATACATAATGGGGTGCTAATGAGAAAATCTCTATAAGTTTTGTTATAATAATGGCACTTAAACTACCAACAACACCTATGGATGATGAGATTACCATCCATTTTATAATATGCTTAAATAGGTATATATGGTCTTTATATAACATATTACCCCAAAAATATGTAATTATATATCAATAATACTCCTTAACTTCTCCTTCAATATGCTGTTTATTAACTTTCCATCAGCCTTGCCTCTTAAAACTGCCATGCATCTACCCATTAACATTCCCATTGCCCCCATACCTTTGCTTTTTACAACATCAACGTTCTGGTTTATTATATCCCCTATTATCTTTTCAACCTCTTCTTTTGAAAGTGATTTAAGTCCTTTTATCTCTAAAATCTTATCTAAATCTTTTTCAGGATATTCTGTAAATCCTTTCAATACTTCGATAACCGCCTCTTTTGACATTTTTTCATTAGACAGTCCTTCAAATACCATATCAAAGTGCATTTCAGTTAAAACATCCACATCATAACCTTCTCTTTTAATTTCTTTCAATGTTCCTTCCAATGTTGTGGCAATGAGTGTTGGTTTTATATCCTCATATTTTTTACATAATTCTTCAAATATTTCAACACGGTGGGACATCACCATAATACCTGCTAAATCCCTATTTAATCCATATTCTCTTATGAATCTTTCTAACTTCTCTTCTGGCATCTCTGGTAAATTGTTTTTTATGTCTTCAATCTGTTCTTCATTTATCTTTATAGCAGGAATATCTGTTTCTGGATACATCCTTGCAGAACCTGGAAGGGGTCTTAAATATGATGTGTTTCCATTTTCAAGTGCCTTTCTAGTTTCCTCAGGAACTCCAACAATAGCCTCCTGAGCTCTTTCAACAATTGCATATAATGCCCTATCTACCTTACTTTCTTCATCAGCTACAAGAATAATAGCGTCTTTTTCAGTAAATTCTGTTTTAAGTTTTTCTCCAACATATTCTTTTAACCTATCCACTTCCTCCTGAGTGATTCCATAGTTTGGGAGCTCATCCGTATGGAACAAACCACCCACTCCTGCAATTACCTTTGCCCTGTCTGATAATTCGGTTCCCAACCTTCTACCTGGCTGAATTTCTTTTCCAACAAGTCCTCCAAATCCTTTTAACAATACTGCCTTTATCCTTCCGTTTTTCTTCTTCAATGCCTTTTTAATTACCTTTGATTTTGTGTCTTTTAGGAGCTCCGTTATATCAACGATTTCATCTATAATTTCGGCATTTCTTTCCTTTAATGTGTTTGCTATATCCAGTAAGTTAATCTGCCTAATCACTTCATTTTCAATTATTTTTTCAATTAAATCAAGGTTTTGAACTCCCTTAACCTCTATCCTTGCCCCATTTTTGATTGATATATTCACATCCTGCCTTATTGTTCCAAGCCCCCTCTTTGCCTTTCCAGTGGCTCTTAGTATCATACCTATTCGTCTTGCAGCTTCTTTTCCCATCTTTGGAGATGTGATGTCAGGTTCTGTGGTAATTTCCAATAACGGTATTCCCAACCTGTCAAGACGATATATTATATAGCCTTTTCCATCTTCTATTTTTCTACAAGCATCTTCCTCCAAACATAAACTTGTAATTCCCACTTTTCCATATTCTGTTTCAATATATCCGTCATTTGAAACAAACATCGTTCTTTGAAATCCTGATGTATTTGAACCATCAATTACTATTTTCCTCATTGTGTGGATTTCATCGACTATATTCATATTCATTAAACAGGATACTTGCAATGCGGTTTTTATGGCTTCTTCTGATGGCAGGTGTGGCGGTTCTTCATCCAATTCAACCAAACATGTTGTATCGTTGTAATACTGGTAGATGTATGTCTTGCCCTTCTTAGATTCGATAAGTGCCGCTTTATCTACCTCCCCCATCTCACTTTGGGATGTTCTCAATACTCTTTTAGTCTCACCATCTGGTTCATCGTCCCTTATTATTGTTGGACAGTTGCAGAAAAGCTTCCTTTTTGTGTTTAATTGTTGGTGTATCTCTAAACCTACCTTTAAGCCTAAATTTTTATAATCCATTTCCATTTTATCACCAAATCCATGCTTGCATATATTATACTTACTTACATGATTATAATTATAAATTTAGATTATAAATTATAAATAATCATAAAATGCCTTATACCGAGTAAATAATAAAATATAAGATAATGATATAAAACCTTTTATAATCAATGTGTTTATTTAAGTTTATTGTTTAAGTGATTTAATTTTAAGTTTAAGTTTTTGGTGAGCTCATGCAATATGGGAATGCAAATGAAAAAGAGGATGTTGTAAAAATTGCATCTAAGGAAATGCTCAAAGGCTCCAAGATGCTTGGGAAACACTGTAAAAAATGTGGTTTTCCACTGTTTGAAGATAAAAATGGCAATATATACTGCCCAAATTGTAATTATAATGATTATAATAGCTATAAAAATAATGACACACTTGAAAAAGAAGTAAAAGAAAAAGGAATATCTTGTTTTAAATACTCTCCTTCAAATGAAATAAATAAAATTATGGATAAAAAAATAAGCTATTTATTAAAAAAATTGGACAGCGAAACAGATGTAAGTAGGATAATTGAAATAGGGACAGCTATTGAACTGCTAATTAAATTAAACAATAATTTAAATAATGAAATAAAATATAGAAATAATAAATAATATATACTAGATAAACCTTAAATTCAATGTGCGTTTATTTTTAGTATTAATGTGAATAAAAGTAAGATAAATACTCGGGCATAATTATAGGATTTTTAAAACACCTTATCAATCGTATAAAATTAAAAAAGGTGAAAGTGCATGAAAAATAAATTAGTAGTGATTACAGGAGTTCCTGGTGTAGGTGGCACCACAATTACACAGAAGGCAATGGAAAAATTGAAAGAAGAAGGTATTGACTACAAAATGGTTAATTTTGGAACTGTAATGTTTGAAGTGGCAAAATCTGAAAACCTTGTAGATAATAGGGACCAAATGAGAAAATTAGACCCAGACACCCAAAAAAGAATTCAAAAAATGGCTGGAAGAAAAATCGCAGAAATGGCTATGGACTCCCCTGTTGCAGTGGATACCCACAGCACAGTCAAAACACCTAAGGGATATTTACCAGGACTTCCAAAATGGGTATTGGATGAGCTCCACCCTGACATAATTGTGGTTGTTGAGACGACAGGAGATGAAATTTTAATGAGAAGATTGGGCGACGAAACAAGAAACAGGGATTTAGAAATGACTGGAAGTATAGAGGAACACCAGTTTATGAATAGATGTGCTGCAATGGCTTACGGGGTTTTAACAGGAGCTACTGTAAAGGTAGTTAAAAATAGAAATGGATTATTGGATGAGGCTATTGAAGAGTTAGTTTCAGTTTTAAGATAATTTTATATATTTTATCATTTAACCTTTTTTTAATGATTTTTAACAATAAATTATAATTAAAAATTTATAAAAAAATAAATAAAAATAATACGGGGATAAAAATGTTTGAATCTATTTTCAATATGTTTTATAATTCGTTAGATGCAGTGTTTATGCCACTCATCACAAATATGCACCCTGCTATTGCCATATTAATAATAGCATTTATGGTTTCGTTTATAATAAATTTGGCTACAAAATTGTTGGTTAATCAGGATAGGATGGCAGAATTAAAAAAAGAAATTCAGGAATTCCAGGTTAAAGCAAAAAAAGCAGCAAGAGACCCTGAACTTATGAAACAATTGCAGGAAGAACAGCAAAAAATGATGGCAATGCAAATGGAAATGATGAAGATGAGCTTCAAACCTATGATTTACACATGGGTGCCAATTATTGCGATATTTGCATATTTAAGGCATGTTTATGACTTTGGGGGGGTTATTCATCAATTAAATCCTGCATGGGATGGAGTAGTTGTTCATCTGCCAGTAATATTATCAAAAATACTGTTTGTATCAGTTTTCCATTGGCTGGGTGGCATATTTTATCACGGTGGATTTGGTATAGTGTCTAATGAAGCACTTGGATGGCTTGGATGGTATATATTGTGTTCAATGGCTACATCAATGATTTTAAGGAAGGTTATGGGAATAAAATAATTATATAATTATATATTAATATATTTTTTAACCAAAAAGTATATATATTACTTTATGCATTTAATAAATAGGTTAAGTGCGGAGGTGGTCGAGCCTGGACTATGGCGCCGGACTTGAAATCCGGTGGGGCTTTGCCCCGCAAGGGTTCAAATCCCTTCCTCCGCGCCTTTTTATTTTAGACAATTATATTTATAGATTGAAATATTTGAGTGATAGCGTGGAGAACTTTCAAGAAAAAGTTAATTTAATTTGGAATATGGCTGAATTATTAAGGGGAGCATATAAGAAAGAGCAGTATGGAGAGGTCATTCTCCCCATGTGTGTTTTAAGAAGATTTGACTGTGTTTTAGAATCTACTAAGAAAGATGTATTAAAGGAGTATGAAGACCTTGAAAAGCAGGTGAAATTCTCCCGGAAGTGTATAGAAAACTGAGGGAATCGGCATAATAAATTGAGGTCGTGGCGACTATGAAAAATTTTATATACTATAAATGCATAGTTAATCTACTATTTTATAAATATCCATATATTTTAATAATAAATATGTGGTTATGAAATTAGTTATATAATTATTATTGAAAAACACAGGAGGTAATAATATGCCTGCTCCAAGATATAAATCAGGTTCATTTAAGAAAGTATCAAGGAGAGCTCCTGGAAACAAGACCGTATTGCATTACAGAAGAAAAAAACCTTCAAAAGCAAAATGTGCATCTTGTGGAGCTCTCTTAAATGGTGTTCCAAGAGGAAGAGCATACGAAATTGCAAAACTCTCAAAGACAGAGAAAAGACCTGAAAGACCATACGGTGGCTACTTGTGCCCAAAATGTCTTAAAAGGTTAATGATTGAAAAAGCAAGAAATATATAAATAGAAAGTCATAATAAAAGGTGTTGTGATGATAATAACCATTGGAGGACTGCCGGGAACAGGAACTACAACAATGTCAAAGCTAATATCTGAGAAATACAACCTTAAACATGTATGTGCAGGTTTTATATTCAGAGATATGGCAAAAGAAATGAACATGGAGTTGCAGGAATTCAGCAAATATGCAGAGGAAAATCCTGAAATTGATAAGGAAATAGATAGAAAACAAGTTGAAATGGCAAAGGAAGGAAATATAGTTCTTGAAGGCAGACTTGCAGCATGGATGCTTAAAAATAACAATGTGAATCCAACATTATCGATATGGTTGAGAGCTCCTCCAATGGTGAGATGTGAGAGGATAAGTGAAAGAGAAAACGAAGACCTCGACACCGCATTAACTAAAATGATAAATAGAGAAAATAGTGAGAAGAAGAGATATAAAGAAATATATAATATTGATATAGATGATTTATCAATATACGATATTGTAATCGATTCTTCAACATGGAATATAAACGGAGTGTTTAATATCATCTGTGAAGCAATAGATAATTTAGAAAATAAATAAAATTAAAATATAATAAACTAAAAACAGATGGTATATAAATAACTCCTCCCCTTTTAAAGGATGAATTGTAATTGGCGACAATTACAACAACAAAAACTGAGGTGAGGTATTTATGTCAGCAATTGAAGTAGGAAGAGTATGCATTAAAACATTAGGTAGAGAAGCAGGAAAAACCTGCGTTGTTGTAGATATATTAGATAAAAACTTTGTTGTAGTAGATGGAAATGTTAAAAGAAGAAGATGCAACATAAAACACATCGAACCAACAGACAAAAAAGTTGAAATTGAAAAAGGAGCTTCAACAGAAGAAGTAAAATTAGCATTGGATACAGCAGGCTTATTATAACCTCTTTTTAATTTTTTTAATTCTAATTTTTAAAGTTTTTATCAAATACAGTTCAAAAAAGAAGAATTATGTGTTTTTATATTAGTTTATATGAATTTATACATTTTATTTATTCAATCTTTTGCTATTAATTTTCCAGCATCTTCTCCAGATTTTAAGTTGTATATTTCTTTTATTTTTATTACAACAGCCCCTTTTGGAACTCTTCCAAACTGTGCATCTATTTCTTTTGCAACTTCAAACCATTCCCCTTCTGTGTAGTATTCTGCAATTCCTTTATATTGGAATGGATTCTCCCTACAATCTGATGTTGCAAGAGCCACATTTGGGTTTTCTTTAATATTCTTTAAGGTTTTATGCATGAAGTTATCACATATTACAACAGTTTCATCATCTACTACTTTGAGAGCTCTCATAGGAGCAACATTTGGTATTCCATCTTTTGTAGCTGTTGTGAGAAATACAACAGATTCGTTTATTGATTTTTTCATTTCTTCAGTTAATTTCACCATAATATCACCACTTATGTGTTAAAATATACACAGGCATATTTTTCATCTTTTCCTATTTATTTTTATTCATTTTCTTATTTTTCCAATCTATATATTTAATTTATTAATCAACCATGGGGCAATGACCAAAGTTAAAAGAACAATGCCCCACAATCTTCCTTCAAAAATATTGTAGTCAGCCAGTAGTTTGCTCCATGAATAACCTACAACATAATGCCCAAATAGAAATTCAAAAGTAATTGTTAATATTAACCATATGATACCCAGCATTAGATATTGAGTGCCTGTTGCTTCAATATTCACAATTTTTAGAAAAATATATGTGAATAAAAATATAATACAGATAAATATAATTGAACTAATTTGATGTGCAGGGAGCTCACCTATTTTGGGAGCATATATAGTTTCCCTAATAACTGCATTGAGTATTGCTAAAATTAAAAGAACAACCCACGCCCCCAATCCATAGAGGTATAATTTTAACATAGATTCACCTATTTTATATGGTCTTAATAATTTTTGATTTAATATTTACTTTCTACCTACTGGCAAATACTTCATTAAAAAGTCCGCAAAGCTTTCCATATTTCTTGTCTGAATATATACTTTTCCAGTGCCTCTGAATTCATAAACTGCACCTTCTCCACCAAGTAATGATGATTTTAATCCACCAATTCTTCTTAATGAATAAGACAATCCATCTGTGAATCCAACAAGATTGCCGTTATCAACTATCAAACTTTCATCATTCAATTCCACAGTTTCAAGAGCTCCGAAGGATGATAAAAACACATCCCCCTTTCCTTCAAGCTTCATTAAAAATAATCCTTTGCCTCCAAAGAATGATTTTGCCCCTCCAAATTTTGTATTGATATTTATATCTGGTGATGATGCCATATATGCCCCACTTTGAACATACAGAGCTCCATCCAATTCATGATGAACTATATCCCCAACATAATTTGGAGATAGTGCCAATATCCCCGTTCCACTGAATTTATTTAAAAATATATTTTCTCCAACTACTGCCCTTTTTAGAGCTCCCATCAATCCCCCGCTCATATTGGTTTTTATGTTAATATTACTATCCATATACACCATTGCACCAGTTTCAGCTATGATGCTCTGATTTTGGAGATTTATTTTTAATAAAGAGTATGCAGGTCTGTATTCTATTTTAAAATCATATTCTACCATATTATCCCCCGTTTTAATATTTTTTTTGTTGAATGATTATGCAATTAATTTATCAGTTATACAATAATTATTCTCCAATAATGTTATGTTCTTGATTTTTCACAATATCTATAATTTCACCATCCTTCATTTTTACAACCTTTGTGGCGTATTTTGTATATTCTTTCTCATGTGTGACCATTATAATAGTTATTCCATTATCATGGAGCTCCTTTAAAATATTCATAACTTGATACCCGCTTTTACTGTCCAAATTCCCGGTGGGTTCGTCTGCAAATATTATCTTTGGACGGTTTGCAAGAGCTCGTGCTATTGCCACCCTCTGCATCTGACCCCCACTTAATTGATTAGGATAGTGCTTCTCTCTGTGTTCGAGGCCCATGATTTTAAGCAATTCCTTGGCTCTTTTTCTTCTGTAATTTTTATCCATGTCATTAAGCACCATTGAGAGCTCCACATTTTCCAGTGCAGTCAATGTATTTAATAGGTGGAATTGTTGAAATATAAAGCCACTTATTTTTCTCCTGAATACCGCTCTTTCATTTTCACTCATCAAAGTGGTTTTTTTACCATTGATATATACAATACCTTTATTTGGAACATCCAAGAGACCAAGGATATTTAAAAGGGTGGATTTTCCGCATCCGCTTGGTCCTGTTATTGCCACGAATTCCCCCTTATCTATTTTTAAATTTATTCCCTTTAAAACCACAGTTTTAGCCTCCCCTGTTCCATACACTTTCCACAGATTTCTCGCTTCTATAAATGTCATTATAATCCCCTCAAAGTATCGATTGGATTTAATTTTGCTCCACTTCTTGCAGGGAAATATCCGCTAATTACTCCAACAATAAACGAGAAGCATAAAACTCCAACTGCGAGCTCCCATGAAATCCATGCTTGAATCATACCATACCCCATATTTTGAGCTATTATTTCAACTAATTTGGCAATACCTACACCAATTATCAAGCCCACAATTCCACCTAATAAACCTAAAAATCCTGCTTCAACCACGAATATTGATAGTATCGTCGTGGTCTCTGCACCAAGTGCTTTTAAAATCCCAATATCTTTCCTTCTTTCCAAAATGCTCATATGCATGGTGTTGGAGATTCCAACTGCACCAACTAATAAAGATATTCCAGCAACCCCTGCTACAAACATAGTTAAAACATTTAATATCCCACCAATTGATTTTGCCATCTGTTCAGCAGTTAAAACGCTGAAATTATCCGTCCCCATGGACTTTTCCAAGGCATCTTTTATATCCTCTGATACTTTTTTAATATCTGCACCATCTTTGATTTTCACCATTATGTAGTTATACTCCCCTTTTTTATTAAATAGTTCTTCACCGGAGCTCATGGGTATCATTACCATATTATCATCTTGCTGGTTGCCCACCTGAGTCATGATTCCAACAATTTTAAATTTTTGCCCACTGATATATATTGAGTCCCCCACTCTTAATTCTTTTTTGAATAAATTATGTGCCACTCCATAACCTATCATACATTTATAGTTGTCATTGTCTGATAACCACCGTCCTTTTTCAATTCCATACCCTCCCACATCAGAATAAACGGATTTTAGAGTGGATGGTTTTGCATAGTATATATTTACGAAATATTTTTCATCTCTATATTCAACATTAACTCCACTATACCACCCATATAGGACTTCATCCACCCCCCTTATATTTTTAATTGCTTTAACCTCTTTATCTCCAAAAAGCTTGGATGGTGGAGTTCCAAACTGTTTCATCGGAAAAATTTGTATTTTATTTGCCCCCAATTTCGCAGTTTCTTCCTGTATGTAATTTTGAACTCCGTACCCCAAAGAAATAAGGCTGACTATGGCCACAATACCTATTACAATTCCCACAATTGTTAGCAAACTTTGAGTCCTTTTTTGGGTTATGTTTTTTCCCGCAAAGGAAATAATATCTGCTGGTTTCATAATTTCACCAAATTTGAATATGGTATATTTGATAATCAATGTATATTATATGCCTATATATTATGTAATTATATATATTATAATGGATATAATGTATATAGTTTAAACTAAAAGAGGGGGATTATGAGAAAAATATTTTCTATTTTAATTTTGACAATATTTTTAACAACCTCTATAAATTATGGATTAATAGTCGATGACCCGCAGTATAGGGTGGATAAAATAATACCTGATGAAAAATCTCCAAATATAATTCATCCGGGAGATGATGTGGATTTGTGGTTTAAAATAACAAACAACAACAACCGAAATGTAAAGGATATAATAATAACAATTACACCACACTATCCATTTGAGGTAAAACAGGTAAATCCAATAAAAGGAACAGCTACATTATCCCATCTAAATACTGGTGAAAGTGATACTGTATATTTTAAGCTTCATGTAAATGAGGATGCACCATCTCAAAATTATAGAATTGATGTAAATATTGTAGCAACTGAGTATGAGGAAAAAAAGGGAGAGACATATGAAAATAAAATAAATTTCACAAAAATATACTATCTTCCGATTTATGGAATCGCAAAATTTGAGATAGATACCAACAACGGCAACAACATAACTCCATCAGAAACAAAAGATATTGACATAATACTTAAAAATAAGGGGACAGGAATTGCAAAATACTTAACGCTCAATTTAAAGGGAACTGAAAATGTCAATATAGTAGGTCCTGCAACATTCTATTTAAAATCCGTAAAACCTGGTGAAAATAGCAAGATTTCAGCAAAAATTTATGCCCTCACCAAGGCAGATGATGGAATTTACCCAATAACCGCAATAATGTATTGGACTGGGGAAGATGGAACCATATATAATTCAACGATTCCCATAAATATAAAGGTTGTAAAAGTAATACATAACAACAGTGTTTTTGTATATTTGGATGGATATAAATACAATCCTGACGCTTCTGAAATAGTCATAGGGGTGGCAAATAGGGGTTCAACCACCATAAAACACTGTGTTTTGAAAATAAGTGGGATAACTGAATTAAACAATAATTATATCAAATATATTGGAGATTTAAATGAAGATGATTATGATACAGTATCCTATAATGTATATGGGAAGTTAAATGAAACCCAGCCTGTAAAAGTTGATTTAACATATTTTGATGACTACCATAATGAATATCATATTTCAAAAACATTTAATATAACATTTAAGGAACATACAAAAGTTAAATCCAGTGTAAATTATTATTATATGATAATAGGTCTCTTAATATTGATTATTGTATGGTATATCTATAAAAAGAGAAAGAAAAAAGAAATGGATGAATATGAAGAATAATCATCAACATCATCATTATAAAATAAAAAATAGATATTTTATTTTTTTATTTTTTAGTAATATTTAGTTATTCATTGATTAAAACAGCATTAACTACACCATCTTGACCAGGTCTTGATGTAACTTTTGCTTTACCAATTTCTGTTTCAATGATAGCTCCTTTTGTAATAATGTTTCTTCTGATGTAGTGTTTATTTGCATCGTTTCCAACTACATTTAAGATGCCAACCTTTTTACATGTATTGTTTGTAGGGTCCATTACATTGGCATAGTTTGTTTTTAATAATTTAACTTTTTTGTTTCCACCAGCAACTCTTACTATTTTTATTTTTACCTCATCGGTTAAGTGAGTTTCTGCTGGTTCTCTACCCATTTCTTTTTTGTGTTTTTTAACAACCAATCTGTATTTTCCACCAGTAGGTTTTCTTTTACTCTTTCCTTGCCAAATTCCCATTTTATCACCAGTTGATTTATAGTATATTTGTTTTAGTGTTTATATTATTGCCATATTATTTATGCATTATCGATTAAATTAAATAAATAATAATTAAGAAAAAGCGAGAGGCCATGCGAGCATTTATTTAATATAATTAATAATATAAAAAATTAACTATCATGATATATATTTTTTATTTTTTTAAAATTTATTTTATTTATTTATTCATTTTCCAAAAGCATTTTTAAGATTGCCATTCTCACAGGAACTCCATAGAATGATTGTTCAAAATATTTCGCCTGTGGGAGCTCATCCACATTTGAATCCACTTCATCAACTCTTGGAAGCGGATGCATAACAATTAAATTTTTATCGCATATGTGCTCTTTTGTGAGTTTGTATATTCCTTTTACCTTTTGATATTCATTTAAATCTGGAAATCTCTCTTTTTGAATTCGCGTCATGTATGCCACATCAACATCTGTTAAATCTATATGGCATTTTTCAGAAAATTTAACATTTCCTTTTTTCTTTAAATCTTCTATTATTTCTTTTGGTATTTTAAGTTCTTCTGGTGAAATAAACACTATTTCCACATCATCAAAGAGAGAGAGTGCGTAGCATAATGAATGAACCGTTCTTCCATATTTTAAATCTCCAATAAATGCAATTTTTATTCCATCTATTTTTCCTATTTCTCGTTTTATGGTGTATAAATCAAGTAGTGTTTGGGTAGGGTGCTGGTTTGAACCGTCGCCCGCATTTATCACAGGAACAGTTGCATACTCACTTGCCAACCTTGCAGAGCCTTCGGATGGATGCCGTATCGCAATTATATCGGCATATCCGCTAATGACCCGTATGGTATCCATCAAACTTTCTCCTTTCATAACAGATGTATTTTTTATATCTGTAAATCCTATTACAGTTCCTCCGAGCCTCTTCATTGCAGTTTCAAAAGATAATCTTGTTCTTGTGGAGGGTTCATAAAATAAAGTGGCAAGTATTTTTCCATCCATAATGTTTATCACTTTTTTAGATTTTAGCAATTCTTCCATTTTTTCCGATTCATCCAATATCTTTAAAATTTCTTTTTTTCCAATATCTTTTATAGATATCAAATGCTTCATCTTCATTAAATCACCAAAATAATATATATCAAATCATTAGATATAAATTTATATCACTAATATATCGTATTCTTAATAATTTATTTTAATATTATTGATAATAGGGGTGAATTATGCAACTAATTCAAATACTTGCAATTATTTTTGCAGTCTTTGCAATATCGAGGGTAATATTACAGGTAAGGGCAAATGCCATGAGTAGGGATTCTGCTATATTTTGGATATTTGTCTGGATGGCTGTGATTTCATCAGTTGTATTTCCAAGAACTTTGGGATACCTGGCAACCTTAACTGGTGTTGGTAGGGGTGTAGATGTTCTGATATATCTTGCAATTATCGTATTGTTTTATTTAATATATAGAATATATGTTAAGATGGAGAATATTGAAAGGGAAATAACAACAGTTGTAAGGGAAATTGCAATAATAGAAAGGGAGAAAAAAGAAAAAAGGTGATTAAATGAACATTGAAGAAAAAAATGCTATATTGATGGAAGTTGGGCCTTATGTCTCGGATATAGAATTTTTAAGGGAGATAATAGATGAATCGAGAGATATTGAAGATTTAAAAAACAGATTAAATAAATTGCTTGAAACAGAGGAAGATATTACAAGAAAAACAGATATAAAAATAATATCGAGTAAAATCTAAGAATTTACACAGGTTGTTAAATAATCCTGCTGAAAAATAAAAAAGGTGTATAATTTAAGTCAAATTAATTATTTCAAACATGGACTAAATCAATTCCCCACATGACATGCAATACCAAGTGATAATATGAAAAACAGTTTTTTAATAATGTTTGGTATATTTGCAGTTTTAACCATAGTTTATTCAATTGCCTTTTCAATAATGGAACATGTAAGTTTTTTAGATAGTTTGTATTGGACTATAATATCCATGACTACAATAGGTTATGGGGACATTACTCCACAAACTACATATGGCAGGTTCTTAGCAATAGCTATAGCCTTAACGGGGATAGGAGTATATTCGACATTGGCTAGTTTGATGATAAGTTATATTGTTGATACAAATATAGCGAAGTTTCAGGGGTTGTTGTCTATGAAAAAGAAAGACCACATTGTTATAATAGGGTGGAATGAAGCAAGTAAGGAATGTTTGGATGAGTTAAGGGCAAATAACATAAAAGAAGATGTAGTTATAGTTTCAGAATCTTCCGTTTATGGTCATGATTACGTAATGGGTGAATTGGACGACAAAGAGGTTCTAAATAAAGCAGGTATTGATAAAGCAAAGTATGTAATAATCTCTACAAACGATGATTCTAAGACTATTTTAATCACTTTAATTGTAAGGCAGTTAAATCCAAGAGCCACAATAATAGTGAAATGTATAAAGGACGATAATTTTGATTTGTTAAAACATTCAGGTGCTGATTTTGTTATATTATCCGAAGGGTTTGCAGGTAGGTTGATGGCAAGTTCCATATTTGAGAGCTCAGTAGTTATGTTCTTTGAAGACACCAGCACATGTAAATACGGTAGTGATATTTTTGAAATTAAGTGGGATGGTGGAGATACAAAGTTTATAGACATATTTGTAAATTTAAAAAATGATAAAAATTTAACTATTATTGGGATTTTAAGAGATGGAGAGTTAATAACTAATCCAAAAAGTGATTTTATGGTAAAAAAAGATGATGTATTGGTGGCTATTGGTATTCAAAATATAGTCAATCTACATGAGGTGTCCTTAAATGGGTCATAAATGTTCGTAGATTGACTATAATAGTTGAGCTTATTGCAATTAGTTTGCAGTTAGTGTTTAACCTTTCTATATTCTGTCTCAAAATCTTTGTCGTATAATTTTGAATATTCATAGTATTTTGGGTCTAAAACATCCCCTACTATAATCAATGCCGTTTTTGTAATGCCTGCGTTTTTAACTTTATTGGATATATTTTTTAGAGCTCCTTTAATAATCTTCTCATCCTCCCATGATGCGTGATAAACTACGGCAACAGGTGTATCTTCATTATATCCTCCCTCAATTAAATCATTTACAACCTTATCAATCATACCAACGCCTAAATATATTGCCATAGTAGCTTGATGTTTTGCCAAATCTTTTATTTTTTCTTTTTTAGGTTTTGGAGTTCTTCCCTCAGGTCTTGTAATTATTATAGTTTGGGAGACTTCTGGAAGAGTTAATTCTGCCTTCAATGAACTGGTTGCTGCAAATAAGGAAGTGACTCCTGGGATAATATCAACATCTATATTATGTTTTTTCAATTCATCAATTTGCTCTTTTATTGCTCCATATATGGATGGGTCTCCCGTATGCACCCTTACAACATTTAAGCCCTTTTCCACACCATCAACAATTACATCAATAATTTCTCCCAAGTTCATTGTTGCACTGTTGTATATTTTTGCATTCTTTTTGTTGTAGTTTAAAACTTCCCTATTAACAAGAGAGCCAGCATATATTAATATATCTGCGTTTTCTATGGCTTTTTTTCCTTTTAATGTTATCAACTCAGGGTCTCCGGGACCAGCTCCAACGATTGTTATTTTTTTATCCACAATATCACCTTTATTATTATCATTTTTATTAGCTATATTTAATCTATTTTAATTACATTTATTTTGTTCTATTTTAAATTTTTCTTAATTTCTATCATCTTTGGAGGGAGCTCATCCCATCTCCAAAATCCCCTCAATATATCATCTTCTGAGTAGTATTTTTTTAAATAGTTTGCCCATCTTTCCCATAGGTTTGGGTGGAGCTCTCTTACTCTTAAAAATTCGCTGTTAAGTGCGGCTGGGCACATATAACACCCTATCCTTTCAAACCCTTTATCATACATTGGATTATAAAGAACATCATTTAAATAAATATAACTCCACACATCAACAGCGTTCCAATCAAGTATTGGAAATACATTAGTTTGAAAGTCTATAAATCCACTTTTTCTAGTATAATCCAAATTTGCCCGTGCAAAGCTCTCGAATTTTCTCGAACCATCAATTGTTAATATTTTTTTATTTGGATAATTTTCCATAAAGAAGCTCTTCAATGGCATCAGCTTACAAACGCTATTGCACCATCTGTTATCTTTTGTAGGAATACCTTCTTTATCCAATTCATCCCAAAAGTAATCGCCGTTTATAGTGTGCAGATTCAAATCGTATTTTTTTGCAAAATCTTTAACATATTTCATCGTTTCAGGATACTCCAAACCTGTGTCGATAAATAAAACATCAATATCCTCTATCATCTCTTTTGCCAAAAGTGTGGAAACTGCACTATCCTTTCCGCCACTAAATGATACATTTATTACATACCCTTTGTTTTTATATTTGTTGATATATTTTTTAAGGATATTTTTTGATGATTTTACAAGATAATCCATTCTTTTTTTGTTTTTCTCTAAATAATCGTTTATTTTATTAATATTAATTTCTTCTTTTTTCCTTTTTAAGTCCTTCAATTTTATTCTATCATTTCTTTTTATTCCAACTCCTAAAAATGTCCCTATGTCAATACCGACAAAATAGTTCGTATCTTCCACTATACTTTTGTATTCGTCAATATTTTCAACATATTCTTCTTTTAAATACTTCCCCTTTAATCTTCTTTTTGTAGGTTTTAGTATTATTTTCTTTTCATCTACCAACTGATAATAATAAGGGGACGGAGTAAATTTCCAATCTAAATCAATTAAATCAAATTCAAGTATTCCAATTTGTGTATTTTCATCTAAATACATTCTTTTCCTGTAATCATCCCCTGCAAGTTTTTCAAGCAGTATTAAATCATCATAATCAAAATTTAAACCAGTTAATCTATTAATTACATCAATTTCATACTTTGATGCAAATTTTGTATCCTCTTTAAATGTATTTTTAAATTTATCGTTGTTATACATAAAATCACTTTTAAATCTTTTAAGTTTTTATTTTTATGATTGAGTAATTTTATAAAATAATTATAATTTAATTATAGTTTGTTTTCAAGATGCCTTATAAAATCCTTTTTTTCTGGAATATATGCACCGCAGGCAAATTTATGCCCTCCACCGCTTCCTCCAACTTTTTTAGATGCGTAGCTTATGGCATCGGCAAGGTTTATGTCTTCGGCAAATGATAAGAGCTTTGGACATCTGGCAGATACTTTATAACCATTATCCATTTCCCCTATTGCAAATATGGGCTTTTTCCAATCTACCTCTTCTATTGAATAGCTCATTCCAGCTACAATCCCAATTATACTTCCCTCTATTGTGCCATTTTCCACTTCAAAGTATTGAAATTTGTCTTTCTGGATTATTTCAACATTATCTTTTATATATTGGAGTGATTTTGAAAGGTTTCTTTTATGGGCATTTAGTCGTGATTTCATTTTATCGTAATATTTTTCCCTATCTCCTTTTAAAACTTTAAGGGGAGTTTCATAATCTTCATATCTGGAACAGGCATTTATGCAGGTTGAAAACTCCTCTAAATTTCTAAATGGTGTTTTTATCTCCTCCTTTTTAAATTCATAGCTTTCTCCGAATATTACCTTTGGAAGAAATCTCGCCCAATTGGAAGGAACATATCTATTGCATTTATTTAAAAATTCGCTTCCAAGAATCCTTTTTTCGTCAAAGGACAAATCGCATAGGCTTTCTTTTGGTATAATGTCTAAATTGTATTTTCTATTTATATTGTTTATAAAGTTTATAATCCTTGAATCGTTGTTCATCAAGTCGGTTCTAACATCTGTAAAATACTTAATAGATGCAAAAATAGGTTTTGTGTGCTTTCCGTAAAATTGAAGGTCTGGAAATGCTACAATGTCCCCTGCCTCTACCGCATCGTTTAATATAATTCTATTAAATCCTGTGAATTTGCCTTCTAAATTTTGAATATCTCCAACTGCACCAAGAACGGCATATTTTGCCAAGTCGATATTTCGGGGGTTGCACATTTTCGCAAATAAATAGGACACACCAGCACCGCAAATTTCCTTTCCTCCGTCGATATTGTTGTTCCAAGGATTCACATTTATTATATTTTCTGGAATATTCGTATTTGCAGGTATGTGGTGGTCTAAAATGATTATATTTTTATCCTTTCTGTCCAATAGGTTGTATTCTTCCATTTTTTCTTTTATAAGATTAATCTGCCCACTTCCCAAATCTGCAAAAATTATTAAATCATAGTCCTTAAATGGAATATCTTCAATGGAATCAACACCAAGTTGTTTTAAAAATCTAAATTCTGCCTCTATGTTTAATCTGTGTAGGAGCTCCTCTAAAATCACCCTCGAAGTGATGCCATCAGTATCTATATGTGTATATATCAATATATTGTTTTTTCTGTTTTTTCGAAGGGTCTTAACAGCTCTCTTTAAATTAGATATATATTCCATTTTAACACCAAAAAAGCAAAGTGTGAATTAATAAGTATATAAAATATATAACATCTCATTTAAACTATATAGTTTGGCAAAATATAAAGTTTTGGTTATATTTTTTATCACAATGTTCATTAAACCATTAAACCAGCACCAACGCAACAAACTATTTGGGGTTCATCTGGAACCAATAGCTTTTTATCTAATTTTTTTTCCAAAAGTTCAATCAACACTCTGTTTTTTGCAACACCGCCGCTAAATACTATATTATTTAGCTTTAATTTATTGACCATTGGAACAATCCTGTTTGAGATACTCTCATAAACTCCCATTAATATATCTTCCTTCGGGGTTCTTTTAGACAGTAAGGAAATTATTTCACTTTCTGCAAAGACTGCACACATTGAAGATATTTTTGCTATATTGTCTGATTTATAGTCGTTTAAATCGTCATCTATTTTTAGAATATCGATACATTTTTCTAAGAATTTTCCAGTTCCTGCGGCACATTTATCAGATAGTATAAAATCCAAAACATCCCCTTTATCATTTATTTTTAATACTTTGCTGTCCTGACCTCCTATATCTATGACTCC
The DNA here is from genome assembly GCF_049075655.1 of Methanothermococcus jasoni. GTDB lineage: Archaea > AGJL01 > Methanococci > Methanococcales > Methanococcaceae > Methanofervidicoccus. The sequence continues at coordinate 608,141 of NZ_CP157522.1, read as the reverse complement.
ATGAGCTCCTTCAAAAAAATAGTGAGCTCCCTTTCCAAGTGCTATGACCTCTGGAACTACCTTATCTACAAAGGATAATTTATGCCTTCCATAGCCTGTTGCCACTATTTTGTTTATATCATGGTTTTTTTCAAATTCCTTAACTATATTTAGAATATCTCCCTCTTCAATAACCACGCCTATATTTTTTACCATATAATTTTCTATGTTATTTTTATCGTCCATTAACACCATTTTTGTTGTGGTTGAACCAATGTCTATGCTTAAAATCAAATTAATCACCCGTAATAATTATAATTATATAATGGTGGAATAAATAAAATAAAGTAGAAATAAGATGCAATCAAATATATAACATAATTAGATTAAAAGTATATTATTTAATATTTGGTATTAAATTTTTTAATAGTGAAAAGATGAATATTGAAAAAGGAAAAAAGGTCATGGTAATTAGTGCCATATTGACATTATTTATTGCAGTATTGAAGGGCATTATTGGATATATTTCCGGAAGTGTGGCTCTTGTAGCTGATGCTCTACACTCATTATCTGATGTATTGGGACCTATTGCAGTGTATTTTGGATTAAAACTTGCTCAAAAAGAGCCAAATGCTAAATTTCCATACGGATACAGCAGAGCAGAAACCCTTGCATCCTTTGCAGTATCATTTATCATTTTTATAACTGGTATTGAAACACTACGACAATCTATTGAAAAATTTGGCAATCCTACACCAATACACCACCATTTTGCAGTAATTTTTGCAGTATTGGTTTCCCTTGCAGTTACATACTATCTTTATAAATATAAGGCAAAGGTTGGAAAGGAAATAGGTTCTGATGCAATGGTTGGGGAGGGAGCTCACTCATTGGTGGATTTCTACACCACAATTGCAGTATTGTTTGCAGTAGTGGGCTCTTATTTTGGATACTACATTCTGGAACCAATTGTCGGGGGAATAATAAGCCTAATTGTAATTGGTTTGGGATTGAAAATGATTAAAAAGGATATTTATATGCTGATGGATTTTTGCGATGAAGAAACAGTTGAGCAAATAAAGAATATAACATTAAGTGTAAATGGGGTTGAAGGAGCTCACCATTTAAAAGCTAGAAAATCTGGACCATTTATATTCTGCGATATGCACATTGAAGTGGATGAAAATTTATCCTTTAAATCTGCCCATAAGATTTCAGAAGATGTTGTAGATAAAATAAAAGAAAATATAAAAAACATATCCGATATAACTGTCCATATTGACCCCATCAAAAAAAGATATATCAAAGTGGCAGTTCCAATTAATGTAATAAATGATAATGATGTGATGAGCTCGGCGATAGCAGATAAATTTTCTCTTGCAAAATATTTTGTAATTGCAAGTGTTGATTCTTATGAATATAATATAAAAGATATTGAAGTAAAAGAAAACCCTGCAAAAGATTTGGATAAGAAAAGAGGCATAAAAATTACGGAATTTTTAATGGACAATGGTATTAATGCAGTTATTGTTAAAGATATTGGCACAGGAACCTATAATGCCCTTGGAAACAATTATATCAATGTAATTAAAACAGATAAAAACACAGTAAAGGAAGCCATTGACGAATTTATGAATATTTTAAAAAAATCCGATTAAAAAAATAATAAAATACAAAAACAACAATAAATAAAAATAAAATATAATTAAATAATAAAATTTACTTTATTCTGGTTTTTCCATTAATTTTGTTTTACTTAATATTTTTCCATCTGCTGCATGCGGTTTTCTGCTCACAGCATCCATAGCTTTTTCTAATTCTCTTGCTTCATCTACTAATTTAGCCGCATATCTTATCATTTCATGAGCAGAGGCTACAATTGGGATGTATTTTTCCATCTCTTTTGTCATGAAGCATCCTTTAACATCCACATCTCCAACCTTTTCAGCCATGACAAATGCTGCCATCGCTTTTGCTTTTGCGTTTGGATTTGTAAATTCCATAGCCTCTACTGCTTTTGTTTCATTTATGACTATTTTTGGTAATTCAATTTCTTTTCCTTCTTTAACTGCATCAATCATGGCGTCAATTGCATTTTGAACAACCCTTAATGCACCTGTTCCAGCCAACACTCTTAAAACATCTGCATTGAACATAGCCATTTCAACAGGGTCTAAAAATTGCCTTCTTGCACCAATCATTGGGTCGCATTTTATAATGATATATCCAAGTCCTTGTTCGGCAATCTCATCTTTTGCTTTTAAACCAGGTGCATCACCAATGATAACTGATGGAATATCACATGTACTTAAAATTTCTCTTGCTTTTTTTGGGCCTGGTGCTGCTGGGTTTGGTCCGATATATATTATAAAATCGGGTTTTATTTCCTCAACCATTTTTGTAGTTACTTCCTCCACCTGTTCAGGACCCATCTTTGCCCCACTTCCAATAACTCTAACATCGATATCTTTTCTATCCGCCCTCTCATCCAATGCTAAATCAATTACCGGAGACATCCCAATATTTCCACATTTAATAATGCCTATTTTTACAACCATTTTACCACCGATTTTTCATTTGATTATTATTGATTATACCACTACTATTATTTTTAATGATATTATATTTAAGAATTGCTATTTTAAATCGTTATTACAGATATTAAATAATTTAGTAATATGTTAATACCTAAATATACGAAGATATCATATTATTATAAATAAATAATATTAAAAATAAGGAATATAAAAAACTTGACAAAACTCCTTAGGTTTTTATAAGTTCGACAAAAACCAATATTTTTGTGAATCTCGACGAAAACCTTCGTTTTCGTGAGACAGCAACTTGAAAATTTGCTTCGATAACAATTAAAAATAAATATATAAGATGGGAATTATGGATGGAATATTAAGCAGGTTATAATTTAAATTCTCCTTTTTCTATTCTTCTTTTCAAATCCTTAGCAAGTTTCAGAGCTCGCTCCCTATCTGACTGTCTGCATGTAATGGGGATATCCAATATACTGTTTCTCTTCATTTGGTATATTCCATAAGGGCATGCCTCTACACAGACCCCACATCCAAAGCAGTTTTCATTTGGAAGACGCCTACCACCTAAATGTTCAATTCTTTTTATGGCTTTTGTAGGGCATAATTCCTCTGCAATACATGTATCGCAGTTTCTGCACCTATATATATCAACTTTTGGCCTCAATTCTGCATCTTTCCATACTTCTGAATATTTTCCAGTTCCCACGGGAACTCTACCGATTATATTTGTTAGTGGGAGCTCGATGTTTTCATCAAGTGTTTTTAAATACTCCTTGTTTTTTTCATTTACTTCAATGGGAACAGCTATAGTATTGAATACCTCTACACCACCAGAAGTGATAAATCCACCTAAATAATAGGCATCCATATCGTGCATATCAGCAGATATCATTATATTTGGTTTATTTTGAGAATGTCTTGTTCCATATCCTAGTATAAGTCCTTCTGCACCGTTTAATAGAATTTTTTTTCCAAATAATTCCTTTTCATCACATTTCATATTTTGAAGTGGATTTATTTCACCACATCCAGAAAATGATGCCTCTCCTTTTTTTAACCTTCTTCTATGGAATATGGTTTTTACAGACTCATCACTTAAATTCGTAATTGCCACATAGTTTTTAAATGCCATTCTAGTTCCAATCATTTTTGCTGTTGGAATGTCCTCCAATGATAATGTTTTCTCATACGTTTTTCCCCCACTTTCCACAACAGCTTCAATCTCTTTTCCAGATACTAAATCTTTAAATAAAAATCCTCCACCATATTCACCAGTATAATTTGTCCCATAGACTACTGCATCCACACTACCCAAATATTCATTTGGACATGGTCCCACATAACCTTCTATGCCGTTTAAATAAATCTTTTCCGCCTTTCTAAATGTTCCACTGTCTGCAATTGGAATATGGAAAACCGCCATGGTTCCAGACATTATTCCGCATGTTGCAGTGGTTACTATATCTATTTCATCTATTTTGTCCTCTTCATTGTTTCTAATCATTTTTTTTAATTCATCCGCTGTAATCACTACTTTATCACTGTTATCCATTTTAACACCAGTAAATTTCCATTTTATTATTTATCCGCATGTTTAAATCCTAACTTATTAAATTCAATAATCATCATTGACTAAAATATATATAATAAAGTACATTATAATATAATCATAATTATATGTTTAATGTTCTAATTTTATAAGTAATTTTGGTGAAAAAAATGAATATAAAAGTAGGTATTTTAGGAGCAACAGGTAATGTTGGGCAAAGATTTATCCAGATGCTTGAAAACCATCCTATATTTGATTTGGAAGTTTTGGCCGCATCACAGAGAAGTGCGGGAAAAAAATACGCTGACGCCTGTTATTGGTATCAATCAGAACCAATTCCAGAAGAATTGGCAAACAAAATTGTAGTTCCAACAGATGCAAACCACGAGGCATTTGAAGATGTAGATATTGTATTTTCAGCACTTCCATCAGATTTGGCAAAAAAATTGGAACCAGAATTTGCAAAAGCTGGAAAACTGGTTTTCTCAAACGCGTCAGCTATGAGAATGGAAAATGATGTTCCACTTATTATTCCTGAGGTAAATCCTGAACATTTTGAAATGATTGAGGTTCAGAGGGAAAACAGAAACTGGGATGGTGCGATAATTACAAACCCTAACTGTTCTACAATAGGGGCAGTGATTACATTGAAGCCAATAATGGATAAATTTGGGCTTGATTTGGTAAATATTACTACAATGCAGGCAATCAGTGGGGCAGGATACAACGGAGTTCCATCCATGGCAATACTTGATAACTTAATCCCATACATTGGAAGCGAAGAAGAGAAAATGCAAACTGAAAGTTTAAAGCTATTGGGAGCCATGGATAAAGAAAACTGCAAATTTATAGACGCAGATTTTAAAATCGGAGTTTCATGCAATAGGGTTCCTGTAATTGATGGCCATACAGAAAGCATATTTGTTAAAACTAAGGAAGAGGCAGAACCAGAAGAAATTAAAGAAGTCATGGATAAATTCGACCCATTAAAAGAATACGACCTTCCAACTTATGCGAAGCCTATTGTTATTAGAGATGAGCTCGACAGACCTCAGCCAAGATTGGACAGGGATGCAGGTAATGGTATGTCTATAAGCGTTGGAAGAATTAGAAAAGACCCAATATTTACAGTTAAATATACAGCTCTTGAACACAACACCATCAGGGGAGCGGCTGGTGCAAGTGTTTTAAATGCTGAGCTCTATGTTAAGAAATATTTGTAAAATATTATAAACAATAGGTAATAATTTAATAATAATTAAATGATAAATAATTAATTAAATAACAATTAAAAAACCAAATTAATTTATTTTTTTATATCTATTTTTTATATTTTTTAGTTTCAATTTTTATCGGTGAAATCATGGATGATTATAATATTGGAGATTTAATAACTATAAAAACGGAAAATACGGACTATACTGGAACTATAATGCCGTCTTTGGATGAAAATATCATAGTAATTAAAATGAAAAATGGATACAACATAGGCATTTCAAAGAATAAAATTAAATCAATAGAATTAATAAACAAAGGGGAAAAACCAACATACAAACTTCCACCATTGGAAATTGAGAAAAAAGAGGATTTAAAAAACATATCAATTCTATCAACTGGTGGAACAGTAGCTTCAAGGGTGGATTATAACACAGGTGCCGTTCATCCAGCTTTCACAGCTGACGATTTAATAAGGGCAGTTCCTGAATTGTTGGATATTGCAAATATAAATAGTAAGGCTGTTTTAAACATATTAAGCGAAAATATGACACCAACCTATTGGAAGATGATTGCAGAAGAGATTAAGAAGGAAATTGAAAACGGTGCAGATGGAATTGTAATAGCTCATGGAACAGACACCATGCACTACACAGCAAGTGCCTTATCCTTTATGATTGATGCAGATGTTCCAATAGTTCTCGTGGGAGCTCAGCGAAGTAGCGATAGACCTTCATCAGATGCGGCATTGAACCTTATAAGTGCTGTAATTGCATCCACTCAACCAATTAAGGGAGTTTATGTTGTTATGCATGGGGAAAGTGGGGATACATTCTGCTATCTGCATGAAGGGGTGAAGGTTAGGAAGTCCCATTCATCAAGAAGAGATGCCTTTAAATCGATAAATAATATCCCTGTTGCAAAAATAAATCCATTCACAAAGGAGATTGAATATTTAAGAGATATAAAGAAAAGCGAAGGAAAAAACATAGCTATTAACACCAATTTAGAAGAAAAAGTAGCTTTAATAAAAATATATCCGGGAATCGATGGAAATATCATAAACTACTATGTGGATAATGGATACAAGGGAATTGTGATTGAAGGAACAGGATTGGGACACACTCCTGAAACAATATTCGAAAATATAAAATATGCAACAGATAACGGCGTTTTAGTGGCAATGGCTACCCAAACCATAAACGGAAGAATAAATATGAATGTCTATTCAAACGGAAGGGAGCTCCAAAAATTGGGAGTAATCGGATGTGAAGATATGCTTCCAGAAGTTGCACTGGTTAAAATGATGTATTTATTGGGCAACTATGACATAGAAAAGGCAAAAGAGTTGATGAATAAAAATTTAGTTGGAGAAATAACAGAAATTAGCAGGTTTGACAGTTATTAATTTTTTATTTTTTTAGCCATTATTTTTAATTTCCTTTTTTATTTATTTTTTATTTATTATTCCTTATTTTTATTTTTTTCGTTGTATATTCCTTCATATTCTCCATTTACTTCATTGCATTCAATATAAACGATTTGAGCAATTCTCGCATCTTTATAAATGGTAATTGGGTTCAAAACATGCATTAAATAGGTAGGATAACCTTCATATCCTGGGTCATGAACTGCGGTGTAAATGGTGCATCCCATCCTTAGTAGGCTACTTCTTGGATAGGCAAAACCTGCTGTATTATTTGGGATTTTTACCCTGTCTGCTATTTGAACTGTATATATGCCAACATCCAATTCAATTTTTTCGTCCTTTTCAGAGTCGAATATTTCAATGTAATTGGGGAGCTCCCTTTTTTCATTGGTATAATCAAGTGTTCCATTTCCTTTCAATTTGAATATTTTTCCAACTCTTAAATCAATTCCACATTGCTGTATTTGTATGTCATCTTTTGTATTTACGAAGTTTTTTGATACCTGAGCTCCGATAATGATAATATCACCCTTATATTTTAAACAATCTTACCGCTGGCATCCCTTTTATACTTTCCAAACTCGGATATGTATTTTAATTTATCTCCCCAGAATACTGGACCATCCTTACAGACACAGAGTCCTTCATCATCAACAGCACACTGTCCGCAGATTCCAATACCGCACTTCATATACCGTTCCAATGAAACCTGAACAGGAATATTGTATTTATTTGCAATATCTACAACTTTTTTCATCATTATTTCAGGTCCGCAGGTAATTATTAAATCGAATTTTTCATTTTTTAGTATTTCTTCCATCTTATCCGTTGTAAATCCATTATATCCAAAACTTCCATCATCTGTGCATGGATGAAGTTTTCCGCATTTTTGAAATCTATCCAAATATAATAATTCATCTTTTGTTCTTCCCCCAAGTATTGTAGTAATGGATATGCCCTTTTTTAAAAATTCCTCCACAGCACTTAATATTGGAACGCTTCCAATTCCCCCTGCAACTGCAAGGACTTTGTCCCCTAATGGTTCAAAGGATGTTCCATAAGGTCCCCTTACACCGATTAAATCCCCTTCTTTTAAACTGTGCATTTTTTCGGTGAATTCTCCAACTTTTGCCACGCCAAAGCTTATGGAATTTTTGGTTTTTAACAATCCAAGTGGTTTTTCATTTACCTCTGGAATCCACACCATGGCAAACTGACCTGCTTTGAAATCAAAATATTTATCAAGTATAAATGTTTTTACAGTAGGACTTTCCTCTATTATCTCTTTTATTCTGCAAATAATCGGTTTTTCCATAGTATCACATTATTTACCTTTTATATTATATTTATCCAGTATTGCTTTTATTATTTATTATTCATTATTTATTGATATTACTTTTTTGTTTATTCGTCATCCCTG